>JBHPMC010000020.1:0-29661 GCA_042562495.1 Candidatus Margulisiibacteriota bacterium
TAATACTGCAAAAACAACTATCCAAAGGCTGCTTACAATCACTGCTGATGATCAGCATATCCTTTCTTTTTTGTGCATAAAAAGGATCTTCCAGGCCACCTTGCTCCAAGAACACCTTATCCTGGATGTACATTGCCTTTAGATCACAGGCTTTGGCTCCTATCAAAATTGTTTGTTTAGCGAATTTTTCCGGCTCAACATCCTTGCCGGCCACCTGCTGGTTGATTGGATAAACAAATGATTTTACTGATTCTATAGGACGTATATTATTGAAAATTATTTCTTGAGAAGAATTAGGATCCAATAATTCATAGTTGAATTGATCCTCATTGCGCACAGGTACATATACATTGCCTTCTTTAGCCAACTCATGTACTAGCTCTGCAAACTTACTATAGGCTATGAAATACTGCTCCATTTTACCCGTTCTGATCCTATTCTAGCGCCCCCGTCTTGTGAATTATTTCACAACTCTGTTTCAGAGATTTTAGTTTATCCCGAATGCATTTCCCCGTCAATACCTTTTTTTTGAAAATAAACTATTTGCTGCTAGATATTTTGCAGAAAATAGGAAAGCTTTTTAAGTTTTACTGAAAAATCCACATCTTCTACTTTTACATCACCTGGAACGGACAAGGCGACCGGCACAAAGTTTAAAATGACCTTTATCCCGGCCCTTACTATACTATCCGCAGCTTCCTGTGCAGCCGCTGCCGGCACAGCTAAGATAGCGATATCGATCCTTTTTTCCTTTACTACTTTTTCCAAATTCAAAGGATGTTGGCACTTTTTCCCCAGGATCAATTTACCTACTTTACGTGAATTATTATCAAATACAGCTACTATTTCAAAATTCCATCTCTCTAAACCATGATAAGAAAGCAAGGCTTTTCCTAAGTTCCCCACTCCGAGCAGGGCCATCCTTCTTTCTTTTTGCAGACCCAAGATATTGGCGATCTCTTTACAAAGCAATTTAACTGCGTATCCTGAGCCTTTGCTGCCAAAACTGCCTATATAGCTTAGATCTTTACGGACTTGGTCCCCGGAAACACCTACCTGCTCGCCAAGCTGCCCGGAAAAAATATTCTTCACACCTTCTTGGTTAAGCTCAGAAAGCCTGCGGTAATAGGTTGAAAGCCTTTCGATCGACGCTTCAGGTAGTTTGCCTTGTGACATATTTCACAAGTTATAGGATAATTCCAAGCCTTTGTCAATAAGCCTTTTTATCCCCTTCTAGAAATAAACTATAGTTTAGTAGTATACTTTGGTAAATTAAAAAGGGTGGTCTATGGAGAACGAAGTAGTACTATGGGTAATAATATTTGGGGGCAATGCTATATTGGTATGCATAATGGAAGCAAGTGTCTTTAGTAAATATTTTGTAATGGGCTTAGGTGGAATTACGTTTATCGCGGGCTTCTTTTTCCCAGCAATTTGGCTTTTAACCATTGTTTCTTTGATCGCCTACAAGCTGATCGATCGGCGCATTAACACCAAAAAAAAGCCCTAATAGATCAAATCAGCCCGAGATCTTTTCCATCGGTTGCTCACAACAAACCAGCTCTCCTCCGCCAACTTTAGTAACAGTTACTTCATTGCCGCAAACATTGCATTTATAATTTTCACCAACACTCTTTACTTCCATAATCCACCTCCTTACTTCATCATGGTCAGCAGCATTTTATAGGCTTGCTTGGCAAATAAGGCATGAGCTACATTTGCCGGCATTATTATGCTCTCGCCTGCTTTAACTATCTTTTTCTCCCCGCCAATGACCAGCTCAGCCTTGCCTTCTAGGACCTGGACCTGAGCATCAAAAGGTGTGACATGCTCAGCAATGCTTTGACCCTCTGCCAGCGCGAACAAGGTCAGTATCGTATGATCGCTTTTATAGATTATCTTACTGACAATTGCATCCTGAGAATAATCGATACTTTTACTTAATGAAATCACCTGATTAACGAATTTATCCATATTGCCCTCCTACAGCATCATGATTATACCAACAAAAAGACCACTATCATTCCTTATGAAATTATCTGACCATCCAGCCCTATGACTACTTTTTTAACAGCCATATTTTCCCCGGAGCGCTTCACAGCCTCATTGACTATCTGCCAAAGCCCGGAACAACATGGTACGGTCATTATGGCAACCGTTAGCGAGTATATAGTATTATTCTTCAACAATTCCGAAATCTTTTCTACATATGGTTCAGTATTATCAAGTTTTGGACAAGCTATGACCAGTTTCTTCCCTTTTAATAGCTCTTGGTGAAAAGAACCTATTGTAAATGCCGTACAATCAGCAGCTATAAGCAGGTCCACCTCATTAAAATAAGGCGCATAGGGTGAAACTAAATGGAGCTGTATCGGCCATTGCGAGAGCTCGGATTGACCAGAGATCGAAGCAATAGGTGCATCCTCTTTACCTTTTGGTTTTAATTCCTGAGCCATTGTTCCAGGACATCCGTAAGCTAAAGGCTTATCTTTTTCTTGAACGAACTTTTCAGCACCGTGTACCTGTTTGGCAGCCTCATCACCTCTGGTCTTTTTCACATGCTTATAAGCTGCTTTAGCATCATATTCATTACTGTCCCTTTCAACTATATGCAAAGCATCGACCGGGCAAACATCCAGGCAAGCCCCAAGCCCATCACAATAAATTTCTTTAGCTAATACAGCTTTACCTTCTTTATCTAGGGCCAAAGCACCTTCGGCACATGCTGTGGTACAAAGCCCACAGCCATTACACTTATCACGATCGATCTCGATTATCTTTCTTTTGGTTGTTTTCTTTGACATGAACATACTCCTTAATTGTTTACCTCTTCTGACATTTCGCACAATAATGGCTTGTCCGCCCTGCTACTTTTTTCCTTTTTAGGACCGCTCCACAGCCAGGACACTTTTTTTGTTTATAAACTTTTAAAAGGTTCTGAAAATTACCCTTTGCGCCTTTAGAGGTCAGGTAATCTGAGACCGATGTCCCTTTATTTCTGATCGCTAAGTTCAGGATCCTGTTGATCTCTTTGTGTAATCTATCAATATTAACTTTCTTAACTTTAAGTTCTGGATCAACTTTTAGCGCATAGCAGACTTCATCTGCATAAATATTACCAATGCCTGCCAAGATCGTTTGATCTAATAAGAACGCTTTTAATTTCATTGTGGAATGTCTTAATATTTTATCGGCCAATTCATCTTTTGTAAGCGACAAGGCATCTCTTCCGGCATTGATCAGGTCTTTGAATTCTTTATGAGGCGGGACAACAACCCATCTGCCGAATTTTCTGATATCCCGATAGAATAATTTTTGACCATTTTTAAAATCTACTTCAAGATGAACATGTTTATCCGCTTTATATCCGTTCCCGGCTAAGACAAGCTGCCCTGTCATGCGTAAATGGATTATTAAGCGGGTCCCTTTTTTAGTAGTTATTGTTATATATTTTCCATGCCGGCCTATTTGCTTAAAACTATCTTTTTTAAGAAGTGTACTTAGTGCCTTCGGAGAAACAACTATATTTGGATAATTAACTTTAACCTTGGAAATTGGTTGTTTTAAAGTTTTGCGCCTCAAGCCTCGAACGATAGTCTCAACTTCGGGAAGCTCGGGCATTACATCAATCCTAATACTTTGTGTTTTTCAACTACTGTATCGGCTAATAGATCAAGTTTTTTCAGATCATCTTTTTTGGGATAACCCTTGATCATCACTGGATCCAGCACATCTACCTTCAAAGATGAGATCATTCCCGCCAACTGTTCCACGACCTTGTTGCCCCAGCCAAAAGAACCGATGATACCGATATTTTTTACTTTTGGCCGCAGAGCGTTCACCAAGAACGCAGCATAAGCCGCTTGTGGATGAGCACCAACAAGCATAGCTGGTGTACCTACTATGACTGTTGCTGCATCTACCAGCTCCATGGCTAGCTTCCCAATATCCGTTGAAGTTAATTCGTATTGCTTAACGATCAATCCTTTACCTGTTAAAGCATTCACTAAATACTCGACCATGACCTTAGTACTGCCATGGGCCGTTACATAGGGAATAACCACTTCGTTCTTAACATTTTCTGAAGACCAATCTGCATAAGCATCTAAAATAAATTTTGGTTTATCATAGATAGGGCCGTGGCTCGGAGCGATCAGATCTATCGCTAATCCTTTGATCAGCTCTAAATGCTTGCGGACATTGACCCTAAACGGCATCATGATCTCCGCATAATAACGCTTGGCTGCTTCGTAGATTATTTTCTCATCCTTAACGAACAGATCGCTCGTAGCATAATGAGAGCCCAGATAATCACAAGGAAATAATATTTTATCTTCTTTTAAATAAGAGAACATGGTCTCCGGCCAATGTACCCAAGGCGCAATGAAGAATTGTATGGTCTTATCTCCAAGAGAAAGCTCCTCTTTATCTTTAATGACCAAGAAACGCTCTTCCTTGATCAAAAGCTCATCCATCAAAAGGCCTTTGCATTTCTCATTGGTCACGACTTTGGCCATCGGATATTTTTTTAAGACTTGAGGAAGTGATCCGGCATGATCCTGTTCGGCATGGTTGGCCACGACATAATCCAGGACCTCGACCTTAAGATCTCCTAAGTTCTTCAGCAGGCCTTCCGGCATAGCAGCATCAACAGTATCTATCAATAGGTTCTTTGAGCTTCCTTTTATTAAGTAGGAATTGTAACTGGTCCCGTCCGGCAATGGGATCAAAGCATCGAATAGACGCCTGTCCCAATCAATGGCGCCTATAGAATAAATACCTTTCTTTAATATCCTTTGCTCGGTCATTATTGCACTTCTTCGAATTGGTCCTTGCCGACACCGCATTCAGGGCATACCCAATCCTCCGGCAGTTTGTCAAAAGGCACATTATCGTTCTGCGCAGGATCATAGATGTATCCGCATACCAAACATTTCCATTTGCTCATTTCATTGCCCTCCTTTTTTGGCTTAATAGAATTAAGATATTTCACAGCGCTTAAACAAGCCTTAGCCCCTTCTCCAGCAGCAACTACTATCTGTTTTTCTGGAACATTAGTAACATCTCCGGCCGCGAACAAGCCTGAGATATTTGTCTGGTTCTTGCTATCAACTATTATTTCATCCCGAATATCCCTTTTAAGCTCTATTTTAAGATCACTATTAGGGATCAATCCTATCTCGACGAATATCCCCTTCACATCTAATTTCTTTTCCTTCCCCTTACAATCAACGATCATCTCTTTGACGAACTTATCCCCTTTTATTTCCTTGACCTTACAATCGTTCAATATCTCTATTTTCTTGTCTGCCTCGATTTTATCTCTGAACACCGGATCTCCGGTAAGACCGCCGGTCATATTTACTATATAGATCTTCTTGGCGATCTTGGCCAGCTGCAGCACGGCATCAAGCGCAGAATTTCCTCCGCCGACCACTGCGACGTTCTTATCCGCAAATAGTGGCCCGTCACATACCGCACAATAAAAGACACCTTTATTCCTGAAGGCATCCTCTCCGGGAACACCTAATTTACGCGAGATCTTACCCGAGGCCACTATCGCTGTCTTGCTTTCATATATCCCCTGCTTAGTATGTACCTTAAAAACAGCTCCATCTTTTTCTATCTGAAATACTTTTTCTTTCTCTTTTATTTCCAGTGAATATTTTTTTGCATGTTCTTCGAAGATCTCAGCCAACTTAGCGCCTGGTATCAATTGAAATCCAGTGTAATTTTCAACAGTGCCGCTCCAGGCCGTCTGCCCCCCGATATTCTCGGTAACTATCAATGTCTTTAATTTTTGCCTGGCGGCATAGATCCCGGCAGTTATTCCTGCTGGGCCCGCGCCGATAATGATCAGATCATACATAATGCACTTCCTCTGTTTTTATGCGGAAATACCCAAAGCTTGGGCGATAGCGGCTTGATCAAAGCCTATGATCAACTTCCCATCAATATCTATTTGAGGAACGCCCATCTCTCCGGATCTTTCCATCATTTCTTCGGCGGCCTTTTGATCACTGCCAACATCGATATCCTCAAAAGAGATCTTATGTTCAGTTAAGAAAGCTTTGGCTTTCTTGCAGTAGGGACAGGTGGGTGTTGAATATATTTTTACCTTTGCCATAATTTTCCTCCTTTATACGAACTTAATCTGGCGGTTCTTAATATTATATAGATATAGGTAAGGATAGTTATCCTTAAGGTGCTGCATATATTCTATCCATAGCCTCGCTAAATAAATATAAAGACGTTTTATATCATTTAATAGATGCCCCTGATCTTCTTTATCATTATTTTTAAGATCACTTCGGCGTAGTACCTCTTCGGTAAGGTGGAAAAGTGCCATCAGCATATCAGAGAAAGTCTCATGCTCGTGTAAGCTGGGATTTTCCATCAGCCTGATGATCATTCCCTTGCCGTTCTTAAGTACTTGGGCCAGCTCATCCATTGCCTTGCCGTCATATACAAGCTCCAGTTCTAATTGCGCCGCATTATCTTCCGCCTTTTTGAATTCTCCGCTATTCCAATCTTCTTGAACACATACATTGCCAGCACACTGAGAATGGTTCTTTACAAAAATATTCAAACTATTAAAAACCTTAATGCCCAGATCATAGAAAAATATCCCCGAAAGCATATTTAATTTTTTTCTGGTGGAGATCTTCTCCCGCACTTTCAGCAATCGGTCGATCACATAATATATGATCAGGGCTTGAATGCCGATAAAACCAAGATCACCTATAAAATAGATCCAAATATGATGCGCATCATGGAATATTCCATAGTGCATAAGATAGATCGCTAAAGATAAGATCAAGAGAGTTATGATTATAGATATATCATTTTTCCATTTTTTCATTTTTCACCTTTGAAAAAATAACTAACTAAGCTTGCTTTTAATATCCAGCAGTTTGACTATGTGGCTTCTTTCTTCAATTATGATCTGGTCTAACTGCTTAAGATCTTTCTCGGGGACCAGCTTGCGCATGTCGCTGTAAAAGATCACCGAATCTTTCTCCCGGCCTAAAGCATAATCCAGGATAGCCATATCATTTTTCAAAACACCCTTGGCTAAAGCATCTTTTTTGAAAATTGCTGAATCGACCAGGGCCTTCATAAAGCTTTTATATTCTTCTGTTACGGTCATGGCTTCAGCAGACATTACTTGCTTTTCAAGCCCGGCTAATAATCCCTGAAAGATCTTCTGATGTTTTGCTTCCTCATCGATCAAGAATTTATAGAGCTCCTGGGCCTTAGTATCCTTACTTTTTTTCGCGGCTTCCGAATAGAAAGCTATCCCGCTTTTCTCTATCTCTACTGCAAATCCGATCAATTCCTTTGCGGTGAACATTCTGCTCATGATCTGCCTCCTTTAGCCAATTTTTTCTTTGATATCCAGCATCTTCAGGACATGTAAACGCTCTTCCTCAATAACTTTTTCTACGACATCTCGATCCTTTTCCGCGATACAATCGATCAAGCTTTTATAATACAAGATCGAATCTTTTTCCTTTTCTATGGCATATTCGATGACTTCCAGATCACTGCTGAATTCCTTTTTCTGATCTGCCTTATGAAAGATGACCGAATCTACAAAAGCACGCATATACCGATTGTAATCATCATTAAAATCACTAGGATTTTCTGTTGCTTTGATATTTTCCAGCAGTTGACTATAAGTTTTTTTATGACTGACCTCTTCCTCGGCCAAGAACTCATAGAGCTCCTTTAGATCGTTCTTTTTTGTCTTGCTCGCCATAGCATTATAAAAGGAGATCCCTTCCTCTTCGATCTTGATCGCAAAATCCAGTAATTCTTCAATTGAAAAAACGCAATCCATCTTCCCCTCCTTTAGTAATTTTCGCCAAGAACTTCGTAATATGCCTGAGGATGCTTACAGGCGGGGCATTCTTCAGGGGCTTCCTTGCTCTTGTGTACATATCCGCAATTGCGGCAATGCCATTTCACTACTTCGTCTTTTTTGAACACGACTTTTTTCTTCACGTTTTCCAGCAGCTTTCGATAACGCTTTTCATGTTCCTCTTCCACTTCCGCGATCTCTTTGAATTGATCGGCGATCTCTCTAAACCCTTCTTCGCGGGCTGCCTTCTCAGCCTCCTTATAGAGCACTGTCCATTCTTCATTCTCTCCTGCAGCAGCTGCTTCCAGATTCTCTTTTGTTGAACCTATGACACCGGCCGGATAGGATGCTGTTATTTCAACAGCACCACCTTCCAAATATTTAAAGAACCTTTTAGCATGTTCTTTTTCATTTTCGGCTGTATCTAGAAAGATCGCGGAGATCTGCTCATACCCCTCTTTTTTCGCCTTGCTGGCAAAATAAGTATAACGATTCCTTGCTTGTGATTCGCCGGCAAATGAAGCCAGTAAATTTTTCTCGGTCTTGCTTCCCTTAAGTTTCATAAGCTTCCTCCTTATAATTGATTGCGCTTGGAAGTACTAATTTTACTATAATGATCGTTAGTTACAAACCTGTTTATTTGGTCTTTACCAAAGTATTCATTTCCTTAATGATCTCATCTGCATTCAATCCATGAGCAGATAGCCCTTGCTCCAAAGATTCGGAATGGGCCATCATACAACCGATACAGCCGATTCCATGCTCCTGCAACACAGCCATGGTCTCCGGGAATTTCCCAAGCACCTCGGCGATGTTCATTTCTTTTTTGATCATCTCTTTTCCCTCCTTTTCTTCTATTTTTTCAAACAATCCTTGCATACACCCTTGAAATAACCATGTACTTCTTCTAATCTATGCGGCCCAACTTTCAGCGTATCCAAATGAGGGCAGCTGACCTTGATATCATATATCTTTTGGCACTTCCTACAGTAAAAATGATGGTGCGGCCCGGTATGATATTCATAATGCACCCTATCCTCGGCTATTTTTAATTTAAGTATTTCATTGAGTTCTGCTAATTTATCTAAAGTATTATAGATCGTAGCAAAAGAGACTCCCGGATGGTTTTTCTTGATCACCTTGTATATATCTTCTGCAGAAGGATGATCATAATTTTTCTCCAAATATTCGATTATGGCCACCCTTTGCGGCGTGACCTTCACTCCTTTTGCTTTTAATTTTTCGATAACTGTTGGGCTCATTTTTTGTTTATAATCCTTTTTAGATTAGAATGATTATAAACTACTCTAGTGGCTTGTCAACTATTATAATTCAGGTATCTTTTAAGGGATCTGTAGGTTAATCCAGCTCAAGCATCTTGCTTCTTTCTTGAAATCCATCACGCACCAACATGGATTTAAGATTAAAGAAGTTCTTGCGCTTGGGACAAAGATCATCATAAACACAATCTACACATACCGGGCATTCATCCGGAAAATAATACTTTTCTTGCGCGATCCTCTCAATGATCTCAATGCTGTCCTTTTTTGTTTTAAGCAACTGCTGTTTGTCGATAAATCTTGTATATAATTTATCTTTAGCCGGATAATACCAGACCAAGCTGACCCTTTTTGCTTCCGGCAGCATTTTTTGTAGACCGAGCTGGGAAAGCACCAGTTTCCTATCCTTATTAAAATATTCTTGCTCGGGGATATCTTCCTCTAATTTATTCTCATGTATCTCATATACTCCATCACTGGCCTTAACAAGCACATCTATACTGCCTTCTACTATATACTTGCCTTTGCCATCAAGATCGACCATGATCTTTTTATCTACACCCAGCACACTCTTCTGAACAAAAGGTCGATATCTTTTGAGATAATTACTTATCCCTTTTTGCCCAAGATCTAAATAATGAGCAGGCTTTTTTTCGGGATCGGCCTTGATATTTACTTTCTTGTATTTCTTGGTCCAAAGAGCCAGATAATGATCTCTGACTATCGGCAGAGATACTTTTTCATTCCTTGATTCAACATAAATATTATGGATAATTTCCTGAAAGATCTCTTTCAGAAATACCTCCATAGATCTCACCGAGCGTCTTATCCCATCAACATATTTATACTTGTACCACAGCGGGCACTGCTCATATACTTCCAAGCTTTCCTCTGAATATATGCTCACACTTTCTCCTCATCTTAAGAATCGATCTTTTCTAAATTTACATATATATTGAAAAATTATCCTTGATAGAGAACAACATATTACATAAAACATATTTACTACAACTGTAAGGAATTTTTAAGAAAAAAACTTAATCTTGATGCTGATCAAGCCTATGAAAATAGTTTTTTGCGCAGGGATACACTATCTTTTATATAGATCTTTTTATTATCGACCTTGATAATATTCTCTCTCTGCAATTTATTTAATACTCTGGATAGAGTCTCCGGTGCCATTGCCAAATGCCTGGCCACCTCGACCTTTTTGGTCTGCAATTCTAAACAGCCTGGATGATTCTTGGCGCATTTTGAGATCATATACATGACCAGCCTTTGTTCCGGGGTCTTTAAATTTAAGATCTCCAGCCTTTGTGAAAGATACATAAATTGATAAGCAAATTGAGTTGTTACAGCTTTGTACAATTTTGTATTAATATCCAATTCTTTAAGAAAATCTGCCTTCTTAATAAAGATCACCTGAGAATTAATCAACGCATGACAAAAGGCCGGGTAGCTCTTTATGGTTAAAAATAATGGGGGCAATCCCACCATATTGCCTGGCAAAATACGGAGCATCTCTAATTGCTGCCCTTTTGATCCTAGCCTTGAAACACAAAGCTCACCAGAAACAACATAATAAACACCAATATAAGGATCTTCGTCACAAAATAAAAAGGCGCCTTTCTCAACTTCTTTCTTTTCGCCGATCTGGTTTAAACGTACTTTCCACGAAGACATATATCCCTCCTGGAGAATTCTTTCATATATACTAAGTGAATTCTACTTATATATCGTAAGTATTAAGCCTTATCTTACAAAGATCAGCTTAATTAAATTCTTTAGCCAAGCTTTAAAATTATTTTTCACCAAGCTAATGCCGGCAACCTTAAAGATCTCTGCCTCCGTTGGGTAAGAAAAGATCAGGGACATAAATACTCCCGGCTTCAATCCCTGTTTAATAGCCATGGTCGCCAAAAGTATTATCTCTCCGGCCTTTTCTGGGCTAACTGCAGCTACTAGTTGCTGGGGCCTGCCGTAAATTAATCATTTGCGGCTCCTTTCATTTAAGGCCCAGTCATATTTCATATAGACCAATTCATATTCCTCATTCTCTAAATATTGTTTAAATGCTGGTAGATATTGAATTAAAAACTCTCGCACATTACCGAAATCTTCCGCGAACCATTTGAAGATCAAAGAGATATTGATCTTCTTCTGCCGCCAATCAACTGCTGATCCTTTTATTGGATTGTACAAGAATCTGCGTGTCTGTGAATTAAGCTGCATCTCTAATACTTCCGGTCGATAAGCTTCCGTACGCAGGTCCGGACAAGATACCGCAGCTGGGACAATAGCAAAATGTATCTTAGGCTCATCCATTTTCCTAAGTATCTTATGCTCAATATATCCCAAAGAATATTCTTTGCCTCCGATATTTAAGATATCCTGGTCCCAGACTTGATATAGCAACTTCGATTTATCTTTTATGCTCTTTATCGGATAATTATCCACGATCATTTTAACTGCAGCGATATTATAAGCATTGATCCAAAAAGCCAGCTTCTCATCATGGGTCTTAAGCTGTTTTATATCAAAAAATTGCAATTCTCCTAAAAGGGCAGACCATTGCTGATCTTTTTTTAGCCATTCATAATTGACCATATTCAGGACAACGCCATCCTTCTGGCCTCTGAATACATATTTTTTTAAGAGCATATCCCAAGTATCATCATAAGCAGCCATAATACCTGTATTGATGAATAAAACTAACATCAACGCCAGAACTACCCTTATTACACTATTATTTTTGCTTGCCAAAATTTAACTCCTCATTGTTCTGGGGCGGACGCAAAACAATATTCTTGGATAATATTATACTTAATTATAAAAAACACAACCTCAGTTTTATCGTATTTCTTTATTTAATTTTGCCAGCCACTGGGGACTAACACCTAGTTTATATAGCTGAGGGGTCGCGAGCATGGCCAAGCCCGTACGCCAGAACTTTCCCTTGAATCTTATAAAAGAAGGGGCTGCTGTTTTCTTGGACCTATAAAACTCCCCATATTTTTTATAAACACGTCTGGAAAATTCATAATCCTCCATGATCGGGATATCTTTATAACCATCCAACTCCTCAAATATATTCTTATCGATAAATATCGCCTGATCACCATAAGGATAACGCTGATAATGTGTACGTAGATCAACCAATCGGGCATGCACTTTATCCCTCAAGGTCATACTTTCATGCTTTCCATGCTCTACTCTGAAACACCCGGCCTTATAACCTCCAGCTTTGGCCTTAACTACTTCATTTTCCCAATTCGCTGGCAGCAAAGTATCAGCATGTAAAAAGAGTAGCCAATCCCCAGTGGCCGCTTCTGCTCCTTTGTTCATTTGATAACTTCTGGAAAGCTTATCCGCGCTAAATATTTTTATTGCCGGAAAATAACGGGCCTTTTCCAAAGTATCATCAGTACTGCCCCCATCCACTACAATGATCTCTGTCTCGGAAAGCTTTCCTTTAAATTGACTTAAACAGGTTGAAATAGTTTTTTCTTCGTTAAATGTAGGAATAACAATGCTTATCTTCATACGGATATCTTATAAGATTAATTCCTATTTTGAAATTATATAATTTTTTGACTTATGTCAAAGTTAAAGTACAATAAGTAGCTGATAATAGCTAAAAATGATCTGGGAGGTAGTTTATGAAATTATATATATGTAAGGTTTGTGGTCACATTGAATACAACGAAGCTCCGGCAAATTGCCCGGTCTGCGGAGCACCAAAGACCTCTTTCACCCAGAACGATAATGTTTTCAAGGAAGCTGAAGAAAAAAGCAAGGAAGCCGCGGTAAAACATATTCCGGCGGTCACTGTTAATAAAAAATGTGGATTGGTCCCTGAACAATCCTGTACAGATGTGATCGTACGGATCGGCAAGACATTGCATCCCATGGAGGAAGCTCATTTTATTAAGTTCATTGATTGTTATATAGATAATAAATATATATCCAGAGTATACCTATCTCCGGCCGTCAACCCGGCAGCCTGCTTTCACCTAAAAACAACAGGTAAAAAAGTACAGCTCATTGAATTCTGCAATAAACACGGTCATTGGCAGACAGAAACTAATCTAGATTAAAAGGAGTAAGCTATGACAACGACCACAGCCCTGCAAGAAGCTATAAAATTCGAAGAACAAGGAGTTATCCTTTATTCAGCATTGATGAAAAAGGTCCAGGATCCTTTAAGCAAGAAGCTTTTTGGATCATTAGCTATCCAAGAAAAAGATCATATAAATCTTATAAATGATTTTTCTCAGAACAAAATATTCAAGACCATGCCCTATGATCCACTAGAACAGCTCATGCAGGCTGCCTATAAAGAGACCAAGGATGCCGCCCAGAAAAAAGATCTTTCCAACATTGAAGGCTATGATCTTGCTCTACAGCTGGAAGATAGAGGCTTTAAAATGTATCAAAAGGCTCTCGGCTCTGCCACAGATGAAGAAGAAAAAAAGTTCTTCAAATTCCTGATGGACATGGAAAAAGAACATTATGAGTCGTTGGCCAATATATATTACTTTTTGACCGATAATGATAAGTGGCTTGCCGAAAATGAAAGCCAGACCTGGAATTGGATGAATTTCTAGATTTTGAACCTGCCTGCCCGCCGAAGCTTTAGCATAGGCGGGGAACTGGATGAATTTCTAAAAATCAATGACTGCTTGTCCGCCATAGCTCGATAGAGCGGAGTCGGAGATGAATTTCTAGCGTTTTTTTGCCTTAGTTAAGCCTTTTTTCTGCACTTACCCACATTTCAATATTTCTGTGGACAATAAAGAATTATATCGATCTCCTTACGATATCTATATGCAGACGATTTATCGCTCAATAAGGAGAAAAAAAGTGTATTACAAGATCATGGCCTGGAAAGATGAAAACATACCTATAAGTATTATTAATAATCTTGTCCGTATTGTTGATGGCATTGAAATTAATACTAAAGAAGTCACTTCATCTGAAGAATTTGTTGCTAGCTTTAAAGCGCAATCAGAGATATCAATTAATAAATTTAATAGATTAAAAAAATTACTGACCAAACTTGAACACTATAAAAATACCTTTACTTCACCAATTGAAGTAGACAGATTAGATAAACAAGTCGCCAGAACCTATACTAATATAATCAGCAAACAGTTACGCATGGCCAGGCTTCTGAAATATATACTGGCCAGTATAATCGCTATAACTAATGGCGATAATTCATATATAGATGATCTCATGCCCACAAATGATTTTTTTGAGAGATGTCCTAACTCAAAAAAATCACAAGATGTAATTTACGCAGCGATATGCAATGAGCAGTCAGGCAAGTTTATTACAGAGCAGGATCCCAAATTCAAGATCCGCAATATGGTCTTAGAGATATTACAAACAAAAGCTTCTTCCACTTCGGATTTTAAAACTACTCCATTCACAAAGTATAGAAAAGCCTTTGATGATAGTATTTATTATCTTACTTGGAATGTCATGGAAGCTTTTTTTAATTTTAATACTGATGATAATACCAAAGATATCATGCGCCACTTTGAAGATCCTCACGCTCAGATCCGCTTTAAAATAATTACTGATCAAAATATCGATAATATTCAAAACAAAATAGATCATTCTCTGACCTGCCTCAACAGAGCTGTGCAAGATATCTTAGATGAAGTGCGCAGGAATCCTTCCTTTGTACAATTTATTTTAAATAATGGTTTTATTTCGACGGTTCAGGATAATGTTCAAGACTTGAGCTTGCGTTTCGGTAAGCTAGAGAGCTTCTTAAACATATTACAAGAACGAAAACAAGGCACGATCAATGTGTGTTACAACATTAATGAAAGAACTACTCCCAGTATAAATATCATCAAAGACCAATTACAAGATATCCCGACCTTGAAAAAATTACTCCTTCAAGTTAGAGAAGCTCAGCAAGAAGGTGATATATTCTTCAGGAATTTACATGCACTTTATGATTATTACTATCAGCTTGCTATAAAGAATGGTTATACTCTAGACAGCTATCTAAAAAACATTGAAGATAATCTTGAGGATCTTTTCGATAAAATTAAGGATTACTTGATTTTCATCCCAGTATTAGAGGCCAAGATCAATAATCTTCAAAAGAACTTTGAACAATTCACTTTAGTAGAGGAAAATCAATCTGAGTTCTACCAGACACTTTATCCACTGATCCCTCAAATTAAATTAAATTTTTCTAATTCTCAGGAAAAAGGCAAATCACTTCTAAAATATGTTAATAAACTTGAAGAATTTGAAACTCTCTACGATACACTTTTAGGAACACCATTGAAAAACATCTTAAAACCGGTCCTCAAGGCAGACATTTCACCAACTGGTATTTATAACATGCATACCTTTGTATCTAGAAACGATCCTGACCCAGCCAATGTTTTATATATATATTTTCGTAGGATCATGAATATAAATATGTATTCTCAAGCGTTATTCGCTTTCTTTGGGGATCCTACAGATGACGAAAGCTATCCATTGGAAATAAACCATTTAAAAGTTGAATTCAAAAGAGCTAAGGAAAAACTACAGGAGATCCTGGAATATTGTGCTGATTTCCTTAAAAAAGCCGAACAAGCAAGCTCAACATAAGCTTAGTTTATCTGCCCTTCAAGCCACTTTAACCAACTAGCTAAACCAATATTTTTAGTACAAGATATTTCATAGACAGGAAGCTTGCTGTTCAATTTTGTAAGTTCTTCATAAAAAACATCTTTATTGAAATCCGTATGCTCGACCAGATCGATCTTATTTAATAAAGCGACCGCTGCTTCACGAAAAAGCATGGGATACTTAGCTGGTTTGTCATCTCCTTCTGTAGTGCTGACCACCGCCACCTTGGCATTTTCTCCCAGATCAAAAGCAGTTGGGCATACTAAATTACCGACATTTTCTACAAATATAAGGTCCAAGTTAACTAGATCGAACTTCCCCAACGCTTTTTCAATACTTGCCGAATCTAAATGACAACCACCTTCAGTATTTATCATTACGATCGGCACATTATATTTCTGTAAACGCTTAGCATCTTTATCTGTAGCTACATCACCTTCAATGATCCCTATCTTGATATTGTTCCCCAATTGCTCAAGTGTTCTTTCCAGCAAGGATGTCTTCCCTGAACCGGGTGAGCTGATCAGGTTCAACATAACTACTTTCTTCTGCTTAAGAAGCGTACGCACTTCCTTGGCCTTATCTTCGTTTGCTTCCAGAACGCTCTTCATTACTTCTATCTTCATTTTATTTATCTCCTTCTAAACTAACCAAGAACAATTCCTTGCCCTGCAGCAGGTCCAATTCCCCGCTCGCACAATTCGGACAAACAAATATATTATTTTCAACACCGAACTCTTTCTGACAGCTGCGGCATTTTACTTTAACAGGGACTTCTTCGAAAACAAGCTTAGCTTCATTTGCTAAAGTATCTTTACTGACCACTTCAAAAGCAGATTGCAGAAGATCCGGCACTACTTGCTGCAGCTTGCCGATCTTCAGATTGACCTGGCTGATCTTCTTAATATCATTTTCCGAAGCTGCTTTTTCGATAACTTTAAAGATATTTTCTATGATACTTAATTCATGCATCAGCAGATCCTCGGTAATTGGGCCCCGCTTAGCATATCCACTATCCTGCTTCCGCCAACCACTGTGTTTAAAACGACTTTCCCTGCATGATCTTGTACTATTTCCCCGATCACTGCACTCTCCTTGCCTAAAGGATCTTTTTTCATCTCTTTTAACACTTTTTCAGCGTCTTCTGCTCCGATTACTATTACAACCTTACCTTCATTAGCGACATATAGCGGATCAAATCCCAGCATCTCACATATTCCTCGGACATTTTCTTTGATAGGAATAGTATCTTCATCTAATTTTATCCCAAGCTTTTTATTTTCTGCCAATTCACATAGCACTGTCGCTACACCGCCTCTGGTCGCATCTCTCATGAACTTAACTTTATCAGATATTCTTAAAACCTTTGCTATTAGCTCATTTAGACTGGCACAATCTGAATTAATGTCTGTTTTAAAATCTAGTTCATTCCTTTTCCCAAGAACTGATACTCCATGTTCAGCAATAGGACCATTGATGATGATCTTGTCTCCAGTTTGGACTCCTTTAGCATTAGCGATCTCCACGTTCTTCTTATCAATTATCCCGATCCCTGCAGTATTAATGAATATTTTATCTGCTGCGCCACGCTCTACGACCTTGGTATCCCCGGTCACAATTTGTACTCCACTATTTTTAGCTTCCTTGGCCATAGAGCTGACTATCTTATCCAGTTCTTCTATCGAAAAGCCTTCTTCAATAATAAAACCGCAGCTAAGATATAAAGGAGTTGCTCCGGTAACGGCCAGATCGTTGACCGTGCCGCATACTGCCAGCTTCCCTATATCGCCTCCCGGAAAAAAGATCGGCTGGACCACATATGAATCTGTGGTAAAAGCGATCTGATCTGAACTAACTTTGCATAATGCAGAATCCGTAAGTTCTTTTAAAGTATTATTAGCAAAATGTTTAACAAACACGCTGCTAATTAATTCGTGACTAAGTTTTCCACCGCTGCCGTGATCTAATAAGATCTGTTTATTTGTCATATTTATATCGTGCTGCGCACGCTCCTTCACTAGATACCATACATGCCCCTACAGGATGTTCCGGAGTACATACTTTAGCAAAAAGCTTACATTCTTTTGGTTCCTTAATACCCTTCAGTACTTCTCCGCAGCTGCAACCCTTTGGCTCAACAGGCTCCGGAACATCAACGACCAACATTTTTTCTGCATCATACTCTCTATACTTATCTCTGATCCCCAGCCCGCTCTTAGGCAAGATCCCCAAGCCTCTCCACCAGTCGTCCCTTAATTCAAAGACCTCATCCAACATTTTCTTTGCTTTCAGATTTCCTTCCGGCTTCACTGCCCGTTTATATTCTATCTCTACTTTAGGCTCTCCTGATTCAAATTGTTTTACCAGCATATAGATCGACTGCATCATATCCGCCGGTTCAAATCCCGAGATAACACACCCCAGCTTATATTTTTTTGCGATCGGCTCGTATATCTCAGAACCAGTGATAGTACTTACGTGCCCAGGACAAATATAGCCGTTCAACGTTACTCCTTCATCGATCAGCGCGGACATAGCCGGCGGCATTACTTTATGTGAACTTAATACATAGAAATTCTTTACGCCTTGTTTGTATGCATCGATTATTGTCGCGGCACTGGTTGGCGCTGTGGTCTCAAATCCTATACCTAAGAACACTACCTTCTTATCAGTATTTTCTTTAGCTATCTCTAAAGCTTCCAGAGGTGAAAAGACTAAACGGATATCTGCCCCATTTGCTTTTTCTTTGACCAAACTTGAGTTTGATCCTGGCACTCTTATCAGATCCCCAAATGTAGCAATAATAACCTCCGGCAATTTACTGTAAGCGATCGCTTGATCTACGAATTTAGTACTGGTCACACAGACCGGGCAGCCAGGCCCTGAGATCAATTTAACGGTCTTAGGCAATAGTGAAGGCAGACCGAATTTATAGATAGACATCGTATGCCCACCACATACTTCCATCAAAGCGATCTCTTTTTTTGAGATCTTTTTTATGTTCTCAGCTATATTTAAGACAAGCTGTTTATCACGATATTCATCAATATACTTCATTTAAAACTCTCCATATCCCCTCCTTAATTAGGAGGGGTCAATTATTTCTGTTCAAACCTTTTTTGCTTGGCAGGGGTGGTTTCTCTCAGCTTCTCCCCGATCTCCGCGAAGATGGCCATGGTCTCATCCGCATCTTTTTTACTTATCTTTTGTATAGCAAATCCAGAATGGATCAAGATATAATCGCCCACTTTGATATCATCGACTAATTGTATACCCGCATGATAACGTGTCCCGCCCACACTTACTTCAGCGCGATCACCATTAATACTTAAAACTTCTCCCGGCACACTTAAACACATTTTAATTCTCTCCTTTTAGCAGCGATCGCCAGTTGCCCTAAAGCTATCCCCGCATCGGTCGTGGGAACTTTTTTATGCGTAAAAACGTTGAACTTTTCAACGTTTAATTTTTCAACCAACCTTTTCAGAATATATTTATTCTGAAAAAAACCACCGGATAATACTACTTTGTTCAATTTTATTTCTTCCCTTATCTTTCCTGCACACTTTACGATAATAGCCACAATTGTATTGTGGAATTTCGCAGAAATGATCCCTTTGCTTGTTCCTTTTTTGCTATCTTCTACAATTCCTTTAATAATTTCTTTGACAGAGATCAAATTTTCTACATTATACGGATATTGCTCCACAACATCTTTGCCCGCGGCTGCTTCCAGCTTAATCGGCCCTTCAGCTTCATATTCTGCAATTACACAGATATCCAGCAAAGCAGCTACAGCATCAAATAACCGGCCGGCACTTGAAGTTAATGGGCAATTTATATCTTTTTCTATCATGGAATTTAACAGCTCAACTTTATTGTTATCGATCTTTTTTAGAAAAGGAAGGTCAAGCGTAAGATATTCGTTACCATATGTATGATTTAAATAGGCAACGGCCATTCTCCAGCATTCCTGGGCGGCCTTATCGCCTCCCGGCATAGGAACATATTCCAGATGGCTGAAACGCTCGTATTCATTAAGATCAGCGATCAGGACCTCACCGCCCCAGATCTTTTGGTCATCACCAAGACCGGTTCCGTCAAAACTAAAGCCGATGACTTTTTCATCCAGACCATGCTCAGCCATGCAAGCGGCAATATGAGCATGATGATGCTGTATCGCGATCTTTTCCCCCGATAATTCTTTGGCATATCGACTGCTCAGATAATCAGGGTGAAGATCATGCACAATTAATTTAGGCTCAGCTCCTATATCCCGGATCTTTTGTTCAATAGAATCCTTATACACTTCATAGTTATTTAGGTCTTTAAGATCATTAACTGGCTGGGCCAAGAAAGCTTTTTGCCCCCGGCCAATACAAAAACTGCTCTTCAGTTCCGCTCCAACTGCCAAGATATTTTCTGCCTTTAATTTTAAGGGGATCTTTAAAATATCTATTATCGCTGTTTTACCGTTCATTAAACCATCTCCAAGGAAATAACCTTTAACATAAATAACAAAGGTTTTCCAGCATCAAAAAAAACGGCCCCGAACGGGGCCGCTATAAAAAACCAAAAATACTATAACTTAATAGACCTTCATTGCGGTCACTTTGCCGCCTTGTGCACCATCCGCATAAGTAACATAGACCGTGCCATCAGCTTGAATATACAGGCTGACATTGCTAGAGCCTGCAGCGACCGTTGTTTCATACACTTCCAGCGTCTGATTGGCGTTCTGTTTTGCCAGTTTCTTTACTTTAAGCATGGTCCCGTCAATGTAGGCCAGGTATGGATATTCATTGTTGTAAGCGAGATCAAAATCATCACTTGGACAGGATGTTGAACCGATGGACTGAAATACAGAAAAAAGATAATTGAATTCTTCTATTACGACACTTGAACCACTGCGGTAAGCTCCGCAAGGAAGGGCCGATATCCCCATTTCTTTGGATCCTAAAGCCGTCAAATCAGGCGTACCTCCGTGCAGGTTTGCTCCGCCCGGTGAATACCAGCTACCGCCTTCATAGTTCATCAAAGTGACCGTGTTGGGGACTGTTTCTGTATCAGTATAATAAGGATGGATGTGTCCGCTAGGCTCGACATAAAGTTGTACTTCTCTGCAATTGCCGTTATGCACGGACATGCCGGGAGAATCCACAACATTCCAGTTGGCCCCATCGAAAGATCTAACGGTCAACTTGCCTGATTGCGAATTATCTTTATAAACGACATAGGGAGTGCCATTGCGGCTATAGATCGAAACATCCGCACCTAAAATGCCTGTATCCAGGCCCAGGGGCCCTACGGTCACCCAAGATCCTGCACTGAATTTTTTTATAGTAACACCACCATCAGAACTGTTCTGGTAAGCTACATATACTGTGCCATCGCTTTCATCCCTGTGAATGGCAATATCGCTGACCGCTCCCTCGGAAAAACCGGCCGTATCCATCACTTCCCATGTCTTTGTAATAGGAGCTGGATCGCCGGGGTCTTCCAGCTCGGGATCAAGACTAAAAAAAGGATTGATTATTTTTCTATCCATACAGCTGGCAACAAAAAATAAAGAAAAGAATATTACTAACAGGGTTCGGACAAGCCTTCCTCGGGTCGCTGTCGTACTTTCGTTCATGCTAATTAATTTACTATACATGAATTAACTCCTTTTTAAAGAAAATCTATAGTTCATCCCGACAGAAACATTTAGCTCGTTCCAGCAAAATAATTCATCATCCACGTTCTTATACTTAACCGGATTGAATTGATAATCTAATTTTGTTTCTAAAGAGATCTTTTTCGTTATTTTCCAGCCAAATCCAAGACTGCAGGAAAGATCAGCATATTTCGCATCACCTTTAATGCTTTCCCTTACTGGTGAAGAGAAAACCCCATTATGATAGCCGAGCACCGTATGCACATCGGCATCCAGGAAGAATTTCTTATGTTCGAGACCATAGTTCATGCCTAGTTCAAATCCATATACATACCGGGTCAAGGCAAAAGGTATTTCATCATCGGGGTAATTATGATAGTTCAATCGCCCGCCGAGCCCCAGGCCAAAACTCAATCCCCGAAAAGGGCCCAGATTTATTTTGGCGAAATTAAATGAGGTATCTACTTTATGCTTTTTGCTGCCCTTGCCCAGGATGCCTAGATCGTACCTGGCCTTGGTCTCCAGCCAAGTGGCATAGAATATGCTGTCTGCAAATTTATGCTCTAGCTCGCATTCCCCCCGTACGCCTACTGCATCCCAATCGATCTCTGGGGTACGTTTATCGCTTGCTCCGGGCAAAAAAACCGCTCCTTGCCCCGTAGTAAGCCCTACTTTGCCTTTGAATTCCAAGCTCATCATTATCACTCCTTAGGTTTGATTGACCTACATATCTATCGAAAGCAGTTCCGGGCAATTTCATTTAATTTTATATCCACTTGCCAGGCCCCTATTTGACGTTTAGAATTATCTTCCAAGAAAATCGGAGGAAATTATGACCTTAAATATCTTTATCTTGTTCTGGGGAGTTTTGTTCAGCATTTTCACCCGGCTCGCTTTCCTGACCAAGAATATGAAAGTATATCTCACCGGCTGTTTGACTTCCTTGTTCTACTTTTTTGCGGTCTCCGAAGGCATTATCTATGTTTATCATCACAAGATCCCCATGATCGGCGCCCTGGTCAATCCTTTCCCCGGGCGGTACCGTCCTTTGTTGCTTAATATAGACTATCATTGGGAATATCTTGCCTTCAGCTTGCTGGCCTCTGTTATATTCTTTATCAGGCTCAACTCGGTCATCAAAAAGAGCATGGTCCGCCCCCTGCAGAATATCCCTGTCCAAAGATCATAGGCTAATGCCGAAATCCCTTCAGCTATTTTCCTGGAACGTCAACGGTATCCGTGCTGTCCTCAAAAAAGGATTCCTGGCTTGGTTCAATACAGCAAAGCCGGACATTCTCGTTCTTCAAGAGACAAAAGTTCAGGAAGGTCAGGTTAAAGTTGAGATACCTTCTGCATATGAACAATTCTGGAATTATGCCAAGCTAAAAAAAGGCTATTCCGGAACAGCTGTATTTACCAAGGTCACACCGCTTTCCGTAACTTATGACATGAATAAAAAAGAACATGATCACGAAGGCAGAGTGATAACTCTTGAATTCCAGGATTTCTTTTTAGTTAACGTTTATACACCCAACTCCAAACGGGAATTGGAAAGGCTGGCCTACAGACACAAAGAATGGGATATCGACTTTTTAAAGTATCTTAAAAAACTGGAAAAGAAAAAGCCTGTGATCTTCGGCGGAGATCTGAACGTTGCTCACGAAGAGATCGATCTGGCCAATCCGAAAACGAACCACAAGAACGCAGGTTTTACGGATGAAGAACGCGAAGGTTTTTCCAATTTTATTAAAGCAGGCTTTGTGGACACTTTTCGTATTTTTACAAAAGATGGCGGGCATTATACCTGGTGGTCTCATTTTGCTAATGCCAGAACTCGGAACATCGGTTGGCGTATAGATTATTTCCTTGTCTCAAAAAGTATTTCCGACAAGGTGACCAAAGCCTGGATAGAGCCTAAGGTAATGGGCTCTGATCACTGCCCGGTTGGCCTAGAGATCAAGTTATGAAGAAAATACTTTTAGCAAAACCCCGCGGTGTTTTTTTTGGTGTAGAAAAAGCATTGCAAATAGTAAATGATGCGATAGCAAAATATAAACAACCTATCTATGTCTTCAACGAAATTGTTCATAATAAAACGATAGTTGATGCGTTAAAACAAAAAGGAGTTACTTTCACACAAGACGTAACTGCTGTACCGGAAAATTCTGTATTGATTTATTCAGCGCATGGAGTTTCACCAAAGGTACGTGAACACTTTAAGAATAAGAAAGTAATAGTTCTGGACGCCACCTGCCCTCTTGTTGAACAAGTACATAATAAAGCAAAGCAGTACGCCAAAGACGGTTATCATATAATTTACATCGGCCATAAAAAGCATGAGGAAGCTGTCGGCGTAATAGGCGAGGCGCCCGATAATATTTCAATCGTTGAAACAAATGTCGATATCCCTAATATCAAAAAAGATCAGCCTAAATATATTATCCTCACCCAAACAACCTTGAATATTTTCGAAGTTGAAAAGCTTTTCGAACAAATAAAACAAGCCATCCCTAAAGTAGAATTCCCTGATAAAAAAGATATTTGCATGGCAACCACCTCGCGTCAAAAGGCCGTAAAAGAATTAGCCGTAAAATGCCAAGTTTTTCTTATTCTCGGCTCTCAAAATAGCTCTAATTCGCGCCGCTTAAAAGAAGTTGCTGAAGCTGAAGGATCAAAAGCTCATCTTGTCGATAGCTCTAAAGATATTGATCCGGAATGGCTAAAGGCTACTAAAATGCTGGGTATTTCCTCCGGGGCCTCTGCTCCGGAATATTTAGTGGAAGAAGTTATTGCTTTTCTTTCTACTTTTTCATTTTCCGTCAAGAAATAAACTATAGGCGACTTTGTTTATGATTCTAAATAAGAGCGGTTGAAAAATATCTCCTCAAACAAACTAATAAATTGCAGGTCATCCCAACGATAAGTATTTTCATGTTGCTCAGCAAAAGAGCCTTTAGTCGTAGATATAATATTATCAAATTCAGCCTTAATCTTTTCATCTTCAATGGAATTTTTTATCTCTTCTAAGATAAAAGTACTTCTATTGATAAAAGGAAGGCATGCCAATCTAAATTCAAGCATTTTCTTCCCAGGGATAGGGATTTTATATTTTGAATACCTTTGCTTTGGAAATATTTTTCTCAGTAATATTTCTTTAATCTTTTTATTTTTAATTAAACTCAGCAATAACAATCTAGGGTAATAACGGTAGGGGATATACTTATTTTCTCTTGGATTTTCTATTATTGTTTTTAACAAGCTTTGTTTTTTTAAAGAACCAAGTAGCAAGGTTCCAATTTTAAAGTAACAAGAGCGTGATCTATCATAACTTGAAATATATTTATAAAGATTTAGCTTAAGACTATCACTTTCTATAGTTCTGATAAGCTTCATTAATGGCTCGTATAGCTCAAAAAAATAACTTTTGTGATTTTTCTGAAAATTTCCCCAATGAACGATTTGTTTAAAAAACGTTTCTGTCAGCTCAGTCCTTTCTTTTTTATTTGTAACAGATACTATCATTTCAGCTATATCAACAATAATATGGCAATCAATATTTTCAGCAACATCAAGACATTCTTTTTTTAAAGATCCGTGAAAATATTGATCAAGTATAACTTTTTTATACTTGTAGCTTTTTATTGATTTTGCAAGGCTCGTAAATTTATGTATAGCAATGGGCATTCCCTTGTTTATTAATTGTAAAAGTACATAATATTTTTCTTTGTCATTTTTAGCTCTCTTAAAAACTTTCTGATAAGCTTGAAAACTACTCTTTTCATAACTAAGCACAGGGATTCTCAATCTATACCAACGAAGTCTTTTTATATAAGACTGCTTTCGGCTAGATGACTCTATATTATTTATATTTTTTAAAATATCGCCAGCAATTATCTTCGTAAGCATAAACTACCTCTTTGTTAATATATCGAAAGTTTTTAGTGAAAATTGCAAATATTTTAGAATAATGCACTAATTAGGCTATCCCTTTTATTCGAAGACTTGCCTCTCTCCCTTTTTCGGTTATAATCTTAATATCTTGAAGGAGCATTGTTATGGAAAAAGCACAAGTTTTAATTAAAGAAGGCCTAAAAGTCGAGCTGCTTGGTCATTTTGGCACAGACAGGGATATCGCCAATGCCGCATGGACGAGCTCATTGGACCTCCAGAAAAAAGAAAAAAGAACCGATGAGGATGTGGCCAAAGTTGTTCGCTTTTTGATCAACAATCGCCATGCCAGCCCTATTGAACAGGTCGTTTATCGCTTCTATCTTTCCATGCCGATCTTTGTTTCCCGTCAATTTATGCGTCACCGCATTCAATCCCCCAATGAAATGAGCGGCAGATACAGGATAATGCCGGCTGAATTCTATGAGATACCTAAAGATGTTGAAAAGATCGCTGAAAAAGTCGGCGATACTGCTTTGGTCAAAGAATGGGATGAATTGAATAAAAAAGCCTACGAAACCTATCAAAAACGTCTGGAAAAATACTGGAAAGCTGAAGAGGCAGGCAAAATTACTAATGATGAATATAAACGTTTTAGAGAGATCATGCGCGGCATTTTAGGCACAGCTTACTATACTAAGATCACTACCGCCTTTAATCTTAGAAGCTTGGCTAATTTCTTTAAGCTGCGCCTGGATCCTCATGCTCAGCCGGAGATCCAGGAGATCGCCCGTCAAATGCTGGAAGCTATTGAAAGTGCAGGCAACTGCCCGGTTGCTATCGAGACCCTTAAAAAGAACAACTGGCAGATCTAGCTATGGTCCATCCTGAGGCTAAAAAGGCCGTTCCGCTTCCCGGTAAATACGAATTCAAAGTAATAGGTGATAGCTCACCTGAATTTCTATCCAGGCTGACAAAACTCGTTGAATCTACCCTTGGTTCGGATAGATTACTGCAGATCACCCAACGCAAAAGCGAACAAGGCAAATACATCGCCTATTCCATAACGACACATATCGAGGTCTTTGAAGAGATCGAAAAAGTGTATATGTCCTTAAAAGAGCTAAAAGGCACAAAGTTCTACATTTGACGTTAATTTCCGATAAATAAAAAGTACGTATATTTTCCCTTGAAAATGGGCATAAATATGATGAAAACGTATAAGCCTGTATACAGGGAGGATACTGTATGAAGGAAAGTAAGCATAAGAAGACCGAAAAAAAAGCATCGGTCAGCGAAAAAGAACTTAATAAACTGGAATCCGGCACAGATAAGCATGTTTTTTCTTTTACAGAAAAAGATTTTGTTGGCAATGTATTTGAAGTAACCAGTGCAAAAGTTGCGGTCCGGGTAAGCTCTATCGAAAAACTGAAGATCGCCCGTGTTGATAGATTAGCCGCAATTAAGCTTAACGCAGATACTTTCTTGATAGGCAGAATAGAAAAAGTATATGAAACAGAGGTCCACGGAAATATTGCCGAAAAACACGTAGCCGAGATAGGCCTGATCGGTTCTTTTGAAATAAACCGCAAAAAAAATAAAGGGAAATTTACCAGAGCAGTTATCTCGGTAGCGGATATTGAATCTGAATGCTACTGCATGGAAGGCCCCAATTTATCTTTCTTTATGGGAGGCATAGCTGAATCACGTACAGATGCAGATCTTCCTTTTGGGCATTATGTTCTGGATAAAAGTGTTGTCGCTTATATAAACGGCAATAAATTATTACAAAGACACGTTGCCTTGCTGGGCAGCAGCGGCTGCGGTAAATCCTGGACAGTTACTTCGATAATTGAAAAATTGGCCCCTTTTAATAGTGCTGATATAGTTATTTTTGACATTCACGGAGAATATAAAGGTTTAAAATATGCGAAATCCTTAAGAATGGCCACGCCTGCTGATGCTGAAAATCCTGTCCCGGAAGCTTTATTTATGCCAGCCTGGTTCTTAAGCTATGAGGAATTGCTGACAGTACTTGTTGATCCTTATGATCCTGATTCTTCAACTCATGCCTTGGTCCTTCATGAGATCATAAAAAATGAAAAATTAAATTTTTTAAAAAATATTAAGAAAGAAGAATATTTAAAATCTTTTACTATAGACAGCCCCATACCATATGATATGAATGAGGTCCTTGTGAAATTAAAACGCATTAACAGAGAGCTTGTCCCGGGGATCGGTCAAGGAAACGTACAAAAAGGCCCTTATTATGGAAAGTTCGACCGGTTCATACCAAGGATCGAAGCAAAAAAGGCGGATAAGCGGTATAACTTTTTATTCGAAGGACCAAAAGAAGTATTGGAATTCGATTATATAAATAAATTTGTACACACCATACTTGGTACAGGGAAAACCAAGCAAGGAAATCCTGGTATAAAATTCATAGATTTCTCTATGGTCCCCAGCGAAATGTTGCCCGTCATTATTTCAACTATCGGACGTTTCTTGTTCCAGGTAATGTTCTGGAATGAACCGAAAGATCGCCACCCAATAATCATGGTCTGTGATGAAGCACATTTATACTTGCCTCCTTCCGAAAATGCCAATGCTATGCAGAGGAACTGTACTTTTAATTTTGGTCGTATCGCTAAAGAAGGCCGTAAATACGGAGTTACCTTATTTGTGGTCAGCCAAAGGCCATCTGATCTAAATCCGGGGATACTGAGCCAATGCGCCAATTTTATGACCCTGCGTTTGACCAATGCCAATGACCAGGAGATCGTTAAAAAGCTTATGCCTGATGCCATGAGCGGCCTGATCGAATCTCTGCCTATACTTGGGATCGGAGAAGGCGTGGTTATCGGCGAAGCAGTTATGCTTCCGTTGCGCATACAGGTCACTCCACCTAACCAACCACCGGTCAGCCCCACCTTGGAATTCTGTAATATTTGGCTGGAAGAACACGATGATTCCCCATTAGATGCCGGCATAGATAATATGCGCAAACAATCCCGTTAAGCCTACATAACTCGAACTAAAGATATCTGCAACTCCAGAGGTTTTCTTTCGATATATTAGTACCAATACTTGACTTGGATCAATTTTTATAAAAGGATCTTTATGTACCGATATTATCAAAGCAAGTTAGTTGCACATAAACATATCATCCTCAATTTTTCGGCTTTACGAAGCCTGGAAAAAACGCTACAAAATGTTAAAACAAAAAAAGATTTATTTGAAAAAATAGATGATCTCTTTATCCAATATGGTCACAAAGAGACAGTACACCATGTTAACCGCGTAACATTGATAGCTCATTATATTTTCAAGGTCTTTATACAGGATGACAAAAACAAGCTTTTCCTTAAAAATCTTACCAATAAGACGATCAAGGAAATAGAGTTCTTGCTTGGCCTGGCCGCCAGATTGCATGATATAGGGAAGATCCTTATGCCTCCAAATATTCTATATAAAGGCAAAGAGCAAAAACTTACAGATTTTGAATTTGCCTTGATCAAAATGCACACTAGGTGGGGCAAGGTTATTCTAAAAAAATTGCAGAAAGTTATATTGGATATTGCAGATCACGAGAAGTATGCGCACTCCGATATCTTGCAGATCCTGCAAACACCTATCTTGGATCATCATGAGCGCCCGGATGGCAAGGGATATCCATTAAAGCTAAAGCATCTATTAGATAACATAGTAAATTTTTTAAGCGGCCTAATAGCTACTGCCGATTGCTTTGAAGCCATGGTGACCAAACGATGTTACAAGGAAAAGTTGCCCTACGCAAAACTTATCACAGAATTAAAAG
Organism: Candidatus Margulisiibacteriota bacterium; assembly: GCA_042562495.1. GTDB lineage: Bacteria > Margulisbacteria > Termititenacia > CAZZFK01 > CAZZFK01 > JBHPMC01. The sequence goes on from JBHPMC010000020.1 coordinate 29,151, forward strand.
AAGGTAGTGGCACACAGTGGCATTCCATATTTGTCGATATTATTATACGGGAGATCCACGAAATTTCTAATGAGCTTAATAAAAAGCTCTATACTGTACGCAGATACAATGGCAGTATACGGATTTTTATGGATGACCAGGAGATCGCTGCTCTGGCTAGAAAATATATTACAGATAGAGAACAGACCCTAAAAAAGCTGAAAAAACTTGTTCCTGACGAAGCAGAATTAGAGAACATCCTGGAGCTTTTAAATAGCATTTCCAACAGTCAGCTAACCGTTTTTGTAGATCAAAAAGATGAGAAAAGGCCAATGCTTTTACTTAAAAAAGAGATACCCCCGGCGAAAGAAAAGAATTAAAACTATACCCCCTCTTCAGCTTCATGATCCGCTGATATGATTCATCGATCCTAGCTTCGGAAAGCTTTCCTTCCTTAACTAATTCTTTGATCGCCTGAACCGCTTTTACTCCGACATACGGATCATAATACCTGCTGTTCGCGAACATCAGC
>JBHPMC010000021.1:0-25653 GCA_042562495.1 Candidatus Margulisiibacteriota bacterium
CATAAATTTCCGAATAATCTATCTCAAAACCAGACAAAATCAACATCGCTACTTTTTGTTCGGACAGCTTTTGCTGCACTCCAAAAATAACATCTTGATAGTACTCCCCATAGAAATAATTCTGGTAATTATCGGCGATAATCAGCACTTTTTTTAATGCCAACTCCCCTTTTTTGCGGAAATACCCAATTTCATTGGCTACAGCCATGATCTTTTCGCGGACTTCAATAGAGATCTTATGCGGATGATTTAGGGCAGTAGAAACCGTAGAAATTGCGACCCCACATTTTTTAGCTATGTCCTTTAGATTCGCCATTATCATATTTTATACTATTTATTGAATTATTCAATATATTATATGAATTTTTTCAACACATTTTTCGATATCTTATTAAAGCAGGGCCGGGCCGATTAAAATGATAAATAAAATAATTTCTTTTAAACATCCGTTCCAATCCCTAGAATTAGATCTCACCACTAATTGCACCGCTAAAAATTCCCTAGGCGATCCGCTCCCTTGTGCCAAGAACTGCACCTACTACCATTCCAAAGGATTTCGCTATGTTCTGGGCTTAAATGATGCTACCCAGATCCTTAAAAGAGCTCATCAGCTTGGAATTCATAATTTAGTATTTTCCGGAGGGGGCGAACCGCTTGAACATCCTTCTCCAATTTCCATCTTTGCTAAAGCAAAAGAATTTGGATTTAAAACCAATCTCTTAACAAATGGAATGTTCTTAGATAGCTATAATTTAAAGGATCTTTTAGCCAGCATTGATCTTTTAAGGATCTCTATACCTACCGCAGCTAATTATGACCATATCCTAAATTTTAAAAAGTCTTTAACTACTATTAATAAATTAGAACGAAAACCTAAAGTGATTTTTAGTGTGCCCATAATGCCAGAAACAACTATTCTCCAAATAGAAAGAATTATTAAATATGCCCTTCGCTTTCGCCTTGACGCCGTTAGGCTGAAACCTACCCATATCTTACATGGCAAATCATTTTTACTTGAAATAAATAATTATAAAAAGATCTTTAAAAATATTAAAATATATAGCAGATCAAAGCATACCGCGATCACTTTTGCTAAATTTAAAGATCTTTTTTCTTTAACAGATAGTGCTTTTAAAAATTGTTCTTTTCGGGATTATAATCTGACCATCGGCGCCAATGGTTATTTATATAGCTGTTGCGAAACAAAATACCTTAAAGCCCATGAATTGGGTCATTACAGAGATCTTCTGAACAAGGATTTGCCAAAACTCTTCTTACAAAATCCCCAACAGCTTACTTCCCATTGTTTTAAAGGCTGTAAAGGCTGGATACATAATGTCTCCGGAAAACATAGAAATAGAACATCCCTAGAAATATAGAGTAGCTTATTTTCATTAGATTAAAAATTGACTTTTATTTTTATCTTCAGTAAACTCAAAATACTGCTTTTTACTTAAAAGGAGCGCTTATATGAAGTACGGCTATTTTGACGATAAGAACAGGGAATATGTGATAACCGATCCCAAAACCCCTACCAAGTGGATAAATTATCTGGGTACGCTCCAATTCGGCGGAATAATTGATCAGACCGGCGGCATGCTCCTGTGCAAAGGTGATCCGGCCTTGAACAGGATCACTAAATACATCACTCAATTGCCTGCCCCTGATATGAAAGGTTCTACTATATATGTACGCATCAAAGAGGGTAAGCAATACAAGGTTTTTTCCCCTGTCTTTGTTCCTACCCTGGATAAATATGATAAATACGAATGCCACGTAGGCCTTAGTTACCAAAAGATCATTTCTGAATTCTACGGCCTGCATTTTGAGATCACCTATTTCGTACCCAACGGCTCGGCTGTACAAGTAACAGATATCAAAGTGACTAATAATTCCGGGAAGGCTTTGGAAGTTGACGTCATTCCTGTTGTGGAATATACCCACCCGGATGCTTTAAAACAATTGACCAATGCTGATTGGGTACCCCAGACCATGGCCTCTAAAGGGCATAAAGACGGAAAAAATATTATCTTGGAACAATATCCCTTTATGTATAAAAAGATCCGGATCAATTTTTTGACCTCAAATCAACCTGTTTCTTCATTTGAGGCAGACCGCAGGATATTCTTGGGAGATAATGAATACGGCACCTGGCGTTCCCCCTTGGCTTTGCAAAATACTGAGCTGACCAGCTACGAACCGCTGCGCGGTGATAATATCGGCGCTTTAATGCACCATTTAGGCAAACTTAAGCCTAGGGAAGAAAAAAGGCTGATAGTACTTTTTGGACAGAACGATAATCTTGAAAAAGCTAAAGTAGATATCCATAAATATAGAAATGAAAAAAACGTCGATAAAGCTTTTTCTGATCTTGGCAAATTCTGGGATGAATATCTTTCGAAAATGACCGTTAAAACTCCTGATGAATCTTTTAATACTATGGTCAATATCCACAACCCCCGGCAATGCCACACCACTAAGAATTGGTCGAGATATTTATCGTATTATCAGCTTGGTTATGGTGCTCGAGGCCTAGGCTTTCGGGATTCTTCCCAGGATGTACTGGGCATTTTGATGTCCATTCCCGAAGAAGGCAAAGAGCTGATCAAAAAGATCTTAAGTGTCCAAAAAAAAGATGGTTCAGCCATGCACCAATTCAATCCGATCACCATGGTTGCCAATGAGGGTGATTCTCGTGAAGAAGATGGCCACAAATATTATGGAGATGATCACCTCTGGATTATAATTTCCGTGCTTTGGTATATAAAAGAGACCGGGGATTTTAATTTCTTAAAAGAAAATGTGCCTTATTATGAAAAACAAAAAGATGAGGTTACCCCTGTCGAATCCGGCACGGTACTAGATCACTTAACCAGAGCGATCGATTTTACACATAAGAACAGAGGCGCTCATGGTTTACCTCTTTTAGGTTTTGCGGATTGGAATGATACAGTCAATCTAAAGGGAAAAGCTGAATCAATGTTCGTTGCCCACTTATACGGCAAAGCTATACAGGAAATGATCGAGCTTTTTAAGAATCTGCAAGCTACAAAATCTAAGAATACCTATGAAAAATATTATAATGAGATGAAAGAGATCGTTAACAAATCAGGCTGGGATGGCCAGTGGTATATCCGCTATTTTGAAGATAACGGGCATCCTATTGGTTCACACCGCAATCCTGAAGGCAAGATCTATACTAATGCTCAATCCTGGCCGGTGATCGCGGGCTATACGCCGGAAGACAGAGCAAAGACAGCTATGGATTCCGTAAATAAACTGTTGAACACTAAATACGGCATTAAGCTTTCTACTCCTGGATACAACGGATTTGACTGGCGCAAAGGCGGAGTGACTACTTATCCTCCAGGCACAAAAGAAAATGGCGGGATATTTTTACATGCCAATCCTTGGGTAATGATCGCTGAAACTATTATGGGCAACGGGAACAGGGCTTTTCAATACTACCAGCAGATAAATCCTGCTGCAAAAAATAATATCATGGAGATCTTCGAATCTGAGCCTTACAACTATCCACAGAATATTCTCGGTGACGAACACCCAAAATTCGGCCTGGGCAGGAACGGTTGGCTATCCGGCACGTCTACCTGGACATATACAGCTGCAACTAAATTTATACTAGGTGTTCGACCGACTTATACAGGCTTAGAGATAGATCCCTGCATACCTAAAGACTGGAAGAAGCTCTCGATCAAGAGAGTTTTTCGCGACATTACTTTTAATATTGAGATCGACAATTCGGCAGGTGTTTCCAAAGGTGTCGGCTCGATAACTGTTAATGGCAAAGAGATCACAGGCAATATTATTCCCATCACTGCTGTAAAAGGGGGAAAAGAAATCCAAGTAAAAGTTGCTATGGGTAAAGGTTCTTCAATAAAAACTGCTAGTAAAAAAACCGCTAGAACAAAAGCCTAAATATAAAATACCCAAACAACCAAACACCCAATTAGACGCCATTGGATATTTGGGTAATTGGGTACTTGGGTGTTTTATATTATTCTGTGTTCCCCTTCAGGAATAACTATCTTCTTGTCAGCTATAACAGCATTATCGGAAATTATCAGATCTGAATTTGGTCCTTCAAAGATTATCTCAACATCGCCTTTGAATTTAACGTTCTTGCCGATCCGCACATCTCCGTAAACATCGAATTTTTTCTTCGGACCACCAATGACCAACTTTTTTACTTCACGCAAAGAAGTATTGCGCCCGCCTGCCGCAATACGCTCTTCAAGGTCGATCACGCTTTTCAATATACTCTCGCCGATCTTTAAATAAGGTTTTCTAATATAGTGCCCTTTTTCATCTTGTGCCGGACAGACCTGCCCTTTTTTCAGAACACACCAATCACTACGCTGCAGCCAGAGATCCGTTATGAATTTTGAGGGATTAAATCGCAGATTGCGATCGGTCGCCAGGATCGAACTTTTTAAGAACAGCATCATTTCTCCCGCAATACGTTCAAATATTATCTTTTCTTTACCTTCCAAGACCTTTTTACTGATCATTGGCCCCGGTATTTTTTTACAACTAAATGCGGCTATACTAAGAACAAATGTATTCGTATTAAAATATTTAAAGACCTTGGTCCCTTCAAATCTTTCCTGCCATTCCGCTGGCACTCGCGGCCCCTCTAAAAGGCCGAATTTACCCTTGATCCTTGCGCCAACTCCGCCTTTATCTCCCTTATGCTTATCAGCAACTTCCATGGTCATCTGATTTTTTTTCCAAATATGATAACCGATCAGTAATGGATAGATATTTGCGCCCAAATTATCGATATTTGAAAAAAGTACGAACTTGATCCCCAGTTTTTTTGCCTGCATTAACCCTTGCTCACGGAATTCCGGAAAAATGAACCAATGCCCGCCTACAGCATAATCTATCTCTCCGGATAATTTCTTGCCTACTTTTAAAGCGTTGTATTCCGGCTCAGCGCGCAGGGTAAGGTGTTGGAGTATCTCATATACTTTCAAGCCTTTTAAAAGCTTTTTCTTTTTTTCCAACTGGGCTATATCTTTGGCGGTCTCTTGGCTTACAAACTTGAATATGGGAAGCTGGATTTTATATTTCTTCTGAAAAGTCCGGACATCCTCAAGTTTTAGCTCATGAAAGGTCTTGTCTCCACGTACTTCAACAATTGCTTTTGTACAGCTGCCAAAATTAGTGGCCTGGCCTGCCTCTCCGATATAAACTGCAACTTGCCCTTTTTTCAGCGCTTTTTCTCCGAGGCTTACCCATTCAGCTCTTAGCTCCTTGCTTGTATTCTTTAGGACATCTACATCCTTGGCTAAAGGCGGTGCAATATCTTTTACTTCATATTTTGAAACAACCTCCCCCTTGAGATAATCTTGCCAATCTTTTATGGTCAGTTTTCTGACCCACGCCGGCTCTTTACTCAGAGCTTCTTCTATCTCTTGATTTAATTGAAAACTATTTTTTCTTTTTACCACCTAATTACACTCCCTCAACACAACGTTTATATTCGGCCTGAGCAAAATTATCCGTCATCCCGGCAATATAATCTGTGACAGCCAATTCGCTTGGATAATCCTCCAAACGATCGATAAATGGCACTTCTGCCAGATTATCTAAATAATAATCATACAAAGATTCAATAATACCTTGCGCTTCTTTATTCATTTTAAGGATCTCGGGATGTTTATAGAATTTTTTCATCAAAAAAGCCCTAAGCTCCTTGTTCTTCTCCTTCATGTTCAAAGAAAATTTTAAGATCTTTTTAGGACATTGATAGACCTGCTTTACTTCAATGAATTTTTCTCGCTTAATATTCACATCCGCTTGAGAGGCCAGGTCCATTATCTGCTGTCCGATCAAGAAACGAACATTTAAATTCTTTAGCTCCTCCTCATCAAGGTTCGTGAACTGTGAACGGTTGTGCTCGGAAGCTTCCCGCCAAAGCAATACCTCTTCCAGGTCCTTCAGCTTAATGATGCCCGCGCTCAAGCCATCATCCAGATCATGGCTGTTATAAGCTATCTCATCGGCCATATTGACCACTCGGGATTCTAAAGAAGGATAATTGCTTTCTGCCTGCTCAGGATGATCATGGGCCGAACGATGCTTGATCAATCCGTCCCGGACCTCATAAGTAAGGTTCAGCCCTGGAAAATCTTTATATTTTCTTTCGATCCACTCCACAATACGTCGGCTCTGGCGATTATGCTCAAAGCCGCCCTGTTCTTTACGCAGCTCGCTCAAGGCTTCTTCACCAGCATGGCCAAAGGGTGTATGCCCCAGATCATGAGCCAGAGCTATGGCTTCGGTCAGATCCTCGTTCAGTGATAAAAGCCTGGAGATATGCCTGGCTATCTGAGCCACTTCCATAGTGTGGGTTAAGCGGGTACGATAATGATCCCCTTCAAAAGCAACGAATACCTGGGTCTTGTGCATTAAGCGCCGAAAAGCTTTGCTGTGTACAATCCGATCGCGGTCTCTTTGAAATTGAGTACGGTGTAATGGCGGTGTCTCAGGATATTTTCTGCCCATGGATTTCCGGCTATGTACTGCATATGGGGCCAGAACCTTTTCTTCAATTCTTTCAAAATCTTCCCGGGTTAACATAGGTTAATTGTGGTTCTCCGTTCAGCCCACTTCTTTTTCTGCTTTAGACAATTCTTCATCATAGCGATCGAAGATCTCTTCCTCAGTAAGGACCTTTTTTTCGACCAAAAGATCCATTAGGACATTTAATAAGAACCTGGTCTCATAAAGCAGATCCTCCAGATCCTCTGATCTTACCAACTCATTTTTTTCTGCCATAAAACACCTCCGTTAATAGATAACCGGATCAGCTTAGCTTTACTTCGATCTCCTTAGCCATAGCTGAAAAAAACACTTTATTCCCTGAAAATCCTGATTTACGGCCATCAACCTTAACATTTTTTATCTCGCCGGGCAAATTCCATTCGATATCATTAGGCGGCACAGTGAACACAGCATCCATCAGCAGAGAATACTTTTTAGAATCAGTTATCTTGATCTCATAACTGATCTTGCCAAATTCACTGGGAGCATCGTTCACTATGATCTTTTTTCCTTTTTTTAACCAAGACTGCGGCAGGATCGGAGTAATAACCAAGCGGTCTTTCTCCTCAAAGAACAACATGTTCCTTAAAAAAGTGAGTAATTCCACCAAAGCCCAGCCATGGTGCCCATCGCCTATTGCGCCACCCAAGGTCTGAGGATGTATCGATTCCGGCCAGGTCCAGGTCGGCGTAGCAACTTTTAGGAACCAATCAAATATCTCGAGCGCCTCTGGATTCCTCTGCCCTAAAAGACATTGGGCAATATGTACGGTTAGATATGTACCGTAACCGGCATGATTAACATCATGAAAAAATCCTCCGCCTAGAAAATGTTTTTTACGCAGATAATCTATAGTATTTTTCAGCCGGATATCATCCTGGGGCAATATCCGTAACGGGTAATAAGCAACCAACGAACCTATCGCTGCCGAATCCATCCGCCGGCTGGGAGAGACCGGGATTATCGGCCGGCCAAAATTTCCTTCGATATACTTTAAAGATTTATTTATTGATTTAAAGAATTTTGTATAATTTTGCTGCCACCAAAATGTGCCCCGCTTTAATTCTTTTGCAGAATACAAGGTCTCCCGGAGCCCGGCCAAGGACCAAAAATCATCCCAATAATAGTAATCGCTTAAACCAAAATGTTCGGCACTTAATCCCGGAGGCATCAAGCCTTTATAGCCAGGATCTTTTTTCTTGTTCTTCCAGCGCTTGCGTATTATCCAATGCGCTGCATTACGTATGGAAGGATACATCTTCCGCAAAAAGGCCCTGTCTTTGGTCAATTTATAATGCTCGACCAAGGTCCAGATCGCTTCTCCGCTGGAATCCCATTCCCCAGCTTGAGAAAAGAAATTCCCGTTCCATTTCTGCCGATTAGGATATGTATTTAGGATCTTTGCTGCCTCAGTATGATAACCGACCATATCCAAGGTCCGGACCATATAAGCAGCATCTCTCATCCAAAAATGGTGATACGTAGATGGCCCCGGTGTTATTTCTTCACCGTCATAGAACAAAAGCAAATAAGCTTTGTTGGCCCAAAAGGCCGACATCATCTTTTTATCCGGCACACTGATCTGCATCCCTTTACATAATTTATCCTCCCATTGCGCAACAGCCTGATCCAACATCTTTTCAAAATTATGATTGCGGATCTTTTCGATAACTTTCTTCTGCTTAGCTTCTTTTTCATGGAATTTCTGCAGAGGCATCCGGACCTCAAATGATCTACTCTTGCCCGGATGAAGCACTAGATTATATTTTGCCATAGCCGTGGCCATACCTACTCTTGATCTTGCTGAAACAAATTCGCGGGCAGTTGCTGGCTCTTCAAGAAAAAGGGAAACATCCCCTTTAGAAAGATGCGACCAATGAACTTCATCAGGGGTCTGCATAAATACTCCGCCGACCTTATTATTTACGTAAAAGGAATTGTTCCCAGGAAAATCGATATTATGTACCAAGCTCAAGCCTTCATTATTATAGGGACGAAAAGCAAAGGCAAAAGCACACTCTTTTACCTTTCTGCTCACATTTTTCACAATGACCTTTTGATAGATCACATCGAAACCATTTTCTGCCACAAAAACAAATAACTTGATCAAAAAATCTTCCACTTTATATTCAGTAATGATCATAGGCAGATCTCTGTATAGCTTCTGAGATACCTTCTCAAGAGCCGAAGGGCTATATACTTTGCCGTTAACGATCAGCCAATGATCTAAAGACCAGCCATTGGTAAACGGAGTGACCAGACCACGCGGATCTATTGTTGCTTCTCTTACTCCATTTAAAGTACCGACACCTGTCCAATTACGATGGGAGATATTGACTGAAACCGGCTGAAAACCTCTTGCCACGAACTCTTTGTTCTGAGGATAGAATTGACGTTTGATCCAATAGGGCCAAACCCAATCCAGATTTGAAGACACAATAAAACGTGTAAAAAGACCGCGCACTATATTGCGCATATTAAAAACAACTAAAACTTTTGGAGTGGGTTCATGCGAAGGATAGCCGATAGAAATAAAAGCTCTTATAAAGTAAAAAATATCGCCAGGTAAGCCAAAAATGCGAAATAATCGTTTAAGGAAAAATTCTTTGATCCTGCCCACGAAACCCCCTTCTTGAAGTTAAAGTATAACATAATCGTGAATAAATTGGCTTTAGGAAATAGTAAAAATACTACTTTTTTAGAGCTATCTTCAGCTCCGAGGGCTCAGGCGGGCCTTGGATAATGATATTTTCGGTCGACTCGATAATAAGTTTTTCCGAAAGCATTTCCTCAGGTATATACTCATCGGCAGCGCTGGCAAATTCCCAGCCCATAGAAACTTGCCGTTTAAAGCCAAGATCTTCATTATCTACTTGAGCATAATCCAAATGAAAACCATCATAATAAAAGCCTGTGCCCACAGTTGCTTGCCCATCATCATTACCGGCACGTATACAAAATGCCTGAGGTAAGAACCAGAACTCGAGCCCCGATCGGGCAATATCTCTTTCTAAAGAAACTTTTTCAAGATCTGCACTTATTGTTAGCGGAAACACCCAAAGCTTTGTCTGCACAGCTAGACCATAAACCATGCTTTCCCTGATCTCGTCTTGATACCCTGTATCCCAAAATATCTTAGTATTGCCGATATTTTTTGCACATACGCCCAGATTTATTGCATGGTCTTTCCAAATCGAATTTCTATATAAGAGACCAACATCAGTTCCTTTGCCAGCAGCATGCGTATGCAGGATCCGATAATTATAATTCTTAAAATTAATACCATAACTCAAATTATTGGTTAATTTATTAGCATAAGTGACAGTTGTATTTTGTTTACTGCTATCAAAATAATCCGTTACTTCCGGACGCCCCTCTGAATTAAAGGAAGTCAGCGGAATATCACTGATCAAAGAGCCAGCAAAATTAAAGGCTAAATTACCATTGATCAGCCACTTGTCGGATAATTTAAGTCCGGTCGCCAAATGATACTGGGTAACTTCTTCAAAATTCTTTGCGTAGGAAGTACTTAATTCCGGATTTCTCACGGACCAAACCTGTCCCGCAGGATTGGCATAAACACCCGCCACTCCCTCAGCTAATGCCGTATAAGCACTACCCATGGACATTGGCCTGGCATTGATATCTTCCATGAATTCCATACTGTTCCCCGGTTTATTGAAAATGAACAACATTAATAAGATCGCTAGGTAAGTTTTTTTATTTATCATCTCAGCACCGCCACTTTCCCTTTGTGTCGCAGCACTTTACCATCGGCCTTGGCTACGACCACATAAATATAAACATCATTGGGGACTTGGAAACCTTGATCATCATTTAAATTCCAGAATATTTTATTAAAACCTGCCTCACCCGGCGTTCCTCTGAATTCCTTGATCAAGCGGCCTTGCAGATCGTAGATCTTAAGATCGACAACATCTGCCGCTTTACCTAATTGATATGTGAAATAAGTACCTTCTGCTCCACAAGGATTAGGTGCATTGTAGACGTTCTTTATCTCTAATTTCCCGGATACTATGAAGGAATAATCTAAACTACCCAGGTTCTCGCCTTCATCAAGGATAGTGATACGTAGATCTTGTTTGCCAGGATTCAGTTTGCTGCCCACTATTTGCGCTATATTTACTTGTGCTGTTGCGGCCAAACCATCCTCGGATATTTCATTGAACATATTCTGAGGCAGAACATATTCCACTCCGTTGAGATATAAGCGAGCACTACTTAGGTCCAACGCGGTCTTATCATCTGTGATCGCAATATTGATGATCGGATCACGCGTAAAATAATCATCATTAGCCAGATCGTTCAAAAGCCTTATTTGAGGTACATTTCCGTCAAAAGCCCAGGCATAAAGATCTCCGGCAATTGCATAAGTACCTTCTTCAAGAGTTGTGAATTTATATGAACTAGGATCGGTCAGTTCTGCTACAAATCTGGTGTCCTGCCAATCTGAGCCGGTCCATTTGACGATCTTAATGCTTTCTTTTTCCAGCAACTCAGTATCTTCTTGATCAAAATAAAGCTCGACCTGCAAAGCATTTACTAAAGGCAGATCTGAATGGGACATGACCAGGTAAGGATTACCAACTATCTTTTGGCGCATATCACTGCCCCTTAAGTTATTTTTAACTTCTTTTAAAATCCAATATCTTTCCGGTAGTACTTGCTGAGGATCATAAGCATGCTCCATCTTAGCTAGATTTACCTGCAATTTGATGCCGGCAGATACTGCGCTCCAACCCTGGACACTGCAATCTACTGCACAGATCACCTTTTTATCGCTAAGTACACTTTGATTCTTGGCCTGATCCTGTGCCACTACGGAATATTCATAGAAAGCATGTTCCGCGACAGAAGTATCTACAAAAATATCATTACTGCCCAACACATCAATCAATACTTCTTCGCCCGTCTTGATGTTCTTACGATATAGAATATAGCTGGCCAAAGGCTCTGTATTATCATTTTGCCAGCTCAATAATATTTCTTCATCATTAGGGATCAGCTTCAAACCTGTTATGGGCTGGGGACTTATCGTATCAATTACAAAACTACCAGAGACAACAGTTGCATTGCCGGCAATATCAACAGCTTCGATCTGATACACATAAGGAACATTTAGATATTCATTGCCTGATACACTTGCTGCGAACTCTATGTTCTCTGTGGTAAGTTCACCTGAATTCAAAGTAACTCCCTCCATATCCAGAATACTTATATTTAATGAAGCAGCTTCGTTCAGTTCACATGTAATATTTAAAGAAGTATGCTCAGGATTCAATCTTACCGGAGCATTTATCTTCAAGAACTCAGGAGCTTCTGTATCCACAATGAATTCTATTAAAGCCGGCAAGCCGATCTCGCCTTGTTCATTGATCGGCGAAAGTGTATAGCGATGCAAGCCTTCTAAAAGATCCTGGGCTATAAGATCGATACGTACTTCACCTTGGTCATTGGTCATAAAGAACAAAGGCTCTTCAGAATTATTCTCAACTACTGCATCAAGCAACAGCACTTTGCCCTGCTCGGACATGGTCACGTTAATACTGATCCCCTGCTCCTTCTGTGCTGCATCAATAATTTGCGGATATTCAGCGATAGCTTGGATCTGAGGCAGACCACTTTGCTCATTTAATTCATAATAAGCTACAGGCCTGTTCTTGATCTCATCGGTTTTTTCATAAGTAACATATATATGGTAAGTAGGTACGCTTTGTGCCAGACCGAGCTCTAATTCATACAAACCATCTGCATTGGTCCATACTTTATAGATCTGGCTCTTGCTGGAGAAAGTCGGTCTTTCTTCCTGGCTGATGACCAAGGTCTTTTGTTCCGGCAAGTATTCATTGATATCCAGAGTTGTTGCTTCCATGACACCTAAGGCCAGCTCATTTACCGTAGGATTATTGATAATATCGTGAGTCACATAACGTTCTCCTGGCTGGACGAACAATAGATTATCGGTCACAACACTCTGGCCTAAGTAGGTTTTTACTTCCTCAGCCTGCATCGCATTTACCAAAACTCCGTCTACCCAAACCTGTTCAACACTTTGGATGACCTTATTTTCACTGACGTATACTTCCTGGGTCTTTATTTTTACTTCCTGGCGACCGCTCAATACCTGTGCTCGTTCTTCCTCGCTTAAGGAGGCCAAGTAATCTGCATTAAAACTACGGCTGTTTAAGATCCACTTGCCAATATCCACATCCGCTTCGCTCAATGTTATGTTCTTGGTATTCCACATTGCTTGCTCATCAACGATCACTTCTAACTCACTATTGGGCCTGGCTTTACCATAGATCTTTACTTTGGGTACAGCTCCACTGAATATTCTAGCTGCATAGACGCTGGGCATCTGAGGAATGATCCCATCCAATAAGGTATAAGGTGAAAAGTGATCGAGCTGGGCTGTGATCTGATAGATATCTTCCACCCAAGATTGTGTACTCTCTGCTAATTCCAGATCTCCATCTTTATTTACATAGTAGATGTTTAGTTTTGTAATATCGGTCCCTTTATCTTGTAGCGCAACCATATCCTCTGAACTAAATTTATAGACCAGGGTAGGACGATTTGCTGTAGCGAACTCCGAGTGTGGCAGGATCTGAGCAATGGGTCCGATCGGAGCAAGATCAGGTTTATTTTTCAAACTTAGTTCGGTTAATTTAACGGGAACTATCGTCAGAAAAGTATCTTCGGTATATGAATCCGGCTTGAAGTACAGCTCCGCACGTTTGTATGGCGTGGTAATCCTCAGATTTTCAGGATCAACTTCTCCAACTTTGAATTTCTTGCCGATATATACTTCGGTAGTAGCTAAAGTTGCTTTTTGATCCGCATCATATACTTTAAGGACCACAGTATAAAGACCATTGAGCCTGCTGACATCCCAATGGGTCAACAAGCCACTGGCAGGCACCGAGGAAGTTACGATCTCTTCCCAGATAGTACCGCTGAAATAAAGCAGCTCATAGGCACCATTGGCTTGGCCATATATTTTTACGAATTTTTTCTCTACAGCATCTAAGTTCAATTTGACTTTGAATTTATTGCCGGCAATATTTTTATTATTTAGCTGGATATCAACAGGAGACAGATCTTTATTAACTTCACCTGCTTCATCATATAGGGCGATATCCCAGTTATCTATCTGCAGGTTCTGATTGGTATATTCCCCTTCCACAACATTAGCAGAATTCTTATCGGCAACAAAGGTATAAAGACCGCTGATCATTACATCCTGAGAAGGAAAAGGATAAGCATCGGAAATATAAAGCTCTTGTGATATCGGGCTGAAAGTATCTGCATTAAAGGTCAGCAATTGAGAATCGATCACTCCATAAGGCAATAGTGGATCTAAAGCTGTCGACCATTCGCTGCCTGCGCCTGTTGCTGAAGGATCATTAGCTACGACCTTAGGATTATTAAGATGCGCTGTATCGATAGTGCCGTCAGAAAATGTGACATCTATATAATTAGGGGAGACCATTACGATCCGTGTTCTGACCGATGCTTGATCTACTGATTCAGGCAGTTCGATCAAACCGCTTAAAGAAACCGGAGATTCATAGGTCAGCGGAGGCGCAATTGCGGTGAATATATCATGATAAGTACTGCCAGGGCCGCCAAAATCCAGTTCACTGATATTCAGCAAGTACGGAAATTCTTCCGGAACAAAGCGGTTGATATCATCATAGCTTGCTAATTGACGGACCTTGGACAATTCGGTCATGTTCATGCTGTCGATCTCGGCAGGATCGATCGGCCAAGAAAGATTGTTTTGTCTTTGATGATCGCTATAAACAGTAGCTACTCCAGTGATATCATCGAATTCAAATCCCCCGTCCATAGGTACGGTTATCGGATAGAAATTAAATTCTTCATCACCTAAGTAATTATAAACAGCCGGATCGATCTTAAAATAATGTTCATAACGAACGTTCTCTGAGATCATAGAAGCCATCAACAGCTCATTATCTGTGATTGATAATCCTTCCGCGGTAAAGCTGGCCCCTGCTATTACTAGATTGCCGCTTACTTCGGGCCTGATCAGATCAACTACTTCTGCTTTAGGATGCAGATCGGTGATCCTGAACACATGAGAGACAACGATCTCTGAAGTATTAACAAAATCTTTAAATGGAGGATTTCCTGAAAGCAGCTCTCGGCGATATTCGATCATATAACGGCCGTCATTTGTATAAATGGTCTGAGGAGCAGCAGTTTTTCCAGCAGGAATGTTCATGGTTGCTATTTGTTTTACTGTAATACCATCAATAATGCTGATCCCTGTTTCTGAAACACTGTTGATCTTTTCTAAGCTTGTAAAATCACATACCTGGTTTATTCTCTTTTCGTATGGATTATTCCCGGTATGGATATAGATACGTTCGGATTCTCCGCTAAAAGGTTTTACGATATTCGGCCCGCTATTCCAATCTTTCCAACTTGCGTTATTAGAAACTTCAATATAAATATTATCCGCATATGAAACAGGAGAGCGAACACATGATGCTAAGTAGGCATCTGAATCCAGGAAGTAGCCAGTACCAGGGAAACCTAAAGTACCTAAGTCTCCGAAGCATTTTGATTTAAAATCGAAACTGTAAGGATGATTTTTATTGATCCAGCCGAACCAGGCATAGAAACGATTGGTCAGCCGTGAATATTCCACACTATCTAAAAGCTCAACATTTCCTGAAAAATAAAATTCAGCTACATCATTACAATCAGCATTTCTATGATAGCGGCTTTTTACAACACGACCAACTGTAACAGACAGTTTAAAGATCCCTTTATCGGATACAATTTCTTTATACCCACCAGTACTTCCACCAAATCCAACTCGTGTGAATTTATCAATTAATACTCCATCGTGAGCTACTATCTCTCCGGATATCCCTGGATATTCAAGATAATAGTCACCATTTTCCTCAGGTTGGTTACATTGCAAACCGCCAGAGACATTTACATTTTGAGTATTGATAGTAAATAATCCGTTAACTTCCGAAGCAGAGGATTTCCATAGGCTATAATTATAATCTTCACAATCCATATTTCTGATCTTTCGCTCACGAGCATGAATCTTAACGCGAACTTTTACATCCACTTTATTCATCCTGCGATGAGCCAATCCCGCAAAAGGCACGAATGGGAAAGCTTTAATATTCTGAATTCCAGTGGTTTCTAATCGATATGAAAATGGCTTAGGCTGATAATATTTACCTTTGGCAAAAGCAGACCAGCTGTAGCGCGAAGATCCTTCGGCAGCCTGGACAGTTGCCGAATTAAATTCAATAGGTGATCCGATCGGATCAATATTGGCCAGCGCTGTACCTGAATTTTGGATCAATTGAATACTAGGGATCATTATATTTGCCGAGCTGACACAATTATCTAAAGGCTCGGCTGTGATCTGAATATAATAATCACCAGATACTTTTCTTTGGCTGTCACTTAAGCTGGGGAAAGCTCCTTGCCAGTACAAGGCATGCGGCGCTGCTTGTCCGAATTTCACTTCACGATCGAGCAACATACATACTTCCGTGGAATCGTTCGCATCGTATACTTTAGCGGTAACATAAGCGTCTTTATTTAATTTATATTGAGCTGAGATACGATCGATCTCGGAAAACACATCGATCTTCTTATCCGCCGGAGCATATTGATCCAGAGTAAATTCGAATGGTGAGCTGATCAAAATATCGGCAGTAGCTACTACATAACCCTGCCCATCCGTTCCTGAAGCAGTAAGGTATAAGCGGTAATTACCCGAAGCTGCTATGGCTCCATTATCGAGCACTCCGTCCCAAGACCAAGAGGCGACATCTGCTTGCGGCAAGGCGGCAATGATCGGATTAGCCTGAAAAGAATATCTGCTGACACCGAAAAAGATCTTATTCGTTGAGAACATACTATAAACTTCACCGATCTTTTCTCTTAAGATCATGATCAGCTGATCTGAATTCATTTTCAGATCGAAACCTTTTTCTTCTCCCGGCTGAACAGTAAATTCGAAATCTAAAGCAGCTACACCCTGTGTCAATTCTCCTGCGGCAAGCCCTACAGTGCTTATATCCTTAAAGGAACCGATCATCTGCCCGGCCAATATATAATCTCCGTTTAGCTCTCCATTGGCCCTAAAATGCCAACCGGATTCATCTTCCCAAATAAAGATCCCTTTTTCTGCACCTAGATCATAGCTGGGTTTTGCATAAAAATTATTAGCAGCAACATTAAGATAGTTCTGAGTTTTACGTAATCGGCCTTGATCATCTACCAATTCGATATTTACATTGGCATTCTTTCGGGAAACCAGATAATTGATGGAGATCTCTTCTCCAGATCCAAGATCAACAGCTACGGGAATATCGACAATATTTATCTTAGGTACGACATATCCTGCTGCAGAATTATCAACTGTATAATGACGGACCAAGCCACCGGTATATCCTGATTCTTTTTCAGAGACCAGGAACAGTAATGAATAATTACCATTGGTCAGGCTGGCGATATCCCAATGAGCAAGCAATCCCTCGCTGCTGACCGGCCTGTAGGATTCATTGGGCTCACCGTTGACCAGATCTTGATTATTCAAAGGAACGCTGATACCAGCCTTTTGCCAAAAAGCCGGGATATTGTTCAGATCTGCAGGCAATACCTGATCGCCGGCAGCCCAATATACTTCATATTTTTCAAAATCATTCTGATTGGTCCAATCCGCATCGCTGATCAGACCGTATATATTAACTTGCTGGGCAAGGATAGATCCCTCGGCTGGGCTCATAACTATCGGCAGCATACCTTCTTTGATAACTTCACTTATTGCTAAGGACTTATTACCGTATTTATCTTCAGCAATGAGCTCCAGCATGTACACTCCTCTAGAAATACTTGCCCCGGCAGCATCCCACAGGTATGTATTTTCTATTTCAGGAATGACCGTATCAGAATATGTATTAACAACAACTCCGGTACTTTTGCTCTTTACACTGATGTCGATCTTTATCGGTTCAGTGCTGGAGCCGGTAGGTGTATTATCTTTTACTCTGTATCTTAGGATCGTTTGGTAAGGATTGGTGCCGCTATTGGCGATGACGAAAGGATCTGCATAATTACCGAATATTACCGGAGGAGCTCTATCGATCAGAACAGAAAGTGTTGGAGCTTGAGAAATATTTCCGGCCACATCCTCTGCATAAACCATTATTTCATAATGACCATCAGGAAGGATATCGTTATTACCTATAAAATCCCAAATATACTGGCCTTGTTCTTCACTGCCTGCCTTTTCAGTCGAACAGCCATAGTTAAAGATATAGTCTTCTTCGACATTATGGAGCTTGATACGCAACCAAGCCTTTTCATTTAAGTTTGCCTTAAAGACCATCTCTTCATAAGCAGTGGACATTTCTTCTGGCGATATTTCTGCGCTGATGAACTCCGGAGCTTTATTATCGATATTAAAAGTTGAAAAAGCCTCCTGAACATTTCCAGCTTCATCTGCGGCGCTCACTACAACTTTATATTCACCATCTACTACTGGATAAGGTAATGTATTGGCTGGCAGAGCATAGGTCTTCTGCCCATCCCACTCGGCATAATGATTACCAGCAGAAAGCCGATCTGCTGTAACAAGTTTAGCGACGATCTCATTATCTGCCCTTTTGATCACAACGCTGATATTCTTCAGAAAATGGCTGGTATTATCTTCTATATTGTAATGCACCTTAAAATTCTCTTCTGATCCACTTGAAGAATGGATAGCTTCTGTTTCAATATTTATTGAAGGAACAGTACGATCCACTTTAAAAGACCAAGCTCCGAAACAATCATGACCGTAAATATCTTTGGCATTGAACATTAGTTGATGTTCACCTTCAGCTAAAGCCAGGTCATAATTCACATATAAATTGTAATTATAGGTCGTAACTTCCTTGCGCAGATCCAAACTATCTATAGGGATATCCATGCCATCGATCTTAAGATCCACAAGCTCAATGATATTTCCGGCAGTATCTTCCGGCAGGAACTTGGTATCACTTAACTTAAAACTGATTTGTACCGGATCCTGGCTTACGGTTGATTCATAGACAGGATGCATTTCAGAAGGCAAAAGAGGTGTACTGGAACGGATAATGCGCAGTATCTGCTGGGTTTTACGCCCTAATTTATTCGTTGCTCTAAAGGCTATTATATTCTGACCTTCGGCTAATATTATCGGGGGCAAGTTGAACATTCCCCAATCATCTTCAACGGTAATATCTTTAAAATTTCCAAAGTTCAGGCTGTATTGAAATTCCTGGGCCAAGGTAGGAATAAAATCCTGTAAACGCCCGCGCAATTTTATCCAAGGAGCTTTTGTGCTTAATGATACTGGATAAACCTGAGGCGTAACGATCTTTCCTGCCATAGGATAATCAACTGGCACCGTGTAACGACGTAAGTATGGATTGGCTTGTTCAACATAATCAAAAGTAGGTATATATTCATAATCGACATTATTTGAAGAAATAAACATTTGAGCAAGTGATACTTCCGGCACATCGAATAAAGCCTGCTCTAAAGAACTGCCGCTATATTTACTTTTCAATATGCCGATATGTGGAACAAAGGTATCCATGGCTTCTCCATCTGAGTACTTGAACTCGATGACGCACTGTATCGCTGGCATGAGCCTTATCACACCTTTTACAATCGGCGGTACTCCGCCCCAAGTAATAAGATCCATCATGATTATTAATTTTTCCAAAGTATCGATATCCCTAATAAATCCATTATCTAAGTAGCGGGAAAAACTATTGGAAAACAGATGATTGTATTGAGGGACGCCATTTAAAGCAGCTACTCCATCCCCGCGCTGGCTATCCAGCTGAACTGCTCCATCCCCATTTCTGGTAAATTCTCCACGCATTAATGAACCACCCAGCGCTGCCAAGCGAGCTTGATTATGTGGCATTCTCCCTAAATTCCCTGAAAATAATGTCTTCCAAAAATAGTAATCGTTACGCCCTAGGATCAATTGATAACGCAGCTCGGCCCATTGGTCTTCTTTATAGTTGCGATCATCATATGCAATGGAACCATAAGCAGTGATGTTGCGAAAACTGATCGGATCAGCGGATACTGGAAGCTCGGCGTTCTTAAGCGCTTCTAAGTAATCACCATAAGGACCGTCCTTCATCATCTGCATTAATCCCAGACTGTCCTTAGGATTAGGCGCATTAAAATAAATAGCCCGGGAAGCTGCTCCCTGGATCCAATCAGCAGATGCCATATAGGCCAGATCAGCAAACACTAAAGGATATGCACAATAATACGGAGCTGAACCGATACGATTTAAACTATCTACTATAAAATAAATTACTCCCAAAGGATTTGCGATAAGGTCGGCCATCATAAATTTCATTGCCGCATTTAATTCTTCATATTTTTCATCTTCAACCTCAGCCATTAGTTCAGCTAAACGCTCTGCATCATTATTATTAACAGCATCATTAATGCCATCGAATACTTGTTCTAATTCCGTTGCCAATTGATTCAATCTAGCCAGTTTGTCACCGGAAAGCCCCAAAAGATAATCCATTACAGAAAGATTTTTAATAATATCTTTCATTTCAGTTATTGATGAAAGATTTCCATGGATAGCATCTTGTACAATATGCTTAAAATTAAATAAACAATATTTCATGTTCAACATAGAAAAAGTAGCCATGCTTGAACCCGTGTGTGGCACGGTTATAAAGACCGTTTTTTTTACGTCATTTTTATAGTACCCTTGATCAAGCTTCAAGCTCGGTATTTGGGCCAACGTATCAGAAAAGATATATGATCTTGCAGCTAAGCCGCCCATACTATGAGTAATCAAGATATATTTTTTAGGGATCTCTTCATCCATAGGTTCTCTGCCATAACCGCTTGCTGATCTGAACCAAGCCACAAAATCATCTCTTGCCTTGTCCAACCAACGTTTTTGCCCCTGATAACCACTCATCCCCAACTCCCGGCCTTCAGCTTCCGGAGCACCGTAAGGATCATCAAAATCATAAGCATAGACATAACCTTTTAAATTGAGATCTTTCTCCAGATATCTTTTTAGATCATTCCCTTCGCCGTTATACCAAGTATCTTCCGCACTGGAGCTTATGCCATGAACCATTACGATCAGATAATTTTTATAGGATTTAATTGGCGTTTCTGCTTGTGCAGAATTGCAGTACATTATCGTTACCAACAGAAAAAATATGAATATGGCCAGCTTCTTCATTGTTCATCTACCTCGAACAATGAATCGGCCAAACCTTGGTCCAGTTTTATCTCACTATATACTGCTTGGGAACTTAAAGGCATGCCCTCCATGAAGATCTGCGTATTTAATTCTTTTAATACTGGCTGTTCATTTACAAGCGTATGGTTCATTTCCGAGGTCATCAATAATTCCTGGTTACGATACGCTTGTATCCTGTTTAACAGCAAAGTGTCTTTGGTAAAGGTCATTACCACCTTGGTGATCAAAGCATCTGCAGCTAGCTCTTTTGGAATGCCTGTAAGCACAACTGAATCTGCATTCTGAGAAGCGGTCAGCTCAAATGCTTTCATGATATTTTCGATACGGTCCGGAGAATAACTAAAACCTAAGGCTTTGCTGGTCACTTCTTCCAGGTCTTGCTTAATTACTCGACCTTGCGCATCCTTTTGATAGAGATATTTACCATTGATAATTGTGGTCTGCTTGATCGGCTCTATTACGTCGATCCGTTCCTTATCTTTTCCTTTACGATAGATCTTCTGGACCTGCTTAATGCTTTTATCTCCCAACAAAGGAGAAATAGTATTGATCTCAACCTTAGTTTCCAGATCAGCATATTGAGGCTGAGCTTCTTGGATCTTTTTTATTAGATCAGAAACTTCGCTGGCATTACAGGGGAATATACTGGTGATGAGGAATATTGAAATTAACAGAAGTATTTGTATTTTTTTGTGCACTTTTCTATCCTCTCTTCTAGACTGTCAATATTTAGACGATAGAAATCCACAAAAAGTTCATTTTCATCGAAAAATGTATACCAAAAGGATATTTTTTACCTAGATCAAGGTTTTTTTGGAGAAATATTTGTTATTTAACTTGAATATAATAAGCAGATCTGTACTGATCAGCTTTTGAAAAGACCCTTCTTGCCGATACCGATCTTTTCTTTAGCTTGTTTGATCTCCCAGCCCAATTCTGCAGCAAGCTCTTCTAGGTGTACTTTCTTGGCCAAGATCTTGATCATTATCCTAGCCTCAAGAGCGCGGACATGTATTGCAGCATATTTGATTATTTCGATCTCCACTGAAAAATCCGGATCAGCTTCAGTTTTTAAGCGTTTATTTATTTCCGTGCTTACTATATTGATGATCTTATATTTATGGTAATCAAAACCCCACTTATCGTTTATGGCACTTAAGATATCTTGATAATCATTTCGTCTGGCAGCTAATGCTTGAAAAGCTTTGGCAACCTCGGCTGGCAGCCTGGCTACTTCAAGATCCATTACTTTTTTAAAAAATTGATTCCTCATATTCCTCATATCCATCTCCCTGTATCCGGGAGTCCCTTTTCCCTATGTTTATCGTAATTAATTTCTAAGAATTTCATTTATTTTTTTGTTAGTTTACTGATATGATATAATAATCAAAATCATTTAAGGGGGATCTCTAATGAAAAAAACAGTAGCTATTGTAGATGATGAAAAGAACGTTCTTTTGGTCGAAAAAGCACTATTAAAGAGCAACGGGTATGAAGTATTGCCGCTGATCGGCAGCTCTACGACCTTTGACACACTTAAAGAAAAACAGCCTGATCTGGTCCTAATGGATATTGTAATGCCGGAAGTAAATGGCGTTGAGCTCACCTACCAGCTTAAGACCGATCCAGCCACAAAGAAGATCAAAGTTATAGCTGTGACCGGCCAGCCGATCTTGAGCGAAAAAACCACTAAATATTTTGATGATATTGTCTTAAAACCGTTCAGATCTGAAAAGCTGATCGAGAAGATCAAAAGCTTTATCGGCTAAATATCTCTCTTTATATTTCCTGAAATATTCAGCATTTTCTTGCGATATCTATAGGAAGATGCTTAATAAATTTATTGCATATAAAGAACCGTCTGTTCAAATGTCTGTCACTGATCTACAACTCGGTTATTATATTGTTTGTGGACGTGGTCGGGGTGCCTATCGTGGCTGGATATTGACCATGAGATCAAGCAATAAAGTTATTAACATTAATTTAGCTTTAGATCCCCAGGGCGATCCTCTTGAACAAACGAAAATTATACGTTACACCCTCAATAACAGTTCAATTATTCGTGTCTATCCACTTAAAATATTAAATAAAGTTGATCTACAGCAACTCCAGCAACGTATTAATGGTCATTCCCAAAAACCTACTCCCCGGCCAGAAGTTCCAAATACACCCACAAATGAAGAAGAAACTTTATTTGAAGTTAAACTGGATTTTATATCAAGAGAAATCCAAATTCGACCAACAATTAACAGTAAAAACATGAGTACAATTGAAGTAGATGTAGACAAACAATTATATGAAATATTAACTAAGCATGGTGTTAAGATCCTTTGCAAGAATATCACTATGGCCAGAATGCTGTTCCATGCTTTGCTCCACCAGAAAAATTTTCCTTCTTTTTATAATTATTCACTTGGACGTAATTCCCTTTTTAAACATTTACAACGAGAAATCGAACACTATGCAGTGATCAAACATGAAGGGAAGCATATTTTTCAGCTTTGCCTGGTCATTGAAAAAGATAAACACAAGGATCAACTTGAGATCTCGCTCTCTAATTATTCTCCCACCAGCGGAGATCCTATCAACACTCCCTTGAAATTTTATTGTTTAAAAAAACTGTAAATAATTTCAGCTGAATTATTCTTTTGAATTATCTTGAGGAACATACAAATGCCGGTTATCGAACATGAAGGCTTTGGTCGTCCAAGGTGTACCTTCTTGGATATTTTTCTCTGTAAACTGTTGAAAGCCGGCGATCTTGGCTTCCATATTATCTAAATAATGCAGGACAACAGCCTCGAGCGTCATCGGCTGCTTGGGCGAACCCCATTCTGCAATTCCGTGATGGCTTAAAATTAAATGTGCTAACACCATGTGCAGCTGATCGGGAAATCCAGGGATATTCTTGATCTTTTCATCGATCATTTGGATCCCCATCACATTGTGCCCGACCAATCTTCCCCAATCGGTATAATCGATAGTTGTCTCATATTGATATTCTTTGATCTTGGCTGCATCATGAAGAATAATTCCGGTCATTAATATATCTTTATTAATATCTTTGTATTTCTGACAAATAAATCCTGCCAGATCGATCAGCTCTACAACATGTTCTAATAAACCGCCGATATAAGCATTGTGCATACCCAGCGCTGCCGGAGCTTTTTTAAAAGCATTAACAAATTCTTGGTCGGCTAAAAAATCATTTAAAAGCTTTTGCAGATATTCATCCTTGATCCCCTTAACTGCTTTTTCTACTATCTGGAACATTTCCTCAATATTTTTTTCTGTAGCAGGCAAAAAATCCGCCAACTCCACCTCTCCCGGCTGGATTATCTTCAGTTCTTTAACTGTCCCTTGCGGTTTTCCGGCAAAAGAACCGACCGTGCCGGTAACTTTTACAAAATCATTGTTCTTAAGATCGTTATTTAAGTTATCCCACATGTTGGCCGGCAAGAATCCGGTCTTATCGACCAGCTCGAGAGACATAAAAGGCTCTCCGTTCTTCTTCTGCTTCATCTGCTTATTACGGACAACAAAAGTACTGTCGATCGCCTGGCCTTCTTTTAGATCTGTAATATACTGCTTAGCCATGTTTATCGCTCCCTACTTCCGTAAATTCTCTAATAGGCTCACATTTTAAAGCCTTACCGCTCTCTGTATCAATCTCAATATAAACTCCATTAAACACAGCTTTGCCTATAGCTGGTGAAAAGCGGACAGGTATCTGTGTTTTAAAACGCTCCAAGATCTTTTCTTTATCAACACCTATCACAGAATCTATCCCGCCGCACATCCCGGCATCACTTATATAAGCTGTTCCCTGTGGCAAAATGCGTTCATCTGCTGTTTGTACATGAGTATGCGTACCGATCACGGCAGATACTTTTCCGTCCAAATGCCAGCCGATCGCGTTTTTTTCAGAAGTCGCTTCGGCATGCATATCTACAATGATACATTTTACATCGCTGGGTATCTCTTCGAGCATTTTATCGGAAGTGCTGAATGGAGAATCATAGTTGCCCATAAATACACAGCCGATCAGATTAGCTACAGCGACCTTGGTTTTGTTGACCTCCAGCACATAAAAACCATGCCCCGGCACATCACCTTTGGGATAATTATAAGGCCTGATCAATTGATCAGCTTTGCCAATAAAAGAAAATATTTCTTTTTTATCCCAGATATGGTTGCCTGAGGTAAACACATCAATCTTCAATTTATCGACAAGCTCTTTGTAGACCTTTTCCGTCAAGCCAAAACCACTGGCTGCATTTTCTACATTGGCGATGATCAGATCGGGCTTATACTTCTTCTTAAGCCCGGGCAGAAGATTGTATAGGACATTCCTGCCCGGCCTACCGATAATATCCCCAACAAAGAGGATCTTTATGTTTTTTTCCATATTATTCCTCTCGCCTACTTTGCTAAGCCTTGAGCACGTGTTTCCCGAATCACTGCCACTTTGATCTGCCCTGGATATTCCAGCTCGGTTTCGATCTTTTTGGCAATATCATGCGCCAGCTTTAAAGAAGCAGCATCATCGATCACATCTGGTTTGACCATGACCCGCACTTCTCTTCCGGCTTGAACGGCATAACATTTTTCAATACCATCAAAAGACATGGCCAGCTTTTCTAATTTCTCCAAACGTTTGATGTATGAATCTAAAGATTCCCTTCTGGCTCCCGGTCTTGAAGCAGAAATAGCATCGGCCATTTGGACCAGAATGGCTTCCACGGTTGATGGCGCATCACTGCCTTCATGAT
>JBHPMC010000022.1:0-23469 GCA_042562495.1 Candidatus Margulisiibacteriota bacterium
CTTAGTGAAAACGTCATGATGCATGTAAGTAAAAAGGGCACAAGAATATCCCAGAAATAATTTACATAATTCCTATTTATTGAAAAGTATTTTGATAAGAAAAAATTCATGATTAATATTGTTGATCTTTGCTAAACATGATCGATAGTCCAAATAATAATTTATTAAATAATCCTTTTATGTCTAATATTTTTAAATGTGTTAAAAATATATGCCAAAGCTTTATAGGGCGTAAATAAAAAGCTCGATAAGAACGCTTCTGCCAGCACATAATGTTCTTCGGGCCTAAATATTTAGAATGATGTACAACGTAGTGATGTACTCCATATTTATTATAGTCATAGTTATCAATAAGACCAGCGCTATGCATTTGTTCATGAATTTCTGTTCCAGGAAACGGCTTTAGGATCTCAAATTTTATATAGTGGGGATCAGTCTTTATAGAAAAATCTATCATATCGAGCATGGTTTGTTCAGAATCGTTGGGGAAGCCGAGCATAAAAAACAGCCAGGTCTCCAGTCCCTGCTTTTTTGCTGTTTCGACCAGTTTTTTTATCTCTGATCGATCTAAATAAAGCCCCTTCTTGATCTCTTTCAAGGTCTTTTTATCGATAGATTCCAAGCCAAAACCAACTGAGTTAAAACCCATAGCTTTCATTTTGCCTAGAATCTCCTGGTCAACAGAATCTAATCTTATGCCGTTCGCAAATTCAAAGGCAATATTGATATTTTCTTTTATGATCGCATTATAAAATGATAAAAATCGTTGTTTGCTGGATATAAAATTATCGTCCAAAAAATGTATAGCACTTGCTTGATGATCGTTGATAAGCCATTTTATTTCTTCGAGGATGTTCTTTATTGTGCGTGAGCGAGTTGCTCGACCATGGATATTATTAGCTGCGCAAAAAGTGCAAGAATATGGGCAGCCTCTGGTGGTCATCATGGGGAATGTTCTTTTACTAGTGACGGGATTGATATATCTAGAGATATTATTTACCAGATGAAAAGCCGGCTTAGGTAGTAAGTCTAGGTTTAATAGGTGTTTCCTGGGAGCAGTGCTTATAAGTGAGTTATTATGCATATAAGCAAGGCCAGAAATATTCGAGATTTCCTGATAATCACGCTTAGAAAAATGATCTGCCAGTTCAACAATGGTTTCTTCGCCTTCACCGAGAATGCAAATATCAAAACATGGATTTTTCAAGGTTTCTTGAGGGTTGCATGTAGCATGGATGCCGCCGATAACTACAGGAATATCCTGAGCGGATTTTATTAGCTTGGCAATATCGGTAGCATGCTCAATTGTAGGAGTAACTGCGGTCAATCCTGCAAAAAGATAATCCGATCTTTTCAATAGCCTGATAAAATCATCCAGCTTATTTATGTCATGATCCCAATCAATGAAATCAACTAAATAACCGCTTTTTTCCAAGCAGGAAGCTATATATAATAAACCAAGAGGAGGATAGGGAGCTTTCACCTTTTTATAGATATTCTTGGTAGATGGATTTACCAATAATACTTTCATGAGAAACATTCTACTATGTTGAACAAAAATAAAGCTACAATAATATTGCCTTGTTATAATGAGAGCCATATCCTGGAAGATAACCTTTGCAGGATAATAAAGCTCAAGGATGCGCGGCAGGTCGAACTGGACATTATCGTCATAAATGATGGAAGCAGGGATAATACTAAAGAAAGGTTAGGTGCAATTAATAGAGAATTCCCACAGTTAAAAGTAATTAATAATAATCAGAGCAAAGGGCGCGGGGCTTGTGTTGCCCTGGGTATCGCATTAAATACAAATAAATATGTTGGATTCATTGATATTGATCTGGAGATACCAGAAGAAAATATAGTGAAAAGCATAGAGCATTTAAAAAATGGCTGGGATGCAGTTATTGGTAAAAGAAGATTCATAAAAGATCGCGGTTACTACCTGAATATCCATCGTTATTTGGCCAGCAAAATATATAATAAACTAGTAAGGTTGCTATTAAAGCTGCCTTATACAGATACTGAGTCAGGGATAAAATTCTTCAAGGCTGAGAAAATAATCAAGTTATTACCAAGCATAAGAGCAAATCATTGGTTCTGGGATACTGAGGCTGTATATTATATGCACCAGAAAAAATTTAAGATCATGGAGATGGCTTGTTCTTATAGAAGGAATTGGCGGAAGAGGTCTAGCGTTTCTTTGGCCAAGGATTCTATATATTATTTAAAAAAATTAAGCGAGCTTTATCTGAGAAAATAAATATTTCTAAGCAGCAAACATATTTTTGACTTATGATATAATCCATAGATATTTTGGAGGCAAAAAATGTCCGGCCATAATAAATGGAGCACAATTAAGCATAAAAAAGCCAAAACAGATGCGGCTAAGGGCAAGGCTTTTACCAAAGCTGCTATGGAGATCATGGCCGCAGTAAAGGCCGGTGGCCCTGATGCTGGTGGCAATTCGCGTCTGCGCATGGCAATCCAAAGCGGCAAAGATGTGAATATGCCCAATGATAATATTAAAAGAGCTATTGAGAAGGCCTCCGGTGGTGGTGACGGAGTTATCATCGAGGATATTACTTATGAAGGTTATGGGCCTGAAGGCGTAGCCCTGTTGATACAAGTTACCACAGACAATAGGAATCGTGCTGCTTCCGAGGTGCGTAGCACCTTGGAAAAGAACGGTGGGAACTTAGGTTCTTCGGGATCTGTAGCCTGGGTCTTTGACCAAAAAGGTGTGATAGTATTTGAGCCCGGAAAAGCTACCGAAGAAAAAGTAATGGAAATTGCTATAGATGCCGGAGCAGAAGATATCTTGGCCAATGAAGATGGTTCGATCGAGGTTAGCACCTCGCCTGATAGTTTTATGAAAGTAAGAGAGGCTTTAGAGAAAGCAAAATTAGAAATGGCTTCGGCTAAATTATCTATGATCCCTAAAAACACTGTAAAGATCGAGGATCCTGAAACGGCCAAGAAGATAATGGGGCTTGTTGATGCTCTAGAAGAGAAAGATGATGTTCAGAATGTATATGCAAATTATGATATTCCTGATGCTATTATGAGCAAGTTTGAATAGATAAGATAGGTTGTAAGTCCTCATGAAAATATTACTTACAAACGACGATGGAATAAATTCCCCAGGGCTAAGAGCTTTAGTATTAGAATTGTCTAAAATAGCAGAATTATTTGTCCTGGCGCCCGATCGCCAGAGGTCATTAGTGAGCCATAGTTTGACCTTGAACAAGCCTTTAAAAGTGACAGAACGCAGAGGATTGTTTGAAAAAAATATATCTGCTTTTGAACTGAATGGGATGCCGGCAGATTGTGTTAAGGTCGGGATCAGAGAGCTGATGGATACAAAGCCGGATCTGGTGATCGCTGGGATCAATGAGGAGCCGAATTTAGGTACGGATGTTGTTTATTCCGGGACGGTTTCTGCCGCTCGGGAAGCAGTGCTCGAAGGCATACCCAGTATTGCCGTATCTATCTCCAACAAGCAACCAAACACAGATTTTTCATATGCTGCAGGATTTATCAGAGAATTTATAGGATTCTTAAAGGAGAATTACTGGCAGAAGGAAATGTTATTAAATGTAAATATCCCGAACAAGAAAAATAAATTTACTTTAAATGAATTTAGGATTACCAAACTGGGGGAACGAAAATATATTAAATTACTGGAAAAGAAAAATGATGAAAATGGAGAGGAATATTATCTGATGTCCGGAGAATTAGTAGATGAAGAAAAGAATGATCAAGATGCGGATGTTTGTTGCGTCCTGGAGGGCAAGGTCTCTGTCACGCCTCTGCAATACGACTATACTCATCATGAGGAAATAGCTGAAATGAAAGAAAAGCTGCTAAAAGTGAGATCGAAAAAATGAAGCCAATAGCTGATTTTCATGTACATACTATTGCCAGCGGTCATGCTTTTAGTACTATTGAGGAATTAGCTGCGGCTGCTAAAAAGAAAGGTTTAAAATATTTAGGGATCGCCGAACACGGGCCGGCGATGCCGGGCGGGCCACATGAATATTATTTCCACAATCTAAAAATATTGCCTGAAAAAATTCATGGAGTACGTATCTTAAAAGGCATAGAGGCGAATATTATTTCAAAAAAAGGCGAGCTGGATCTGAGAGAAGTATTTCTCAAGCGGATGGAGATTGTGATCGCCAGCTGTCATATCGTGGTCACTCCGCAAAAGATGAGCGCTGAAGAGAACACAAGAATATATCTAAATGTCCTGGAGAACAAGAATATTGATGTTCTGGGGCATATTGAGAATCCTGCTTTTCCCATAAAAGTAAAGGAAGTAGTGGGGGCGGCTAAGGAATCAGGTAAGATCGTAGAGATCAATAATGCTTCTTTTACAGTAGCACGCAAAGGTTCTTATGATACCTGTGTGGAAATCATGAAAGAACTGAAGCAAAATAATATGAAGGTCATGATAAATAGTGATGCGCACATATCGAATTTAGTAGGAGCCATTAAAGAAGCCTGGCAGATCGCTAAAGAGATAGGTATTAAAAAGGAGCAAGTGATCAATTTTTCCGAAGAACTAACAGAGGAATTCTTAAGCCAAAGAAGATCCCGGTTGGGGATCAAATAAAAGGATAGCAATGATAGAGAAGATAAAAATTAAAGGCGCCAAAGTCCATAATCTTAAGAACGTTGATCTGGAGCTTCCGCGCAATAAATTCATCGTCTTTACCGGGATCTCTGGTTCGGGCAAATCTTCTTTGGCTTTTGATACGATCTATGCCGAAGGTCAACGTCGTTATGTAGAGTCATTGTCTGCTTATGCCCGTCAGTTCCTAGGCCAGATGGATAAGCCGGATGTGGATTATATTGAGGGCCTATCGCCTGCTATCTCTATCGATCAAAAGACGACCTCCAAGAACCCTCGCTCAACAGTAGGCACCATAACTGAAATATATGATTATCTGCGTCTCTTGTATGCCAATGTCGGTATACCGCATTGCCCTAAGTGCGGCAAAGAAATAAAACGCCAGACCGTTCAGGAGATCGTAGATCAAATAATGAAATTGCCTTCCGGAACTAAGCTCCAGGTGCTTTCACCTATTATTCGCGGTCGTAAAGGTGAATATACAAAACTACTGGAAGATTTTGCTAAGGACGGCTTTGTGCGCGCAAGGGTGGATGGGCAGTTGCATGAGCTTGGAGATAAAATAAAGATCGATAAAAAAAAGAAACATAATGTTGAGATAGTGATCGATAGATTAGTCATGAAAAAAGAGATCCGCAAAAGGCTTACCGATTCTGTGGAAACTGCTTTGCAGCATGCCCAGGGTGTGGTCATGATCACGACCGATAAAGAAGATCTGGTCTACAGCGAAAGCTATGCCTGCGAAGATTGCGGGATCAGCATGCCGGAGCTGACGCCCCGAATGTTCTCCTTTAATAATCCATATGGCGCCTGCCCGGAATGTAAAGGCTTAGGCTTTAAGCAGGATATAGATCCTGCCAAGGTCGTGCCAGACCCGAACTTGTCCATAAGTGAAGGAGCGATCAAGCCCTGGAGCAGTTATGGTGATGGATGGCGTGGGCAGCAGGTAGAAGCTGTCGTAAAACATTTTAAAATATCTCCGAACACACCTTTTAAGAAATTGTCCAAGAAACATCAAGACATAATACTTTTTGGAACGGATTCAAAGATAAACTATCACTATCAATCATATGCAAGTAATGCAGAATATAAGTATCAGGGCAAGTATGAAGGTGTTATCCCGACCATGGAGCGCTTATATATGCAGACAAATTCTGAAGCTAGAAAAGAAGAGATAGCTGAATATATGGCCGTGTCGGAATGCCTTGCTTGCAGGGGTGAGAAACTTAATGAGCTTTCCCGGCACGTTACTTTTAAGGAGAAGACCTTGCCCCATTTAACGGAGCTCTCCATAAAAGAAACATTAAAGTTCTTTGAAGAAGTAGAGCTATCTGAGAGGGAGAAAATAATCTCTCGGCAAGTATTAAAAGAGATAAAAGAGCGTTTGAGTTTCTTGGTAAATGTAGGTCTTGATTACTTATCTCTTTCCAGAAGATCAGCAACTTTGGCTGGCGGTGAATCACAGCGTATACGCTTGGCTACGCAGATCGGTTCGGGGCTGGTCGGTGTGCTTTATATATTGGATGAGCCAAGTATCGGATTGCACCAGCGGGATAATAAACGCTTGATCGGCACGCTGGAACGCTTAAAAGCGTTGGGCAATACTTTGATCGTGGTAGAGCATGATGAAGAGACGATACGCATGGCAGATCATGTTGTAGATATCGGCCCCGGAGCCGGAATGCATGGCGGAGAAATAGTCGAAAGCGGGACCTTGGAAAAAATATTAAAAAATCCCAGATCGATCACTGGCAAGTATTTATCGGGTAAAAAGAAAATAGAAGTTCCCAAGACCAGAAGATCCTCCAAAGATATACTGGTCAAGAATAAAAGAGAAAAAGCTTTAATAAGAGTGATAGGCGCCTCTGAGCATAATTTAAAAAATATAGATGTATCTTTTCCTCTGGGGCAATTTATCTGTATCACAGGTGTTTCCGGCTCAGGCAAGAGCACTTTGATCAATGATATTCTGCATAAAGCTATTGCCAAGGAATTGTACAGATCTTCAGAAAAGCCGGGCAAGTTTGAAAAGCTGGAAGGTATCCAGAACATTGATAAGGTCATCATT
Source organism: Candidatus Margulisiibacteriota bacterium (assembly GCA_042562495.1). Classification (GTDB taxonomy): domain Bacteria; phylum Margulisbacteria; class Termititenacia; order CAZZFK01; family CAZZFK01; genus JBHPMC01. Next base: position 6,705 of record JBHPMC010000022.1, read on the forward strand.
ATAGATCAAGCACCTATCGGCAGGACACCTAGGTCCAATCCGGCCACATATACAGGATTGTTCACACCAATACGCGATCTGTTCTCTATGACACCGGATGCAAAATTACGCGGCTATAAACCGGGGCGCTTTAGCTTCAATGTTAAAGGCGGTAGATGTGAATCCTGTGAAGGGGACGGAATTATCAAGATCGAGATGCATTTTCTTCCGGATGTCTATGTGCCTTGTGAAGTATGTAAAGGCAAAAGATATAATCGTGAAACCTTGGAAGCATTATATAAAGGCCGTAATATCCATGATGTTCTAGATATGACCGTGGAAGAAGCTCTGAAATTCTTTGAAAATATCCCATCCATAAAGAAAAAATTACAGACCCTTTTTGATGTCGGTTTGCATTATATACATTTGGGGCAGAGCGCCACTACCTTATCCGGAGGTGAAGCGCAAAGAGTTAAATTATCCACAGAATTATCTAAACGCAGTACCGGGCGGACTTTGTATCTCTTGGATGAACCGACCACAGGCCTGCATTTTGACGATATTCGGTCTTTATTAAAGGTTCTGAACAGGTTGGTCGATAAAGGAAATTCTGTGATCGTCATTGAGCACAACTTGGATGTTATCAAAACTGCAGATCATGTTATCGATCTAGGGCCGGAAGGCGGCGATCTGGGCGGAGAGATCATTGCCCAGGGTACTCCGGAAGAACTTGCCAAGATAAAAGGATCATATACAGGTCAGTTCTTAAAAAAAATGTTAAAATGACAGCCCTTTTTGATACAATTATTTTCTAAAGAGGAAGGGAAAATTAATTAGTTTATGGTCGCAGAAAATACAGCAAAATTACCACCACAAAATATTGAAGCAGAGCAATCTGTACTAGGTGCTTTATTGATCGATAAGGATGCCACGGCCAAGGTCGTAGAGATCCTGCACCCGGAAAGTTTTTATAAAGAAGCCCATCATTGGATATATCAGGCGATCTTGAATCTATTTTCTAATAACGAGCCGGTCGACCTGGTGACCGTTACTGATGAATTGTCTAAGCTTGGCAAATTAGATGCTGTCGGCGGAAGAGTATATGTTTCCGAGATCATTAATAGTGTGCCGACCTCTGCGAATATCGAATACTATGCCAAGATAGTTGAAGATAAAGCGATCTTAAGAGAGCTGATCACCCAGGGCAGCCAACTGGTAACGGAAGCTTTTAAAGATGATATTGAAGTTGAATTTGTACTTGATTCTGCTCAAAAATCCATCATCGATATAGCTCAGAAAAAGACACGCCAGGGATTTGTGAAGATCAAAGATCTTTTAGACGATGTAATGAAAAAGATGGAGGAGACCTATGATCAAGGATCGCATATTACCGGTGTTCCTTCGGGATTTATCGATCTTGATGAATTGACCGGGGGTTTTCAGCCATCAGACATGACCATTATTGCTGGACGGCCATCCATGGGTAAAACGGCCTTAGCCCTGAATATCGCCCAGAATGTCGGTATCCGGCATAACCTGCCGGTAGCGATCTTTAGCTTGGAAATGTCCAAAGAATCTTTGACTTCCAGAATCCTTTGTTCGGAAGCTGAGATCGATTCTTCTCATTTACGGGCGAAGAATCTGCATGATCATGAGTGGAAAAAACTAGGCAGAGCCTTAGGCAAATTAAGTGAATCTCCGATTTACGTAGATGATACTCCTTCCTTAAGCCCTTTAGAATTGAGAGCTAAGGTGCGCAAGCTGCAAATGGAACATGGTGTGGCTATGATAATTATCGACTTTATGCAGTTGATGCGTGGTTCGCGGCGTAGCTACGAGAATCGTACTCAGGAAGTTTCAGATCTTTCCCGAGCGATCAAGGCGATAGCCAGAGAATTTAATGTGCCGATAATTGCCTTATCCCAGCTGAGCCGTGCCGTAGAGCAAAGGCAAGATCAATTTCCGCGTTTATCCGATCTGCGTGAATCAGGAGAGATCGAGCAGGTCGCGGATCTGGTCATGTTCATCCATCGTGAAGCCTATTATGATCGAATGTCTGAAAAAGGAAATTTAGCTCAATTAATAGTAGCCAAGCAACGTAACGGCCCGACCGGGAAGGTCGATCTTACATTCAGGAAAGAGATCACAAAGTTCAGCAATCGGGAAAAAGTCGAAGTAGAAGCGGTAACCTAAGTCGAGAGGAAGCTGAAGTGCCGGGAGCTATATTGCGTAGATCAGTATATTTTTGTGTTTTTCTATTTTTATTATGTGCCACTAGTGCGTTTCCCGAAGAAGTTGAGCTAAAAAGTATTGAAGTGACCGGAGCTGTGGTCGCGACTTCACCAATATATACGATCAATGAATTGAAGATCACTGCTAATTTAGCGCCGACCAGTGATCCTGTTACTTTTACAGATATGGACTTCGAGTTGAATCCCGCTCATGATGAACACTATTCTTCAGAGAATGCTCTTACCCTGGAAGCTGATAATGTCTCCTATCTGGAAGAGAACAGGTTCGTGGAAGCAACAGGTAATGTCCTGGTCATATATAAGACTTATCATGTTTCGGCCAACCAGACCGAGCTCGATGTGGCTAAAGATCAGCTTAAGATCAAAGAGGGCTTTATAATGAAGCGCAGCGAGCAGCGCTTTGAAGGTCGTTTCCTGGATTATAATCTGGCCAAAGATGAAGGGATCGCTCGCGAAGTTTCTCTGGATTTTGGCGGAGCCTATGTTAAAGGTAGAAAAGTAGAGATCTTAAAAGATAGGCTAATAGTGCATGATGCGGAATTTACCCGCTGTAATGGTGTGCCGCCCTGTTATAAGTTCAAGGCCAAGGTGCTTACTATTTATCCCGAATGGAACATGATGGTGGCAACTGATGCGGTCTTCCACGTAAATATATATCCGGTCATGTATGTTCCTACATACGTAGTTGAGAAAGGATCCAGTGAATATTCGGATGTGATCCCGGAATTTGGACGGAACCGGACCGAAGGTAATTTCGTTAAAGCAAAATTGGGTTATCATGAGAACGAAAAGATCCAGGGGAATTGGGATGTCCAATATTTGGAAAAGTTATGGTACCGAGTAGGTTTTACCAATCGTTATATCTGGGATGATATTTCTGCCGGGAATATCCGTCTACACTATGTGGGTGCCAAAGGTTTTACAGGAGGATTCACTCACCGCACTTTATTGGGTGTGGAATCCAGAAAGAAAGAACAACGTATAGAGAACTTTTTTTTAGGTATCCTGCCCCCATCTGCCGGAGAATACCCGGAATTGGTTTGGGATGCTTCCAGCAGAGAGATCTTAGGCGATCAATTCGTCAGTTTCTTGCCGATGCTGACCTTTAATTCAGCCAGATATGAACTTGGTATAAAGCCCTGGTACTGGAAATTCTCGTTATCAGCTGCGGATATTTTGGAAGAGCTAGCACGAGATGAAGATGATTATGGTTTCAAGAAAGGTGATACACATCGTTTTCGACGCCAAAGATGGACGACCAGTTTTCTTTCCCAGTATGATTGGATGCCTTTGGGTATGCTGCACGGAGGTATAACCTATGATAAATCCGGATATTATTCGGGTGCCGGCAACAGAGGATACTGGTATAGGCTATCCAGCAACTGGGGTTTTGGCCGCAGGATCGATTGGTGGGATTATTCCTTAGGCTATAGCCATCTTTTTGATGAAGGCGGATTTTCTCCTTTTGTGTTCGACCAATTTAATTTGTCCACATGGGATGAATGGAGCATAGGGACGGGGTTTTGGTTCAATGATATCCATCGTTTGGGATACCATATAGATTATGCTGTGCGGGAAGACGAGCTGCGTAATGAAGATATATCTTTGGATATGCGTTTACACCATTGGCAGCTCAGCTTGATCTTTCGGCTTAAATTACAACAAACCTTACTTTCAGTTACATTGCTATGATCTTTCTTGAATCGATCAGTGTCGGGGATTTAGAGACCAATTGTTATTTAGTAGGTCAGGAGAATAGCTTTGTCCTGATCGATCCTGGATCTGAGCCAAAAAAGATCGCCGAGCAGCTTGCTATAGTAAAAAATAAATGTAAGGCGATAATATGTACCCACGGCCATTATGATCATATAGGAGCTGTTGCTTCCTTGAAGAAAGAATTCTCTATACCTGTCTGGCTGCATGAGGATGATGAAGAATTACTGGAGAGGATGTTTCAGGTATTCGGAGTAGAGCGATTTGCCGTAGACCGTCTATTAAAAACTGATGAAGTTTTACATTTTGGGGATGGGGATCTTAAAGTAATACATACTCCGGGGCATACTCCGGGCGGGATATGTTTATATACAGATGGTATAGCGCTGACCGGGGATACTTTATTTGCCGATGGCTATTTAGGGCGTACGGATCTGCCGGGAGGTTCGGATATCCAGATAATGGATTCATTACAGAAATTATTGGAACTTCCGGATAATACCAAGGTCTATCCGGGGCACGGGCCGGCATCGACGATAGCAAAAGAAAAAGAGCTGCATCATAAAGTAGGGCAAAGGACATGAAAAAGGATATGAAAAAGGATATGAAAAAGAACATCAATTTATTCTATGGCATGGAAGATTTTTTGATAGATGAGGAGATCAAAAGAATGCGTCTGGCAAAAAAGCTGGATCAGAATGATACCGGCTACCAGGTCTTTCAAGGCTCAGGAATTGATTATAATGCAGTTATACAGGCTTTACAGGCGGTTTCGCTATTTGCTGCGGAGAAGTTTTTGGTAGTTGATTGGCCGGCCTTTTTAAAGATCGTACCTGAAAATGAGCAGCAACAAGAGTTGTTGTTGAATGCCTTGGAGGATTGCCCGGATACGATCACTGTGGTTTTTAAGGCAGGCGAAAAAGTAGATTTTAGGAAAAAGCTGCCTAAGTGGCTGAAGGCCCAAGCCAAGGTGCGTGAGTTCAAAGGTTTTAAGCCGTGGGAGAAAGAAAAATTAAAAAGCTGGGTCTTGAATAAAATAATATTAAGCAAGAAGAAAATTGAAAGTCCGGCGCTTGATCTTTTAGTAGAAACGACAGGTATTAATTGTCGTTTGCTGGAACAAGAGATAAAAAAATTGATCATTTATAAAGGGCAGGAGCCTAAGATCACTTTAGAAGATATCAAAGCTTTGGCCAGTTCCGGGCAGCTGGATTCATTTGAATTGATAAATATGCTGCGTAAAAAAAATACTAAGGGCGCCTTGGTCTTAATTGAAAAATTAAAAAAGGAAGAAGATCCGATCGGTCTTTTAGGATTGATCGTTTCGCAATTTCGTTTATTCCTTCAAATATTACAGGCCAAGCAATCCGGAATGGATCTGCAACAATTGAGCAAGCTGCTGGGCAAGAATCCTTACTATTTAAAACAAATAAATCTTGATCTTAATCAATATTCACTAAAAAAATTAAAAGAACTCTACCTGCAGTTGCAAGAGCTAGATCTTGGGATAAAATCCGGCCAGAAAGAGCTTTGGCTGGCTTTAGAAGAATTTATTCTCTCCATATAGATTCTATATAATATAGAAGATAAAAAATCGGTCTTTAAAGCCTGTAGGCGCAAAATTCCCTTTTGTTATAAACAAAAACAAGTCGTTCCCAGAAATACAACAGTAAATATCAATGTATATAAATGCCCGAAAATGGGTACATATTTAGCATAACGAATGGGAAAACTGCCTGTCTGAAAAAATAAGATATGCTATTTTTTGATATTAGTTTGTAGGGTCTCACTGAGGAAAAGGTCAAGGTCAATGTGGGGAAAACAATATAATATAGTAGCGATCTGCGCTTTAGCAATATGCATTGCCTTGGCATCTGCATTTCCGTCATTTGCTGCTGATCGTTTGGTTCCATCTCCTTATTCAACAATACAAGCTGCTTTAAATGCCTGTGCTGCCAATGATACAGTAATTGTTTCTAGTGGAAATTATTCTGAAAATCTTACCTGGCCAAATACGAGCGGAATTACTTTAAAGAGTGCCGATGATGCTTCCAGAGAAAATGTGATCATAGATGGCGGAGGGACTGCCAGGGCAATTACTATCGGCAATTATGGAATAGAAGTGAACCTGGAAGGGATCACTATAAAAAATGGTTATGTCACAGGGACAAATGCGAACGGAGCCGGACTGTATTATTATAATGCTTCTTTATCAGGAACTCTAAATGTTACCGATTGTGTAATATTGGATAATTTAGCTCAAAGTAGCGGGGGTGGTTCTTTTGCCAATGGGGCAGGGATGTTCATCCAGAATGTTGAAGGGATCGACATAGATGGTTGTTATTTTGAAAATAACCAAGCGATCTGTGTCAATTATGATGGTCGTGGCGGCGCTCTTTGGATCAGTAATGCAAATGCCGAGGTAAAAAACAGTATATTTTATAATAATTTAGCTCGTTGTGATGGCCCGTTTCGTGGTCGTGGGGGGGCTATATTAGCTACGTTAGGTAAATTGATCAATTGTGTTTTTATTGAGAATGAAGCTAATGGTGGTCCTAGTGGTGGTACTGCTGAGGGTACCGGAGGTGCTGTCCATGGCACTATTACCGAGATCTCTAATTGTACTTTTGTTAATAACTATGTAACCGGAGGAGATCTTACCGATACTTATGGTGGCGGTTTGTATGCCGGCGCTGGCACTGTTTTAAAAAACTGTATCTTTTGGGACAACACTTCAGATGGTTCTTATAATGAAATATATCCAAGTTCACTTACAGTTTCTTATTCGGATATAGAAGGCGGCTATACAGGTGCAACGAATATAAATTCAGATCCTCTGTTCGTAGATGGCCCTACAGCAGATATAACTCTAGAGCTTAATTCTCCATGTGTAGATACGGGAACCACCAATGCTAATGCGGTGGTAGATATTTTGGGAGTGTCTAGACCGCAAGGCGGAGATCCTGATATGGGTGCCTATGAAATGGCAGGCGGCGGCATCCTGGTCTGGAATAAGTTGGGCAGTGCTTCAGAGGTAAATAACAGTGAAATAGGTTCGGATGGTTCAAAGACGGCGGGTATTACCTATGAAGATGCTGTCTTTGGCAAGGGTGTTTATTCCAATATTCTGCAGGGTGAGCAAGTATCTTTTAACAATATCGTGACCAACATGAAAGAGTTTACTATTGAATTTTGGATGATTCCAAAACAGGATTATACCTACAATAGTACTGCTGTGGATCATATGTTCTGGACAGGAGGAGATCTGACCGGAACCTATAGATATGCCTACAATTGGAATTCATCCTACAGAAGATCATTTACAGAATGTAGTCCTGAAAGGCTGACCTTAAAATACGTCACTAATTTTGTCAGCGGCAATGTCTATCATATCGCTTATGTAGTCGATAGAAATTTGGCTGGCAATGAGAGATGTAAACTCTATATCAATACTGAGCGTCAGACAGCGACTCTGCACGCAGATAATGGGAATACAGATCAGGGTCTGGGAAATCTTTGCTTGTTCGATTATTTTGTGGGCAACGATCGTTATTGCAATTCGATCATAGATAATCTAAAGATATGGAATTATGCCAAGACAAATTTTAATGATCGCTTATACGAAGGCTTTTATGCCGATGCGCCTACGCCTGAAGTTCAGGTAGCTGCAGTTTCCGGGTATGAATTCGTCGATGAAAGCGGCAGTTCCTTAAATGTCCTGCCGACCGCCGATGTGTTTATTCAGAGAGCGGTTTCCGGTAATGATACGATCAAGATAAAGATCGAGCCGGATAACTTAGGGATAGCAAATATCTATGAGATGGATTTTTCAGATATTGTGCTTACCTTGAACTCGGAGGGATTGCCAATGATCACGGTGCCTAGTGATGGGGAGTTCGGCACCTTGGTCAATAGCTATTCCGGCTCTAAGAATATCCCGATCACCTTTGAGATCCCTGATAATAAAAAGCCAATGATCACGGTCGATCGTGGTGATGGTTATACAGTTATCACAGCTTATGACGGCTCATTGAGGAGCGACCTTCCTTCTACCTGGAATAATCTGCTCAACAGTTATGCTTATGCAGATGGTGTGGCCTCATTTAATGTCACGGAATTTTCCAGTTATGGCTCGGCGGTTGTCAGCACTTTGAATATTACTGAATTACCTAGTACTGGATATACGACCGTTACTTATAGTTTTACAGTTGAGGTCCTGGATACCAGCGGGAATACCGTAGAGGCTGCTCCGGTCTCTATAAATGTTTCTTCCGGTTCTGCAACAATCTATTATCCTGAAGGAACAACGACCAATTCAGGGGGCACTTTAAATATAGAGATCGCTTTTAGTACTACGGGTACGAACAATATCGAAGCTGTCTGTGATTCGGTCACTTCAGATACGGCCGCGATATTGCTCAGGGCAGATATTTTTCCTCCGTATATACGAGATGATTCGATCGGTTTAATGATGTGGAATACATTGGATAATAATTCCGGAAATACTTTTTATTCTGAAGTTGGACCGGATCTTGTTGCCCAGGGTTCTTCCTGGGCAACAGAAGATGGTAAATTTAATTATGCTTGGGAAAATTCCGATGAAGCTAGTCATTTTGATCTAGATGCTTCGGAAGCTTTCCCATATGGTTATAGGGGAGCACTAGAGTTTTACTATATTCCTAATTATGATGCGGCATCTACTCCTGTCACAAATAGACGAATTCCTTTCTTTTCATCTTCTGCTTCAAATTTCTGGAACAATGCTAATGCTGATAAGAAATGGGGTATGGACTTATGGTTTGAATCTACAAGTAATCCGCCTTACTTATATTTTGTTCTGCAAAAAAGAGATGATGCGAACGGAGGCCGACTTTATCTGCAATCAACTAGTTTGCCGGGCAATAGATTTACTCAGGATTGGAGTGCGGGCGATAGAGTGCATATAGCTTTAGCCTGGAGTGAATATCCAGAAATATTAGGTGAATATATTTGTGCTATTTGGGTAAATGGTGAGCTAGATATTACTTTCAATGTGCCAACAACAGGCGATCTAACTCTATGGGAAAATATAAAACCTACCACTTCTTTTACCGAGGAGCGTTTTGAGACTTCTTATAATTTAGGGAAAGTCCAAATAGGAGATACAATATTTAACTATTCATCAACTGAAGAGCTCTTGGGTGCTATAGATAATTATAAGATCTATAATTATCCAAAAGATGATTGGGCGGGGAGGTTCGTAGAGGCCGGGAGTTCTACGATACCTTATGCAGGCCAGGAGGAAGTGAGCTTAACTCAGAACATAGAATTTGTTATTTACGATAGAAATATGGGTGTTGATTCTGATTCGATCAGGATCACGGTTAATGGAACAGAATATACATATCCTGCCGATAGTGATGTTATCAGCTTGGTTGCAACAACAGATGGTTATGAAGTAGTAGTGAGCCCTCCAAATTATAATTATGCTGCTACAGTTACTGTAGATATCTATGCTGAAGATGCGAACAGCAATATTGTTACTTATAGTTATAGTTTTAAGACGGAAGATATCGCTTTATATGATACGACTTATATCGCTGTTAAGGCGGACGGTTCTACATCAGATATCGCACCAACAGATACGGTTAAAATAGTGAATGAAGTAGCAGGTGAAGAGATCGGCCATGTTACGATCAATGCGGAAAGCCTTGGTTTGGATCTTACTGAAGTAAATCTTGCTGAAATAATTATTTCTGAGAATGCGGATGGTCTACCCTATATCACTATTCCGTCGACAAATGCTATAGCGGCAACTTTGAACGCAGCCGGCGGCTCTGTCTGGCTGCCTGTAAGGTTAGGGCCATTTACTTCGCCGCCGATCATCACAGTTTCAACCGGCAATGAATTTGTCACGATCACGGGTTACGATGGATTAACAGGTTCAGGTGCAGAAGCAGGCAGGATCCAGAATTACGTTTATGATGATGCTGCGGGTTATGTGACCTTTGAAGTAAATGAATTTTCAACTTATGGGACAGTGACTATCGATGCCGTGAATATTTCCGATCTACCAAGCACCGGAGATGTAGATACGAACATAAGCTTCACAGTAGAGGTGCTGGATACCAGCGGTAATGCAGTTGAAGGTGCTCCGGTGACGATTAATGTGGTTACCGGTTCAGCTTATATCAGTTACCCGGATGGCAATACAACTAATGCAGGCGGAACAGTTAATGTGGAAATAAATTTCCAGGAAGGCGGCTCGAACAATATCGAAGCTTATTGTGATGCGGTCACTTCCAGTGTTTCTGAGATATATATAAATGTTATTGAGGGAGCTATGGATGGGATCCGGGTCTGGAATAAGCTGGGATCAGCTAGTGAAATAGCAAATAGCATGGTAGGTGCGGATGGTGTAAGAGGCGGAACCCCTGCCTACCAGGAAGTAAAACATGGTGATGGTGTTGAGATAAATGCTAACGGAGAGAAAGTGACCTTTATAGGTTTTGATGATGCGTACAATAACAGAGGAACATTTGAGTGCTGGATGAAGCCTTATTGGAATTCCAATTTAAACAGCACACGTTATCTGTGCTCCCTCTTGATTCACCATCTATATAGAGGCGTATCGTATCTCCGGAAACATCTATGCCGTCCTTATCAATAACCATTGCCATGTGGTAAAGCTGCCCTGCATTCAAGGTTATGCCAGTAAAAATATAATTACTATTATCGTAAGTGATCGTAATGCCATAACCAGTCCATACATACAACCACAACCTAGGTGCAGAACCGTTCTTATACATGATCCAAGTGTGATTCTTCGCATCTGAAGCAGCATTAGTATTTCCATTCAAGGACCAATCCAGTTTTGTCCAGAATTCATGAGTGCCTCTGTATGAGACAAAGCCTGAGTATTGCGGGAATTCTATAAAATCATTAGAAAGGTCCGAATAACTGCCGCTAACGAACTTGCCTGCCACATATTCCGAAGTGCCAGTCCAGCTGCCATCCGGCCCTATAACACTATTTTGAACATCATTATCAGAATCCAACTTATTCCACAACCTGATCCCGTCCATCGGCCCAGGCAAGGCATAAGTAGTGAATGAATAGTTCTTGGTGATCATTGCATTGCCAGTCAGGTCAGCTGCATTGATCGTAACTTCTATCGTATCGCCGCCATCAAAATCAGAAACAGGATCAACTGTGACCGTGTATTCCCATTCATTACCCCCAATGGTCATCGCAGCTGTCGGATGCTGATATGTAATGCCATCAATTTCAACGGTTATCGTTTCGCTGGCAACTCCCCAGGCATTGTCAGTTATCGTAAAACTTACAACTGACGACGTAGCAACTGACACAGCATCTTCAGTCGGGCTGACGATATTAACTGTCGGCGGTGTAGTATCCGGCGCAAAGCCTTCGTAGAAGCGGTCGGAGAAATCGGTCTTGGCATAATTAAAGATCTTGATGTTATCCATTACACCATCCCATGGCTGCAGATAAGAACCAATTGTATGATGTACTAATATTTCTAGATCTAATTCGGCATTCCAGGTCGTTAAGCCACCTGTTTCCCCGCTGGTAATTTCAGCACCATCAATATATACCCTGAATTTATCTGATCCACCTTCTATACCTTCATTATCAACTACTATAGCCATATGCACATCTGTACTTGCCGCCCAGTTTGGTTTATATCCTCTATGTATATACCAAATCCCTCCTATCATTACGTCAAAAGTTAATTCATGGCCAACTCCCATGTCTACGCCCCACCTTAGACGATTGGTTGAATCTCCATAATAATTCATAAAGTAATGTGAATCCCCATCTGAGGGCACGCCAGCATTACAGGACCAATCTGTTCTGAACCAAAATTCTATAGTGAACTTATTAAAATCATTTATTAGAGAAGATGGGAATGAGGCAAACTTTACTCTATTGTTTGAATCGCCTGAATATGCTGCAGATCCAAATTTACCAGGATGATATATAGATGATCCATCCCAAGCACCATTAAGACCGATATCGCTTGCTGATACTTGAGCATCCGAACCTAATCTATTCCACAATCTGATACCATCCATAGGACCCGCATACGCATATGTCGTGAACGAATAATTCTTAGTGACCATTGCATTGCCTGTGATATCAGAGGCATTAATTGTGACCTGGATAGTATCGCCATTTTCAAAATCAGCAACAGGATCAACAGTTACATAGTATTCCCACTCATCTCCGCCAATCGTCATTGCAGCTGTTGGATGCTGGTAGATTATTCCATCAATTTCAACAACTATGGACTCACTGGCAACTCCCCAAGCATTATCGGTGACCACAAAGGCTACTACTGAATTGGTCGGAACATCTGTATCATTTTCAGTTGGCGTTAGGATAGAGCTAATAGTCGGCGGTATGGTATCCGGAGCAAAACCTTCGTAGAAGCGGTCGGAGAAATCGGTCTTGGCATAAGCATATGCTTTTATATTATCTATATAAGCATTAGCAGGATAATAACCATTATATCCTCTGGCGCCTACAGAAAATTGATGATATATATTGTCGTTCAAGGTGCCGGAAGCCGTTGCTGCTAGTTCTCCATCAACATACAATGCTATGTTCGCACCATCTGGCAAATTGCCGTTCCTATCCCAAACTCCTGCAATATGAACGATATCTCCTGCTGTCCAGCTAATATCTGTTCCAGTATCACTGAACAAACCACTAAAATTAAATTGGATCCCCTGCGCTCCTGTATCTACAACTCTGAAATCACAATAATATGCATTTTGATCTGCTTTACACATTTCTATTAACCAGTGATCAGCTGCATCCTGTGCATTTCCATTGGTAAGATCAAAAGAAGGTTTTATCCAAAATTCAACAACACCCTGTTCATTATTTGTAAAATCTCCCATCGCAAAATCAGCATATTCCCCGTTGGCGTTCCCCCTCATACCTCCGTTGAACTTTACGTTAGAATAATCAACTGCTCCGTTAATAACACCCTCCGGCCCGACCATGCTTGAGGTTACCTCCGCAGCACTGCCCAATTTATTCCACAACCTGATCCCATCCATCGGCCCAGGATAAGCATAAGTAGTGAAAGAATAATTCTTGGTGATCATTGCATTGCCGGTAATATCATCAGCATTGATAGTGACCTCTATCGTATCACCCATCTCAAAATCACTTAGAGGATCAACTGTCACAGAATAACTCCACTGATCACCACCGATAGTCATTGCTGCTGTAGGATGCTGGTAGGTAACTCCATCTATTTCAACAGTAATAGACTCACTGGCAACGCCCCAGGCATTATCGGTAATAGTAAAGGCTACAACTGAATTAGTTGGAACTGATGTTGCATCTTCGGTAGGTGTGACAATACTGACAGTTGGCGGTGTGGTATCCGGCGCAAAGCCTTCGTAGAAACGGTCAGAGAAATCGGTCTTGGCATAGTTGTAGATCTTAATGTTGTCTATATAAACATCGGGCGAGTAATAACCGCTCGTTATATCTGCATCATATGCTGTCCAGGTCTGATCAGATACCGCCGAGGAAAAGGTTTGAGCATTTCCGTTTATATATAGTTTTATTTTACTTTCTGCCCCTGCGTCTTTATCAAAACTTACGGCCATGTGAATAACTTCATTCGCTGACCAGGTATCGTCTATGGTAAATATGTACTCGCTGTATGGCGCTGAACCAGAACCTGGAGGAGAATAGAAGAATATATGCATAGTATTATCGTTGTGGTGCCTTATTTCGAAATTACCATCAGCACCCACTACTGATCCTTTATATCCGTCCAAGAAATCATGATACGCACTATCGTCATAGCTATAGGTTGGTTTAGCCCAAAACTCTATTGTCCCTAATCCCGTATTAAATGCATCATCCATTACTAATGTACCGCTTTTTGCAGAGCCATCACCTGTACCGCCATAGATACCATTGCCATGCTTTACAGAAGCGTATGTACCGCTGCCCCCGCCAGAAATACTGCCGTTCACGCCTACTTCGCTTCCGGTCACCTGCGCATCTGATCCCAATCTATTCCACAGCCTGATACCGTCCATCAATCCAGGATAAGCATAAGTAGTGAAAGAATAATTCTTAGTGACCATTGCATTGCCGGTAACATCATCTGCATTGATAGTGACCTGGATCGTTTCGCCCCTATCTAGATCAACGATTGGATCAACTGTGACATAGTATTCCCATTGATCTCCACTGATCGTTATTGTTGAGGTCGGGTGGACATAGGTTATACCATCGATCTCAACTGTGATCGTCTCACTGGCCACTCCCCAGGCATTATCGGTGACGGTAAAGGCTACAACTGAATCTGTTGGAACATCTGTATCATTTTCAGTTGGGGTGCTGATCACGCTGATCGTCGGCGGAATAGTATCCGGCGCAAAGCCTTCATAGAACCTATCTGAAAAATCTGTCTTAGCATAATTGAATACCTTAAAGTTATCCAATAGATTCCTGAATGTCCAACCAGACGGAGTAGTTTCGTTACCTATCCGAACATACTCGGGGAAGGTATAGGAGCCCGAAATAGCATCGTCTGTGCCTGAATCCCTGGTCCCCTGGTCCACACCATTCACATATAAAGAGACCTTTTGCCCGGAACCCTTGGTCAGATCGACTACATAAGCTAAATGAACGACCTGGCCTTCATATATAGAAAGGTTCCAATAATAAGATGCTCTATTGTCTACACCATCAGCCATCCATAAACCGGTTATTATAGAAGTTCCCGAAACTCCGTTCACCGAAAGATAGCCCCGCGGATCTGCCCAGGCAGTAGGATTTGCCGACCAACTCATAAATACATAATCAGCACTAGAGGGTGCTACTATTTCCGTCCAAAACTCTATGGTAAAAGAAGAATACGGATCCGAACCGAATAGATTATCAACCTTTATAGTATTATTAGCATTATTATCAAAATTAGCTCCATCGCCGAACTTTACAGGATCATAGGTTATTGTCCCTTGAATAACTCCATCTACACCAATAACACTAGAAATGACCTCGGCTTCACTGCCTAATTTGTTCCAGAATCTGATCCCATCCATCGGCCCTGGATAAGCATAAGTAGTGAAAGAATAATTCTTGGTGACCATTGCATTGCCTGTAAGATCATCTGCATTGATAGTGACCTGGATCGTTTCGCCCCTACCTAGATCAACGATTGGATCAACTGTGACATAGTATTCCCATTGATCTCCACTGATCGTTATTGTTGAGGTCGGGTGGACATAGGTTATACCATCGATCTCAACTGTGATCGTCTCACTGGCCACTCCCCAGGCATTATCGGTGACTGTAAAAGCAACTACCGAATTGGTCGGCACTTCAGTTGTATCCTCAGTCGGGCTTTGGATATTTACAGTTGGTGCTGTAGTATCCGGAGCAAAGCCTTCATAGAAACGATCGGAGAAATCTGTCTTGGCGTAATTCCAAACTTTTATATTATCAAGAGCTCCTCTAACCTGGGCATCAGAAGAATAATTATATTTTGAATTACCTACTGCAAATGCCGAAACAACAGGTGTTAGATCATCAGGAATAGCAGTATCGCTAGTTGCTATCTTTTGATCGTTCACATATAGTTGAGCGGTCTCAGAAGTCCCACCTATTCCCTCTCTATCCCAAACAAAAGCCACATGGACAAGATCCCCCGCCCCCCAGGAAAAACCGCTGTCTCCATAATAACTTACAGAAAAAACCGAACTACTTAGTTGACAATTGAATCGGGTAGTTCCATGAAGATATCTGATCCACATTCCATATTGATCGGCCGGTATCTGGCTACCCAAGTTATGTGCAGGATTCCACAACATCATTAAGTTTGAACTCTTTGTCCCAGGGCTAGTATCATCATGGGCCTCATCAGCTTTCCACCACATCTCAATCGTGCCTTTCATATCGCTATTCAAAATAGAGCTGTCGAATTCCGGCTTATGTGAATAATCCCCTAGTGGTCTAAAACCATTATCATATTTGGCCGTTTCATATGTTATTGTCCCGACTATGACACCATCCGGACCAACAACACTGCTTGTCACCTCAGCCTCACTCCCCAATTTATTCCACAACCTTATCCCATCCATCGGCCCGGGATAAGCATAAGTAGTGAACGAATATTTCTTGGTGATCATCGCATTACCGGTAATGTCATCGGCATTGATAGTGACCTGGATCGTTTCACCCCTACCTAGATCAACGATCAGATCAACGGTTACATAATATTCCCACTGATCACCACCGATAGTTATTGTTGAAGTAGGATGCTGGTAAGTTATTCCATCTATTTCGACAGTGATCGTTTCACTAGCTACTCCCCAAGCATTATCGGTAACCACAAAGGCTACAACTGAATTGGTCGGAACATCTGTGTCATTTTCTGTTGGGGTAAGGATCGAACTTATTGTTGGAGGCGTGGTATCAATAGCAAAACCCTCATAAAAACGATCAGAATAATCTGTCTTGGCGTAACTCCAAAGCTTAACGTTATCTAATACGCCACTAAAATTTTCTACACTGTTATATCTGGATCCAATGGTCAATCCTGAAAATGTAAAATCCGTATGGATCTGAGTATGTGAAGTAGCGACCAACTCACCATCAACATACATCCTGGCGGTTTCAGCTGTCCCTTCTATACCCGAAGCATCCCAGCAAAAAGCAAAATGAAAAACATCGTTAGCATTAAAATTCGGCTGTATTAAAATATTACCCGTTCCGTTAGCGTAAGCAGGATCTCTGATAAGATAGGCATCTTTAAAAAATAAGACCCATTTTCGGCTCAA
>JBHPMC010000023.1:0-21804 GCA_042562495.1 Candidatus Margulisiibacteriota bacterium
GCGCATCCCTGCAGGCTTCTTGCTTATAGCTCTTTCTGCTCCGATAACTCCACCCAGAAAGGCTGCCCACAACATCTTCAGCACAATGTCTAAAAGATCTACATGAAAATTCATTATTTTTCCTCCTTTTTTATTTTTTTAATATGTCCCTGGTTCCCAAAAGAGAGAGCACCGCTGCCCCCATCCCTAAAAGAACTATCAAAACATAGATATACTTACCGTAAAAAGGGATCAAACGCAGCGCCCAAATAAATATCAAGCCCAGCAATATTTCCAGCCATACCCAATGAGGCTTGATCAACAATTTATGCCGAAAGAATTGCCCAAAAACAATTGCAGAAGCAACTACTCCCTGTAAAAATATTATGCTTAAAATGACGATAAAAGGTAACACTAGAAAAATGCCGATCACAGATAGTGTCAGGACTACCAGGATCAAAGGCGCACCAATTGCTCCCAAGACCCCCCAGCCAAAAGACAAGAAAGGCCGGGTAAATGCAGTTTGTGCAACTTTTAGAAATTGGGCTGGGAAAAATGCATGCAAGAAAGACAACAGAAAGATCGTCAAGAATTTTCCTAAACGGATCTTGTGAATGAAATTAAGCAATGGCTTATCTTTAATCAGGCCCTCTAGGGCTCCACCCACGCTCACGCTATCGCTTTTAACAATATATTTGTTGCCCTGAACCTTACTCCCTTTGCGTATTCGTGTACCTGAATCCATAGCAAAAATATCACCCATAACGCGACTACCTTTATGGGCTGTCAGATGGCTGCGCCAGGAAAATATACTGCCGTGTACCCGCGCTCCATCCCTTAGATATAAACGACTGTTGACCAGCATAATGTTCTTACGCAGCCGGCCATTAACTATATATTTGGAATTGACCACCCATACATCATTATTAACCGAATTTTTTAGGGATAATTTTTTATCTACAGTGATTATCTCTAAGTTCTCGCTCAGCAGATTGTAAAGATAATACCCGCCCCCGAGGAAAATAATAATAATAATATGAGCAATATTACGGTAGTTCTTTTCAAGGATTGATCTCCTTACAAAAAATATTTTAACATAATTCTATAATTTAATATGCGGATCATTCTTCCAAAGCATTACTTAAGAAGACCAGCCAGACAGAATTACCATCATTGCGCACTCCATAAGTTAGCGAAGCCAGACCAATGAACGATGGATAATGCAGAGAAAAAGCTGTTCCGGTGTTCTCGAAACGATCTATCGCTGTTCCGGTCTTCATCCAGGACCTGAACATATCTAAGCCTGCTTCTCCTCTTAAAAATCCTAAGATAGGGAAACGATAGCTGAGTCGTGTGTAATAGATATTAGGCCCCTGGGCTTCCAGATCTGCAAAACCGTAAGGCAGCCAACGACGACGTAAGAAGTAATGATCATAATAATTAATATCCCCCGAAGATGTACCTAAGTAGTTCTTGAGATTGATACTTACCTTCTTTTTAATAGGAAAAGCCAGGGTCGATGAACCCCAGGATCTTTCATAGTCGACCTTTTCGCTCTTTTCAGTATGCAAGATAAGATTACCGCCTCTGTTGGCCAGAAAATCCTTCTCTAAAGTATCCCATTTAAAAGCGATATCCGTAAGATAAAGCACTTTTTGATAATCAGGAAATTTTAGCTTGTCCTTCTCTAATATATATTGCCTGCGGGATTTTCTGGTTAAAGAAGCTATAGAATAATTCAGGAACCAATACTCTAAATAAACACTATTATCCTCTTGATCGTTGAAGAACTCCGAACCTCGCTCATGCTCCGCATAAGTCGTGATCAATTCTTGGTGCTTTAGATAATCAAATCCCCAGCCAAGACCAGTATCAAATATATTATAGTGTGCCAATCCAAAATTTATATCGTTCTTTGGACCGGTCACAAAATTAAGATAGCTCTTTAAACGATAGCCAAAGGCATAATTGTTTTTGTGCCCAAAATCCAGCTCCACTCTATCTTCAGTAGAATAATATTGAGCATTGGCATAGAAAATACCATAGGGTCGCTCCACCAGATTGAATTTTAGATGTACACCTTCTTCCTGGCGGATCACTTCAGGTTCAACTTCGGTAAATAATTCTGTAGCATAAAGCTGCTGTACTGCTTGTTCTACTTTATGAGAGTTGTAGATCTCAGGTGTTTTGAACCTTAAAAAACTCTCCAGGACCGAAGTGCTGGTATACCGGTTCCCCTCGGTCGATACTTCTAATATGGGTACCTCATATATCTTGAAGTGTAGCTCATCTTTGATCAGCACAGGATCTAATTCGACCAGAATATATCCTTCCTTGCGATAATCTTCAGCTATTGTTTCGCTAATCTGCTGTAATAGCTGAGGTGAATATTTTTGCCCTCTGTAGACCTTCAAAGCTTCTCTTAATTTAGGAGAAAAAGGAATACGGTTGCCTTCCCAGGTTATTCTCTTTAGTTCTACTGCTGGCGTGAAAATGACTTTAAGTTTGTATTTAAGGTCTGAGATCGGTACCAAATGGATTTCTGCTTCCCGTTGAGCATGTTCTTTTATAAGCGGATAGATGTTCCGCACGATCTCCAGTTCGGAATAGGCCAGATCGGTCTCAAAAACATCCTGCTGCTGATCGATCCCTTCGAAAACTACTTCCTTCAATATATATTTTTCCTGACCCAATGTCCTTTCGGCTAATTTTTTATTCAATATCTTTAGATACTTTTTAAAATGATCCCGCCCATACTTCACAAATTGATCGACTTTTAGATAATCATTGGTAGTTAAGGATTCCGTCGGGGGTATATCAACCAGAATATCTGCCTGCCCCAGATTATTTTCTATCGCTGGCGTTGATAACACATCAAACAAATGCAGTGAAAAATCTGTGAAATTATTGATCTTATCCCTAGGCAAGGGCAGCGTTCTGGCCACATTCACGCCTATAGAGATCTCCGGAGAAAAACTTTTTACTTCCGCGATCGGCACAACTTCAAGGGATCCGCCATCCACTAAATATGTGTTTTTGTATGCTAAGGGCTTAAAGATCAAGGGAATTGAAGTGCTGGCTCGCACAGCTCTATCAATAGGCCCGGAACTGAAAACTACCTTTTCACCTTTTAAAAAATCCGTGGCGACTACTCTAAGCTTGATCGGTAACCGATCAAAATCAAAATGTGCCTTATAAGCTTGGGCCAAGGTCCATTCCCTGAGCAATTCTCGAACATGCTGCCCGCTGCTAAGCCCCACCGGCCCTTCTTCAGGATAACGGAACAAGGTCGGATTGTTCAAAGATCCCCAGGAAAATGCCGCCGGTCTATCCCGGGCTATATCACTAAAGATCTGGTCGGGATCGATACTCTTTAAAATATCTCTGATTTCCTTGGGTGAATAACCGCAGGAATATAAACTGCCGATCACCGAACCCATGCTGGTCCCTGCGATATAATGGATCGGAATATTCTCTTCTTCCAATATCTCTAATACACCGATATGAGCGATACCTTTAGCTGAACCCCCACCCAAGGCTAAGCCGATCTTGGGAAAATAATCCTTATAATTCTCAGGAGTTAAGCGGAACATGACCGCTTTTAGTGTATCTTCTGCAGAAACACTAAAAGCTATGCTGACTATTAAAAATAGGACCAACACTCTAAACAACATGACCATAAATATAACGCCAAGGCCTGAAAAAGTCTAAATATAAACTCTATATGCCAGGCTTCAAATCTCATGTTATACTTTTAAAAAATTATTCCTCAGGAGGTCTTTTCAATGAAAAAAATAAATATCCTTTGTCTGATCCTGACCATTCTCTGCTTGGGTGCTTTGACTTCCGAAGCAGCAATATTTAGATCAGGGGATATAGTAATTATTCCGGCACATAGGACTATAAACGATAATCTTTATATCGCTGCGGAAGATATCCACATTCTTGGCAAAGTAAAAGGAGATATCTTCGCCATAGGGAAGAATATCAAGATACGCGGAGGTGTTGATGGGGATATTTTCGCTGCGGGGGAATATTTAAATATCGCTCCTAAATATGCAAATGACTTGAGATTATTAGGTAAACGCCTTTATGTAAGAGGGCGGATCGCTAAAGATGTTATGGCTGCAGGGCAAAGATTGTTCTTAAGCGGACGGATACTCGGCAATGCTTATACGGCCAGTCAATATCTTAAGGTGTCTCGTTACGCCAAGATAAATGGAGTACTACAATATTCTGCAGATAAAAGTGTGATCTCACGCAGGGCACGTATCGGAAGGATCATAAAAGAAACTCCCGATCAGGCTCAAACCTGTGTAATGCCCGAAAAAGAATCCGAGGGTATGGGCTGGGGTGTACTATCCGGCATATCCTTCATCCATATACTTATGCTGCTATTGTTAGCCTGGGTCTTTGTAAAATATACACCCAATCAAGTGAAGTTGATCTCAAAAACCATTATGACATCTTCCTGGAAAAGTATGGGGATCGGTTTTCTTTCTTTATTCATGATCCCGATCCTGATCGGCTTGCTTTTGATCACTATTGTCGGCATTCCTTTTGGATTGATCCTGCTCTTTTGCTATATCCTCGCGCTCTACTTGAGCAAAGTTTTTATTGCCTTTTCCTTAGGTGAGTGGCTAAGCACAAAATTCTCTAGAAAACCTAAAAAAGAAAGTAAGCAAAAAATGGCTCAGCGCCCGTTCCGGAATTTTATTATCGGAATAATCTTCTATTATTTGCTGACAATGATCCCGGTCCTGGGAGGTTACATCCAGTTCTTTGCATTATTGATCGGCTTAGGTGCGATCGTAAGTTCACGTTTTGTGACTTATAAACTAGCCAGGAAAAAAGCTGTTATTTAAAAAGAATTATTTTCAAGAGGCTTTAGCGCTTATCTAAGACCTTTTTGATCAGATCACGTACTTCTGGCTCTGTAATATCTTTATTGTGTCCAAAAACATCTTTGCCGTGCATACAGACCATTGCTTTAGCAGCAGATTTATGCAGATCTACTGTAGCAGGTGAATTCAATATTTTTAATAAATAATTATCAATGAACTCATGGACATCTTTTGTTTTAAGAGAAGTAGCAACTTCTCCCAATAGGCGCAGCAAGTAATGCTTGGTCTCTCTATTAAGATCTTTCTTATCCAGGACCTTAACACAGCTTTCCACTGCAGACAGATCCTTTATTATGGTCTTAAATGCTGCATCGATGTTCCAGATCTTCTTAAAATTCCTCATTTGGGTTAAGACTCCGACTGCTAGAAATTCCAGTTCACCTTGATAACGTTCGATATCAAAAATTATTCTACTCAGAGCCAGTTCTTCTTTATCTTGAACAAAAACAGGAGGTTTCTTAGTTGTTGTTGCTTGGGTAGGAACGGTTTCTTGAGCTTTTTTATTTTTTTTAATATTACTCAAACAAACAATAATAGCAATAGGATCAACATTTATTTGCGCAGCAAGTTGTTTTGCTTTTTCTTTAGCTCCGGCCCTATCTATCATCTGGGCTTCCCACAATTTATTGATCAATTCTGCACTGCGTTGGATCCTAATATCAAAAGCTACTATTTTTCTACTGAAAAAAAACATCAAGACTCCTTATTCTATGTACTCAGATACATTTTCAGACAAGTACTTTATTCTTTTTAAATATATCGATACATTTTTAGGAAAATTTCATCAAATATTTTTACGTTAAGTATTGGAAAACTATTGTTTTTTACTGAGTTTCTTTACAAGATCATCCACGATTATCTCGGTTGAGTTTTCATCCAGCATAACTCGCATGGCATACACCCTAAATTCTGCCTTAGCCTTGGGTGGATCATCCTTATGATCTTTGATTAGCAGAGCCTCTAGTTCTCTGGTCACTGAACAAAACATCTGTTTAAAAGACATATGATATTTACTGGCCAAGATATGTATCTCTTCTCTGATATCTTTTTTCTTTAATAAATAATTTGGTATCGCACCCTGCTTATATAGATCCAATAGCTCTAAGATACTGTTTTTTACCTCAGTATTAACAACCGTAGGTCTTTCTTTCTTCGAACAATTTATTGGAACTAATACTATTTTATTATTAAACATATGATTCACCCCTATTAATCGTCTGTTTAAATCGATAATTTCATTTTTTATTGACGAGCTAAGCTAAAAAGCTTATACTTTTTCCCACTATATTAAAGGAGCCGCAGCCATGCGAAGTGACTCAATAAAAAAAGGCTTTGAACGCGCACCTCACCGTTCGCTGCTCCGCGCTGACGGTTTTACCGATGCTGATATGAAAAAACCGCTGATCGGCATCGCCAATTCATATAATGATATTATTCCCGGCCATATTAATTTAGATAAGATCGAAAAAGCTGTAAAAGAAGGTATTATTGAAGCAGGCGGCAAGCCTGTGGCCTTTGGGAATATCGGCATCTGCGATGGTATTGCCATGGGGCATACCGGAATGAAGTATTCTCTGCCCTCACGTGAGCTAATCGCTGATTCTGTGGAAAGTGTTGCCGAAGCTCATCAATTTGATGCTTTAGTCCTTATCCCAAATTGCGACAAGATAATTCCGGGCATGATCATGGGTGCTGCACGCTTAAATATACCAACTATCGTTGTCAGCGGTGGGCCAATGAAAGCCGGAGATTATAAAGGTAAAAAGATCGATCTGAACACGGTCTTCATCGGAGTTGGTGAATATAATGCCGGAAAGATCGACGAGAAAGAGCTGCAAGCAATAGAATGTGCTGCTTGCCCCGGTGCAGGTTCCTGCTCAGGTATGTTCACAGCAAATACTATGAACTGTATGACCGAAGCTTTAGGTATCGGCTTGCCCGGTAACGGTACGACTTTGGCCGTTGATCCAAAACGAATTGAACTAGCTAAAGAATCCGGCAAGCAAGTTATGGATCTATTGAAAAAGAACATTAAGTTCAGGGATATCTTAACTAAAGCTGCTTTTTACAATGCTTTTGCAGTTGATATGGCCTTGGGCGGCTCAACGAACACTGCATTACATATCCCTGCGATCGCTCATGAAGCTGGGATTAAATTGCCTTTAAAAGTTATCAATGAAATAACCGCTAAGACTCCTCATCTCTGTCAGATCGCACCTGGTGGGCCGGATCATTTAGAAGATCTGCATCGCGCAGGCGGCATTCAGGCTGTAATGAACGAACTGGCTAAAAAAGACCTGATCGACACAAGCTTGCTAACAGTAACAGGCAAAAAGGTTGCCGATAATATTAAAGGGCAAGAAATAAAGGATAAAGAAGTTATCAGGCCACTAAACAATCCTCAACATAAGACCGGCGGATTGGCCGTGCTTTTCGGTAATATTGCTAAAGACGGTTCGATCGTAAAAGAAGCAGCCGTTGATCCATCAATGTTAAAACACAGTGGCCCGGCCAGGATTTTTGATTCCGAAGAAGCAGCTTACAAAGCGATCCTTGGTAAAAAGATCAAGAAAGGCGATGTAGTTGTGATCCGTTATGAAGGACCCAAAGGTGGACCCGGCATGCGCGAAATGCTGCAGCCTACATCAACGATCGCCGGCATGGGCTTGGATAAAGATGTAGCTTTATTGACTGACGGACGTTTTTCAGGTGCGACCAAAGGTGCAGCTATCGGGCATATATCTCCGGAAGCAATGGCAGGCGGAGCGATAGGATTGTTAGAAGAGGGAGATATTATTGAGATCGATATTCCTGCTCGCAAATTAAATGCCAAAGTAACAGCTGCAGAATTTAAAAAGCGCAGCAAAAAATGGGAAAAACCCCAGCCAAAGGTAAAAAACGGTTATTTATCAAGATATGCCAAGCTGGTAAGCTCTGCCAATACCGGCGCGGTTATGGAATAAGGATTTTAACTGATCTTCTTGAACTTTAATATATATCCTTGATCATCTTTTTTATACATTGCAGTATCTGTCATCACAAATGAACTATTCATCTTAAATCCTTTTTCAAGTTCATCTAAAACAAACATATCTGAATATTCACTTAATATTTTCATTGTCTGCAGCGCTTTATCCTTACTAGAATAATAATCATTTGATATCCCTGTTTCCTGAAATGCTCTCCATTCACCTTCAGCATTCTTAAAAAGACAAAAAACATGTCCTAACCGACCTTCTCTTAAACCAAAAATCAGCGTAGTTTCAATCCCTAATCCAGCTTCTGTATTCAGCTTTTGAATAATATAATTAAAAGCATAGGCCCATTCGTCACATACCCCTTCTTTATTGCTGAAGAACGTATTCGGATGCTGCATATCATTGAACACCTCATCATCAGTTGAATATTCAAACTTTGCATTAAATAGAATATGTAAAAATACCGGGACCTTCTCCTTGGGGATAATTATAGCGCTCCCATCCTTGTCCTTAACCTCTCCTGCAAGGATCTCTTTAATGAAAGCTGCTGTCGAATCAGCACTATTAAATTTCTCTGAATATGAATCTATTATTTTTTCGAACACCTGCTTATCTTTCTCTATCTGCTTTTCAAAATATGTTTCTTCAGGCTCCTGTAATCGCAAATCTTCTGCTAAGGACATCATTTTCTTGCTCATCTCATCCTGCGCCTTTTCAGCCTCTTGGGAATTTACCCCAAGATACATTTTATTTAATAAAGCATATTTCTTTTGTGCATCATAATTTCGGGGATTATATAATATAGCCATTCTTAAAGAATCCATCATGACGTATATAATATTTTCAACAAGCCTTCCCATCTCCGCCCGAGCATCAGTATTTGTGACATTTTTTAAATCACCCTGAACTTTATTAAGCGCAAAAAAACTTACTTCAGCGATTTTTAAATAGTCATCAGAAATATCATTAACAGAGGCATATCCTCCTTTATTTAATACTTCTAAGTTTTTCTCAATCGCTTTTTCACATTCTGCCTTAACTTCTTTTATCCTTTCCATATCAATAACACCATCACCTAAATTAAACTCGAGATATTCCTCACTATCACCAAAATAATGAATGACATCACTCTTTTTATCCCCATATAAATCCCGGACTGTTTCATCATTCTCTTGGGCCATTGCCTTATCAAGCAACATGATCGCTTGATCTTTTTTCCCATTCAAAATAGATTTATAGACATTGAATTCCAGTTGAGATATCTTCCCATTCCTATCAATATCAATTTTGACCAATAGCTGATATTCCTTGTTCTTTTCCGGATATACATCCACTTCTTTGATATATTTTTCTATGAATGGCATGAATTTTTTAATCTCAGAAATAGTTCGCGGCCAATCTTCCGGTTTAATGATATTCGGATCTTCATCTTGTTTATTTATCCTCATATCTCTATTTACATCTTGATTACGTAAATTCTTATAAGCTTTATCGGCAGATGCAAAATCATCATATATAGGCATACCCATATTTTTCACCTTTTCTAAATAGTGAATCTACTATAGAATTAATACCCATAACCAAGGTTTTATATACCTTGTTTTTGTACATTTTATTGGAGTTAACTATGGCAGAGAAAATGAAAGGCGCAAAAATTCTTATTGAAGCTCTTAAAAAAGAGGGCGTAGATACTGTGTTCGGATATCCGGGCGGCGTATTGCTGGAGATCTACGATGAGATCTACAAGCAAAAAGATATCAAGCATTATCTGGTTCGCCATGAACAGGGTGCAGCACATGCTGCAGATGCATATGCAAGATCGACCGGCAAAGTTGGCGTTTGTATCGCAACTTCGGGGCCTGGAGCTACAAATCTCGTTACTGGTATAGCCACCGCGCATATGGATTCTATCCCCATGGTCTGTTTTACCGGTCAGGTTTCAACACCACTTATCGGTAAGGATTCTTTTCAGGAAGCTGATATTACTGGGATCACCATGCCTATCACTAAACACAACTTTTTAGTTAAAGATGTTAAAGATCTGGCCAGAGTCATAAAAGAAGCTTTTTATATTGCCAGAACTGGCAGGCCCGGCCCGGTATTAGTCGACTTGCCAAAAGATGTTACTTTGCATGAAGGGCCTTTTGATTATGATAAAGAAGTAGATATTCCCAGCTATAAACCGACCTATAAAGGAAATCCGAAGCAGGTAAAATCTGCCGTTAAAATGATCAAAGAAGCTAAATCCCCGGTAATTATTATCGGCGGCGGAGTAATATTGTCCAATGCTGCAAAAGAAATTAACGAGCTGCTAAGTATTACACAATTCCCGACCACTTCAACTCTAATGGGGCTTGGTGCAGTTCCTTCCAGCAACAAATTGTGCCTGGGTATGAGCGGCATGCATGGCACGGCTTATGCGAACTATGCCTTGTCGCACTGCGACCTTTTGATTGCTATCGGCATGCGCTTTGATGATCGAGTCACCGGGAAGCTGGCCGAATTCGCTACCAAGGGCAAAGTCATCCATATTGATATCGATCCTGCCGAGATCAATAAGACCGTAAAAGTAATGCTGCCGATAATCGGAGATGTTAAGGAAGTTGTCGGAGCGCTTAATAAAGAATTAGAAAAAACTAAATTACCATCGATCAAAGCTTGGGATGAAAAAGTTTTAGATTGGAAAAAGAGCCATTCTATGGATTACAAGAAAAAGGATGGCGTGATAAAGCCTCAGGAAGTCATTGAGACGATCAACAAGCTTACCAAGGGCGATGCTATTTACACGACCGAGGTCGGAGAGAACCAGATGTGGGCTGCCCAGTATTTAGATCTTAAAAAGCCTAGAACATTTTTGACTTCAGGCGGCTTAGGAACAATGGGTTATGGGCTGCCCGCAGCAATAGGCGCGCAGGCCGGGAACCCGGATAAATTGGTCATTGATATCGCAGGTGATGGAAGTATCCAGATGAATATTCAAGAATTAGGCACTGCGAAGACCTATAACTTCCCCGTTAAAGTAGTTATTTTAAATAATTACTATTTAGGCATGGTCCGTCAATGGCAGGATCTTTTCTATGAACATCGTTTATCCGAAACAGACCTGATAGATAAACAGCCAGATTTCCTAAAGATCGCTGAAGCTTATGGTATCTATGGGGTGCGTATTGAAGATCCAAAAGAACTGGAAAAAGAGTTGAAAAAGGCCTTTGATCATAAAGGCCCGGCATTTATTGACATTAAGATACATCGCAAAGAAAATGTATTCCCGATGGTCCCGGCCGGCGGAGCGATCCACAACATGCTCTTTGCCAAAGATTACGATGGATACGACTAAAAGGAGATAGCATGAGACACGTATTATCAATAGTTGTTGAAAATAAACCGGGTGTCCTGGCCCGTGTTTCTGCCTTGTTCGCCCGGCGTGGCTACAACATTGAAAGCTTGGCCGTAGGCGAGACCGAAGATCCAACCGTATCCCGCATCACTATGGTGGTCAGCGGCGACGAAAGCATTCTAGAGCAGATCACCAAGCAGCTGCACAAGCTGATCGATATCGTAAAGATCATAGATCTTACCTCGACATCCTATGTGGACCGTGAAATGCTTTTGATCCGCATCAATGTCACTCCTACTACCAGGCCGGAGATAATGCAGATCGTAGATATTTTTCGGGCCCGCATCGTTGATGTGAGCAAAAAAACCATGGTAATTGAAGCTACCGGTAACGAAGGCAAAGTAAAAGCTATTCGCGATCTCTTAAAACGTTTTGGAGTGATCGAATTGGTACGCACCGGCAAAATCGCTCTTTCCCGCGGCGAAAAGAAATAGGTCCGTTGATGACGAAAAAACAAGCTACTTTCTCCTGGCAAAAAATATCTCTATGGACCACACTGATACTTTGGTATGTCCTGGGCGTTTTGGCTTTGTGGATCCATAATGATCTGCTTTATTGGGTATACGGCATATATATATTAGCCTTTGTGTTCTTAGCTTATAAAAACAATAAGTTATCAAAGCTTTTATACGGCACAAAGATCTTTAAAGAACTTTTTACCAGAAAATTAGATATTAAAAAAATGGGGGTATTTTCAGCAGAAACAAATTGGTTATTGATGACAATTTTTCCCCTACCCTTCCTTGCTCTGTACCTAGACTGGAAAATGTTTTTGATTTATACGATAATTGGCATTCTTTGGCACGTCTTATATTTAAGAAAATCTTAGGAGGTAAAAAATGGCTAAAGTTTATTATGATCAGGACGCGAATCTGGATATTTGGAAAGATAAAGTTATAGCAATAATCGGGTACGGCTCACAAGGCCATGCTCATGCACTGAACTTAAAAGATAGCGGATTGAAGGTCATCGTTGGCGAATTGGAAGGAACTGACAACTTCAAAAGAGCTCAAGAAGCAGGCTTTGAAGTAATGTCCGCTAAAGATGCAGCTAAAAAAGCAGATCATATCCAAATTCTTTTGCCAGATGAATTTCAGGCTCAGATCTTTAAAAAAGAAATTAAAAAAGGTTT
Organism: Candidatus Margulisiibacteriota bacterium; assembly: GCA_042562495.1. GTDB lineage: Bacteria > Margulisbacteria > Termititenacia > CAZZFK01 > CAZZFK01 > JBHPMC01. The sequence goes on from JBHPMC010000023.1 coordinate 12,391, forward strand.
AAAACCAGGGAACAGCTTAGGCTTTTCTCATGGTTTTAATATTCATTTTGGTTATATCAAAGCTCCTGAAGGCATAGATGTGATCATGGTAGCACCCAAGGGGCCAGGGCATATGGTCCGCCAGGTCTATACAGAAGGCGGCGGCGTGCCTTGTATCTTTGCAGTACATCAGGATGCATCCGGCAAAGCCAGAGATAAAGCAATGGCTTATGCTAAAGGTATCGGCGGAACACGTGCCGGAATTCTGGAAACAACCTATAAAGAAGAGACCGAGACAGATCTTTTCGGTGAACAGAATGTACTTTGCGGTGGGACAACTCAGCTGGTTAAAACCGGCTTTGATGTTTTGGTAGAAGCAGGTTACCAGCCAGAGATCGCTTACTTTGAATGTTTGCACGAACTTAAGTTGATCGTCGATCTGATGTACAAACATGGGATCGCTGGTATGAGACATTCTATTTCTAACACTGCTGAATATGGTGATCTTACTATGGGTCCAAAGATAATCAACGAATCTGTTAAAAAGCGTATGGAAAAAGCTTTAAAGAGAATTCAAAGCGGCGCTTTTGCCAGAGAGTGGGTTCGTGAGTCCAAGGCCGGCAAACCTAATATGGAAAAGCTGCGCGCTGCCGGAAAAGAAGAAAATATCGAGAAAGTCGGTGCAGAATTACGCAGCATGATGCCTTGGTTGAAAAGCGAGAAATTAACATAGTCGCTATAAATAATTATTATTTAAAAGGCGGCTTTCAAAAGCCGCCTTTTTTATTTAGGCTTTAATTTTAATAACATGAAGCTTATAATTTACAGACAAAAAGGGTGAGAAAAATGGTTAAAAAAGACAAGATTATTATATTTGATACAACTCTCCGCGACGGGGAGCAGTCTCCCGGCTGTTCAATGAACATCGAGGAAAAGGTTGAGCTTGCACGCATGCTTGAAAAGCTGCGGGTTGATGTCATCGAGGCGGGATTTGCTATATCCTCTCCCGGCGATTTTGCTGCTATCCAGGCCGTAGCAAAAGCTGTTAAAGCGCCGACCGTTTGTTCTCTGGCGCGTACCATGAAAAAAGATATCGATACGGCAGCAGATGCGATCAAGGCAGCCAAGAACAAACGAATTCATACCTTTATCGCGACATCTCCTGTGCATATGGAGCATAAGCTTAAGATGATGCCGGACAAGGTCCTGGAGACCGCAGTAGGAGCTATTAAATTAGCAAAGAGCTATGTAGAAGATGTGGAGTTCTCTTGTGAAGATGCCGGCCGCAGTGAACCTGCTTTCCTTTATAAGATCATCGAAGCCGCTATTAAGGCCGGGGCTACGACCGTAAACATCCCGGACACTGTCGGTTATTGCACTCCAACTGAATTCGGCAAGATTATTTATGGCATAAAAGAAAATATCCCAAATATCGATAAGGCTGTTATAAGTGTACATATCCATAATGATCTTGGATTAGCAGTTGCTTCCTCTATCGCTTCTATAGAGAACGGTGCCGGTCAAGTTGAATGTACTATCAACGGCATTGGTGAACGTGCCGGGAACTGTTCCTTGGAAGAGATCGTCATGGCCCTTAGGGTACGCAAAGATCTCTTTGGTAAAGGTAAAGATACAAATATAGATACAAAACATATCTACAAAGCCAGCCGCTTGTTGTCGAGCATTACTGGCGTAAAGGTTCAGCCGAATAAAGCGATCGTGGGTGCTAACGCTTTTGCACATGAAGCGGGCATTCATCAAGATGGCATCCTGAAGCACCGTCAAACCTATGAGATCATGACAGCTGAAGATGTAGGCTGGCCATCTAATAAGCTGGTCATGGGCAAACACTCCGGCCGACATGCTTTTGGTACAAAGCTTAAAGAGCTCGGTTATGAGCTGACCGACGATGAGCTTAATAAGGCCTTCGAACGTTTTAAGATCTTGGCTGACAAGAAAAAAGAAGTTTCCGAGCTCGATCTGGAGGCACTGGTCGCCAACGAGATCAAGGCTACTTACGAGACTTACAAACTGGAAAGCTTGCACGTTGAGACCGGAACGAATGTTAAACCGACCGCAAAATTAAAGGTTCTCAAGGAAAGTAAGCCTCTAGAAGTTAAAAAGAGCGGGGATGGTCCTGTGGATGCGATATTTAAGTGCATCGATGACGTCACTAAGAAAGAGTCCAAAGGCATGGAGCTGATGGATTACGTGGTAAGCGCTGTCACTGAAGGAACAGATGCACTTGGGGAAGTCACGGTACGCATTAGGGCCCACAGCAAGACCTTCACCGGCCACGGAGCAAATACCGATGTGCTGGTCGCTTCGGCCGAAGCTTATTTGAATGCTATCAACAAAATGATCTCTTTTAAGGGAAAAACAAAACCCACCAAAGAAAGCCTTTAATGTCCGCTAAAATATCTTTTTGCTTGATCAGTAGAAACAATGAAAAAACTATTGAGGATACTCTTGCAAGCATCAAGAATGTGGCCGACGAGATCATCGTCGTTGATACAGGCTCCACAGATAAAACCGAAGCTATCGTTAATAAATTCACTAAGAATATCTTTCATTTTAAATGGATCGACGATTTTGCTGCCGCCCGCAATGAAAGCATCAAACATGCTAAGCATGATTGGATATTCATCATTGATGCCGACGAGGTCCTGGATCCAAGCTCGATCGAGAACATTAAAAATGCCTTAAAAACCGCTTCCCAGAAGAAGATCACCGCTTATCAGTGCCTTATCCATAATGTACGAGGTGAACAATTATATTCGATCAACTATATGGTACGCATGCTGCGCAAGCTTGATGATAAGCCTTTTGTAGGCAGGATACATGAGAGAACCAGCCCAAAATATAAGATCGCTAAAAGCGGCATTAAAATAATCCATACCGGTTATGATCCGAGCTTAAAGCTGCCGCATAAAGAAGCAGAGAAGCGTGAGAAATTATTGGAATTGGATCTTAAAGATAATCCGGAGGATATTAACGCTATTTATAATCTGGCCAACCAATATCTATCTAATAAGAACTACGAAAAATCCTTAGAACTGCTGGACAAAGCATTAGCTAAAGAACCAAATAATCTCGAGCTGCTCATCACCAAGGCAGATTTATTAAGGGAACAGAACGGTTTTGCCTCTTCAGTATCTATCCTGGAAAAGCTGCTAAACATAAAAGAGGGCCAATACTTGGATCTAAGGCCCTACTTTATCCTGGGAGATGTCTTTTACAGACAAAAAAAATATGCAGAAGCTCTGAAATTATATAAAGATGTCTTTGCTTTCACACCTGAAGATCTGGTCCGGCAGGATGTGACCCGCTTTGATATCCCCACCTATTTTTATGCTCTATTCCAGGCCTGCTATATGGCCAGTGTTCAAAAAGAATATCAGCGCTGTTTTAAATATGGAGAAACACTTCTTAATAGCCCTTTTTATCAGGAACAGACCATATATCTTTTATTTCTTACGGCTATCGAAGCAAAAGATAATAAAATACTGGTAGAACTTTATGAAAAATACCAGGAATTCTTTGAAAAACATCCCAAGGCTATAACTTTAAAAGGATTTTACCTGCAAGCAAAAAATGCAGGCTAACGATAAACTTTCCCTTTATGGCTATATTCATCTATCTTTAAAAGCTTCAAGACCTTTTTCCTATACTTCTGTTGTTTGACCAACTCTTTTACCGAACGATAAGCGATCCAGTATGTATGCAGGTTCCCCACTCGCAGCTGCTGAGCTAAGAATTGATAGATAAGCGCCGGATCTCTTTTAGACAATATATTTAAATTACTGCTCAATGCTTTTTTTACACCCATATCCCCATCCCACATCAGCAAACGCAATGCACTTAAGCTTTTTTCGGGCTGTTTTAGTATCCAGCGGCTATCGCCCACCGGACGCAGCACTTCACAAACAAAACGCCTGGTATCGGCATTAATATCTATGGCCAATAACTTTAAAAAAAGCAGGGCTTCTTTTTTGTTTTTTTCTAATACCCGGCGAAAAGCTATGGCCGCAGCTGTCCTGACCTGCAATTCACCATCTTTTGAATACTTCCGGAAATCCTTAAAAACAGTTTTAGGTTTAAAACGCCCGTATTCTGCCAGAATGAACAAACCTAAAATCCTCAATTCCTTTTTAGGCGAATGTAGTAATTTATTGGCCTGCGCTTGTAGCGGCAGCTTGGAATCTTGGAACTTTGCCAGAAAAGTATCGCCCAGGTGACGCCCAGCCCAGATCGGCCCCTTACCTGGCTTATCTTTTTTTGGCTGACAAGCTTTATCGAATACACGACAGATAATATCTTGAGCTTTTTTCTGCCCGCTTTTTAGCAACTGGACCGCTTGATCTATATTTGGAGATTCTTTTTTGAACATTTTACTTACTTTCGTAAGCAGAGATCTTGTCTATCCTTTTTTGATGCCTTCCGCCTTCAAAATTCGTGGTTAACCAAGTCTCTAAAATATCCAAGGCTAATTCTTTTTTTAACACCCTGGCGCCCAAGGCCAGAACATTGGAATCATTATGTTCTCTGGCCATTTTAGCAGTATAGACATCATGACATAGCGCTGATCGAATACCCTTGACCTTATTGGCCGTCATGGACATACCTAGCCCGGTACCACAGACCAAGATCCCTCTATCGGCCTCCCCTTTGGCCACCTTTTCGGCCACTTTGATCCCATAATCCGGATAATCACAAGAATCTGTGGACTGGGTACCAACATCCGTAACTTTATACCCGCGTTCATTAAGGAATTTTTTCAGGATCTCTTTTAGCTCAAATCCGCCATGATCAGAACCAAGTGCAACTTTCATAGAACCCCTTCCTCAGAAATTAAAACAACTATCTCTTTATAAGATTATCCTTTTTCTTCGGGAAAACTGTCAATAAGTTTAATATATCGAGACCGGGGTCAATAAAGGAGAAGTATTGGCTGTGCTGTCTTCAATCGAAGCCATGATCTGCTCTGTATCGGAAACCTTTGGCAATTCAATGGTAAAAATTGTCCCGCGGCCGACCTCACTTTGCACCGAGATCTTGCCGCCATGCTCTTCTACGATACGATGCACTATAGAAAGCCCCAAGCCTGTTCCTTTTTTCTTGGTGGTAAAGAACGGTGTAAATAATTTTTCCAAATGCTCTTTTGAGATCCCCGGACCATTATCAATGAGCTCTGCTTGCACGAAATTCGAACCCTCCCGCAGCTTGATCTCTATCTTTTTATCAAGCTTTTCCTCGGGAAAAGCCTGCATTGCATTTAAGATCAAATTCATAAAGACCTGGGTCATGCGCTGCTGATCGATCTTTACTTTAGAAAGATCCTCTGCCCTGTTCATCTCGAATTTAATATTACTCTTTAGCAATTGGTTCTTAAGCAGGCTTTTTACTTTTTCCAAGACCTCGCCCAACGGGACGACCTCATCTTTAAGCTCATAACTGCGGGCAAATCCTAAGAAATCCTCGACCACGAGTGACAAGCGCTCTACTTCCGCTCCGATTATCCCTCCGTAATTCTTCCAGAATTCAGGATCTTTCCAGGATTCGGACATCAGCTGCACAAACAATTTCATAGAAGCCAGAGGATTCTTGATCTCATGGGCAAGACCTGCGGCCATAGTGCCTAAAGCAGATAGCCGATCCGAACGGCGCACCTGATCTTCTAAGTTCTTTAGCTCGGTCATATCTGTCAGCACAGCCAGCATCCCGGCTGATTTATTCTGATGATCATTCAAACGCACAGTACTTATTGATACATATTTATCCTCGCCTGCGTTCTCTTTAAATTTTATCTGGATATTTTGCTTAGGCGCACTGAATGTCGCCAACAATTCTTTATGCTCAGCCCAAAGCTCATTGATGTTCTTCTGCTTGGCCTCTTCTAAAGAAACTCCGGTAATTAATTCGGCCTGCTTATTAAAGGTCTTGATCTTTCCTTCGCTATCGATCGTGATAACTCCCGAGGTCATATATTTAAGGATATTCTCGTTGTAATTTTTGACCTGCCTGGTCTCTTCATATAATTTTGCATTATCGATCGCCATGGCTGTTTGGTTGGCTAAGGTCACCAGCAGCTCCATATTCACCTTTTCTAAAGATTCTCCGGAGAGCTTATTGTCGATCGCGATCAAACCGATGATCTTATCCTTGGTCTTCATCGGTACAGCGATATATTCATCAACATGCAAACGCAAGACATGCTCGGTCTGGCGACTGACTTTCTGGCGCACCGGCTTCCCGCTCTTGAAGATCTGCCCAAAAATACTTTCATTAACAGGCAAATGCACCTTAGAGATCTCTTCGAGCGATGCTCCGTATCCGGATTTAGCCTGCAGGCTATTGCTCCGCTCATCATAAAGCAGCAGCATGCCGCGATCGACACCAACTACCTCGATCACCGATTTAATGATCGTATCCAAGATATTCTGCAGGTCCAACGATGAGCTGATGATCCTGCCCACATCGGATACAGTCTTCATTTCGATCATTTTATTCTCCGAACGCCTGAAAGACCGAGTGTTTTGGATACCGACCAATGCTTGATTAGCTAAAGTTTCCAACGAATACAGGTCTTCTTGATAATATGGTTCGCCCGATAATTTTTCACCAACACTTAAAAAGCCTAAAAGCTCCTCATTCATGAACAATGGTATGTATAGCTCTGTCCGGCGCCAACGCAAGATCGGTATAGCCTGCAGTTTCTCCTTGCCTGCTTGCGAACGCACTAGTATCTGCTGGGTATTCCGCAATTCACACACCAGTGGATCGGTACTTGATATTGAAGAAAATTCTCGATCCAACCTGCCTCTTTGCAGTACAGGCACATAATTTCCATCTTTATTATCGATGAACAATTCTACCAGCTTCACCCTCATTTCCTTATATATGGTCATAACGAGCAATTCATATAATGCATCCAGCTGGACTATGGAAGTCATTGCCCGGGAAATGGATTGAATAGTCTTATGATAATCAAAACGTTTACGGAAGAAGACCCTGTCTGTCCAAGCCTGGATCTTCTTCTCAAGTGGTGCAAAACCTATGGCAGCAATGACTATAGCTAAAGCTGTCAGCAACAAAGACAGCTCGGGAACTTTACTAAAAAGCATATTTAGCCCAATGAAACTTAAGACATAAGCTCCCAGGACCAAGCCGATCAAGACAGCATAGATAGCATTGCGCTTGATACGGAAAGACCGCAGGCCCGAACGCTTCTTAAATCGCTTAAAAACGACTTTAGATACCCTCAGCCAACGAGATACCTTCTCCCAGACATATTTCGACCTGGAAAAAGAGGATACTATTTTCTTTGCGGATTTCTCCCCCATATATTTCCCCCATATTTGAAGCGAAATAATTATAGCAAATGGAAAACAAAAGGCAAGTAATACTTTACAGCCAGCTGTGGTCAGTCGCTAAATCTTATACTGGCTAATTCCAGAAGTTTTTTAGGGTATTTGCCTGGGAATTTTAGTGCTTTAAAAACAGCTTCTGCTTTTGCGTTGTCTAGCATTAGGGCTCCCGGAAAGTATATTTCTAACAGGAATCTGGCCAGAATTATCATTTCTTTGCGCAGCGTTTGTTTTGCTATTTTTGTTCCATATAAAACCGGCATAAACAGGCAGGATAGGTCTGTATTGATATTAATAGACCATTTGGCTATCCCTTCACCAGGAATCAGTATTTCATGATGGTTTGTCCTTTGGCCTTCTATGAATTGAGGCATAAAACCAATATAGAGCTGGTCTTTATCAATGGCAGCCCGAGCAATAATTCCGGCATTCTTTGTTAAGGTTCCCTTAAGATCCTTTTTGATCATTATCATTTGTTGCTTTATATAAGGAAGAGAACTTCTTTCTTGCTCGAAAGTAAATTTTTTCAAGCCAATATCTATGCAAGAACGATCTTTGTGTAAGATGATTTTTTTATACATATTATAATTTTTTAAGAATATTTCTTTATCACGAGAACAGAATTGTTGCCTCCCAAACCAAAAGAATTCATTAGCACATGTTCTAAATTGGTCTTCCTCGGTTTATTAGGCACATAATCTAGATCACATTGCGGATCAGGAGTATTTAAATTCATAGTAGGCGGGACCATACTGTTCTCAATAGCTAAAGCCGAAGCGATCAATTGAAATCCGCCGGAAGCTCCAAAAGGCATACCGATGACAGACTTGATCGAACTGATCGGCAACTTATTTGCATAATCTTTAAATATAGATTTAATAGCATTGGTTTCTTTCAGATCGCCCTCTCGGGAAGAACTGGCATGAGCACATATATAATTGATATCAAGAGGAGAGATCCCTGCATCACGCAGTGCCAGCTTAATAGCTTCCGCAGCACCTTTGCCTTCAGGATCCAACCCATATGATTTATATGCATCGGCCATTACTCCATAACCGATGATCTCGGCATAGATATATGCGTTGCGTTTTAAAGCGTGTTCTAATTCTTCGATAACAACTATGCCGGCACCTTCTGATAGCACAAAGCCATCGCGATTTACATCAAATGGCGAACAAGCTTGTGGACCAAGTTCATTGCGCACGGACATTTGACGTGAAACATCAAAGGTCGCATATGTTACAGGAATGAGCGGCGTTTCCGAACCGCCGGAGATCAAAACATCCGCTCTATTCATCTTGATCATATCGTAAGCAAGCCCGATCGCATTTAATCCGGCAGAACATCCGGTTGTGACTGTTAGGTTGGGACCTTTTAAGCCCAAGAGCACTGAAATTTCAGCAGCAGCAGCAGAGGGAACTGAGGCATTTGCCGCAAATGGATTTAATTTGCCGGGGCCTTTTTCTTTTAGATCAATGGCTTGCTGCGCAGCGACTTCGAGCCCGCCGATACCGGTGCCCAAAATTACTCCTGCCCTATTCTTGTCTTCTTCTTCGATCTTTAAATGCCCATCGGCTATTGCCTTACGTGCACCAACGATCGCAAATTGAGTAAACCTGCTGAATCTTTTACTTTCTTTTAAGGAAATATATGGCTCGGCCGTAAAATTCTCTATGGCCGCTCCGATACGGGTACGATAACCGGATGCCGGATCAGAATATTCCGGCAATTCTTTTATTACGGAGTGTCCGTTTATCAATGATGTCCAAAAGGTCTCCCGATCGCAGCCATTTGGCGACACGGGACCTAAACCTGTAACCACAACACGTCTTGTCATAAATACACCTTTATTATAAGCCTATCCTTTAAGAGGCTATAGACTCTGCCTATTTATCGTAAGCAGTCTCCGGAAATTTCAATATATCAGAAAAATACTAAAACTAGCTTGCTGCTGACTAATTCTATATTTTATTATTTTACAGTTTTTTACATAAAATATTCTATTAAAATATCACCATTTTTCATGATAACTGCGTACAAAATACGACATTACCTTAATTCACTCCGC
>JBHPMC010000024.1:0-20399 GCA_042562495.1 Candidatus Margulisiibacteriota bacterium
GAAGAGAAGATGAGCTGGTTCAGAAGGGAAAGGATAAAGTTATTGAAACGATGGAAGAGGTCGTTATCCGTGAGATGGAACCGCAGAAGCCGTACTGGGGCGGCGCCAAGATAAGTACGAAAGTGATCCGACATAATGTTGTGGTCATCCGGGATGTTCTGGGTACGATGGAATATGAACCGAAGAAGACCTATTTTGAGACAAAGAGCGGCCAGAGAACTCAGCGGCTGCGCCTGTATCCGGGAGAGAATTGGCTGACCTTCGAAATACAAGGCCAGGAATATATCGTTAAAGTACTGGTCGTTAAAAATTACGGAGATGTTGATCAGGGCGTGCCCGGTTATGCCGAGATCCAATCGCTGACCATGATCGGGGTATTCAATGGCTATCGTGGGAATCGAGGTATGTTCGAGCCTTATGCCAAGGTGGATATTGGGGAATTCGAATTAGCGATATCCAATCTGTTACATGGCCAGAGCGTAGGGTATGAGGCAGCGCGTCTGCGTAGGCAGCAGATAACCCGCAAGGATGCGATCAGGATGCTGGTCGACAGGTTCGGCGGCAGCAGAAAAGAATATTTAAGCGTACTGCCTAAACAGGTCGAGGCAGATATCTCAGATGAGCGGGATAGCGGTTACTTACATCGTTATGAAATGGCACAGTTGCTGGCCAAGACCGGCAAGGCTAAAGATCAGGTCGGACAGATCTCGAGTGATTACGGAGTGGTCTTGGGGGAAATATATGTAACAGGGACCTACGAAGATCTGTAAAAAGCTATTTTTTTTCCGCTAGAGATAAAGCTATAGAAAAAAGCAATAAAACATAAGTAGCCTTTATGAAAGTAGAAGCTTTGACAATATCTAAGAGGAAAATATTCCCTATTTTAAAGATGATAGCTATCAAGAACGTACCTGCTGCTAGATAGATCAGATTTTTTGCCATGGGGCACCTCCTAAAAGTTATAGAAAATCATAACATATTAGCTGAGATCAGGCATTTTCAGTTATTTTATACAGTGTTCAAAGAAGCGGAGCAGTTCATTGCCGATAATATCCCAGTCGTAATTTTTTGCCACCAGCTCTCGGGCCCTTAGCGCCATTTCCCCGGCAGAATTTTGATCTTCCAGTACATCAAGACAGGCGGCCTGGAAAGAGGCAGGATCATCGGCGATCAGGCAATGTTCTTTATTTTTAAAGGGCAGGCCTTCAACGCCAAGGCTGGTCGTCACAATAGGTACTCCGGCCGCAGCTCCCTCCAGTATCTTTATGCGTGTGCCGCTTCCGCTCAGCAAAGGTACGCTGAGCAGCCGGGCGCTTTGGAAGTGGGGCAGAATATTCGGAACGTTCGTCAGCACTTTCACGTTTTTATCCACTAAGCAAAGTACATTTTTGCCGGGTTTGCCGCCGATGATATGCCAATTCAGATCAGGATATATTTCGTGAAGCTTTCCCCAGACATTATTATAGAACCATAATATAGCTTCTTCGTTAGGATAGTAATGACCGGCGCCAATGAAGATAATATCTTTCTTGGGCCAGGCCAGCTTAGTATTTGAAGCGGCGGCCGCAAATTTTTTCGTATCAGCACCGTTATTTATCACTTCAATGGGCATTTTCAAGCCCAGGCCTTGCAGGAGCTCTTTTTCACGTTCAGAAGTTATAATTATGGTCTTAGCAAGTTTTAAGGCCGCAAGTTCTGCGCGCTCCAGCTTTTCAGCATCAAGACGGCGGTAGGTCCTGCGTATAAAGTTCTGATCATTTTTTACAGTACGTTTAAGCAGCTCACTTTCTATATTATGCAGCGCTATGATGCGTGGCACATTTTTGGGAACATTGGCCCAGGCCATCTGAGTATGGTCCATTACTACTGCGTCGAACTCTCCGGCATGTTCATGAAGCCAGGAGTCCAATTCTTTAGATCTGTTCATAAGTTTTAACGAGCTTTGTCCATTCAGTAGGGCCAGCAGCTGCGGTTTCTTTTTCCCTGAGAAATCTTTACGGAAAATATTTACACTTGTGCAGATTTCTTTTAAAGCTTTAGGAACTTCAGGAGGTGTCCTTTGCCAGCACAAACAGGCCAAATGGACCTCATTAGCCTTAGCTGCAGCTTTTATAAGCTGGAAGGCGCGGATAGCTCCGCCGAAATCAAGCGGATAAGGAATAAAATGACAAAGCCAGAGTAATTTCATAGTAAAACAAATTATACTACAAGAAGTTGTAAATAATTGCCGGTTAATGATACTGGTCTCAGGATAGATGCTCGATTATAATAATTTAACAAAGGATAATAATGAAGATCATCGGACAGCTGCTTGATCGGCATAAGCCTAAATTAAAGAACACTTTCTGGCTGGTGGGAGAGGATCTCTTCCGCCGCTCGCTAAGCTTTATCCTGCTGATCTTTATGACCAGGTACTTGGGGGTTATCAGTTTCGGCAAGCTCAGCTATGCTCTCAATTTCTTACCAATGCTCCCGCCGCTGGCCTCTTTAGGCACAGATAAGCTCACCTTACAGGCCTTGGTCCATTATCCAAAAAAGAATCAGGCCATAGTTGGGACAGCCTTATTTATAAGAGCTGTGATGGGGATGCTGCTGATACCCGTGATCTTTTTAATAGCTTATCAGCTCCAGCCTCAGGATAGCTTAATGCGCTTGCTGATCATTATTGCAACTTCCGGAGTAGCCTTTGAAGCTGGCAATGTGCTGGCTTTCTGGTTCCAGGCGAAAGAACGTTTGGATCGAGTAGCTCTGGCTAGGAGCGTAGCTTTTAGCATAGCTATCAGCTGGCGCTTGGTCTTGATCCTGAAAAAAGCTTCATTAATTACTTTTGCCTGGAGCTATTTAGGAGAACGGCTTTTAGTATTTTTATGTCTGTTGTTTTTCTTTAGAATGTCAGGAGGAAAGCCGCTAGCCTGGCGTTTTGATCTGAACTTTGCTAGAGATCTAGTACGCAAAGGATTTCCTATCATGCTGACCCAGGCAGTGATCCTGCTTTATCTGCGTTTGGATATAGTGTTCCTGCAATATTTTAAAGGAGCAGCCTCTGTGGGGATATATGCCCTGGCTGCTAAGCTCTGTGAGCCCCTGAGCTTCTTAGGGCTGGCCTTGATCATGGCCTTTTCACCGGCGCTGATCAGTACCTATAAAAAAATGAAGGAAAAATACTGGCAAAAATTAGCCAAGCTTAGTGCAGCTTTGAGCTCGATAGCCTATCTGCTGGTAGTATTGGTTCTCCTTTTTGGTAAACCTTTAATAATATTTATTTTTGGCCAGGAATATTCTCTAGCAGGTGCGGTCTTAGGTGTCTTGATCTTGAACATCTTTTTTGTGTTCATAGGCGATCTGCGAGAAACAACCTTGATACTTGAGAAGCAGCAGGCTTTTTATTTTTTCTCTATGCTGGCAGCATTATTTGCCAGTGTTTTGCTGAACTTAAATCTTATCCCGCGCTATGGAGTGTATGGTGTGGTTTGGACCAAGCTTACAGTAGCTCTAACTTTTGATCTGATCATAACGCTGCTCTATCCGCCGACTAGGAAATTGGCCTGGACGCAGATCAGGTCTTTACTGATCTATCCCTTATTCACAGAAAAAGAGGCAAATAAAAAATGAACACAGTTGAAATGTTCGGAATGAAAATAAATAAACTGAACATTGAGGACGCTGTTCAAGAGATCGTACGCAGAGCTGGCTTGGCTGAAAAAACATACCTGGTTACTCCTAATGTGGACCATGTGCTGCGTTATCAAGCAGATCAGAAGTTCCGTAAAGTATATAAAAGTGCCGGTCTAGTTCTGGCCGATGGCTATCCGGTGGTCTGGGCCTCACGTTTATTACGCAAACCGCTGCCAGAGCGTGTGGCAGGATCTGACCTTTTGGGAAAAATATGTGCAGCAGGCCAGGGTAAAATGTCGGTCTTTTTTCTGGGAGGCAGCAGGAAGACGCCTGAAAAGCTTGTTAACAAGTTCCAAGAAAAATATCCGCGGTTAAAGATAGCCGGAGCATATTCGCCGCCAAAAAAAGAGCTAAGAGATACCGTGGGCGTAAAAAAGATAGTAAAGCTTATCAACGATTCGGGAGCTGACCTGCTTTTTGTAGGGCTGGGTTCTCCCAAGCAGGAATATTTTATTTATGATAATTGGCAGGAATTAAATGTAAAGCTTGCTATGGGTGTGGGCATTGCGCTTGATTATTCGGCAGGGCTTATGCCCAGAGCTCCTGTGTGGCTGAGGAACATCGGCCTGGAATGGCTGTACCGTTTAATTCGGGAGCCGTTCCGATTATTTTGGCGCTATTTCAAAGCGTTGTTCTTTTTCCCACTTCTGGTCGTTAAAGAATTTTTCAGAAGAACATAAGAGTTTTTATTAAATCCGAAAGTAATTATAGATAATACTAATCCTTTCAAAAATAAATTACCCCAAAATTTCTTATGCTTAGGATATTTTATGGTGAGATCGTGGGCTAGCTGGATATAGTTGCGGGCGCGTTGTCTTAAAGGGGTATGCAGGGAATTGTTCCTGCCGTGTACACGATATTTTGTTAAAACTTCTCTTAACATAACTCCTTTAGAAAGGTGAAAAGCTGCTAAATGCATATAGTAGTCGTTGAAGGTCATTTCTTTATGCTCAGGCAAGGGGAGTATCTTGGCTAGAAGTGAACGTTTGTATATGTTCGCTGAAGTAGGCGGAATGAAGGGCATCTTTTTTCTGAGCTCTTTTAAATTATTACACACTATAAGATCTACATACCAGTGTTCTTTTTTTGACCTTTTTAGCCAATTTGTTGTATTTTCCGCACGTCGATCATATCTCCCGCTACATTCAACAGCATGAAAACACCATTCCGCTCCCGGATATTTCTGAAAAGCCTCTACAGCTTTACTGACTTTTTGAGGCAAAAAAACATCGTCAGCGTCCATTAGGCAAATGTACTCTCCGTTACTTTTTTTAAATCCGGCGTTAAAAGCAGACGCCTGGCCGCCGTTATTTTTGAGGACCGGCACTATCTTGTCTCCGAACTCAGAAATGACCTGGCGTGAATCATCAGTTGATCCGTCATCCACAACGATAATTTCTAAAGGAGAATAATCTTGTTGCAGGCAGCTGCTGATAGCGTCTTTGAGAAAGCGTCCGTAGTTATAATTCGCAATAATAATGCTGACTAACGGCTTCATTCCGCACCTATACCGAAAATTATGACCGGGATCGTCTGCAGCGCGAGCTTGAGGTCTAAGAGCAGGGACCAGTTGTCGATATATTCCAGGTCCAGCAGGATCTTTTTGTCCACATTTTTATGCTTATCGCGGCCGCTGACCTGCCACTGACCGGTCAGTCCCGGTCTAACTGTAAGGAACCTTTTCTGGTCTTCTGTCAGAAGATCGAATTCCGCCTGGATCAGCGGCCTGGGGCCGACCAGCGACATATGTCCGCGCAGTACGTTCCAGAGCTGGGGCAGTTCATCAAGAGAAAAATGTCTTAAGGACCGCCCAAGCCCGGTCACCCGCTCATCGTTCTTGGTGTGGAGCATTTCTTTAACACCTTTGATGTTTTGTTCGGTCATTAATTTATCGTGGCTCTTTTCTGAGCCTGAGTACATGGTCCTGAACTTGTACATTTTAAAATGCTTGCTGTTACGTCCGATACGGTCCTGGGCAAAGATAGGAGCTCCTTTGGATGTCAAAGGTATAAGTATAATGAGCAATATCAACAGCGGAGAGGTCAGCAGGAGCAGGCTGGCAGCAAAGACAATATCCAGAACAATTTTTATGAATTTTTGGATACTTCTTGAGCTCACTGGTTATATGCGCTTTCAAGCTTATTGATCAGCTGGGTGCAGTAGTTGGCCTGGGTGGTCAAGCCGCGGGCAAGATAGGCTTGCTTTAAGAAGCGCAGGAGATAAAATCGGCGTTTAGTATAATATTTATGGTAGAGGACCTTGTCCGCAACAGTGCTTAATACTTTTCTGTCACCGGTAGGCAGCTCAAGAGCGTTCAGCTTGTTGCTGTTCAGTTTTAATATATTCTTTAAAGAGGTCCTATAATTGCCGGGTATATTAAAAGGATCCGTTAAGCTGGTCAAAAGTTTTTTGCTGCTGAAAATATCAAGAAGATGGTCCCTGTATTTGAACGTATACGGGCTGCCTTTATAATTTTGGTCCAAATTCACTATGCGAACGGAGCTCTGATTCAGCTGATCCATTAATTGAAGCCCATCCGCCACTGCTTTTTTGTATTTACGAGCTTTCAGATCTTCCTGGACATCGTTCAAGGCTATGTTCAAGCGGCTGTAATTGGCTTCCTGAAAATAAGAATCCAGGGCCAGGGCTTGCTGCAGATAGCTGTCTGCCTGTGCTATATCACCTTGTTTTTTATGGACCATGGCCAGATTGAAGATCTGGGTAACATCGTAGGGATTCTTCAATAAGCTTTCTTGATAGATGGTGATCGCCCGGGGTAGTTCATTATTCAAGCGATAAGCCGCGGCCAGATCACTTTGATAATAATTAGAGCTGCGGTTGAGGCGTACGGCCGAATTCAGCTCTCGGACCGCCTCGATATTATATCCTGCAGCTATAGCCATCATTCCCTGATGGTAATGGTTCTCGGCCAGATAAGCCCTGGTCGTATACGTTAAAACTAAAATAACGATCAGGATGATGCCGGCCAGCTGTGTTTTAAGCAGAGGTGACCATTCAGGAGAAGGGAGCTCGTTATTTTCCGGCGTTGCGGTCAGGAACAAGCTGGCGGCCATTACCCAAAATAAAGGCGTATAGGAAACGTTGCCAAAACCTAATTGTTGATTGATCAGATATGCGGCAACGGCTGACAACAGGATCGCCGGAAGCAAGCGTTCATTTTCGCTTTTTTGAGAGAACCAGGTGTAGCCTGTGCGGAAAAGCAGGATCAAGAACCAGCAGTAGGCTAAAAGGCCTAGGGGCCCCTGAGCGGACAGAATGTCCAGAAATTCATTGTGGGCCAGGCGCTGCCAGACAGAAAAACCTTCAGCATCCGGATTATAAAAAACATTAACTCCGTAGTTGGGAGCATAACGCGGATAGAAATATTTATAGCTGTTAAAGCCGATGCCAAGGACCGGATTTGCTCTAAAAATATCAATGGCGCTGGACCAGAGCAGCAATCTTGGATCTGAGGAGAGGGGGGTGTTTTTAAAGCGTTCGATAAGCTTTATCTGCGGGCCGAAGATGAGCAGAATAAATAACGTTATTAACAGAGTAATGATAATTACTTTACCCAGTTTACGCAGGTCGAATTTTCGAAAAAGCATTATGCCTAAAAGCCCGGAACCAAGTAAAAAGCCTAAAAATCCGGCACGGCCCTGAGAGAAGATAAGGCCGAAGATCAGGATAGCTTGCGCTAAGATCATCAATATTTTCAGACGTTTATCTGTCCAATATTTGAGCAGCATTCCCCAGCCAATTACTATGGCCATAGAAAGATAAGCGGCCGTATAGTTCTTAAACCCGGTGGTAGAGGTCATCCCGGGCTGGGCGATATTAAAGTATCCCTCCGGCGTTAAGAACCACATTTCCAGAAAGCCGAAGAGCGTCATGATCAGTCCGGCAAGATAAGCAAACTGCAGTAGCTTCCAGAGCTTTTGTTCATCATTAATTATCTGCAGGGCCAGAAAGAATAGTGCCAGATAAGTTAAAAAAGTGAGCAGTCCTTCGCCGATCCAGTATTCGCCGAAAAAGCTAAGCGTTTTAATAGGTGAAAATAAAGTAGCAAGTATGGCTACCCCGGCCATGCCAAGCAAGGGCCATTTTAGTGGGGCCGGTAAATTGAAATTTTCTTTTACTAATATTTTTCTGATTATGACCATCGCAAAAATGATCGTGGTCAAGGAAATAAGCAGCAAGGTCTTGGGCAAGGTAAAGGCATTCTGCTGCCAGGGCATAGTGAAAAAGAGCGGCAGCATGAATGCCATTATATATAATAGAAACTCAGAATAATTTTTACAGTATTTTGCCGCTTGTTCTTTGGAGAGCATGCGGAAATTTTAGCTTATGGGGAGATATTTTTACAGGAAAAACAACACATATAATCGATACACTTTATTTGGCTTACCTATCGATAATATTAATAAAGGAACATAACGAATTCATGTATAAAAAAGCATGGATTTGGGTATAAAAATAGTAGATAAGGAATGGAGAACGTTTCTATACGAAGGCGTCCACTTACGATGTAAGTGTGAAGAGCAGGTAAAGAATACGTTCGTTATGTGTAAAGTGAAGATGGGGGAAATCGACTTATGTGGGGAAGTAAGATAAAAGTCGGTTTAATAATTACATTGCTGCTGGGGGTAATGCTCAGTGGAAGTGTAGTAACAGCCGCAACAATACAAGTTCCAACTGATCATGCCAAAATTTCCGATGCTGTGGCAACGGCCAGTGCCGGAGATGTTATTGAGATCGCTGCGGGAACATATACCGAAAATGCCCAGATCGAGATCACCAAGAATTTAACCATCCGCGGGGCGAGCGGGACTAATTCAAGCAACGTTATTATTGATGGTGAAGATACTCATAGAATATTTTATGTTACAGAAAATATAGAAGCTACCTTAAATGGTTTGACTATGCAAAATGGATTTGTAGAAGATGATAATGGAAGTGCTATAAAGGTCACAGTAAATGTGACTTTGAATATTAGTGATGTTCAGTTTTTAAGTAATGAGGCAGATGATACGGATTCTAGTGGTGGCAATAGTTATGGTGGTGCTATTTATGCTCCTGATAATAGCGCCATGTTTATTATTGATGATTGTTATATATATGATAATAGAGCAGGTTGGCAATCAAGCTACGGTTATGGCGGATTTGCTTCAGGCGGCACTTGGACCGTTACAAATAGCTTGATAAAAAGCAACAGTACTAATGGCGGCTGGGGTGGTGTTGCCAATGCAGGAGTATGGAGCGTAGAAGATTCTATTTTTGAAGGCAATGGAAAAAGCCAGAATACAATGGAGGCAGGTGTTGCTTATTACGGTACCTGGACGGCTACCAACTGTACTTTTAATGCGAACAATTCAGGATTTGGCGGAGTAGCTAAAGGAGGAACTTGGCAGGTCTTGGATTGTTATTTTGAAGGTAATTATGGAGGCGTTGATGGCGGAATTGCTGCAAATAGTGATTGGAATGTTACTGGAAGTGTATTTGAGAATAACTTTTGTTATAGCGGCGGTAATGCAGGCGGAATAGGGTATAGCGGAACTTGGAGAGTTGTAAATAGTATATTTGATAGTAATTACTCTGATTCTTGGCCTGGAGGCGTTGCTTCAGGGGGTACCTGGACAGCTATTAATAGTACTTTTTATGGAAATTATTCTGCTTACGGCGGCATTGCTTTTGGCGGTACCTGGACAGCTACAAATTGTATATTCTGGGGAAATCATGATAATGGCGGAGGAGAGACATTATTTACAGGTGCAGCAACGATAACCTATTCAGATGTGCAGCCGGATGACTGGGTAGCGGGGGCTGGCAATGTAAGTGCAGACCCGCTTTTTGTCAGCACGGCCAATAGTAATTTTAGACTACAGACTTCTCCGACCATGTCCCCGGCGATCGATGCCGGGACTTCCAATGTCAGTGTAACTACAGATATTGAAGGTTCATCGAGGCCGCAAGGCTATGCTTATGATATGGGCGCTTATGAATCACCATCGAGTAACCCGCTTTTTAATACAGATTCGCCCACAATTAATTTAGTAGATCCGACCGCCAATGAGACAACAGTCTCGGTAGATGTAGATATTATTTTTGAGCTCACAGATGTCATAGCCGGAGTATCAACAGCTTCTTTAATGGTCACCATAAACGGAGAGCTGGCTGTATCTGCCGGGGCGTCTACGGATACTAATACTTATAATATTGCTTTTACTTCAATAACCGATGGTTACCGGGTAAGTATAGATCCCACCGGCATCTTTGAGAGCTTAAGTGTGGTGACCATAAATTTATATGTGGAAGATATCGGAGGGCTGGCTTCTTCGCTTGATTATGTATTTACCACGGCACCTGATACAGAAGATCCGTATATCAGAGGCTTGGACCTGACCGGCTTGATCCTCTGGAACAAGATGGGTTCACGCGCCGAGATGGAAAGCTCTGAGGTCGGCACGAATTTTTCTTTGTCCAGCGGTTCAGATACAGTTTACACCTGGTTGCCTGGCATGTTCGGCAATAGCTGGAAGAACCAAAACGAGTCCTGGTACGCTACACTTTCTGCTTCTTCTTTAGATAGTAGGGAAGGCTGTATTGAATTCTGGTATCAATTAAAAGGTGTAGATGGTAATAGATATCCTTATATAGATAGTATGTCGGGGCAAACTATCTATAATGGTCAGTGGCATTTATTGATAACTCCAGACGGTGGTCTAAATACTAGAAGGATACGCTTTGCGATCTACTGGAAGATTTCGGATGTTCAATATAGTTTTTGGCATGATGTTGATGAAAGTGATACACCTTTTGGATGGAACAATCCTGGTGAGTGGAGGCATTATGCTTTTGCCTGGGATAAAGATGGCAGTATCGAGGGGCAATACAATTACGGTATTTATATTAATAATACGTTTATTTCCGGGAATGTGGTTGAAATTCCCGAGCAAAAATTAGGTCACTCCCGTGTATTGCGTTTTGGGAAAGCTTATTATAATTACAGTTTCGCTGAAAACTTTCAGAATCCTATTGATAATTTTAAAGCATGGGATTATGCCAAGACGGATTTTTCCGGTCGTTTTTCAGAACATGGATATACCAATACTCCTTTTGAAGATCAGCAAAACGTTAGCATCACCCAGAATATTGAGTTTATATTACAGGATGTAAATAGCGGGATCGCTTCTAATTCAATTCGTGTAACGGTGGATGGAGTTGAGTATGTCTGGCCGGATGATTATCCAGCAATAGATCTGACCGCGACAGATAATGGTTATGCAGTTGTGATCGATCCGCCTACCAATAACTATAACCAAACAATAACAGTGAGTATCTATGCTGAAGATAATTTTAGTAATAGTGTTGGCTATAGTTATCCATTTACGACAATAGCTATGATAGCTCCTGTCGATCCTTTAGATGAAGAAAGTGACTTTCCTGTAGAAAGTGATCTTGTTTTTGATGTCAGCAGCAATTTGGGAGTGGTGAGCGGATCTATCCGGGTCACGCTCAATGGTGTACTGGCAATATCTAGCGGGGAGTCTTCTGGGACCGCAAATTACCTTGTAAGCGTAGAGCCAATTACTGATGGTTATCGGGGCAGCATAGATCCAGTAGTCCTGTTGCCGGAACTAAGTACGAATACGATCAATGTCTATGCTGAAGATATTTTTGGTAACTATGAAGAGCTTGAATATACCTTTGATACCGCACAGGATCCGGTGCCAGAAATTATATTGGTGGATCCGCTGGCCGATGATACTTCTATAGTAGTTGAAACAGATATAACTTGGCAGGTAACGGATAATGAGCTGGTAGACACTCAATCCATAATGGTGACGATCAATGATGTATTGGTAGTCTCAAACAGTATTTCGGTAGATACCAATAGTTATAACATTACAATTAGTGATCTGCCGGCGATCAATGGTTATCAGGTGTCGGTAAGCCTCGTAGAAACTTTACCTGCCGCAACCTTGAATTCTGTAGAAATATATATTGAAGATATGGAAGCCAATGCTGTTACTCTGGCTTATACTTTTACCACAGATATTGCATCGGTACATAATATTAGCTTTCCTGCCACTCGTGATTACACGACCATTCAAGGAGCTTTGAATGAAGCAGAGGCCCAGCATACTATCGAGCTTGATGCGGGAACATATAGTGAGGCTATGATCACCTGGCCGGACACGACCGGCATCACTTTGCGCGGTTCAGCCGGTACAAATTCTACAAATATAATTCTCAAAGGAGCAACATATAAGAGAATATTCGGCATTTATAATCCAGTAACAGTTAATTTACAGGGATTAAGCATCGTCAGCGGCAACGGGACAACTTATGGGGGCGCTATATATATTACCGCCAATGCTTCGGTTTATATTACAGATGTAGTATTTAATGATAACTATAATTATGGTTCCGGCAGTTGGATGGTCTATGCCGGCGGCGGAGCGATCTATAACCGGGGCAAGCTAGAAGTATTAAATTCTAGATTTAATTATAATCGGGTTGGGCAGCTAGATGTCATCCAATGTGTGAATAGTCTGGGCGGGGCCATATATAGCAATGGTTCGCTCAATGTTGAGAATTGTACTTTTGAAAATAATGTGGCTGCAGGTTTGAATGGAACTGATGCCAGAGGCTATGGGGGTGCGATCTGCAATGAATCTCCGGGTGTTTTAACTGTCGATAGGGCATTGTTTTGCAGTAATAATGCTCAAGGCTGGGAGGGGGCAGGTACTAAGGGTGCTGCAGGAGGCGGTGTCTATAGTGATTCCCAGGTGCTTATTAAAAATTCAATATTATGTCATAACAATGTAAGTCATCGCTCCGGCGGGGATAGCTATGGCGGAGCGGCATACTTTATAGGCGCTACTACAATAAATAGCTGTACTACTTACGATAATGACGCAGCTACAGCTTGGGATGGAATTTACAGTAATGCTAATGTACAGGTTCTTAATTCAATCCTCTGGGATACTGCAGGGCAGAACTTGGCGGGATCAAGCATAGCCAGTTATTCAGATATCCGGTTATCCAGCGGGACCTTTACTGGTGCCGGAAATATTAATGCTGATCCGCAATTTGTCGATGCTGATAATAATGATTTTAGTTTAAGCACCAGCCCAACAAGGTCGCCGGCCATCGATGTTGGGTCTAGCGATGGTGTACCAACAAATGATATCAACGGCAATCCTCGCTACCGCGGGAGCGGCTATGATATGGGTGCTTATGAAAATCAAGATATATTACTTGCTTTGGGTAACTATTCTTATACTGATGAAAATGGCGGAACAGAAAATATAACTGCTACAACAAGTATTGTTATCGAAGGTTCTTCCGGTAATGTTGTGATCGCCAGTGTTGGTGTGGATCCGATCGAGCTTGGTTTTGCTGATATATTTCAGGTAGATTTTTCAGATATTATTGTTACTAAAAATGAATATGGTCTGCCGCAGATCAGTATTTCAGCTACAGGAGATCTTGGAGCAACAGTAAATAATGCCAGCGGCGCGATCTATGTACCGATCACTCTGGGCCCGTTTTCATCACCTCCGATCATCACTGTATCCACGGGCAATGGTTTTGTCCAAATTTCAGGTTATGATGGTTCGATCGGTAGCGGAGCAGAGGCTAGTCGAGTAACAAGTTACAATTATGATGAGGGTACAGACTATGTTTCTTTTTATGTAAATGAATTTTCTACTTATGGCTCAGCGATAATCAGTACAGTAAACCTTACCGATCTTCCGGTCTCAGCAGATGCCCGGACAACGGTCAACTTTATTGTAGAAGTCCTGGATACAAATGGTGAAAATATAGAAGCAGCTCCGGTGACGATCAATATTGTTTCGGGATCTGCTACGGTCTACTTCCCAGATGGTAATACAACGAACGTTAATGGAACATTAAACGTCGAAATATCCTTTTCAACTGCTGGTACGAACGATATTGAAGCTTATTGTGATGCGGTCACGTCGGATGTTTCTTCTATATTAATAGAACAAGTTGTGACCAGTATCAACAACATCACCCAGGGAACATATTACGATACGATCATTGCTGCTGTAGCCGATGCCGATCCGGGGGATGAGATCGAACTGCTGGCCGGCACTTATCAAGAAGGTGATCAGGTCACGATCGATGTTTCGCTCACTATCCGCGGGGCGAGCGGGACTAATTCAAGCAATGTAATTATTGATGGCGATAGTACGGGTGATGGCCAAGGGGATCATCGAGTATTTACTATTGCAGAAAATGCTTTAGTAACTATAAATGATCTGACCATTCAAAATGGGCAAGCAATTGGAGTAGGCTTAGGAATTCAGATCATAAGCGGTTCCTTATATATGGAAAATGTTCAGGCCTTGAATTGCACAGCAAACGGAAGCTATCCCAATGGTCGCGGTGGTTTTATATCAGTTGCTAGTGGCCAGGAAGCTACTGCTAATCATTGTTTGTTCAGCGGAAATTATGCCACCAGCAGGGGCGGTACTATTTATAATGCCGGCGGTTTCTTTTATGGGGAATATAATATTTTTGAAAATAGTCACTCTGGAGATCAAGGCGGAATGTTATATATGACCGGAAGTTCCTATTCTGTTCATAATAGTATTTATAGGAATAATAGAACAGGCAATCGAGGCGGCGCTTTAAACATTCAGGGTAACTATACCGGCCATAATAATCTGTTCGTTGATAATAGAAGTACGGGTGCTGAAGCTGGGGCCCTGTCTATTGGGAATACGACGGCTGTCATGAACAACAATACTTTTGTTAGAAATATAGCCAATTCTACTGGAGGTGCTATCTATTGTTCTCAAGGCTCCTTATCTGGTAATAATAATATATTCTTTGGCAATCATGCTTCTTCAAGTTCTCAAATATTTAATGGCAATATTGGTTCTACTTCAATTATATTTAAATATTCTTGTATGCCCAGCGGCAATGCCGGGACCAATCAAGCAACATTTGAGGCACAAGAGGGAAATATTACAGCAGATCCTTTATTTGTAGATTACAGTAACGATGATTTTACATTGCAGCTTAATTCACCGGCTATAAACAGTGGTACAGAAGATGTAACAGTTGCCACCGATATTAATGGCGTACCACGCGGTATTTATGCCTCCTCCCCTGGCTACGATATGGGAGCTTATGAATACGATAATATGTACATTAATGAAAATAATCCCGAACGAAGTTCAGGAAATGTCAGTTTAAGTGAAATATTCTCTTTCAGGCTTAGAGATTGGTACCACCTAGTCAGTGGTAGTGCAGAAGTTACGGTCAATATAAATGGTGCTGAATACTATGGTACAAGTTTGAATATTGTTGATAGCAGCGGAACTACAACTGATATGACTGTTTCTGTTGATCTAACCTTGGTTTACGCTACAACCTACAATGTAACGATCGATGCTCAATGTGTGAGCGAATCTATTCAGGATGTTTATTATTTTGTTGTTCAAGCCGATCCCAATCCGCCGTATATTACTGGAGGTGTTGGGCAGGAGGGTTTGATCTTATGGAATAAATTAGGATCAGATGCACAAGTTACGGCCAGTGAAGTTGGCGAAGATTTTACTATTGGTGGTACGCCAGCTTATGAAGCAGTGGAATTTGATGATGGCGCGCGGCTGGTCAGTGCATCTGAAATATTGTCAATTGCGAACATGGCCGGATTTAATAAAGATGAAGGCACTGTAGAAATGTGGTTTAAATTCAAGGGCTCTAACACCGGGATAACAGAGCATGTAGATATGTGGATGATGGGCGAGAATTCAAATTTAAGGTTCTATGCTTATCAAGATATTAATCAAGATGCGATCATGTTTCATTCGCACGGAGGAACGGTCGGTACTTTAGCATCGGTCAAATCAAGCCTATCATCGTGGAATGATGGGGATATTAAACATGTTGCTTTTGTTTGGAATAAGGATTGGACAAGCAAGAGAGCTAGGATCTATTTTGATGGTGTTGATGTATCAGCAATACATACCTATAACAATGATTGGACATCATCCGACTTTTCTTCTGATGAGTTCCAATTAGGCTATACTATTGCGAGCGCCTCAGAGGCTGATAAGGGTGTATTTGATAATATAAAAGTATATAACTACGCCAAGACTGATTTTTCAGATCGATTTGTAGAAGCCGGATATAGTACCACGCCATATGCAGGCCAAACCGATGTCCCGCTAACCCAAAACATAGAATTTACTCTGATCGATGAGGACACCTATATCTCGACGGATTCCATAAAAGTCACCGTAAACGGCGCTCTCTATGAAGACCCAAATGCATTAATGACATTAACTGCTACAACTAATGGTATCGAAGTTGTGATCGATCCGCCTACTTATAATTATGCAGAAGTTATTACTGTAGATATTTATGCGGAAGATAGTGGTGGGAATCCGGTCACTTATAGTTATTTATTTACAACCATAATAGATTCAACTGCGCCGACAACTTCTGGCCTTTATCCGGTAAAGAGCTCTACCGGCAATGCTTTGGATACAAATCTTGCATTCCATATATATGATCTCGAATCAGATGTTGATACAAGTTCAATTCGGTTGGATGTTGATGATATTGATGTTAGTGGCCAATTATCAGTAACTCTATCAAGTATTGGTGGGCAAGTGGGTGGAGCTTCGGTTTATGATGGATCCGGAGATATTGTAAGGGTTTCAGTAGACGCCTCTTTTGATGTAACTTCTACATTAACCCTTGAAGCATGGGCAAAATATGATTCAGATTTTACCGGATACATATTTGAAAAAACTACAAATCATTATGCTCTTTTAACTTATGCTGCAGATAGTGGAAAAGTATCATTTTTCATCGTAGGTCTTAATGACCCTACCTTAAAAACAATGAATTCCTATAGTGATGGTAATTGGCACCATTTTGTGGCTACTTATGACAAAGATGGCGGAAGCGATAATATGAAGATATATGTGGATGGTCAGCTTGAGAATTCAGCAACTAGAACGGGATCAATAACTACAGGTGGGAATACTTTTACAATGGGTAATGTATCGTCTGGGGTGTGGCCATGGGATGGATTTATTGATGAAGCGCGTGTATATCAAAGGGTATTAAATCCTACTGAAGTATTGAATAGCTATCAAAGAGGGGAGCGGCATCTTGCTTCCGACAATGATCCTGCTGATTTGGCTGCATATTGGAGTTTTGATGATACGTCAGATACTGTAACGGCTAATGATGATTCTGGTAATGGTCTAGATGGTCTCTATATCAATGAAGCACATGCAACCGGGAATGCTGCTTGGCTTGTTGAATACGATCCGGCAAGTGATTTTAGTTATGGCGAAACCGTTGAGGTTACGATCAATGCTTCAAATAATTCTGGCACAGCCATGGCCGCTAATGCCTATAGTTTTACTACCGAATCCGATCCCAATCCGCCGTATATTTTTGGCGGGGATCAGTCAAATTTAGTATTCTGGAATAAGTTGGGTTCCGATAATGAAGTGGGAAATAGTGAAGTCGGGGTTGATGGTGTTTGGACAGGATCGGCTAATTATTCTGCTGTTAAATATAATGATGGTGCTTATTCAAGTGCCAATACTAAGTATGTGCTCTTCAATGATTTTAATACAGCTGAAGCAAATGACCTGGAGAAATTTGCTATAGAATTCTGGTTTAAGACCGATTATGCGGTCAGTAATGGTCAAGCGCAGGATGGTAATTATCATTTCTTGTGGGATTTTTATATGGATGCTTCTAATAGATACCAGATCGGCATATCAAGTTCTGCAGGTGAAGGTATTTATATGCAGCGTGCATTAGAGGGATATTATGCATGTACTAGCCCAACTGCCAGCTGGTCTGCCGATACGGTCCATCATTTTGCGGTAGTTGTAGATAAAGATGGTATCGATGGCGGGGCAGAAAAGACCAGGTTCTATTTAGATGGCGAAAAGATCTATAGTAATGGCAGCTATTTTTCAGGGCTTACGGCCACCTCAGACCTGGCTGTGCTTATTAATTACAATGGCGGCGTAACAGCCTATCCTTTGAATGGAGCTATGGATAATTTTAAGGTTTGGAATTATGCCAAGACAGATTATTCAGATCGTTTTGGTGAAGCAGGCCTCTATACTATTCCATATATCGATCAGACAGAAGTTCCACTCACCCAAAATATAGAGTTCACACTTGTCGATGATGATACCTATATCTCGACGGATTCCATAAAAGTCACCGTAAACGGCGCTCTCTATGAAGATCCAAATGCATTAATGACATTAACTGCTACAACTAATGGTATCGAAGTTGTGGTCGATCCACCTACCTATAATTATGGCGAAACCATAACTGTTGATATATATGCAGAAGATAGCGGCGGGAATCCGGTTACGTACAGCTATTCATTCACAGCAATGGATGATCCCAATCCGCCGTATATTACAGGAGGTATTGGGCAGGAAGGCTTGTTGTTATGGAATAAGCTAGGTAGTGCAGCAGAGATCACCTCCAGTGATGTCGGCCCTGATTTTGTAATAAATAACACATTGGAATATTTACCTGCGAAGTTCAGCGATGGTTTTGCCAGTGATACAACGGGTTATACTTCAGCTGATATTACCGGGATGTTCTCAGATAATAATTCTGGTACTGTTGAATTTTGGTTCAAGCCGGAACAGGATTCCTCATGGTATTCCGGATCTCAATATCAAGCTTTGTTCGATATGACCTATGATAGTGATAATTATCTAATGTTATATCTACATGAGGACCTCATTCAACTTTCTTGCGAAGCAAATAACGTTATATTAAACATTGCTAATTCTTATACCTGGAGTGCTGATGAGTTGCTTCATGTTGCCGCTGTTTGGGATAGCAGCGGTATCAATGGAACTTCAGAAAATATTGCAATTTATGTGAATGGGGAAAAGCAGGGAACTAATAATGGAACACTAAATTTTACAGGCAATTTTACTTCTTCCCAGATGGGTTATTTAACATATTTGGGTCCTTATTATAGTGCTGATACAATAGTTGATAATTTAAAGATCTATGATCATGCCAAGACTGATTTCTCAAACAGGTTTGTTGAAACAGGTCTTGGTCCGGTTCCCTATAATGGCCAAACAGATGTTCCGCTCACCCAAAATATAGAATTTACTTTAATAGATGAAGATACTTATATCTCGACCAGCTCGATACAAGTCACCGTTGATGGCGTGGCTTATGACGAAAATTCCGGAGAAGTTACTTTAACTCCGACCACGAACGGCATCGGAATTGTGATCGATCCTCCGACCTATAATTATGGAGATGCGATCACGGTAGATATTTATGCAGAAGATAGCGGCGGGAATCCTGTCACATACAGCTATTCATTTACAGCTGAGACCGATCCCAATCCGCCGTATATTAGTGGCGGGGATCGATCAGGATTGATGTTGTGGAATAAGTTGGGATCGGTTGCTGAGGTCCAGAATTCAGAGATAGGACCGGATCTTTCCGAGGTCGGGAATATTCAGTATTTCGATGCGAAATTCGGCAATGGTTGTGCTCTAAATGATGCAAATAGTCGAACCCAACCTGTAGCTCATTATGTAAAAGTGACTGGCAGTGTATTGAATACAGCAAATGGATGTGTAGAGTTATGGGTAAATATCAAGAATAAACCGGAATGGGGCCCATTGGCTGTAGGCAGGCCGGAATTTTATTACTTCCTAGGTGGTCATCGTGTGGATGTGCCTGATGATATAACTTATAAGAGATTTGGTTTTTATGCTAACGAAACCATTACCACAGAACTGCAGAGTATAAATTTCTATGGGACCACATTTGATGAAAATAATTATGATGGAATATATGCCAGAGAACCCGGATTTACATACGATACAGGAATACACCATCTGGCTGCGGTTTGGGATGCGAGTGGCATTGATGGTTCTTCGGAAAAACAAAGGCTTTATTTTGACGGACAAGTAATAGCCACTGGAGATATTACAATTACCGGAACTGAACCTCCGGAGTATCTGCCTCTGGGAGGTGCTACTTACTATGGCGCAGGATTGGGTAATCAGGAGAACTTTGCGGTGGATAATATAAAAGTATGGGATTATGCCAAGACCGATTTTTCAGATCGTTTTTCAGAAGCCGGATATACTACAGTGCCCTATGCGGATCAGGTCAATGTCCCTCTCACACAAAACATAGAATTTTCGCTTATTGACGATGATACCTATATCTCGACGGATTCCATAAGAGTCACCGTAAACGGAACTCTCTATGAAGATCCAAATGCATTAATGACATTAACTCCAACAACGAACGGTATTGAAGTCGTGATCGATCCGCCTACTTATAATTATGCAGAAGTTATTACTGTAGATATTTATGCGGAAGATAGTGGGGGGAATCCGGTTGCATATAGTTATTCGTTTACTGCTATACCGGTTCCGGATTCAACTGGGCCAACGATCGATCCGATCAGTCCTCTAGCCGGTGAAGTAGCTATCCCTAAAGCGATCGATATTGTCTTTAATGTCACCGATGATATTGTCGGTGTTGCTATCGATACTTTGATTGTGACGGTGGATGGAACATTAGTCACAGACATCGTTTCAAGTTCAGGAGTAGAAGGCTATAGAGTGACTTGTGATGTTGCTACGTTTAATTACGGCCAGGTCGTAACAGTAGATATATATATAGAAGATAGTTTT
>JBHPMC010000025.1:0-20367 GCA_042562495.1 Candidatus Margulisiibacteriota bacterium
CACGTTGAACAAGAAAAAATAACCGTGCCTAAGACCACTGGTGAGATAGCTAAGGTCACAAGTGGGGAACTGATAGGTTCAGCAGATATTGTCATAGAAAAGATCGCTGAAGCCGGGCAGGCTACGAGTGCTGATCTCGCTATCGCTTTTGAAAAAGAGCATCTTAAGAATGTTAAGAGTTCCAAAGCCGCCGCATTTCTGCTTCCCGAAAAGATCAAGGATCTGAACAAGCCGCAAATTAT
Organism: Candidatus Margulisiibacteriota bacterium; assembly: GCA_042562495.1. Lineage (GTDB taxonomy): Bacteria > Margulisbacteria > Termititenacia > CAZZFK01 > CAZZFK01 > JBHPMC01. The sequence continues at coordinate 243 of JBHPMC010000025.1, forward strand.
TGTTAAAGATGGCCGCTTGGCGATGGCCCAAGCTCTAACCTTGTTAAATCCGTTGCTAACCTCAGAAAAAGAAGATATTCATACCACAGCGGTAATATCCGATTCAGTAAAAAAAGGGAAGAACGTTACCCTTGGTGCATATGCAGTTGTCGAAAACGGGGTCAGCCTTGGGGATAATGTTTATATCGGTGCACATTCATATATAGGAGAGAATGTTAAGATAGGCTCCGGGTCGGTCATCTATCCCAATGTTTCAATTTATGCAGATACAGAGCTTGGCAGAGGAGTACGAATAAATTCCGGTTCCGCAGTGGGTGTTGATGGCTTTGGTTTTGTGCAGCATGATGATAAAAATATTAAGATCCCCCAAGTCGGCAGAGTCGTTCTTGAAGATGAAGTAGAGCTATGCGGATTGAATACCATTGCCCGGGCAACACTGGGTGAGACCAGGATCGGTGCCGGAACAAAGATCGATAGCATGGTCCATATCGGCCATAATGTTACGACCGGCAAGAATTGTATATTTGTAGCCAGCTCAGCTTGTGCCGGGAACGTAAAATTAGGGAATAACGTGATCGTGGCAGGGAAAGCCGGCATTTCAGATCATGTAGAGGTCGGTGATAATACGGTCATCATGGCTAATTCCGTAGTTACCAAGAATTGTCCGCCAAATTCAACTTTATTAGGATTTCCTGCCCGAGATTATAAGCTTGAAAAAAAGAACCAGGCTTTGTTCAATAAATTGAATGATTGGGTAGAGAAGATAAAGAAGCTGGAAAAGAAGGTCTTCGGCTCGAAAAGCTCCAAATGAACATAGGTATTTTTACTGAATCCTATAAACCTTATTTAAGCGGGGTCACTGTCTCTGTAAATACTTTTGCAAAAAGCTTGGTTGCTCTAGGGCATCGAGTACATGTGTTTGCCCCAAGTTACCCTCAGCAAGAAGATAAGAATGATAATCCTTTCGTTTTTCGTTTTGTCTCACTGGGGACCAAGCTCTATAAAGGTTTTAGAGTAGCGATACCTTTTTCTTTTCGCTATAAAAAATATATAGAGAACAGCAAATTGGATATCATTCATACGCAATATCCCTATTTGCTGGGCTGGAAGGCTTTTTTTACAGCTAAAAAAGTCAAGATCCCCTTCATATATACTTTTCATACTTTATTCACAGAATATCTGCACTTTGTACCTTTAATTCCGCGGTTTATTTCAGCACCGATCGTTCGTTTTTTAGTACGGTTTTTTTGCAATACTTTATGTGATTATGTGATCACCCCTACCGAGATGGCTAAAAAAATATTACAGGAAGAATATCGAGTAAAAGTCCCTATTCAGGCTATTCCCACAGGTGTTCTCGAGGAAGAAGTGCAAAAAGCCGATCCTGCCGGAGTCAGAGAAAAATATAATATAAAGGAAGATACTTTTTTAATGCTTTATGTAGGCCGTTTTTCCAAGGAAAAGAACATTTATTTTTTGTTGCGTATGTATCAAAAGTTGTTAGAAAAAAAACCAGGTCGTGAGATCAAGCTAATGTTCGTAGCACGAGGGCCATTATTCAAAGAATTGCAGGCCTATGTACAGGCAAATGGTCTTGAAGGCAGGGTGATCTTGACCGGAGAGGTGCAGAGAAAGGATATCTATAATTATTACAAAGCGGCCGATCTTTTCGTCTGTGCTTCCAAAACGGAGACCCAGGGGCTGGTCATTTCTGAAGCCAAGGCTTGTGCAGTCCCGGGTGTGGCGATCGATGCAGCAGGAGTAAGTGTAATGATCGAAAATGGTGTGGATGGTTATTTAGTCAAAGAGGATGAAGAAGTCTTTTGTCAGCGGGTGATCGAGCTTAGCGAAGACCAAGAAAAACTACGAAAATTTTCTATAGCGGCCCGGAAATCGGCTGAAGAGCATTTTTTGGACAGGACAGTGGCAAAAAGACTTTTAGAGGTATATAATATAGCCATAAAGTCAAAAAAGGCTTAGTTTTGATCTAGGTTCAAATAAATGGGGGGATTTATATGAAACGGCTTGGTTTGTTCTGTTTGTTACTTCTATTATATACACCAATAGTGCTTGCTTCACCCACAGTAAATGGACCAACCGGACTGGTCACAATGCCTACCGCAGAAGGTTTAAGATATAAAGAATTTAATACGGGTTTTAACTATATTCCTCCTTATCATAAAGGCGAAGAAGATGATGACGGCGTACTTCAGGGTAAGGATGATCATGGTGTTGTTAATTACTATGGCAACTTGGGGACACTGGAAGGGATGGAGCTGGGCTTTACCGGCAGAGGCGGTCGTGAAGGTGTTTTTATTAATCTAAAATATTACTTGATCAGCGACAACAGTGAGAATCCCCTGGGGATGGCTGTTGGCGTACAAAATCTTTCTTCATTCTATGATACAGGTGTCTACATGGTGGCCAGCAAGCAGTTAAATATGAACATGGGCCTACATTTAGGATTCTTGGGCCGGTTTTATTCAGGGACCTCTGATACCAATATGATGTTCGGAATGAAATATTTTCTTAACGAAAATTGGGCATTGGTTTTGGATACTGTAGGAGAACAGAATGTTTATGGCTGGAATATAGGTATGCATATGCAATTAGGCGAAGAAATGATCCTGAATATGGCAGCTTTGAATCTATTTAATCCTGTTTCCAGATTGAATTCTGTATTTACCGTAGGTCTATCCTATACAGGTTTTATGTAATTTCTTTATTCTTGCGTATCGCCTTAGCATAAGCCTTATGCTAGTATTTTGTTTATGCAAAAGTCGATAGCTAAAGCTGTTAGTTGCCATGGTATAGGCATCCATTCCGGGAAAAAAGTAGAGATATCCTTAAAGCCAGCACCTATAGGTCATGGCATAGAAGTTGTACGAACAGATCTTGGGCAGAGCGTTCAGCTCTATCCAGATGTTTTTGACGGAGCAAACAATCAAACTTGTATCAAGAATAATAATAAAGCTTTTTTAAAGACCGTAGAACATCTTATGGCCGCTGTTTTTTCCAAGCAAATAGATAATATGATCATAGAAGCAAATAGTGAAGAAATGCCGGCAGTGGATGGCAGTGCTATGTCCTATTTGGAGTTGTTGAAAAAAGCAGGAATAGTGGAACAAGAAGGACCAGATCAGCCTGCGCTAAGATTAAATAAGATGTTATTAGAAAAAGGCAAGGAAGATACTTTCATTGCTGCGGTCCCGGCTGATGAATTTAAGATATCTTTAGCTGTTGAATATAGATTACCTGTGGGTTTACAAGTATGGTCAGTTGTTATAAACGAAGAAAATTTTCATAAAGAGGTCGCCCCTGCACGTACTTTTGGCTGGAAGGAAGATCTGGATAAAATGCATAAGAACGGTCTGGGCCTGGGTGTTAAAGTAAATGAAAATGCTATTGGCATAGCGGAAAATAAAGGGTATTCTTGTCCCCTGCGTTTTGCTGACGAAATTGTCAGACATAAGGTATTGGATCTTGTTGGTGATCTGGCTGGTTTGAGAAAGAATATTAAAGCACATATTATTGGATATAAGACCAACCATCGACTAAATATCCAATTTATGAAAAAATTGGCTAAGATCTAGAAATTAGAAGAAAAGGATAGGTCAAAGATGAGCAATAAACAATTAGATAGTTTGGCCCATATACATTCTTCGGCACAGCTTGGAGAAGGCGTAAAAGTCGGGCCTTATGCCATTATTGATGAAAATGCAGTGATCGGAGATAACTCGATCATTGATGCTCATGCAGTAATAGGTGCGGGCTCAAAGATCGGCAAAGAGTGTCATATCCACTACGGGGCCATAATCGGTGATATGCCCCAGGATGTTAAATATGCCGGGGAAAAGACGAATGTAGTTATGGGGGATCGGAACCAGATCAGAGAATATGTAACTATTAACCGTGCTACAGGTCCTGGTAATAAGACTATTTTGGGTGATAATAATATTTTAATGTCCCATGTGCATATAGGGCATAATACAAAATTGGGCAGCAATGTTGTAATTGTAAGTCTTTCTCAGCTGGCCGGACACGTTACCATTGAAGATAGTGTGATAATTGGTGGCATGGTCGGTATCCCTCAATTTTTACGTGTAGGGAAGATGACCATGATCGGCGGTTATGCTCGGTTGTTCCAGGATATTCCTCCTTACATGTTAGTTGAAGGAAATCCGGCTGATGTTCAAGCTATCAATTCGGTTGGTTTGAAACGTAATAATATGAAACGAGAAATTATTTCAATAATCAAAGAATCTTATAAATTGCTTTATCGTTCGGGATTGAATACTTCTCAAGCTTTAGAGAGTATCTATGAAAAATGTCGGATAAACGGAAGAGTTCCGGAAGAGATCCAATATTTGATAGATTTCATAAAAAAGTCCACCAAGGGCATAAATCGTAAAAAAACCAGTACCGAATTATTGTCTTCAGAGGGATCAGGGCTTGCTGAGACAGAAGGCTTTTTTGCTAAAGTAAAACATATCCTTACTAAATAATGTTCACATTTCTTTCCTTTCTAGTTGTTTTTGGGATTGTTGTTCTCTTTCACGAAGCAGGCCATTTTTTGGTGGCAAAACTTGCCGGAATAAAAGTATACGAATTCAGCATTGGTTTTGGCCCCAGGCTGCTGATGTTCAAGCGTAAAGGTACAGTGTATGGCATAAATGCCTTCCCTTTGGGGGGTGCGGTACGTTTAGCAGGATTAGATGAACTAGCCAAGGAAAAGGCCAAGCCTTCCGAGACATATCAGCATAAATCCTGGGGGATCAGAGCAGGAGTGCTTATAGCCGGTCCATTAATGAACATAGTCCTGGCCTTTTTGATATTTGTCTTGGCCTTTTCAGTGATCGGTGTGCCGCAAAAAGCCTCAAATGTGATCATGAGCGTTTTCCCAGATTCTGTGGCAGAAAGAGCCGGTTGGCAGGCTGGCGATAAGATCACTTATTTTCAGGGTGAAAAAGTAACTGATATGAGCAAAATTATCCAGAAGATACATATTTCTCAAGGACAGCAGCTTTCATTTCTGTTGGTACGTGAGGGCAAGACATTTCCGGCGAAATTAAAACCTCACTATTATCCGGAGCAAAAGATCGCTTTACTGGGTATAAATCTTAAGCCGCTTTATTATCAACGCTATTCACCGTGGCAGGCTATTCAAAAAGGAAGTGTGCAGACTTATTTAGTAACTAAAGAGATCCTCAGGGGTTTTTTAAGCTTGATCGTTGGGCAGGCGAAGTTAAAACATATTGCCGGGCCGATCGGGATAGCTAAGCTTTCCGGAGAAGCAGCCTCTCAGGGTTGGCTGATCTTTCTGCAATTCATTGCTATTTTAAGTATTAATTTAAGTATTATAAATTTATTGCCGATACCGGCTTTAGATGGAGGAAGATTGGTATTTTTAGTAGCCGAAAAAATAATCGGCCGAAAGATCAATATTGAAAAAGAACGCTTTATCCATTATCTTGGATTTGGTTTCTTGATTCTTTTGCTGATTTTCATTACACTTCAAGACTTGAAAAGAATGTTTAATTTTTAGGAGAATTAATGAGCGATTTGATCAAAAAAATAGAAAAAAAATCCCAAGTCATCCGTCAGCATATTATCAAGATGTTGGCAGAATCCGGCTCGGGGCATCCGGGAGGATCATTGTCGGCGACAGATATTTTAGCCACGCTATTTTTTGGGGGAGAATTCAAATATGATCCAAAGAACATCAAGTGGGAAGACAGGGATTATTTTATTCTCTGCAAAGGGCATGGCGCCCCCTGTCTTTATGCCACTATGGCCGAAGCTGGTTATTTTAAATCTGATGAATTACTGACCCTGCGTAAGCTTGGTTCAAAATTTCAAGGGCACCCGGATCGGAACCATCTCCCAGGAATTGAAGTTTCAACAGGATCATTAGGGCAAGGTTTGTCTGTAGCTGTAGGGATGGCCTTGGGTTTACGCTTGGATGGAAAAGGAAGCCAAGTTTTTGCAGTGTTAGGTGATGGGGAAGTGCAGGAAGGCCAGGTTTGGGAAGCGGCGATGAACGCGTCTGCTAAAAAAGTCGATAATCTGATCGCATTCTTAGACCGCAACGGGCTGCAGATCGATGGGCATACAGAAGATGTAAAAGCGATCGAGCCGATAGATAAGAAATGGGAAGCTTTTGGCTGGAAAGTCTTTAAGGTCAACGGCCATAATATAGAAGAGCTATTAGCTGCGATCAGAAAAGCAAAAAAAGTAAAAGGAATGCCGACTATGATCATTGCCAATACCGTAAAAGGAAAAGGAGTGTCTTTTATGGAAGGTAAAGTAAATTATCACGGAGTAGCACCTACCCGGGCTGAAGAAAAGCAGGCGCTGCAGGAGTTGGGGCACTCATGATAAAGCTAGCACAAGTCGGTGTTGGCCGCTGGGGCAAGAACCTGCTCAGGAATTTCATGCAGCTCGAGGATTGTGAAGTTAAATATATTTGCGAAGCAGATCCTAAGCTGCGGGATGCTATAAAAGAACAGTATCCGGAAGCCAAGAAAAAAATCGTTTCCAGTTTTAATAAAGCTTTAAAAGATAGTGAAGTTGAGGCAGTTGTTATCGCGACTCCGGCTTCTACTCATTTTAAGCTGGGCATGAAAGCGCTTGAAGCCGGCAAGCATGTGTTCATAGAAAAGCCGATCGTTCTGAAAATAAATCATTTAACAAAGCTTATTGAAAAAGCCAAAGAAAAGAACAAGGTTTTAATGGAAGGTCATCTATTGCTTTATCATGGCGGTGTAAATTGTGTGCGCGATACGATAAAGTCCGGGAAGCTTGGCGATATATACCATATCTATTTCCGCCGCACGAACTTGGGCAGTATCCGTTTTAAAGAAAATGCGCTCTGGGATTTCGGCCCGCATGATATCTCCGTTGTTTACCACTTGATCGATGAACAACCGGCGCAGGTTGCAGCGCATGGTGTCGGCTATCTGCAGGAAAAGATAGAAGAGATAGTGTTCACCTCCATAAAGTTCAAATCCGGAAAGTTCGCGCATTTGCATGAGAGCTGGCTGGACCCGCATAAAGATAGAAAAATAATCGTTGTTGGCAGCAAAGGTATGATCATAATGGATGAGCTGGCAACCGACGGTAAAGTTAAATTCATTAAGAAGCGCGTTGAAAAACAGGATTCGGAATTTGAACACGAGCGTTTTAAATATCATGATGAAGGTGTGGAAGTTATAGAATATGAAGAAGTTGAGCCGCTGCGTTTAGAATGCCAGCATTATCTGGATTGTATAAAAAATTCCAACACTCCCAAAAGCGGCGGAGAGAACAGCGTTCGAGTACTAAAAACATTATTGGCAGCGCAGAAGTCTTTAGAAAAAGATGGCTACCCTGTAAAATGGAAAGCCTAGAGGAAACAAAAATGGCGACCGATGCAAAAAAAATAGAAAAAGCAGCAACTAGAGAAGCTTATGGCCAAACTCTACTAGAGCTGGGCAAAAAGCATAAGAATATAGTTGTCCTTGATGCGGATCTTTCCTCTTCAACAAAAACTGCCAAATTTGCGAAAGAATTCCCGGATAGATTTTTTAATGTTGGGGTCGCTGAGCAGGATCTTATAGGTACAGCAGCAGGGCTAGCCTCTACGGGCAAGGTCGCTTTTGCCAGTACTTTTGCGATGTTCGCTACTGGTCGACCTTGGGAACAGATCCGCAACACCGTGGCCTATACAAATTTAGATGTAAAAATTGTTGCTACGCATGCTGGATTGACCGTTGGCGAAGATGGGGCATCACATCAAGCTTTAGAAGATATTGCGATCATGAGGGTTATCCCCAATATGCAGGTGATCGTTCCGGCAGATTCCATGGAGACGGAAGCTGTTATCAGGGCTGTTTATAAAATACCCGGTCCTTTTTATGTCAGGCTTAGCCGTTCGGCAACACCGATATTCTATCCACAAAATAAACCGGTAGATTTTAAACTGGGCAAAGCCGATCTTTTAAAAGAAGGCAAAGATATTACGCTCATGGCTTGCGGGGTCATGATCACGGCGGCAATGGAAGCTGCCGAGCTGTTAAATAAAGAGGGTATCTCGGCTAGGGTGGTGAATATGTCCTCGATCAAGCCGATAGATGAAAAAATGATCGTAAAATGCGCTAAAGAGACCAAGGGGATCGTCAGTGCTGAAGAACATACTGTTTACGGCGGTCTGGGCAGCGCGATCGCTGAAGTCCTTCTGCAAAAGACACCAAACGGAGCTCCGATGCGTTTTGTAGGAGTTCAAGGCAAGTTCGGTGAATCAGGCCAGCCGGATGAGTTGTTGGCCAAGTACGGCTTAACTTCCAAAGATATAGTAAAAGCAGCCAAAGATATTCTTAAAAAGTAATTGAGCTAGATTAATCTAATTAATTCATTTGTCTAATGAAATCTTGTGTTTGTAGGATTCATATGCAAGAATCTGAATTCTGATTAAAAATATTTTAGGAGATAATAATGTATAGACCTGAAATAAAAGTCTTGGATTGCACCATCCGCGACGGCGGATTGATCAATAAATGGCAATTTACAGATGAGCTTGTGCGAGAAACATATCAGGCTGTAGCAGAGGCCGGGGTTGATTATGTGGAGCTGGGCTATAAAGCTTCCAGTGACCAGTTCGATCCCAAAGAATATGGCAAGTGGCGTTTTTGTGATGATGAAGTCGTTAAAAAGCTGCTAGATGGTATTGAATTAAAGGCGAAGTTAGCTTCCATGGTAGATATCGGTCGGGTAAAAAATGAAGATATTAAGCCTGCCAAAAAATCGCCTTTTTCAATGCTACGGGTGGCCTGTTATGTAAATCAAATAGATAAAGCAATAGATCTAGCGAACCACCTTATGGATAAAGGCTATGAGGTCACGATCAATATTATGGCTGTTTCAACGAACTTAGAAAAAGATGTCGATGAAGCTTTGGCACAATTGAGCAAGACCGAAGTGCCGATCGTTTATTTAGTGGATTCTTTTGGGAATTTCTATTGTGAAGATATTACCTTTCTGGCCAAGAAGTATAAAGAAGCCTTGCCGGGGAAGACCATCGGGATCCATTGTCACAACAACCGTCAGCTGGCTTTTGGCAATACTATCCAGGGGATAATCGAAGGCTGTAATCTGCTAGATGCTTCGGTCACGGGTATCGGCAGGGGGCCCGGTAATTGTACATTAGAATTATTGATCGGCTTTTTAAAGAATCCTAAATATAGTATTCGTCCAATATTAAAATTGATCCAAGATCATTTTGTGCCGCTGCGCGAGCAGATCGAATGGGGATATTTAATACCTTATATGATAACCGGTATGTTAAACGAACATCCCCGCTCAGCGATGGCTTTACGCGCTGGCCCGGATAAAGATAAGTATCTGGAATTTTATGATAAATTGACCACTCCTGAAGTCGTCGAATAAACTTACTTTACTATATCAATATTTTCTAAACGGCTGATAGAGCCTTGATCATCGGTGACCTTGATATACAGCACTTGATTCGGCACTTCAACAGTTAAATACCATTTTATAGTATTCTTATTTGCGGCAGCACGGTATTCATAACAAAGTTGGTTGTTGTAGGTGACCAGGCCCATTTCTCTGTACCAAAGGCCGAATGCAAATAAAGGCAGAAAGAAAGATAGCCAGAGTTTTTTCATAAAGCAATTATAGCAGGTACAATTTCTGGGAAAAGTCGATATTTTCCACAAGTGCCTTCTCAATGTATAATGCTAAAAAAATGAGCATAAAATACTTATGATATTACTTGATCATGTATATTTATTATTTCCGAGCGGAGTAAAGGCTTTGCAGGATGTGAGCTTGCATGTCGACCAGGAAGAATTTGTATTCTTGGTCGGGCCGACCGGCTGCGGCAAATCGAGCCTTTTAAAATTACTTTATCGTGAAGCAATGCCTTCGCATGGAAGAGTGCTGGTAGATAAAGTAGATGTGGGCAAATTAAAATTGGCCCAGATCCCGTTCTTGCGCAGGAATGTAGGAGTAATCTTTCAGGATTATAAATTATTAAAGCAGCGGACAATTTATGAGAACGTTGCTTTTGCCATGCAGGTGACCGGAGCTCCCCGGATGCAGGTCCGGCGTCAGGTCATGCAAGTACTAGATCTGGTTGCCTTAGCGGACAAAGCACATCATCTGCCCCAGGAATTATCTGGAGGGCAGCAGCAAAAAGCCTGTATTGCACGAGCAATTATCAATAGCCCGCAAATATTATTGGCTGACGAACCTACCGGGAATCTAGATCCCGATACTACTTGGGAAATAATCCAATTATTGAACAAGATCAATACCCGCAAGACAACGGTCATTATGGCTACCCACGAAAAAGAGCTGGTGAATACTTTGCGCAAGAGAGTGATCTCTATGGTCGGCGGCCGTATCATGCGTGATCAAAAATTAGGAGTATATAGTAATGGCCATTAATACCGAATTCTTTTTAAAGGAAGCTTGGCTGAGCATGAAACGGGGAGGGCTAATGACCTTTACAGCGCTGCTCATCATATTTATTTCCTTGATCATGTTCGGTATATTTTTGTTGATCGTCTTTAATCTTAATTCTTTAGTTGGTTCCATGAGCGACAAGATGGAGATCATGGCTTATGTGGATAAGAATTTTACCAAAGCCGGTGTAGAAAATATGCAGCTTAAGATCAAGCAGGTCCCCGGAGTGGAAAATATCAGCTTTGTATCCAAAGAAGCTGCTTGGGAATCTTTTCGCAAGAATTTCAAGAATATAGATCTGGGCAACGTTTTGGAAAGCAATCCTTTACCGGATGCTTATAAAATAAAAACTAAAACCCTGGAATTGATCCCCTATGTTTCCAAGGCTCTGCAAGAGATCCCGGGCATCGAAGATGTTCGCTATGGCGGGGAAATGGCCGATCGTATCCGAGTTTTTTCCAATGTTGTGCGTTGGATAGGCTTAGGGATCATTATTGCGATGACCCTGACCACATTATTAATAGTGGTCAATACTATTCGCTTAACAGTTTTAGCCCGCAAAGATGATGTATACATAATGCGTTTAGTAGGCGCGACAAATTCTTTTATCCGGTGGCCTTTTATTCTGGAAGGTATCTTATTAGGAGTATGCGGGGCATTTTTTGCTTCGCTTTGCTTGAAAATCACCTATGATCTGCTGGCCCAGAAATTACAACAGACTTTACCTTTCCTGCCCATATCGTTTAATATGCTAGAAATCAATTTGATCTATCTATTCATATTTGGTTTAGGGATCTTTTTAGGATTTTTAGGAGCAAGTATTTCTGCTGCCCAATCTCTAAAATTGACCCAGACCTAAAGGAGTAAAGATATAAATGTTAACTTTCTTTAGAAAGCATGCTGCCAAGGTCCTAATTATTACTGTTGTATTTTTTGCTTTATCCATTATTATTCCTGTGTTGATCCAAAATGCCAGTAGGCGTGGTCAACGCCGTACAACACAACAAGCTTTGAGCGAACAAGGGATCGCCTATATCAATGAAAAGCCGATTAATCCTTTTAAGTATAGGCAATTGGTCAATCAGGGAGTAGGCAGGGTTATCCCTCCCCAACAAAAATCTAAAGCTGATCCGCGGCTGATCGCCCGCATTATGTATGAATCATTGTTGCAGACCGTAGATCACACCTTGTTTTTAGCCGAGGCCAAGAAAAATCGGGTCCGGGTTAGCAGAAAAGAAGTGAACGGGGAGCTAGACAAGGTAAAGCAGTCTTACAAAGTTGATAGTACCGGGGAGTTGAAAGAACTACTGAAGCGCAATGGCTATACTTTAAAGATGTTCAAGCAGATGATCAAAGATGAGATCCTGGTCCAAAAAATGGTGAAAAATATCCAAGATGAAGTAAAGGTGACCGATGCCGATGTTTTGAATAAATTCAAAAAAGTAAAAGCCCGGCATATTTTGATCCGACCAGAATATCAGGATATTGCCGGGGATCGCCAGGAAATGCTGAAGGAAGCCGAAGAAAATGCCTTGCAACAGGCAAAAGAGCTGAAAAAACGTATTGAGGCAGGCGAGGATTTTGGGAAATTAGCCAAGGAATTTTCTGCAGACAAAGTTACTGCTGTCAAAGGTGGGGATGTGGGCTGGTTTGAAACAGGGCAGATGGTGCCAGAATTTGAAGAAACAGCTTTTTCTTTGCCGGCCGGCCAGATCAGTGAGCCGATAAAAACAGTATTTGGTTACCATATTATTAACATAGAGGAAATAAAGCAGGGTGAAGTCCCGATCGATATAGACGAGAAAGAGCTTAAGAAGCAAATGCTGGAACAAAAAAAGCGGATCAAAATGGATAACTGGTATGCTCATGTTCTAAAAAATGCTGATGTGCAAGTTGTGGATAAGACCATGCTTGCTTTTAAACATAAAGTTGAGGGAGATTATGATAAAGCATTGCGTGAGTACCGTTTATTGGCAGCAAATAATCCAAGTGATCCTATGGCTCATGTTTTTATCGGAGAGGTATATGAGCTTATGGGCAAATTTAAGAATGCCAATGATGAATATAATAAGGGCTTGCTGAAAATAAGGCTTAATAAATCTTTAGATAATCCTTTTATCTATTTAGCGATTGCTTCATTAGAAATGAAAAGAGGCAATCGTTCGAAGGCTTTAAAGCAATTAAAAAAAGCAGAAGAATTAGCAGGAGATAATCTAAGTGTCTATATATCTATGCAAAGGATCTATGAGGAATATGGTTATAAAGCTAACGCTGGGCGGATGAGCAGAAAGATCGATCAAGTACGCGAATTATTAACGGCCGATCTGGATAGCGATCTTTCTAAGATCGTGGGAGATGATAAAAAACCGAAGATCGAAGAAACTCCTTTGGAATTACCAGAAGTGCCACAAACCGTGCTGCCGCCCATAGAAAAGGGCGTTCAATAAGCAGATCAAACTCATGAAGCTAGTTAATTTTCTCATAAAAAAAACAAAGATCTGTCGCGTGCTGTTCTGTATCGGATTTTTTTCTATAAATGCCTGGGCTCAAGTTCCGGAACAAGAGCTGATCATAAAAACGGATCTTCCTAAGAATACAAAGGCCAAGGTCTTTATCAAGGCGGAAGAGTTCCCTGTAGAGTATCGCTTTATGTGGGTGACCCGCTATCAAATGCAGACAACACGCGATGTGGATCTGATCATAGAAAGAGCGGGAAAATATAATTTTAATGCAATATTTGTCCAAGTCTGTGCTTTGGGAGAAGCTTTTTTTCATTCCAAAATAAATCCATGGGGGAAAGGGATTAATAAAGAATTTGATCCCTTAAAGCAGCTTATACATGAAGCAAAGAAAGAAGATATTGAAGTACATGTTTGGTTGAATACAGCTTATGTCTGGGGCAATAGAGAGCTGCCCAAAAACAAGGAGCATGTTGTGCTACGGCATCCGGAATGGGTGATCAAAGATATCAAAGGCCGGTCGCTCCTGGAATATTCTGCTTGGGAGCGTACGTGGGCAAAGGTGACCGGTATATATTTAGATCTGGGAATAGCTGAGGTAAAGCAGTATTTTACAGCTCTTTTTCTAGAGGTGGTCAACAATTATGAGATCGATGGTCTGCATTTTGATTATATCCGTTATCCTGGGCCACAATTTGGCTTTAATCAGGAATTAGCAGAGGATTTCCAGAGGAAATATCAGGTCGATCCTAGGGCCTTGATATCCAATAAAAGCGTAGCGCTTAGTGTTTTCGGCAAAGAACGTTACAGAGAATTGTTGAAGGCCTGGGATAAGTACAGGCAAAAACAAGTCGAAGAACTGATCGCAGAGATACGGAATAAGGCAAAAGGAATAAAGCCTGATCTAAAAATATCCGCCGCGGTCATAGCAGATATTGATCAGGCCAAAGAGAGATACTTTCAGGATTGGGAAGCTTGGCTGAAAAAAGGTATTGTGGATTTTGTGGCTCCCATGAGCTATTCGATCCGGGATGATCTTGTGGAGAAGCAGATCGGAGTTGCTGTGCAGATGGCCCAGAACTATGATCGGGGCGTGGTGATCGGATTGGGTGCTTGGCGGCAGGATCCGGAGGATATTATGAGAAAGATCCAATTTACACGTAAAGTCCGTGATGAAATGGGTTTTAAAAATTTACTGGGGATCTCCCTGTTTTCTTATGACGGGATCATTAAAAAAAGTGATTACTTAATGAGTTTACGTAAAGGTGTATTCCCGACCAAGGCCCAGATTCCAAGATTTTCTTGGCAGCAGAGCGCCAGGCCAGAGCCTTTAGCTGAGGCCTTGCCCACAGATTCTGTTACCTTACAAGTTATTGAGCAATAATCGGCGCTGGGCTTTAACTTTAAAAAAGTGAGTGTTAAACTTATCACCATGTCACTTATGAAAAGAGCATTATTAATATTATGTCTGTTGGCTGTAATTCTAGGTATATCTGCTTGTGGAGACAGGCTTTCTTTTCAAAAAACAGACCATAAACAAAGCATTCCATATCAAGATCTAGAGATCTATTATTTGGAAAATCATCCCAAGGTCCGTGAGCCTATAAAAGCAGAGGATGTGCCGCTTTATCAGGGATTCAGGGATATCCTATATTTATCTGACAAGGCTGATATACAAGCCAGCTTGAATTATCTGGAAGCAGAGCTTGAAGAAGCAGCTACCAAGAACTATCAAAATCTTGTATCGCTGTGGATGTTGTTGGGTCAATATCATGAAGCCTTGTTGGGTGATAATGAAAAAGCACTTGCGACCTATCAAAAGATCTGGCAGGAATACCAGGCGACTCCTTTTCTGCATCCCTATTTTGATCCGGATAATAGTGAGGTTTTAATTTCGCCGGAAATGTCTTGCCCTCACGTACCAACAGAAATGAAAGCTGCTGTCCTTGAGAAATATGTATCTTCTGGATAATTTTGCTCATATCAGTTACTTTTTCACCCTGAAAATAAGTGATCTTATCGCCAGCCTGCCAACCGGCTCTTTCTGCCACAGAATCTGGGAAAACGCTCATGATCACATTTGAGGCTTTTTGCGGCACACCGATCACTGAAAAGGCCAAGACAAATATCAAAAAGGCCAGGACTATGTTCATTAATGGACCGGCTATAAGCACTCCTGCTCTGATCCCCCAGGATTTATGCTGATATGTCTCGGAAGGCTTGGCCTTTTCCTTGGCTAGTTCATCTAATCCTGCTAAACGTACCGCACCCCCCAAAGGGAAGGCATTTATGCCATACACTGTACCTTTACGCTTGAACATCAGCAGCCTGGGGCCAAAACCAATGCTGAATTCGTATACTTTTATTCCGGCAAGTTTTGCCACCAAAAAATGGCCTGCTTCGTGAAAGAGAACAACAATCCCAAAAACAACTAGAAAGGAAAGAAATGTGAACATTATTTAGTAAGGATATGTTTTACTTTAGCAAAAAAGCCTTCTGTCTCAGCAAGCCCTGATCCCTCTGAAGACAATAATTCGGTACTGGTTTTTTTACGATTTATGCCCTTGGTGGACTTTTTTATGAAATCTATCAAATATTGGATCTCTTCCGGAACTCTTCCGTTTATCCGACATTTTTCATAGATACTCTCTAAAGCTTGAGAAGTATTCAATCCCGAACGATAAAGCAATTTATAAGATTCTTTGATTATTGAAATAATTTCTCGTTTCATATTATTACGTTTCAAACCAACCGAATTGATAGCTTGAACATCAGCCGGATTTCCTTCAACTAACATGTAAGGAGGAATATCCTGGAACAACCGAGCATAACCGCCGATCATGGTCATCTTCCCTACACGTAAAAATTGAGGGATACCGACCATGCCACCAATTATCACACTATCTTCAATGGTAACGTGTCCGGCCAGCTGAGAAAGACTTACAATTACAACATTGCTGCCCAATTTTGTATTATGCCCTATATGCACATGGGACATTAAAATATTATTATCACCCAAAATAGTCTTATTACCAGGACCTGTAGCACGGTTAATAGTTACATATTCTCTGATCTGGTTCCGATCCCCCATAACTACATTCGTCTTTTCCCCGGCATATTTAACATCCTGGGGCATATCACCGATTATGGCCCCGTAGTGGATATGACACTCTTTGCCGATCTTTGAGCCCGCACCTATTACTGCATGAGCATCAATGATCGAGTTATCTCCGATCACTGCATTTTCATCAATAATGGCATAAGGCCCGACTTTTACGCCTTCTCCAAGCTGTGCCGAAGAATGTATATGGGCCAAACTATCTAATTGTTTATTGCTCATCTTTGACCTATCCTTTTCTTCTAATTTCTAGATCTTAGCCAATTTTTTCATAAATTGGATATTTAGTCGATGGTTGGTCTTATATCCAATAATATGTGCTTTAATATTCTTTCTCAAACCAGCCAGATCACCAACAAGATCCAATACCTTATGTCTGACAATTTCGTCAGCAAAACGCAGGGGACAAGAATACCCTTTATTTTCCGCTATGCCAATAGCATTTTCATTTACTTTAACACCCAGGCCCAGACCGTTCTTATGCATTTTATCCAGATCTTCCTTCCAGCCAAAAGTACGTGCAGGGGCGACCTCTTTATGAAAATTTTCTTCGTTTATAACAACTGACCATACTTGTAAACCCACAGGTAATCTATATTCAACAGCTAAAGATATCTTAAATTCATCAGCCGGGACCGCAGCAATGAAAGTATCTTCCTTGCCTTTTTCTAATAACATCTTATTTAATCTTAGCGCAGGCTGATCTGGTCCTTCTTGTTCCACTATTCCTGCTTTTTTCAACAACTCCAAATAGGACATAGCACTGCCATCCACTGCCGGCATTTCTTCACTATTTGCTTCTATGATCATATTATCTATTTGCTTGGAAAAAACAGCGGCCATAAGATGTTCTACGGTCTTTAAAAAAGCTTTATTATTATTCTTGATACAAGTTTGATTGTTTGCTCCGTCAAAAACATCTGGATAGAGCTGAACGCTCTGCCCAAGATCTGTTCGTACAACTTCTATGCCATGACCTATAGGTGCTGGCTTTAAGGATATCTCTACTTTTTTCCCGGAATGGATGCCTATACCATGGCAACTAACAGCTTTAGCTATCGACTTTTGCATAAACAAAATACTAGCATAAGGCTTATGCTAAGGCGATACGCAAGAATAAAGAAATTACATAAAACCTGTATAGGATAGACCTACGGTAAATACAGAATTCAATCTGGAAACAGGATTAAATAGATTCAAAGCTGCCATATTCAGGATCATTTCTTCGCCTAATTGCATATGCATACCTATATTCCAGCCATAAACATTCTGTTCTCCTACAGTATCCAAAACCAATGCCCAATTTTCGTTAAGAAAATATTTCATTCCGAACATCATATTGGTATCAGAGGTCCCTGAATAAAACCGGCCCAAGAATCCTAAATGTAGGCCCATGTTCATATTTAACTGCTTGCTGGCCACCATGTAGACACCTGTATCATAGAATGAAGAAAGATTTTGTACGCCAACAGCCATCCCCAGGGGATTCTCACTGTTGTCGCTGATCAAGTAATATTTTAGATTAATAAAAACACCTTCACGACCGCCTCTGCCGGTAAAGCCCAGCTCCATCCCTTCCAGTGTCCCCAAGTTGCCATAGTAATTAACAACACCATGATCATCCTTACCCTGAAGTACGCCGTCATCATCTTCTTCGCCTTTATGATAAGGAGGAATATAGTTAAAACCCGTATTAAATTCTTTATATCTTAAACCTTCTGCGGTAGGCATTGTGACCAGTCCGGTTGGTCCATTTACTGTGGGTGAAGCAAGCACTATTGGTGTATATAATAGAAGTAACAAACAGAACAAACCAAGCCGTTTCATATAAATCCCCCCATTTATTTGAACCTAGATCAAAACTAAGCCTTTTTTGACTTTATGGCTATATTATATACCTCTAAAAGTCTTTTTGCCACTGTCCTGTCCAAAAAATGCTCTTCAGCCGATTTCCGGGCCGCTATAGAAAATTTTCGTAGTTTTTCTTGGTCTTCGCTAAGCTCGATCACCCGCTGACAAAAGACTTCTTCATCCTCTTTGACTAAATAACCATCCACACCATTTTCGATCATTACACTTACTCCTGCTGCATCGATCGCCACACCCGGGACTGCACAAGCCTTGGCTTCAGAAATGACCAGCCCCTGGGTCTCCGTTTTGGAAGCACAGACGAAAAGATCGGCCGCTTTGTAATAATTATAGATATCCTTTCTCTGCACCTCTCCGGTCAAGATCACCCTGCCTTCAAGACCATTTGCCTGTACATAGGCCTGCAATTCTTTGAATAATGGCCCTCGTGCTACGAACATTAGCTTGATCTCACGACCTGGTTTTTTTTCTAACAACTTTTGATACATACGCAACAAAAAATAAATGTTCTTTTCCTTGGAAAAACGGCCTACATAAAGCATTAAAAAAGTATCTTCCTTTATATTATATTTTTCTCTGACTCCGGCAGGATCGGCTTTTTGCACTTCTTCCTCGAGAACACCTGTGGGAATAGCCTGAATAGGGACTTTTACTCGATATTCTTCCTGTAATATTTTTTTAGCCATCTCGGTAGGGGTGATCACATAATCACATAAAGTATTGCAAAAAAACCGTACTAAAAAACGAACGATCGGTGCTGAAATAAACCGCGGAATTAAAGGTACAAAGTGCAGATATTCTGTGAATAAAGTATGAAAAGTATATATGAAGGGGATCTTGACTTTTTTAGCTGTAAAAAAAGCCTTCCAGCCCAGCAAATAGGGATATTGCGTATGAATGATATCCAATTTGCTGTTCTCTATATATTTTTTATAGCGAAAAGAAAAAGGTATCGCTACTCTAAAACCTTTATAGAGCTTGGTCCCCAGTGAGACAAAACGAAAAACGAAAGGATTATCATTCTTATCTTCTTGCTGAGGGTAACTTGGGGCAAACACATGTACTCGATGCCCTAGAGCAACCAAGCTTTTTGCAAAAGTATTTACAGAGACAGTGACCCCGCTTAAATAAGGTTTATAGGATTCAGTAAAAATACCTATGTTCATTTGGAGCTTTTCGAGCCGAAGACCTTCTTTTCCAGCTTCTTTATCTTCTCTACCCAATCATTCAATTTATTGAACAAAGCCTGGTTCTTTTTTTCAAGCTTATAATCTCGGGCAGGAAATCCTAATAAAGTTGAATTTGGCGGACAATTCTTGGTAACTACGGAATTAGCCATGATGACCGTATTATCACCGACCTCTACATGATCTGAAATGCCGGCTTTCCCTGCCACGATCACGTTATTCCCTAATTTTACGTTCCCGGCACAAGCTGAGCTGGCTACAAATATACAATTCTTGCCGGTCGTAACATTATGGCCGATATGGACCATGCTATCGATCTTTGTTCCGGCACCGATCCTGGTCTCACCCAGTGTTGCCCGGGCAATGGTATTCAATCCGCATAGCTCTACTTCATCTTCAAGAACGACTCTGCCGACTTGGGGGATCTTAATATTTTTATCATCATGCTGCACAAAACCAAAGCCATCAACACCCACTGCGGAACCGGAATTTATTCGTACTCCTCTGCCAAGCTCTGTATCTGCATAAATTGAAACATTGGGATAGATGACCGACCCGGAGCCTATCTTAACATTCTCTCCTATATATGAATGTGCACCGATATAAACATTATCCCCAAGGCTGACCCCGTTTTCGACAACTGCATATGCACCAAGGGTAACGTTCTTCCCTTTTTTTACTGAATCGGATATTACCGCTGTGGTATGAATATCTTCTTTTTCTGAGGTTAGCAACGGATTTAACAAGGTTAGAGCTTGGGCCATCGCCAAGCGGCCATCTTTAACAATAATTTGCGGCTTGTTCAGATCCTTGATCTTTTCGGGAAGCAGAAATGCGGCGGCTTTGGAACTCTTAACATTCTTAAGATGCTCTTTTTCAAAAGCGATAGCGAGATCAGCACTCGTAGCCTGCCCGGCTTCAGCGATCTTTTCTATGACAATATCTGCTGAACCTATCAGTTCCCCACTTGTGACCTTAGCTATCTCACCAGTGGTCTTAGGCACGGTTATTTTTTCTTGTTCAACGTG
>JBHPMC010000026.1:0-14231 GCA_042562495.1 Candidatus Margulisiibacteriota bacterium
GAATGTTTTCTAATGACTTACGACCTACGACTAACGACTAACGACTTATGACTATACGCGTCCGCTTCGCCCCATCTCCTACAGGAAATCTCCATATCGGCAGTGTTCGTACCGCTCTTTTTAACTGGCTTTTTGCCCGGCATAACAACGGCAAATTGATCCTACGTATCGAAGATACCGATAAGGAACGCAGCACCAAGGCATTTGAAAAGGATATTCTGGATGGCCTTAGATGGCTTGGGCTAGACTGGGATGAAGGCCCTAAGTTGGTCGATAGTCATTTGTCATTAGTCACTAGTCCAAACAAGACAAAAAGACAAACGACTAACGACCAACGACCAACGACTAGTTACCACCAATCCCAACGTTCTGCGATATACAAACTGTACGTCGACCAGCTTTTACAAGAGGGCAAAGCATATAAAGACACGGGATCTCCGGCGATCTACTTTCGGGTTCCAAGGGAGGGTGAAACAACCCTATTAGACGCAATTAAAGGCCCTATAACGTTCGATAACTCTGAGATTAAGGACCAAGTGCTTTTAAAGAGTGACGGCTCGGTAACGTACAATTTTGCCGTGGTAATAGACGATCACGAAATGGGTATCACTCATGTCATCCGCGGAGAGGATCATATCTCAAATTCTCCAAAACAAATACTAATGTATCAAGCTCTTGGTTTTCAATTGCCGACCTTTGCCCATTTGCCGATGATACTAGGGCCTGATAGGTCAAAATTGAGCAAACGCCATGGAGCAACTTCCGTAAACGAATATAAAAAACAAGGATTTTTACCTGAAGCTATATTAAATTACTTAGCTCTACTGGGCTGGACTCCAGAAGACGGCCAAGAAATAATGGACCCAAAAGAATTGATCACTAAATTCAGCTTGGAACGAGTAGGGAAGTCTAACTCGATCTTTGACGTTGAAAAATTAAAGTGGATGAATTCGGAACGCATCAAAAAGATCCCCAATAAAGACCTAGCCAAGATATGTTTGGCCTATTTACCTGATACTAAGCAAAAAAAGGCAAAAGACACCAAATGGTTTGAAGCAGTTATCGAATTAATTAAGGATGGTTTAGCTGTTTATGCGGATATTGATCAGCTGACAGATATATTTTTTGAGGAAAAGATCAGTTATTCTGATAAAGATAAGCAGTTAATTACTGATGATTCTGCCAAAAAAGTGCTTTTAGCTTTAAAAAATGCCCTTGAAAAAGACACAGAATTTTCACCAAGCTCTATCGATCAAGGGATCAAGGCTATTGTCGAAGAAACAAAACTTTCAAAAGGCAAAGTCTTAAAGCCGGTTCGCATAGCTGTCACCGGACGCTCATCGGGACCTGCCTTGAAAGATACAATATTTTTACTCGGAAAAAAGACCTGTTTGGATAGAATTTCTGCACTAATTTAACGACACCAAGATTATAGACGTTTTAAAAAAACAGAACGTCAGGAAACAAAATAAAAATTATGAAGAGAACTAAAGGAAAAATTTTACTCGGTGTAAATATCGATCATGTCGCAACGATCAGGGAAGCCCGTAAAGATATTTGGCCGAAAATCTTAGAAGCTGCGCAGCTGGCTATCCAGGGCGGGGCAGATCAGATCACCATTCACCTGCGTGAAGACCGCCGGCACATCCAGGATAAAGATGTTTACTGCTTAAAAAAGAACATTAAAAAACCTTTGAACCTGGAAATGGCCGTAGTCGATGAGATCACGAAAATTGCCTGCCGAGTAAAACCTCATCAAGTTACTTTAGTCCCTGAAAAAAGGCAGGAAATAACCACAGAAGGCGGATTGGACGTGGTCCGTAACTTCAATAAAGTAAAAAAATGCGTTGAGCAGCTTCAAAAAGCCGGGATCCAGCTAAGTTTATTCATCGATCCGGACATTGTACAGACCAAAGCTTCTAAAGAGAGTGGGGCGACCCATGTGGAATTCCACACCGGCAGTTATGCTCATAATCCCAATCCAGTTGAATTGAACAAGCTGAAAAAAGCCTGCAAATATGCCCAGGAACTGGGCCTGGTGACCAATGCCGGACATGGTTTGACCTATCAGAATGTTAAGCCCATCGCCGACATCAAAGGCATGAATGAATTGAATATCGGCCACAATATCGTAGCCCGAGCCCTTATGGTCGGTATGCAAAAAGCTGTTCAAGAAATGAAAAAAGCTATCTAAGAATTACCCGCAGAAAGTCGTTTTTCAGGTTTTTCTTCCATGCCCACAGTTAGTTCATGGGATCTCTTACTTAAACCTTTAAAATCATTAAGTTCGGATTCGCTGGCAAAATCGGTGATCATCATACCGCAATCCTGGCAAGAATATATTTTCTCCGGATAACCTCTATAATCGGTAACTGCTATGAATTTTTTATGACGATGCTTACATGCCCCCATACGTCAGCCTCCTTTATTACGAAAAGCTCTCTCTTTCCCTTCATAATTATGCCCACTTTGACCGGATTTTATACCTTCTTTATTGTTGCCGGCTCTTTTTGATAGGTCTCGGCTTCTTTGGGATCAAAGATCTCCGCGATCATCATTCCACAATGATGACAGGAATATATCTTCTCTGCTCCGCCAAGATTATCATTGACCGCTACAAAGTGCTTTTTCTTGTGTTTACATTCCCACATGGTGATCCCTCCTTTTCCTCTAGCTTAGTATGCCCACTTTGACCGAATTTTATACATCCGGATCATGTTGAAAAAAAATGAAATTTCCCGGAGAAACCTTCGATAAACTAATGATAATTTCAGGGAGGTAAAAAATGTTTAAAAAGATCTTCGCCAACCATGATCTGCGTATAGCTCCGACCATCAAAAAGATACATAAGCACGGCAAGATAGTAACTATAAAAAAAGATGGAACATACGTTCTTTCCGGCGAAAAATTAGGCAGGCTAGGGATCTATATTGCCCCTAATGAAATTCGCAGAGTTGTTTACTCAAAAGTTGACGTACTATTTTTAAAAGTATTCCAATACATAAATCCATCTGCATATTTCAAGTTAGTGGAGCTTCGGCTGATGGACCAGGAACAATTTTCTCAATTGAACGTGGAAATAAAGAACGGTTCTGTAGAAAGAGTATCCATAGGGCAGAGCAATAAAGAGCTGCAATTCATTGATTTTAATTCGATCTCCCGGATACCTGAATCACTAGATTATAAAACAGAGACCATTTTGTTGGATAATCAGCGTGCCTGGACTCGCAATGCGATCGTTACATCTGCAGCTTCTTTTACGGTAGGATTGCTCGCGCTAACCGGATATATACCAACGATCTGGCTTGTACTTCTTTTCGGTCTTACTGCATTATCAATCAGTAAGAACATTTCGGCAAAGAAGTTAGAAAAACAAGCCGTTGACGAACATGAAGAAAAGGTCCTCAGCTTTAAAGTCTTCCATGAACGCATGGCCAGAGGAGATATCTAGAGCAGAATCATCACCGCCTGCAATAAAAATATTGTACCTACAATATTTTTTTCATCACTACTTGTTTTAGTGATTTCAATTTCATCGTTGACCCTTTGATTTTAATAAAAACTGACAACTGCCTGTTCATTTTTAAACTCAGCACACTGCATTGTTAAGGTCTAGGGCACCAAAATCCTAATTTTTTGGTTTGTTACCTTTTTTGTTCGAACAAGAAATGGATCGAGATATTTTTAATATCACTTAATAACTATTTTTTAAAAATTTTATAGTTCTTAACAAAAAATTTTGTTTGAAAAAACCCAAAAAGGTGGCATTTTATTGATACTACAGAGCCTGTGAGTTGCTTTTATTGACACCTCTTTATTTTGGCTAAAACAGGCTTGAAAAACCGTTCTAAATATAACTACACCCCCAAAATACGGCACATTTTCGACTATTTTTCGGTCGAACAATCATCACTTATTCATAAAATTTAGGGTTTTGAACGATCAGGCCTCGGCGATCAGGTCCGGAGAATCATTACTTACCTTATTTACGGCACTTGCTACCTGATGGATGATCAACGCTTGTTCGGAGTATGTCTTGATCTTGGCAAGCAACTGGTTCGGCTCCGTCACTTCCGGATCCAACCAGCTTTCTTCCATATCTTGGCCCAAGATAACCGGCATCCGTTCGTGGATCGGGATCATCAGCTTGTTGGCCACCCCGGTCAATATAGAATATGACCGGACTTCCTTATCATTCTCATCTTTCCAGATATCATAAAGCCCGGCCAATGCAAAATAGTCGTCATCTTTGGGTTTAATATAGTAGGGCAGTTTCCCGGCCTTGGTCTTCTGCCACTCATAAAAACCGCTGGCCGGAACTATACATCTATGAGTTCTAAGCGGCCCCTTAAAAGACGGTTTTTCAGCCACAGTTTCTATACGAGCATTGATCATTTTGTACCCGATCTTGGGATCTTTGGCCCAATGCGGGATCAATCCCCAACGCATAATTTCTAAATGACGTTCTTTCCCAAAATTAACGACCACCGGCAGGGCCATCGTCGGCGCTATATTATAATGAGCTTTAAATTCCATGATCTGCGCAGGAATACCGAAGCGTTTGTGAAAAATATCTTTTAATTCCAGGACATAGCGGCCGCACATGGACACTAGTTTATAGAAAAAGTTTATACAACTCAAATATTCTCTTGAGAATTTTTCTTCTAATAAGTATACTAACTTCAAGAAAAATTAATGTTGTATTTTTACTTTATTTATAATGATTGAATTTAATAAGTTTAAAAATATCCTTATTGTAAACAGCCGTGCTGGCAAGATAAAACATGCCGGCCAAGTTATGTGGGGCAGTTGGGCTGTGGCCAGTCATTTACAAAAAGCTTATCCCCAGGCAAAGATCACTTTCTTAGATGAAAATAATGAAGATGATTTCCTTAGAAAATACCAAACAATCGCTAAAGAACAGGATGCCGTAGGCTTCTCCGTCTCTTCTATGCAAATACAGGACACATTGCCTTTAGTTGTATATCTTAGAAAAAATTATCCCCGGATTAAAACTTTTGTTGGCGGCATACATCCTACCTTATTCCCCAACCAAGATTACGGCAATTTATTTGATTATATTATTACAGAGGATCTTCCCAAAAATTATTTCGACTACAATCTGCTTCCCAAAAAAGTAAAGAAGTATTTTTCGAAAAAAAGAGCTGAAATTGTCACTGGATTTAATTGTTCTTATAAATGCACTTTTTGTATTAATAGCACGCGCAATTGTCATTATGAAAGTATTCCTATAAAAAACATATTAGAAAATATCGATTACACTGTTAAGGAATTTAACCCAAAAAAAGTATATTTTAGAGATGAAGATTTTTTTCAGGATATCAAAAAAGCGGAAGCCATCATAAACCATATCAAAGAAAAAAAATATACTTTCCGCTGGGAAGCTAATTCCAGGGTAAATCATTTCAATCAACAAAGAATAAACGAGGCTCTCTTAGAAAAGATGCGCGAGACCCATTGCTCGCAAATACGCTTTGGTATAGAAAGTGGATCCCAAAGAGTGCTTAATTATCTGCAAAAAGGGCAAAACCTAAAGCAGATCAGATTTGCTGTACGTCAGTGTATAAAATATGGCCTCGGGGTCGCCTGTTCTTTTATATTCGGCTTGCCTACAGAAACCGCACAAGAACGCGAAGAAACTTATAAATTAATATCTGAGCTTTCCGGCTACGATAAAAAAGTTTTAATTCTAGGCCCCCAAATATATCGGCCTTATCCAGGCGGAAAATTATTTGATGAGGCGAAAAAGTATGGTTTGAAGTTCCCGGAAAAATTCATCGATTGGCCAGATTATTTTAAGAATAGTCCTGCTGGAGATATTCTCGATATAAAATCCACCTTGCCTTGGCTTTCAAAAAAAGAAAACAACAATTTACCATATGTTTGGGTAGTGGCTCATTATGGTTTGAATTATAGCAAAGCAAATAGCCTGCTTAAGAAAATGATCGGTTATTGGTTTTTAATGCACTGGAAATTCCGCTGGTTTTCCGGGCTAGACATCAAGTTTTTTAGATTAATTAAAATATTACATATAAATATTTTTAAGCAGGGATAATGTTCATGCGCTGCTTACCAAAAGCTGCCTAGTATGGACGTTATAACCAAGCTCTGTTAAAATCCAAAATATGTTCGAAGCCAAAGTTTTTGTTTCCATAAAAGACGGCGTGCTCGATCCGCAAGGCAAAGCGGTCACCAATTCCCTGCATTCCCTGGGCTATAAAAATGCGGATAATGCTCGCATCGGAAAATATATTACCTTAAATATCAACGCCAACGATCAGGCTAAAGCCGAAGCCGAGTTAAAAGAGATGTGCGATAGGCTTTTGACCAATCCTTTGATCGAAAAATATTCTTTCGAACTGGTTCCGGCAAAGGGGAAATAACCAATGCATTTCGGTGTTATCGTTTTTCCTGGTTCCAATTGCGACCACGACTGCTGGCATGCTGCCACTCTGCTATCCAAAGAAAAAGCTCAGTTCATCTGGCATGGTGATGAAAATCTGCCTGCGGAATTCAGTGATCCATTGGGCAATAATTGCCTGATCTTTCCCGGCGGATTTTCGTATGGAGATTATTTGCGCTGCGGTGCGATCGCCAAATTCTCTCCGATCATGAAAAAGGTCATCGAATACGGTCAGGCCGGCGGATTGATCATCGGGATCTGCAATGGTTTTCAGGTTTTGACCGAATGTGGGCTGCTGCCCGGGGTGCTCCACCGCAATAATTCACTAAAATTCATCTGCAAAGATATTTTTTTAAAAGTTAATACGACCGACAGTCCCTTTACTAAAAAATGCCGTAAAGATCAGGTTCTACGCATTCCTATTGCCCATGGCGAGGGTAATTACTTCTGCGACGACAATACCCTTAAAGAGCTCGAAAAAGAGGGCAGGATCGCTTTTCATTATTGTTCGGCAGAAGGGAATGTTGATAAAGCCTATAATCCAAATGGTTCAAGACATAACATCGCCGGTGTCCTAAATAAGGGCAAAAACATCCTGGGCATGATGCCTCATCCCGAACGCTGCTCCGAAAAAGTGTTAGGCAATACGGATGGGCGCATCATTTTTGAATCCATAATCGCCTGGGCCAAGGAAAATCGCAAGGAAAAGGTCCTCCAGGTTTAAATCCACCGAAGCTTTAGCGAAGGTGGACCTAGATCATCACCGTTTTTAAGCCTGTTTTTGACAGTGTTTTTTCATGAGATTTTCCATCATCTCCAAATATTTATCGTGAAAAGTGATGGTCAGTTTTTAGCCTGCGGACAAAAGGTAAATGTGGAAAAGTCCGGCCTCAATTTATTGGCCTAAAAACTTAACTTAGTCTTTTTTATTAAAAACTCGATTTTGCAGTGTTTTTTACCTAATGTACTTTTTGATCGATTTTCTTATCGATCTTGGGCAGAGTGATCTTGTTCAGTATTCTTTTTTTGACCTGAAACGAGCAGTTCTTTCGGACGATTTTGGTTGATTTTTTGAAAGGCTTAACGTTTTTATCAGCATCAATATTATTGGTGAACAAAGCTAAGCAGGCCTGAACATTTAGGTGTTTTTCTCATTTTTTATATCGACGATCATGATCTGCTCATTTCTGCTATTTATATAGTTTATGACAACTGCCTTAGAACTGGTTTGATCTAAACTAGATCTGACCAAAAGTAGGCCATGCCAACATACTTGGTTATACACAAACAACGTTCTAGTCGATAACTCTTGATCAAGCTGATCAATATCTTGGTTACGAAATGCCTAGGGTTACAATTAGCGGAGTGCCGATTCTTATCCACAACTGTTTTGCGTAACACTTGCGACATAAAAGATAACTATCCTTTTTATTCGGAACATTCTTTTCTGCGAGATCCCGGCCCTTGTGTATTAGCTGTGTATAGATCTTGTTGTTAGAGCTATAAAGCAGAGCAGTCGAACACAGTTTTCTATATATATGTGTGGCAGCCAGTGCTTGCCATGGGTTACAAGCTGAATTTGAGGCTGTTTTGTCTGGTCATATTGAACGGTTCATCCATGACAACAATAGCTATAGCTTATTTTTAGCTTTGTTAATCTATATCCACTGTTTTTAGACATCAATTTTATATTTACTATAGTAGACAGGTGTTTTTGATTCTCTCTCATTTAACGAAGTGTTTTTCAAAAGTGCTGGTTCACGATTTTCCATGGTCATTCCAACCAAAAAATATAGGTCTTAAGTATTACAGTACACTTTTCGATCTGAATTAATTAACTGTAGTTTAACGGTGATCCTGTGAATAGATAGCTATTTTCCTAAACAGTTCCTTACCTTAGTTATGTTTTTTAAAAAATTTACTGAAACGTACTTATACACATATTTATAGACAGGTAGCTATTGATCTACATATCATTTTCAACCATTTCGTGCTTAGGAACGATTGATAAAATTGATCCCTAAAGTAGGTTACAATTCCGGTCTTATGAAAAATTGAGAATTTTTCTTTGACCCATGTCTTACCCCTGATTTTCATAAAGAACATGCAATAACCATAACATTTGCCTAAAAAGACGGCTATTCATAACCCTTTATGATTTTAGTTCATACAATGTGATGTTGATGTGCTGATAAAAATGTTGATATTTTTTAATATATTTTCATGTATCTTTTTATGATAAATAATAGATGTCTGTTGAAAATAGGGCATATATATTTTTTTAATCAAAAAAATGTCCGAAAAAAACAAACCTGACCTGCATAACAAACAAGCCTATATTTTGACTTTTCTACACGTTATTCACACTTATTTTAACGATTCAATGACGTATCTTTTATCAATTTGTAAATCACAGCTTTATAAGTTTTCGTGAAGTGTTTAGTAGCTGTAAATTAAAAAATGTCAGATCCGAAATTCTTTGCCACTCTGTTTTGTGCTTAGCAAATTTAAGCACATGTTTACATAACAACAGAACTTCGACCGTTTTAAGGCCCATTGTGTGGCTCTTTTGGGGATGTTAACAAGTCATCTTTGAACGTTTTCTTATTTTTAATTTTTCGTTATTAGTTTGAATAAAAAAATCCTTCCAGAAACAGAGTAGGCCGGTATATCTTTTTCGCACTGTTAACTTATTGTTTATGCATACTGTCTTTGCCTTTTATGCTTTTTCATCAAGTTAACGATTAGTTTGTATCTTTATCGTGAGTTGTTCAGTATAGGACAATGGAATTATGAACTTCTTTCATAACTACCATTAAATTCTTATTAACAACCTATGCACAGCACTTTTTAGTGATCTAACTTTATATTTACTTTTTAAAAGAACATTCAACCGAATTATTTGACCTTTAACCCTAAAATAGCACATGCTTTTATAACTATAATTTATATCTAAATAATTACCGTATCCACAGGGTGGCAATGATCGTTTTTACTTGTAAAACATGATTATCACCTTGGTAGATGATATGTCCTAGGGTCGGATCATGATTTTCTCCAAAAACATGTATACCTCAGAGGGTATGCCCGTGTATTGTTAACTTTTTTCATTTAAGACATACCCCCACAATACCGGCTTTTTTACAAATTATTATAGAATTTTTTATCGTTAATTATTTTTTTGTATGGACAGAGCAGGGCACTGCCTTGATCTTTTGACCAATTTTATATCAGTTTCATGTAATTTATTGAACTCTTTGTCGATCCCCCGTGTTGTTTTTATAGATCTTCAAGCTCTTGTTTATTTGCAGATCTTTTTTTCTGGATCTTTTAAGATCACATCAAGTTTTTTTCGATAAAAATCTATCAATATATTGATCCTAAACAGCTTGTACGTGCAGTATATTGACACCTGTTTAATTCCCTTGTAATCAACGGGAATAGGCCGTTATTTACCATTGTAAGGCTAAAAATTATCGCTAATTTGGCATTTTCCACTAAAAACAATCATCACCAATCATGTAATTTAGGCTTATTTTGAAAATCCTGGGAATATCTTCATTATACTTACGATATATATGTGAGCCATAGTTTTGGTTATTTATAAAGGATATTTAAACCATGTCATTATTATGCAAGATCATTGAACTTGGTGATCATAAAAAAGAGATCGTTTTATATGCAAAAACCATATATGACATCGTTGCTCCATATACTTGTCCAAAAGAACGAAAATTCCCAGCTTTTACGAATCTATTTCCCAAGGGATCCGACCTCGATATAGACAAATTTTCAAGTAATGAAGGTAAAAACAAAGGTGTTTCTATATATGCAAATAAGCTTGGTGAACTACGCGCTTATTTTGTTATAGACTGGAAATGCAGGCATCCACACGATTACAAGCACTTCTTTGGCATAAATAAACACCTTATTAAGCTTGGCCTCACTAAGGGACTAAGCGAAAAGGATAAGAATGTCGATCATGATATCTTTATCATTATGAATGAGGCTCTAAAAAATGCACTTGATGCCACTTCATGTGTACCGGAAAGCAAAAGATCGCCTGTTATTGTAGAATTATCTGCCAAAAAAGGTTCTTGTGAGATTATTTTCGTAAATAGAGGCCTTCCTTTTGATCCTGAAAGCCTAGCGGATACAATGCCAGTTATGCCGGATGATCCAACTGAGGAAGATATAGCCGAATTTCAGCGCAAATTCATGGAATATCAGGATAAAAACGGCTTCTGTAACGGAGGGCAGGGCCTTACTATGATAAAGAACGCCTGTAAAAAGGATGGCGTCCATTTTGAGGACCTTATGTCTCCAAACGGCAACGATATTCTGGGTACCAGGGTTATAATGCAGCTGGAAAGGCCCTAGGCCTCAGAGTTTTTCCATACTACGAACCAAGCATGTTTTATATCTTCTTTTACATAAGATATATTATGCGACGTTAGAATTATGCTTTATTTAGCGGATCAGTTCTTAATTAGTAGCTGTCTCTAGGCTGTCCAATAATGTTCGAAATTTGTCATCATTAATTGGATCTTCTTTTAATACTTCCTGCAGATCTTTTATGATATCCAATGCCTTACGGACCTTTTCAACTATCATTAGCTTGCGGGCTATTTTAGTCTGGATATTTATAAGCGGATCCGAATAGGATTTATACTTAAAGTCATTTATGGCCTTTTTCTCTTGAAGCACTTTTAAGGTCAATATCAACTCTTTAAGCTTTGTTTCAAAATATACCATCCATTTCAGATCGAACACAGCCTCATTAACCCCGTGATCCAACTCTGCTTGAAGCTTTTTTAACTTTTCTTGGATGGCATATAAACTTTCTTCTTTTTTCGGCGCTACTTCCTCCTGGCTTACCTTGTTTTTAGGTTCTGGAGCAACTATTACCTTCTCCTTGGCATCTTCCCTTGGCTCTTCAATAACCTCTTCCTTTTCTGGTATTTTCTCTTCTGTGGCAGGAATCGTGGCATCCGGCTGCTTAATATCGGTTTTAAGGTCAGTTATCGTGGCTTTCAACTTCTCCTGTAATTTAGAAAATTCAACGTATTCACCACTGGCAACTTTTTCTTTTAAGTACTCTTCACCGATCTCTCTCTTCTTAGCCGCTGATATCACTTCCGGTGCCTTGTTCTTCTCTGTCTCAAGACCTGCCTTCACTGCATCATATTCTGTTTTACTGACCACCGTTCCGTTATTCAGTGCTTCGTCCACACCTTCTTTTTTGATCGCTGCTTTCTCTGCATCTGTAAGACTTGCCGGAACTTCTACTATTTTTTCTTTTTCTACGACCTTCTCTACTACTTGCGGTTCTTTGTTCTGCTCTGTCTCAAGATCTGCCTTAACAGCTTCATAATCTGCCTTGCTGACCACTGTTCCGTTATTCAGGGCTTCGTCCACACCTTCTTTTTTGAGCGCTGCTTTCTCTGCATCTGTAAGCTTAGCCGGTACTTCTACTTCTTTTTCTACGACCTTCTCTACTACTACTGTTTTTTTACCCTGCTCTGTCTCAAGATCAGCTTTTAATGCATCATAATCTGCCTTACTGACAACGGTCCCATCCCGCAGTGCTTCCCCTACTCCCTCAAGCTTTATCGCGTCCCTAACTGTATCAGTAAGTTTTGCTGGCACTATTACTTCTTTTTCTACGACCTTCTCTACCACTGCTGGTTCTTTATTCTGCTCTGTTTGAAGATCTGCCTTAACAGCTTCATGGTCTGCTTTGCTGACCACTGTGCCGTTATTAAGTGCTTCGTCCACACCATCTTGCTTTATCGCCGCCCTCTCTGTATCTGTTAGCGTTACGGGGACTTTAACTTCTTTTGTCTTCTCTATAACTTTTGGTTCTTTTTTCTTCTCTGTCTCAAGCTCTGTTTTAACAGACTCATGTTCGGCTTTGCTGACCACTGTGCCGTTATTAAGTGCTTCGTCCACACCATCTTGCTTTATCGCTGCTATCTCTGTATCTGTTAGCGTTACGGGGACTTTAACTTCTTTTGTCTTCTCTATAACTTCCGGTTCTTTGCTCTGTTCTGTTTGAAGATCTGCTTTAACAGCTTCATGGTCTGCTTTACTGACCACTGTGCCATTCTTAAGGGCTTCGTCCACACCATCTTTCTTTATCGCTGCCCTTTCTTGATCTGTCAGTTTTACAGGCACTTTAACTTCTTTTTCTACAACTTCCGGCTCTTTATTCTGTGCTATTCCAAGATCTTGCTTAACTGCATCATATTCTGCCTTGCTAACCACTGTGCCGTTATCCAGTGCTTCAGTTACACCTTCCCGCTTTATCGCACTCTTCTCTTCTTTGGTTATTTTTATTTTTTCTGTTTCTTTCTTTGCCTTGGCAAGTTCGGCTTTCTTTTCTTGCTCAGCCTTTTTCTCTGCAGCAATTCTCTTTTTCTCTATATCCTTTTCAATAATTCCTTTAAAGTATGCAACCTTGCTATCCTCACCTTCATATTTATCGATCAGTTCTTGCTCCGCTTTATTTTCTTTTAAGAACGCAATTAAATTCTCTGTCTTCGGTATCATCAGCTCGGCATATTTTACTTTCTCATTTTTCTTTTGAGTGATCTTTCTATCTGCTTCATAGGCTGTTACCGCATCATTTATCCTTTTCTTCCTGGCAGCCTCTTCTTCTATTTTCTTTGCTTCAGCTTCTGCTAAACGCTCCTCTTCTTCCTTTTTCTTCTTTGCTGCAGCCAACTTTTCATCGGCATCTTTTTTGATAGCCAAATCATACTTAGTAATATCGTTCTTTAATGAAGTTATTAGGGCTTTATCACCGCCATTTGCTTCTAAAACTGCGATATATGCTGCTGCTGCAGTTTTTAACAAGTCAGCTTTTTCTACTTCTGTATCTAACTTATCTGCTTTCTTTTCCTCTATCTCATAGGCTGCTTTTGCTGTCTTTATATTATTTTCTTTGCGTTCCTTTTCTTTTTGCGCAGCTTCATCCACTAATCTCTTTTCTTCGGCGGCTTTAGCTTTAGCATCAGCATCATCCTGTATTGTATCTTTATAGTTCTGGATATCAGTTTTCAACGTAGCGATCAGCTTTTCATCGCCGCCATTTGCTTCTAAGATTTTTAAATATGCTTCGGCCGCTGGCTGCATTATTACTGCACTATCAACCTTATTCTTTTTCTTGCTGTCTTTTACTTCTTTTTTATATACGGCCTCAGCTAGCTTAATATTATTTGCCTTCTTTTTAGCTTCTTTTTTCGCCAGCTCATCTGCTTTTCTCTTCTTTTCTGATGCTGCGACTTTTGCCTCAGCATCATCTTTAATGATCGCATCATACTCTTCAATATCATTCTTCAGCGCAGTTATCAGATCTTTATCGCCGTCATTAGCTTCTAAGACTGCTACAAATGCTGTAGCTGCCGGCTTTAAAAGCTCTGCCTTTTCTACTTCTGCTTTAAGCTTCTTAGCCTGCTTCTTTTCGCTTTCATATATTGTCTTAGCTGTATTTATATTAGCCGCCTTACGCTCTTTTTCTTTCCTGGCAGCTTCATCGGCTAATCTTTTTTCTTCCGCTGCCTTCTCCTCTGCAGCGATCCTCTTTTCCTCTTTATCCTTTTCAATGATCCCTTTAAAGTATGCGATCTTGCCTTTTTCACCTTTATATTTATCGATGATTTCTTGATCAGCTTCATTTTCTTCCAGTAAAGCGACCAGCTGCTCTGTCTTCGGTATCATCAGCTGGGCATATTTCACTTTCTCATTTTTCTTTTGAGTGATCTTCCTATCTGCTTCATAGGCTGTTATCGCATCGTTTATCCGC
>JBHPMC010000027.1:0-13257 GCA_042562495.1 Candidatus Margulisiibacteriota bacterium
AGCAAGGATCTACCTCCTTTGTTCAATGAAGAGGAGCTTAGTCAGATCCAATCAAATGTAGAATATTGTAAAGCTACGGGAAAGACCTCTACAATAATTAATAAGATAACCCAGCTTATTAAGATATTTGAACCGACCCTGTCCAGCCTAGAAAGCTTGACCAACAACTCCGATATGGACAAAGCTGCCAATATTGATCAGCTAAAAGATATATTGATAGAAGAACAAGTACTGCAGAACTGGATCGGCGAACTGCCTCATAAAGTCAATAATACTCTGGCTATTCTTGGAGGGAACATTCAGCTGCTAATTCCTAATGATAAGAATAAAGGCTATGAACTTAGCGATATTAATCCGGAAGATTACTTAGATAATTTTCAACTAGCTATTGAATACTATGCTAAATTGATAAAAGAGAGTAAGGACCTTGGAAATTTTGCCAAAACAGGCCTGAAACAAGACCTCCCCAGCCAATTGCGTGAAAAGTCTGATGGCATCAAAAATATATTCCTTGAATATATTAATAATCCGCAATGCAAATTTCGTAACAATCTTTTAAATAAAATGAAAAATACTGCTAAAGTTTGTTCAGCGGCCTATTTACATGCTATAAAAAAAGACAAAGAACTTGCCTCGGCGATCAATAAACTAAAGATATATGCCAAAGAATTAAGAGCTCTAAGAAATGATCAGCTGGATACCTTTATCAAAAGTATTAATAAAAAGGATGGGCTTTATGAAGCCATAAAGATCATTACTAGATCTGTTGGCCTCTTTCGAGAAAATGGCAATCAAATTGCCAAGATAATGAATATTACCGCCAGAAAATAAAGAACTATAAGCCTAGAAACTAAGAAGGCGGCCACGATGTGGCCGCCTTCGTGTTTTAAATACTTTTACTTTTATTGTTTGATGAAATTATTCAGCTGATTCTGCAGCTCTTCATTAGCTTTTTCTTCTGCCTCTTTTTTCTGGGCATCCAGGGCATCTTGAGCCTTTTGCTTCTCGGCATCCATTGCATCTTGCGCCTTTTGTTTTTCTGCATCTAAAGCATCTTGAGCTGCTTTTTTCTTAGCATCAAGCTCAGCCTGGATATTAGCCTTTTCTTTGGCAATATCTCCTTCAAGCTGTTTTTTCACTTTATCCATATCTAAGTTGAAATTCTGGTCTATATCCAAATTAGGACCCTTACCCTTGATAGCTCCTACCGTTGGTTTGCCATCCTTTAGAATAAGCTCCATCTCGAAAATATCGAACGTTCTACCATTTAGATCAGCAAATATTTCTTTAGGAACACCTGGTAAAAGCTTCGAAGCATCAACGATCTTTCCTTTTTCGAATTTAGCCATGATTGATCCGGTCAACTTGGTCGGATAATTGAGTTTGCCTTTTACATTAACATCGGCGCTCAATAAACCCTCAATGATCCCTTCCATATCTAAGCCTTCATCCAAGAACTTGGCGCCATCGATCTTATTCACTTTAGCTACAGCATTAAAAGGTGCTGGAACTTTAGCCAAGGCTGAATTCGTATCTGCTTCTACGCTACCGCCATAAAGCGCTGCTTCGTTACTAAAAGTAAAGGCCATTTTATGCAGGCCCAGCTTGAACTTTATATCTTCAACTTTCATGCGCCCCCAGGTAAATTCTCCAAGCTTAGCTACAAAATCCAGATCATAGCCGCGCAGAGGAGCAAAATCTATCTTAAGCTCTTGTGGAGGACCTTTTTTCTTGGCCTTTTTGGCGGTACCCTTCGGTTTGATATTCGTAAAGATCGACAGTAATTTATCAAGCGCCAGTTTATCGATCTTCAATTCCATATCAGCAGCTTTAGGCCCGGTGATCTTTCCGTCTAGATCTATTCTGCTCGTATTCCCTGCGCCACTTATTTTTACTTTTCCTTTAAGCTTAGCCGGAGAATAGGCCAGGTCATTGGAAAGATTGGATAAAGAAATATTAAAATCGGAGATGTTCAATTCTTTTTTACCGGTAGTTTTATAGTCAATATAATCTATCTTGCTATTGGAAATAAATATTTTACCTATATTCATTGCAATAGGTTCTTTCGGCTTCCTTTTCTCTTCTACCTTATCCTCTACCCTGGTCTTAGCTACAGGTATTCCTGCTTTTTTCTGGGAAAGACTGGCAAAGTTGTTGGCCAGGCCGCGTTTTTCATATAGCAATTCCAAACCGTCAATCCCAGCTTTTTTAACAACTACTCTTCTCTGTAATATTAAAGGCATCAGCTCATAGGAGAGCACGACTTCTTTGATATCGATCATCGGTCGATGGCTGAAACGCTTATCATTTGAAATAACTATTCCATACAAGGATACGCCTTTAAAAGGATTAAAGGAGGCTTTCTTGATCGAAATAGTACGCCCGATCTGATCTCCAGCTTTCTGGGCTGCATAATTAGCGACTTTGGTCAGCGGAAATATCTTTGGCAATACAACGATCGCCGCCACGATCAGCACCACAACTATCAGAAAGAACCATTTTATCGATTTCTTGATTATCTCCAGGAATTTTTTCATTAGTATCCTCCTTGTTGATCATAGAAAAAAGTAGAGGAATTCTATCATGTTTATCTAAAGGCAGGGAAGCAGTAGTCTATGTAGTGAATTTATTTCTTCTGCAATCTCTCTAAAGCTTTGTCTCGAATGTTTAGGATCTCTTTTTCTTCGAGATTAAAAAAAGCGGCCAGCTCGCCCAGCGACCATTCTTGCTCATCGATCAAGCCATAGTGCAGGCTGAGGACTTGCTGCTCCAAAGGTGATAGCACTGAGATCTCTTCTAATAAAAGCTCACGCTCACCTTCCTGCAGGATCTTTCCCAAAAGATCTTTTTTAGAATCCTCCACATAATCACCAAGCTGGTTTTTTTGATCCTGACTAAGGGGTGTCTCTAAAGATATGGGGACTGACGCCGAGTTGAAGGTCTCCAAGACTTCTTCCTCGGTCATCTTTACTTCCGCCGCAATCTCCTTGATCTTGGGTGTGCGATTCAATCTTTGGGCTAATTTTTGAGAAGCTTTATTGAGCTTTCTGATCAGATCTATGATCTTTTTCGGTAAACGGACCGTCCGGGCATGACTGGTCAACGCAGCTTTTATGGTCTTGCGGATCATATTATTGGCAAAGCCGGTGAACTTGGTCTTTTTATCTGCTTTATATTTATGCAGAGCCTGCATCAGCCCCAGGTTGCCTTCTTGGATCAGATCAAAGACAGGCAATCCTTTTTTCATATATTTCTTGGCATTATGTACAACTAACGGCTGGTAACTTTCTAAAAGCATTTGCAGAGCGTATTTATCCCCTGCTTGGCTTCGCCCGATCAATGTTTCCTTCTCCTGGTCGGTCAATTTCTGAACTTCGCCCAGCTTATTTACATATTGCCTCAAGGATTCTTCATCGCTCAGCTCTTTGGTGACCGGCGCTTGAAAAGGGATGGTTTTCTCAGGCCAAGACATCGGTATAGATTCTGTATCATCAGCCAGTAAAATAATGCCGCCACTGGTCAGGTCTTCCGTGATCTTTACAGAGGCCTCGGCATCAGGAAAAGCTTTCAAAATATCTTCAGGTGTAAGATATCCCTTTTGCTTAGCTAGCTCTTTCAGCCCTGCAACTTTTTCTGCTCTGTTTTTTTTATCCATAATTCATTACTCCAGGGCCTTATTTATATCACTTTTAAGCAGGCTTAACTAGGATGTCCATTTATTAACTAATTCACCGGTAACAATTGTTTTCATTAATCTTTTTTGTTAGGATTAGAAAAAGGGGGTAGCTTCGTCTATGCAATGCCCAAAATGCCGTACAGAAAACACTAAAAACGCTAAATTTTGTGAAAACTGCGGGCAGGCCCTGCTTAAAGTCATTGCTTCTAATAAATCCAAGCGAACATGCCCTGAATGCGGAGAGCTCTCTGCTGCGGAAGATAAATTTTGTAATAGCTGTGGAGCTTTAATAAAAAAATCTCCTGCGAAAAAGACCGTTAGCACATCCTATAAAAATATTCTTCCTCGTGAT
Source organism: Candidatus Margulisiibacteriota bacterium (assembly GCA_042562495.1). Classification (GTDB taxonomy): domain Bacteria; phylum Margulisbacteria; class Termititenacia; order CAZZFK01; family CAZZFK01; genus JBHPMC01. The sequence goes on from JBHPMC010000027.1 coordinate 4,029, forward strand.
GAACGCTATCGCTTAGCTCGTCAACAAGCCCTTAAATTAGCGCAAGATCCCCCGGCAAAGATCTCTACATCACCAATTATTTACCTTGGCGAAAAAATTACTTAAGTTTTTTATCATTCTCTATTTTCTAAGCCTGGCTTGGCCGGGAACATGTCTTGAGCCATTCGATGTCATGGATAGATATACCGGTGCCCGAGCACTGGCTATGGGCGGTGCTTTTATTGCAGTTGCTAACGATCTCAGCGCTCCTTACTGGAATCCAGCCGGCCTTACCCAGGTCGGGAACAATCAGCTGGGCACTACTTATATAAATCTTTTTGATATGGCTGATCGGCTTTCAATTGACGGTATTTATCATTTGCAGGACGGTGGCATTTTCGCTGCCAACTATGTTCAGGAAGGCATGCAGAATATTCCTAAAACGGTAGATATCGGCGGTACAGGTATCCAGGTCGGTGCTTTTGATGAATATAAAAGAGCTGTAAATATCAGCTTAGCCCGGAAATACGATCAAGATCTCTCTTGGGGCACCAATGCCCGCTTTCTTTTTAATTCCATAGATACAGATTCTGCGTATGGCGGCAGCATAGATGCCGGGATCCTTTGGAGCAGGGATAAAATATTCTATTTTGGGGCTGTAGCCAGAAATATCTTTTCCAAATTAGAGTGGTCAACATCCGAGATCGAATACTTAGAAAGAAAACTGATCCTGGGCATATCGGTCCGTGAAATGTTCTTTGATCTGCCTGCGGTCTTTGCCCTGGATCTTGAAATAAATCCTTATTCTGAGAATAGGTGGTATGCCGGAACCGAGCTCTGGCTCACTGAAGATGTTTTTGCTTTCCGTTTTGGCAACAACAGCTTGGATCGCTGGACCTTTGGTTTAGGTCTGGTCTATGCCAATTTCACCTGTGATTTTTGTTATTGGAAACAAGAGTACTTAGGTGAACAATACCTTATTTCCCTTGGATTTTCTTTCGGCCCTCCCGGGCAAAGCAAAAGCAAACAGAAAAGGACCTTTGCCGTTGATGTAACTCCAACAGATGCCAAGCTTTATCCCGGCAAGCCTTTGATCATTAGGGTCAAAGATCCTGGCGAGAAATATAAAAAAGCCGCCGTTTCTTTCCCGGAAAATGATGTGGTTAAAAATATGAAAAAAGTAGCAGGCGGTTATAAATTGATCCATTACTTTAAAATCCCGCCTCCTTTAATGGAAACCCGTTTAGTTAAAATTTATGTTCAAAACAAAGCCGGAGAGGTCACCGTGGAAGAGATCCAATATACGATCCATCCTCGCCCGATCAAGCCGGTCGTCTCCTTGCCTAGAAATATTTGGTACAAAGGAGAATCCCTGCAAATAAAACTGACCGTACCCAAAACAGCTGAAGTTGAAACAGCCGTAGTTGAATTTGATGAATATCATCAAAAAGAAATGCAAAAGACTGCCCCGGGTATTTATTTATTAAAATATCCGCTTTCTGCCAATCTTAAGAACGGCGTTTATGCCGCTCGGGTTCTGGTCAAGATCAAGAATCAGCCTGTCTTCGAAAAAAAGGTCGACTTCACAGTTAAGACCAAAGCTAACTAATTTCTTTCTATGCTATAAAGTGTCGATCTCCGGGTAGAGATATCTGCTTCAACATGTCCTAAGTTTTCTTTAAGCATAAATACTATTTATTTTTTGGCATCCTTTTTGCAGGCCTTTTCCCCGGGGAGGTGATCAATGAATACTGTTAGTCAAGAAATATGCTTTAAAGATCTGTCACAAAAGAACGAGGATGCCATAGAAGATCTTATGTTCAACGAATCTTTTTATGAGGATGTAGTTGATGATTGGCTGGAAAATATGCGCCGCTGGTAATGATCTTAAAATAACGTCTACTAAAAGAATCTGCCTGTTCGTTTGCCAGCCTGCTTGTGCTGTTTGTGTTCGTTTCCTGGCCAGATCGTCTTTTCATTAATATATAGATCTACTTGGCGTGCGAGCTTGCTTGAAATTGCTTCCGTTTGTTTGATCTCAAGTGATGAAAAATGCTTTTTAGGGCCCAATATCTTAGAAAAAAGCTTGGTAAATAATGAAGCCCGCGGTCTTTGGATATTATCTTGGGTATGATCCATATCGTTTTTATTTACTGAACGCTTTTTTATAGACCACTTGATATCCCTATCAAAACCCTTAGGAATGATCAGATCGTCTTCCGGTTCAGAAAAATCGATATTTGATAATAACTCAGGAGCCAGCTGGTCCGTTTCATTTACCTGGGCTTGAGGTTCTGCCATTTGCGCTTCATCTTCCGGGGTCAACAACATTGCTTCTGAATCAATGAGCATACTTTCACCGGTATTCTTTTCTAATAGGTTATTGAAGATCTTCTCGACCTTATTTACATAACGCACTAAAGCATCTATTTCGGAATCCAGGGTTTGGATCATATTCTGAGCAGCGATCTCAGAGAGATCTGAACCAGCTAAACGCAAGAACGCCGCTTGGGCCAGCTTTTCTACGAACTTCAATTTATCCAAAGCTCCCTTTAAGAACGGTTTTATTTCGATCGCGACCGGACTCTGCGCTGGCTGGGTTTTAAGGAATTTTGCTATCTTGCTTAGCTTGCCCCTCACTTGTTCCTTTATTTTCATCAGCTTTTCTTTCACCTTTGTAAATAACTTTTCATTTTTCGGGCTCATTTTATTCTGTGTTTCTACATATCCGATCAGCTTGACCTTCCAGGCCCTCCCGCCAACATATACCCGCATAACTTCCTGTACTATATTCTTTCCGGTCTTTGACTCGGGATCCTTATATCTATCTAATAACTTAGCCAGATCCTCTTTGCTCAATCCGTAACGCCCGCTATTCCCTTCAAGAATATCCCCTCCGGTGACTTCTTCTCCTCTGATCCTTAATTCAGTGTAATGTAAAAAACGACCCAGCGTTTCTCGTGCCCGCTCGATCAGCTTGCTGGAAAGCTCTTGCAAGATATCTTTTCTCTCTGCGTTGGAACTTTGCACGATCTGCTCAGCTATTTTTACGGTATCGGTCTCCAAATAAGCACTTTGGATGATCACCGCACTATGTACCATCTGATTGATCCGGTTAAAATCTAAAAGCGGATATTCGGCATTAACAAAGCTGGCCAAGCTTTTGCGTATTAAATTCTGCAAGAATTCGATGGTTAAATATTCTTGTCTCTTAGTTTGGTCCTCCTTGAGAACCTTTTCTAGTGGTTTTATTGAAGATGTATTGATACTCTCCGCCATGCTATACCCCCGCCAAAGATATTCTTTTGACTAATGCTTTCCTCACTAAGATATCGAAAGAAAACATACTGTATTTCATTTTTTATCAGGATTAGACACCAATACTTAACGTTCTGCATATCTTGTTTAAATCGATTTGCAGGTGTTATACTACCGTTCCTAAAAAACATATATCGAAAGGACTTATGAAAAAATGAGCAAAATAAATACTAAACACCTTTTTACCTCTGAATCCGTATCGGAAGGACATCCGGATAAGGTTTCAGATATTGTATCTGATTCGATTTTAGATGCTTGTTTGGCCCAAGATCCTAAGAGCCGTGTAGCTTGCGAAACTCTAGTTACAACGGATCTGGTAGTTATTGCCGGCGAGATCACAACCAAGGCAAAGGTCGATTTCGAAAAAGTTGCTCGTGATGCGATCCGTGAGATCGGTTACACCAGCAAAGATATCGGGTTTTGCGCCGATACTTGTAAAATTGAAGTGCATCTTCATGCCCAATCTCCTGATATTTCTCAAGGTGTTACCGAAGGAGAAGGTGAATTTAAAGAACAAGGTGCCGGTGACCAAGGGATGATGTTCGGCTATGCCAGTGATGCTACTCCCGAGCTTATGCCTGCCCCGATCATTTATGCTCATAAGATAACTAAAAAATTGGCCGAGCTTAGGAAAGACGGAACACTTAAATATGTCCGCCCGGATTCCAAAGGCCAGGTGACGATCCTCCACGACAAAGGCAAACCGCAGTTCGTTGAAACGGTTGTCCTTTCTACTCAACATGATGCAGATGTTACACATGAACAGATCGAAAAAGATTTGATCGAAAAGGTCATCAAAGCTGTGATCCCGGCAAAAATGCTTACCGAACATACAAAATACTTCATCAATCCCACCGGCCGTTTTGTTATGGGCGGACCTAATGGTGATTGTGGTTTGACCGGACGTAAAATTATTGTTGATACCTACGGCGGCGTCGGCAGCCACGGCGGCGGTGCTTTCTCAGGCAAAGATCCTAGTAAAGTTGATCGTTCCGCAGCTTATATGGCCAGATATGTTGCCAAGAATGTTGTAGCAGCAGGATTAGCTAATAAATGTGAAGTTCAGCTTGCCTATGCTATCGGGGTTGCCAAACCGGTATCGATCAACGTAGATACTTACGGTACGGCCAAGATAGATGAAACCAAGATCTATAAATTGATCGAAGAAAATTTTGATCTAACTCCTAAAGGTATAATAAAAACTCTGGATCTCTTAAGGCCTATATACAGAAAAACCTGTGCATATGGCCACTTCGGCCGCCAGGATCCTGATTTTACTTGGGAAAAGACTGATAAAGCTGAGGTACTAGCTAAGGCTGCCGGATTGAAAGTGCCAGCTAAGGTTTAAAACCCAGATTTCTTCCCAGACATATTCTCTATCTCGATCTTCAGGATATTCATATGATCTATGGCAATGTTGGGTATATCCCAATCCTTGGTTCCGGTAATTTGGTTTACCATGACTAAAAGCCCGGCTCTTTTTTCTTCAACACCTTCTAAAATTGAGGCCTTACCATTCCCAACTACTGATCTATATTTTGAAGTAAAATTACAAGCTTTTTCTTTGCGAATGATCTCCACCGAATCTACGACCTGAAAGCAGACCTTAGCATTCTTTTTGATCATATCGATCTTTCTGCCCTGCCCGGCTGAATGCAGATACAATGCTCCAGCTTCATAACCATAATGCATGGTAACTGTATATGGCTCATCATTATTTGATAACGCTAGGTGACAAACATTGTTCTTCTTTAAGATATCATCTATCTCAGAGGTATCTTTGATCTCTTTATCCTTACGCCGCATTTTGTTGTTCAAGATATGGAACATTTATTTAATGACCTTTGAACCATGATTAAATCCGCCTGATTTTTTCTCGCCCGGCACCTGCTGTACCGGATGTTGTTTGAAATGTTCCAGCGCACGCTTAAGGTCCTCAACCAGCATTTCAGCAATATCACGGCTTACTCCGTGCCGAACAAGTGCGCGCATGACCACTAGGTCCTCGCGATTTGGCGGCAGTGAATAAGCAGGTACCTGCCAGCCGCGGCTGCGTAGTTTGTCCGACAGATCATATAGATCACAGCCAATATCTACACCATCTTTTAAAGTCCAAAGTAGAGCAGGAATACCACCTTCCCCATTATAGATCAACTTGAACGGCCCCATTTTATCTATCTCTTTAGCAAGATAGACCGCAGTATCGTAACAAGCTTCTTGTATCTTCTTGTAACCTTCTTTACCCAATCTTAATAAATTATAATATTGAGCAACTATTTGACCTCCTGGTCTTGAAAAGTTCAATGCGAAGGTCGGCAGATCTCCACCTAAGTAATTGACCCTAAAGATAAGATCTTCCGGCAGCTCTTCTTTATCACGCCAAACGACCCAGCCTACTCCCAGGGGCGCTAAACCGAATTTATGCCCGGAAGCATTAATTGATTTAACTCTTTTTATCCTAAAATCCCATTTCTTTTCTGGTTCAACAAAGGGCGCTATAAAAGCTCCGCTCGCCGCATCAACGTGAATAGGAATATCTAAGCCTTTTTCTTTTTCTAATTTATCTAAAGCCTTGGCAACAGCTTCCACTGGTTCATATTGGCAGGTCAAGGTAACGCCAAAGGTCGGCACAACGCCGATAGTATTTTCATCACAGCGTTTAACAACTTCTTCGGGATTCATGATCAAGCGATCTTTTTCCATGGGAATCTCGCGCAACTCAATATCCCAGTACCTGGCGAACTTGTGCCAGCAGATCTGAACAGGACCGCAGATCATATTCGGTTTATCCGTAGGCTTCCCCTGTTTCTTCATTTTTTCCCGCCACTTCCACTTCAAAGCCATCCCGCCCAGCATAGCCGCTTCACTGGATCCGGTAGTCGAACAGCCCAATGTATTATCCGCTTCCGGAGAATTCCAAAGATCAGCCAGCATATGCACACACCTGCATTCAATCTCCGCGGTTTGGGGGTATTCATCTTTATCTATCATATTCTTATCGATACATTCATCCATAAGTTTATGGACTTCTGGATCGATCCATGTCGAACAAAAGGTCGCCAAATTTTGTCTGGCATTGCCGTCCATCATCAGCTCATCATGAACTATCTGATAACAGTGACGTGGATCATGCTCATCTTTTGGGAATTTATATTTGGGGATCTTAACTTTCAGATCATCCGAAGCATATACATCATCCAATAACGTATCCCGTACACTATTTTTTTCATGAAGATGGCTCATTCTACACTTCCTTTAATTTTTTTATCTTTTCTTGCCTTTTTTCCATTCTGGCTTTTTATGTGAGCTGATCCATAAGGGCAACCCAACAAAGATGATCAACCCCGCCACTACTAATCCTACATAAAGCGGCGGATTACCTACCGGCAAATTAGTTGGCGGAAAGAAGCTGACCAAAAGTGCAAAACCAACCCCAAGCAGCCCTATGCCCGAAACTAAGGACATGCCTAATATCCCCCCGGGAACTTTATATGGACGCTTCAGCTTGGGCTGACTAAAACGCAATTTAATTCCTGCTGCATATAGAAGGATATACATGACCAAGTACAAACTTATCGTCATCGCAGATAATAGAAAGAACGCTACGCTGACATTCTTCATAAAGAAATATAACGAAGCTAATATAGAAACTATGACCGCCTGAACAATAAGAATATTCTGCTGCATACCATTCTTATTAACTTTTGCTAAGAAAGGCGGCAGCTCTCCTTCTTTTGCGGTCTCCAGAAGACCCTTGCTGGGCCCATCGACCCAGGACATGATCTGCCCGATCGCACCAAAGGCTAAGAACAAGCCAACGACCGGCGTCAAAAAACCTATATTAAATTTTGTTAATATTTGTTTGAAGGCTTGCAATAGGCCTGCCGTAAGGCTGATCTCCCTGGCAGGGATCACCGCCGCAACGGCAAAAGAACCTAAAGAAAAAAGGAAGAAAATAATAATACAGGCTAGGAGTATGCTGATCGGAAATTCTTTAGAAGGATTCTGCATATCATTGGCATGGACAGCATGCACTTCAACCCCGGCAAATAACAAAATAATCCCCGCCAGAAAAGCAATATTCCCTAAATTACTAATGTTCGGGAAATAACGTGCATGCATACCTGTTACAGTACTGCCGAAATGTTGTGCACTAATAAATTGAAGAGGATTTCCCTTTATTACCCAAAGCAAACCAAGCAACACAATAAAGATCCCGGGAAGTAATGTCCCTAAAAGAAAACCATATTTTGTAACTTTGCTGGCAGTATGAGAACCTTTCAAAGCAATTAACGTAGCGATCCAGTAAAAAACTAAGATCACTACACCTGTAAAAAGACCATTGGCAGCTAATTTCGGATCCATAACTACATAAGCCAGACATGCCGCTGCAAATCCAAGAACTGTCGGATACCAGACCACGTTCTGGATCCATTGCAGCCAGATCGCTGTGAAGCCCCATTTTGAGCCAAAGGCCTCTTTAACCCAGGTATATACTCCGCCGCCCTTGTTACTAAAAGCACTGCCTAATTCTGCTGATACTAAAGATGCCGGTATTAAAAATAAAACTGCCGCAAAAAGCAGATAAAAGATCATCGATGTGCCTTCCTTGGCCATCATCGGCAGACCTCTTAAGCTGACCACTGCCGCCGATATCATTATGCTGATGGTAAAGACAGTCATTTTCTTTGGCTTCATATGAACCTTCCCTTTTGAATATTGTTTATAAAACTTTTATTTACTTTTTTTCTTGAGCTCTAAAAGGTGATTGAGATCCTGCTGCTTTTTCTTTATAAGTTCTTTAACGATCTTATCATCTTTGCCGCTCAGCGCTTGCTCCAGCTCCTTTAAATAAAGCAAAGTATTCTTCTTGTAATTCAACGCGATATCTAAAGCTTCCTTGGGAGTATTTACTGCGGCAAACTCTTTTTTCGCTTCTTCTTTAGACAGAACGTGTTCTTCGGCTAAATTTCTTAAGTAAAGGATATACTCTCCGGGATAAGCTTCCTGCGGGGCTTCCTTTGATACTTTTTTCAATAATTTCTGATATTGTTCAAGATGTTTGGCTTTTTCTTCTTCCAGCTTTTTAAAAACATCGGCAATAGGCATTTGCCGGGCAGCTTGAGCTAATTCATGGTAAAGATCTGCTCCTTTTTTCTCCATTTCGATAGCTATTTCCACAATATCAAATGCAGTTAATTTATCGCTGTCCATAGTAAGTCTCCTTAGAAATTTTTGCTAATTTTAACATAATAATCACACCAAACAACTTGCTCGTTATCTGTATTGACTGGCTTTCTCATTTAGACTTACAATTGCATCATGGCTGAAGAAAAAAACCCGCAAAGCGAATTAAAGGTCCGCCAACAGAAATTAAAGGATATTTTAAGTTCTGGCGATAATCCTTTTCAGTATAGCTATGAAAAAACCCACCATATTGGCGACATTCTTGAAAAGTACGCCAATCTAAAGAATGAAGAAGAAGCTAAAGAAAAAGTATCTATTGCCGGGAGAATTGTAGCTCGCAGAGGTCATGGCAAAGCTTCTTTTGGCAATATCTTGGACGACAGCGGCGCTATCCAGTTCTATTGCAAGCTGGATAATTTAGGTGAAGAAAAGTACAACAAATATCTAACCCTGGACACCGGAGACATTGTGGGGATAAAAGGTATACCTTTCCGCAGCAAGCGTGGTGAATTGTCCGTTAGAGTGGACGAATACACTCTTCTCACAAAATCACTCCACCCACTTCCCGAAAAATTTCATGGCTTGAAAGACAAAGAACTTAGGTACCGTCAACGCTATGTGGACTTAATATCCAATCCGGAAATTAAACAGGTTTTTAAGACCAGAAGCCGTATTATTCATTTGATCCGCCAGTTCCTTGATGAAGAGCAATTTATGGAAGTCGAGACCCCTGTATTGCACGCTG
>JBHPMC010000028.1:0-11524 GCA_042562495.1 Candidatus Margulisiibacteriota bacterium
TCTTTCTCGGTATTATTGATCTCTTGCTCGTTATCTTTGGGGATCACAGGCGCTGCCTTGTGCTGAACTTTAGGGAATAGATCTTGATTGATCTCTATTTGAGCTTTATTTTTATATTGCTCGAACCAACGCTCATAGATACTGCGTTTTTTTTCTCGGACCAAGAAATCCCTTACCTGCTTCTTAGAAACCTCCAGATTAGCTTCTTTTTCCTGCAGTATCTCCCCGCAGCTTATGATATAAAAACCTTCTTCGGCTGCGATCGGCTCGGAGATATCCCCCGTCTTCATCCCGGCAACGATCTCTGCTAAATGCGGGGGCAGCTGGTTCTCTTCTATAAAACCCAGCTCTCCTCCATCGGCACTGGTCATTTGATCTAAAGAATAACGTTTGGCAAGTTTTCGAAAATCTTCTCCACTCTGCAGGCGTTTTGAAATTTCATCTGCTTCTTCTTTTGTCGGCAACAACACTTGGAAGACCTGCACTCTTTTTGGCTGCGAGAATAATTCTTTGTTCCTTTTAAAGAAATTTTCGATATCGCCATCCGTGATCTTTACTCTTTCGGCTAATTTATCGATTATTTTTTCTATCAATATTTCCTGCTTAATACCCTGCTCCAGGTCGGTCAAGCTGATGCCATCCTCAGAAAGCGCCTCAGAAAAAACTGCCTTCGATGGAAATCCATGCTGGACCTTCTTAACTCTTTGCTCTATCTCTTTTTCCGAGACCTCTACTCCCAATTGCTTTGCACCCTGGTTCAACAATACAAAATCTATCATCTCTTCCAATATTGAACGCTTTGTTGCCGCTAGCAAGAGCCTGCCTTCATCTGAAGAAAAATCGATTGCTTCCTGCTGAGCCAATTGCTGCTTGGCTGCTTGGAAAGCTTTATCAAAAGCCGGCAAAGTTATTATCTCTCCATTGACCTTGGCTGCAAAATCTTCAGCACCTAAGCTAAGAGGGATAAGCCAGCAGAAGATCAATAATAATAATCGCTTAAAATTACGCATATTTACCTTGAAATTTTAACATGCTGGATTTCATTAATCCATTTAACTTTACGCGCAAAGTTCTATATAAAACAACACTTTTTACTGCAATCTATCTCTATTTAAGAATTGTCTCCTATGTTAAAATTGCTTTCACAAAAGGATAAAAAATGAGTATGAACATAACTGAAAAAATACTTGCTAAAGCTGCCGGAAAAAAGAAAGTCGTTCCGGGAGAAGTAGTTACGGCCAAAATAGATATCGCTTTGGCTCATGATGTCACTTCCGATCTAGCTATAGATATAGTAGAAAAAGAATTTGGCGGCAAGATCTGGGATCCCAATAAGATCATTATCCTTCCCGATCATGGGGTGCCCAATAAAGATATTAAAGTAGCGACTTTGGTTAAACGCTTACTGGATTTTGCTCATGCTAAAAAGATAAAGAATATCTTCAGTATTGAAACAGGGGATTACGACGTCTGTCATACTATGCTGCCCTACAGAGGTTTTGTCCGGCCCGGGCAAGTGATCGTTGGAGCTGATTCCCATACTTGTCAGCATGGCTCACTGGGTGCTTTCTCAACAGGCATCGGTTCGACCGAGTTGGGCAATGTTATGGCCACCGGCAAGCTTTGGTTTCGCGTGCCGGAGACAATTAAGATCGAAGTGAACGGCAAGCTTCCTAAAGATGTTATGGCCAAGGACATAGTATTAAAAGTCATCGGAGATCTTGGTGTAGATGGTGCTCTTTATAAAGCCATGGAGTGGACAGGCTCGACCATAGAAGATATGTCTATCGATGAACGGATGACTCTTACCAATATGGCCATCGAATGCGGTGCAAAATCAGGGATCATTGCTCCGGATAAAAAGACGATCGATTTTGTAAAAGCCAGGACCAAAGAAAAGTTCGAGCCGCTTTATTCGGATAAAGATGCAAAATACTCCAAAGTCCTGAAATATAAGGCTGCAGATTTTGTGCCTGTTGTCGCCAAGCCTTATCTTCCATCGAACGTTGTTCCAGCTAAAGATTGTAAAAAGATAAAAATAAACCAATCCTACATAGGTTCTTGTACCGGCGGAAAGATCGAAGATTTTGCGGCTGCCGCCAAAGAACTTAAAGGAAAAAAGAAAGCAAAAGATGTTAAGCTTTTGATCGTTCCCGCCACAGCTGAGATACAAAGAGCGATCGTAAAGAACGGCTGGTATGATATTTTCATGGATGCCGGAGCAGTTTTTGTTTCTCCCGGCTGTAATGCCTGCTTAGGCTACCACGGAGGAGTACTTGCTGCTGGAGAAATAGCCATCGCTACGACGAACAGAAATTTTAGAGGAAGAATGGGCCATCCGGATTCTTTAGTTTACTTGGCCTCACCGATCGTCGCTGCCCGCTCTGCTATCGCAGGGTACATAACGGACGAGGTGAAATAATGGCGATCGTCAAAGGAAAAGTATTTGTGGTTGGCGACAATATTGATACGGATCAGATCATCCCGGCCAGATACATGACAACGATGGATCCTAAAGAGCTGGCCAAGAACGTTATGCAGGACCTTGATCCTAAATACGGAAAATTCCTGAACGAGAATGGTTCCTGTGATTATAAAATAATCATTGCTCGGAATAATTTTGGCTGCGGTTCTTCCCGCGAGCATGCCCCTATCGCACTATCCGCTGCTGGCATTCAGGCTGTGATCGCCAATTCCTTTGCTCGGATATACTACCGCAACTCTATTAACGGCGGTCGCAAGATCTATCCGCTAGAAACATCTGATGATCTTACAAAAAGCTTAAAAACAGGTGATGATCTGGAGATCGATCTGGATAAATTGATTGTAAAGGCTAAGGATAAGGCTTATAAAATAAAAGATTTCGGCCCGATCAAGGATATCATCGAAGCCGGCGGTCTAACTGCCTACAACAAGAAGTAACCTATTTACCTTTATCTCTGCGGACCTCTAGGTAGACAGCCTCATATTGCTTGCCAAGATATGTTTTTACGGAATTGAGGAGCTGGCCTGAACGCCCATAGTTCATGAATAAGAATATCCTGCCTATTTTATATTTCATTTTTTCATCTTGAGCAGTAGAAGAAAATAATGCCTCGATCGCTCTATTGAATTCGACTAGATTTACCGACGTACCTTCTCCTCCCTGCTCCTCATAATCCCTGATCTTGGCATACAGATCATCAGCCATTAATATTGCTATTTGGGAATAGGCCTTTGGATTTGGCGCAGTAGAGATCCTTTCTTTCAATCCTTTTATTACCCCTGCTATCTCTTTCTCTATTGCCTTCATCATTTCTAAGCTAGTTGTTTTTTTCTTATAAATTACATTCTGTCCTTGCGCCTCTATATTATTTAAAGGAACAGCAGCTTTTTTTTCTCCATTGCTTGCTTGTTTTTCAACTAATATATGATCAATATAACGGCGATATAGCTGGCGCAGCTCCGGAATAGAGATCCGCCATTTCTTAGTATCACTTTCATAAGCCTTTTGAAAACCTTCTTCCAGGCTTTCTTGTGATCCCAAAACCATTGCATGAATGTTCTCAAAAATCTGAATGATCGAATCATATCTCAACTTTACTTCAGCCTTGATCTTTTCAACATCTTCCTCATCCGGACAACCAAGCTCTTCTGCAAAATCCTTGCTTTTTTGTATATATTTATGTTTGCGCCAATTTTCTAGATCACATTCAAAAAGACACTTTACTATTTCGCTAAGTTTACCGTTCCACTCCTGCTCAGCGACCTCCAGCTCGCTTGCAGAAAAACCTTCCGCATTCCATGATTCACTTTTACTGACATCACGTTCTAAAACTTTTGAAGTTAATCTTCGGCGGCCTTCGTGATGCAACAGCTTACCTCTGCTATCATTATAATATTTAAAACTTTCATCTACTACATCGCCAAGCATATTTGTACTAATCTCCGGAAATATTTTTTCCGCACGATCCCTTGCAGTTGTATATACTTTTTCAGTGCCCTCATTCTCTTTAGCCAATTTCCAGACTAAAGGTTTTATTTCCTCCATAAGGCTAGAAACCGTATGTTTCATTGCGATTATTTTACTGAACAAATACATTTTACCTCCAAGAATAAATAGTCCAATATATATCGTACTCGGCTTACTTAAATCCCATACATTTATGCTTATTTCAAATTTATTGAGTTTCTTCTAAAATAGGAGCCAGTTTGACATGAAGGAGACGGCAAAATGTATAAGATCGCTGTACTGCCTGGTGACGGAATAGGCCCCGAAATAATGACCGAAGCACTTAAGGTACTCGAGGTTGTCAGTAAGAAATTCCAGCTTGAATTTGAATTCAAAAATGCTGATGTCGGCGGTATCGCGATAGACAAACACGGCCAAGCTTTACCGGAAGCAACAGTAGAACTATGTAAAAATTCTGATGCGGTACTTTTTGGCGCGATCGGCGGGCCAAAGTGGGAAAAGCTGCCCCCGGAACAACAGCCGGAACGTGCTGCACTTCTGCCGCTTAGAAAGATATTCGGGCTTTATGCCAACCTGCGCCCGGCCATTGTTTTTGAACCTCTGGCTGATGCTTCTACTTTAAAAAAGGAAGTGATCGGCAATGGTTTTGATATCCTGGTCGTCCGTGAATTGACCGGCGGTATTTATTTCGGCAAACCTAAAAAAAGAACTAAAACTAAGGCTTCCGATACTATGGTTTATAGCCGTAAAGAAATAGAACGCATCGCTAAGGTCGCCTTTAAAGCTGCTAAGAAACGCAATAAAAAAGTGACCTCTATCGATAAAGCTAATGTTCTGACCAGCATGGTGCTTTGGAGAGAAGTGGTGACCGAGGTAGCTAAAAAATATCCCGATGTAGAACTCAAACATATGTATGTCGATAATGCCGCCATGCAGTTGGTTCGCGATCCCAAGCAATTCGATGTAATGCTTTGCGGAAATATGTTCGGCGATATACTTTCTGACGAAGCTTCCATGATCACAGGATCTTTGGGCATGCTGCCTTCTGCATCTTTAGCTTCCGGTAAATTCGGGCTTTATGAACCTTCCGGTGGTTCTGCTCCTGATATTGCCGGAAAAGGGATCGCTAATCCCATCGCCCAGATCCTATCTGCCGGCATGATGTTGAAATATTCTTTAGGTGAAACAAAAGCAGCCAAAGCGATCGACCAGGCTGTCTTAAAGACCTTGGAACAAGGTAATCGCACAGCAGATATTTATCCTGCCCAACGAAGCTCAACAAGCGAAGGTGGGTCTGCTGGAAATAAAAAAGTATCCACAAAAGAAATGGGCGATATAATCTCCCAAAATATTGTGGGATAATAAATAAAAATCAAGGAGGTAAAAGTATGAAAAAAATTATCATAGCTTTTTTGGTGGTTTTATCTTTAGCTTCTGTTTCTTCTGCATCTATAATAGTACAAACACAGGCCAATCTCACAGGTACTGGTGTAGGCCTTGGCCTTTCAATGCCCGTAGTTCCTATGCTGCTTGATCTGGGAGTAGAGGTAAACTCGGCTTCAAGCCCCTGGTCATATTCAGATAAAGGCAGCTATACAGATCCTAATACAAGCCAAGTCGTAAATTATGATGGTACCCTGTCTTGGAAAGGTACTCGTTACGGAATATTCGCTAAATTTAATCTTGCTTTCATAACACCTATAATCAGGGCCGGAGCCCAGGAAGCGACCATATCTCTTGATGGAAGCGTACGGTTGCTCAACGAAGGCGGGGCGATCACTGAGGAAGAAAAAATGTATGGCTCATATATATCCATAGGCTTCCCGTTCTATATCGGGCCTGTCTTTATAGAGCCGTCTATCGGCACCCAATCAATATATGTTCCTCATTATTTAAATGTTAAATCATTTGCCGATTTTCAGCTCGCTATTGGAATGTCTTTCCTGTAGACAATAAAGAGATTGAAATTAAAAGAGGCCGGAATTGATCCGGCCTCTTTTTTTATAGTAATGTGGAAATATCCAGAGTTTTTTCGATAATTTCTAAAGGAATTTTCTCTGTGTTTTCTAAAAATGGTATTTCACCAAGGACCTTTACCCCGGAGAGGCGATTGATCTCATTGGGATTTGTCCGCTCTGCCATTCCTTTTTCCTGCTCTTTTGTATAATTAAAGATCACACCGGCAATGGGTATCTTTTCCTGCTTCAAGATACTGGTCGTAAGCACCGTGTGATTTATCGTGCCTAAATTCGGACGAGTTACTATTATTACAGGATAACGTAGGTCTTTGATCATATCCAGGATCAGATAATCATGATTAATGGGAACCATAACACCGCCTGCTCCCTCGACCAATAAAATTTCTGTCTTTTGTTTCTGAAATTTCAAGTGCGACGAATTTATTTGTTTTAGATCGATCTTTTCTCCGACATGATCTGCTGCCACTTTTGGAGCAAGCGGGTGTTTTAAACATATTGGATTTATGACATCTAAGCTCTCCGGCAGATCCAAGATCTTTTTAACGAACTGAGCATCTTCCGAAACAAGCTTCCCATCAACTTCAACGCCACCACTGGCTATCGGCTTTAAAACCCCGATCTTCTTACCTTGCTTCTTAAGCAATAGGCCCAGCACTGCCGTTGCTACGGTTTTGCCAACTTCTGTATCGGTACCTGTTATGAAATAACCACGCATCTATTCAGTGACCTTTTTAATTGATGAATGAACTGTATCTAATAATTTTTTTAATTCCTCTTTTGATATTGATAACGGGGGCATAAGTATGATCGTATCGCCAAGTGGACGTATAAGCACTCCCTGTTTGCGAGCCTCCATGATCACTTTATGGCCCACTCTCTCCTTGTAAGCATATGCTTTCTTGTTTATAGCATCCTGGAATAATTCAATGCCGACCATAAAACCCTTCTGGCGAATATCACCGACATGCTCAAGATCATTGAATCTTTGCAGCTCCTCTGCCAGAAACTTTATCTTCTCCTGAAGTTTTTGCAAGGTCTGTTCTTTTTCAAATATCTCCAGATTCGCTAAAGCTACAGCACAACCCAGTGGATTGCCCGTATAAGTATGCCCATGAAAAAAAGTTCTCTGGCTCTCGTGAGAACCTAAGAAATTTTGGTAGATCTTTTCTTTGGTCAGTGTAGCCGCCAATGGTAAATATCCGGCGGTCAGCCCTTTTGCTATGGCCATAATATCGGGCACTACAGCTTCTTGTTCACAGGCGAACATTGTCCCGGTTCTGCCAAAACCCGTGGCTACTTCATCGCAGATCATCAACACATCGTATTTATCACAAAGCTCACGGACTTTTTTAATAAAACCATCCGGCCAGATCTGCATACCTGCAGCCCCTTGTACTAAAGGCTCTGCCACAATTCCGGCAATGCTTCCGGATTGTTTCTTCAATAATGTTTCGAGTTTTTCAATATTATCAACATGCTGCACCTGGAAAAGCAGCGGTTTGAAGATCCTATGAAAAAGATCGATCCCACCGACACTCACCGAACCTATAGTATCCCCATGATACGCATTCTTTAAGGAAACGAACTTTGTTTTCTTCTTGGGATTTGAAATTTTGGCTTTACTAACGACTTGCGACTTACGACTTTCGACTTCTCCATATTGCTGCCAGTATTGATAGGCCATTTTCACGGCGATCTCCATCGCGGTAGAACCGTTGTCGGAATAAAATACTTTAGTTAATCCTCGTGGCGCGATCTTGATCAGCTTTTCGGCCAGCTCGACAGAAACATCATTGGCCAGACCCAGCAAAGTTGAATGGGCCAGTTTGTCGACCTGCCTTTTAAGTGCATCATCAATATGCGGATGTTTATGCCCATGTAAATTTACCCAAAGCGATGAGACACCATCGATATATTTATTGCCGTGCTCATCCCAAAGATAAACTCCCTTGCCCTTGGTGATGACCAGCTGCTCTTCATCCTGCCAATCCTTCATCTGAGTAAAGGGATGCCAGACAAACTGCTTATCCTTTTCTTTCAAACTTGTTTTTTTCATATATTGTTCACCAACTTATCCAGGTCTTCTTTGGTATGCGTGGCCATAATGCTTATACGCAATCTGGCCTGATCTTTGGCAACTGTTGGGAAACGTATCGCCGGCACATATATCCCGGCCCCCATCAAATTTCGCGATATTTTCAAGGCCTTCTCCGTACTGCCTATAATGATAGGGATTATCGGGCTTGCGGTCTCGCCGATATCCAGTTCCTTTTTCTTTAGGGCTTCTTTTAAATAATCAGTGTTCTCCCAAAGCTTTTTCCGAAGATCTTTGCCGTTTATTATAAGATCTAAAGCCTTGAGTGCTCCGCTGGCGATCAATGGGGTCAAGCCCGTGGAATAAACAAATGAACGTGCCTTATTGATCAAATATTTTATAAGCTCATTGCTGCCGCAGATAAATCCACCCTGCAGCCCGAAAGCCTTACTCAAGGTGCCCATGATCACATCAATCTTTTTTTCTAATCCAAGTTCTGATACCAGCCCCCTGCCTTTTTCACCGAAAACACCTGTAGCATGAGCCTCATCGACCATCGTCATTGCTTCATATTCTTCAGCTAAAAATACGATCTCGGACAAAGGCGCCAGATCACCGTCCATAGAAAATACGGATTCCGTTACTATCAGGAATTTTTTATGGCGGTTCCGGTAAGTATCCAGGATCTCTTTCAGTTGTGAATAATCTTTGTGCGGATAGACCAATAATTTCGCCTCAGATAGATTGCAGGCATCGATTATGCTGGCATGACAAAGCCGATCGATGATAACTGCATCATCCTTGCCGACCAAAGATGTGATAGCGCCCAGATTAGCGGCAAAACCTGTGGAGAACAATAAACAGGCTTCCGTACCCTTGAACCTGGCCAGTTCATTTTCCAACTCTTCATGTACCGACATGTTCCCGGAGATCAGCCTGGAGGATCCGGTACCTGTCCCCCATTTTTTTGCCCCTTCCTGTACTGCCTTGATGACCTCAGGATGATTAGCTAATCCTAAATAATTGTTCGAAGAAAAATTTAGATATTCCTTCCCCTGTATCTTTATTATCCTTCCTGTTGGCGTCTCTACTGTCTTTAGTTCGCGCAGCAGGATATCTCTTTCAAGAGCATTTAATTCGTTTTGTATAAAATCCTTTGGGAACATTTTTTTATTTCTCTTTCTACTCTGCAATAAAAAGGTTAATAGACCGGTGAATTATTTTTTATTGTATAAAGGCGACATTTCACGCAAACCTTGGACAACAGCAGCTACTTTTTCAATTGTATAGTCGATATCCTCTTCGGTAGTTTCCCGGCCCATGCTGAACCTAAGCGAACCGTGGGCGATCTCATGCGATAGGCCTATCGCGATCAATACATGCGATGGCTCTAAACTACCCGAGGAACAAGCAGAACCGGTAGACAGAGCTACGCCCTCTGCATCTAATCTCAACATAAGCCCCTCTCCTTCAATATAACGAAAAGAAATATCTAAAGTATTAGGCAGGCATTTTTCCAGATGGCCATTTAATTTTATTTCAGGGACTTTATCAATGATCCCCTTATGTAATCTGTCTTTTAAAGCCTTGAGCCTTTTCATTTCTTTGGGCATTTCTTTTTCTGCTAATTCCAGAGCCTTGCCCATCGCTGCTACTCCCAATACATTATAGGTGCCTGAACGGATACGGTTTTCCTGGTGCCCGCCATGCAGTTGAGTTTCCAGCTTTGTACCTTTTCTGACATACAAAACTCCTACACCTTTTGGAGCATGGAATTTATGCCCGGAAAGGGAAAGCAGATCAACACCCAGATCATCCACTTTAATCGGGATCTTCCCTACAGCTTGTACAGCATCCGTATGAAAAAGAATCTTTTTCTTTTTAGCTATCGCCGCCAATTCTTTTATCGGCTGAATTGTCCCGATCTCGTTATTTGCGGTCATTATTGAGATAAGTATTGTATGCGTTGTAATGGCCTTTTCCAGGTCTTTAGGGCTAATCAGGCCATCTTCATCGACCGGCAAAAATGTCACATCAAAGCCTTTTTTCATTAAATGATTACAGGTATTTAGCACTGCCGGATGCTCTATAGCAGAAGTAATAATATGATTGCCTTTGTTTCTATAAGCGGCTGCCACTCCTTTGATCGCTAAATTATCTGCTTCGGTACCGCTTCCGGTAAATATGATCTCTTTAGGATCTGCGCCGATCACTTTAGCAACTATTTCCCTGGCTTGATCTAATTCTTTTTTAGCTTCCCTGCCGAAGCTATGCATACTGGAGGCATTTCCAAAGATCGGCAAAAGTTCCTGTATCTTTTTTATTACCTCAGGATGAAGTGCTGTTGTTGCATTGTTATCTAAATAGACTCTTTTACTGTTCATAGAGGAGAAATCTTAGCATTGATAAACACATATATAAATACCCAAGTACCCAAATAACCAAATACCCAAAAGATCAAGATTTTAATAATACAGATCGTTTCTTTTATAATCTTGGTTGTTTGGGTGTTTGGATGCTTGGGTATTTTATTATAAATTTTGCGCTGTCAAATAAAACATGTATAATAAGTATTCATTAACACGGACGGCATAGGACGTTGTTCATTTTAATGAAATTTTTCTGCCTTCTTAACGATGTATATAAGGAAAGAAATATGTGTATTTTATGTGTTCAAAATGAATCATATAAAATCCATGTATAAAATCTTGGAAAAGTGGGCATAATTACACCAGATAACACGGCAATCAATTTTTTGAGGGAAAGGGCGTTGCATTGATCGTGATCGGTTACTTGAGGAAAATATTTTTTCTTGCATTCTTTCTTATACTAATTTTTTCATTTAGCAATGCTAATGCTGCTACTTTTATTGCTACAGCCAATACTAAAGGCGTAACGGATGATACCGGAGATGCTCTGTCAGACATCATCATCAATAATGGATTAACCGTAGCAGAATCTGGTATGGTATCAGGCGATGGACAATACACCACAATAAAGAATGCAGTAATGTACATCGACAGTTTTGATATTACCGGCTTCCCGGCAGGGGCAACTATAACAGATGTAGAATTGCAGCTTAATTATGGAACTCAGGGAGGCTATGCTACAGGTCCTTCTGTACAATATGCAAAACAGGGTGACGCCCTGCAAAGTACAGGAATTCAACCTATAACTACAAGCGGCGCTTTTAGCAGCATGGTCACTGCAAACCTTTTCAGCCTGGGCGTAACCAACTCTTCACAGATCCAAACTCTGGATATTGAATTTACCTGCGCCACTAACAAAACTCTTAATTTTGATTATCTTTGGATAGCAATAACCTATATGGCTGCAGCTCCCCCTGCTACGCCAACAATTGATCCCGTTTCCAGCCCTACGAATAATACTACACAGACAGTAACCGGTGAAAAATCTGCGGATACGACCACCATAAACATTATCGCCTTAACTGCTTCTGTCGGCCCTGTGTCCTATCCAACAGGCACAACCTGGGAAGTTACACTAACTAGTTTAAACGAAGGAGATAATATTATTTCAGCAAATGCTGAAAACATA
>JBHPMC010000029.1:0-8460 GCA_042562495.1 Candidatus Margulisiibacteriota bacterium
GTATCCAAAAAACCGCTAAAAGAAAAAAACTCAAGAAGTACGTAAAAAGATCATTGGTCTGGGCATTAAGTATGGCCGGCAATTCATGCGGGGCCAGTTGTGAGGTGATATGCGGGACGCTTAAATTCAAGACCAGCAAGGTCATAGCAATAGCAAAAATACCATCGGCTAAAGCTTCCAGGCGCTTGGTTGAAGGATCGGCACGCTGATCATTATTTATACTCATAGCCAGTGATTATAACTTAGCGTTATTCAGGACACAATAAAATCAAGAGCAGTAAATATATAGTTACTTGTTTTCCCTCGGCTTAATTTGCAGGTATAATTCGCACAAATGACATCACTTAAGAGTGCGTATATATTATTGATCGCCGTTCTTTTAATTATCGGCATAGCTTATCGGATAAATTCTACCAAGACCGCGCATAGGGTTTATTTACAACAAAAAGAAGATACAGATTTTTCCTTAGCAGAGAGTTATACCTATAAAGCAAATCCCGAAAAGAAAAAGGCCCTGCTCATCCACGGCATTACCGGTTCTGCTCATGAAATGCGCGGGATCGCCAAATATCTGCAACGCTACGGGATAACTTCTTATTGCCCGAAGCTCAAAGGCCACGGCACTTCTTTTTATGATGTAGAAAAACTGCGTATGAAAGATTGGTTGGCCCAGATCAAAGAGATCGCCAATAAAGATGATTATGATTATGTGATCGGCCTTTGTGCCGGAGCAAATCTGGCGTTAGACCTGGCTGTAGAAAAAGATTACGAAAAAATAGTGCTCCTCAGCCCGCTTTTTAAATATAGGCCGCAATTCTTGGGAATTAACTGGCCCTGGATCCTGCCGATCATCCGCCCTTTTTATCCTTATTACCCTAAAAAACCGATACATTACGAAGATCTGATCGCCTACAACATCCTCCCGATCATAAATATCTATGATCTTTATCGTTATAATAAAAAGACCCTTAGAAAATTATCCAAGGTCGATGAGCACACTTTGGTACTATTTGGTGAACAAGATGATCTCTATGCTGCGGATCTGCCTAATTTTTTAAGCGCTAAGCTAAAAAATTCCGAAGTGCACATAATAACCAATGGAAAACATGTGCTGTCAATGATCGAAGCTAAGGATAAAGTATTCAAGATCATCAAAGATTTCCTTTTAGAAAAACCTGGGGCTTAAAGTAGCCCTGAATCCCTGCCTAAAAAATGCTATACTTTTTCATGCCCTCTGAAAAAAGAAGAGTCGTTGTGACCGGATTGGGACCATTAACTTCTATTGGTCTGGGCAAAAATGCTTTCTGGCATAATCTCGAAAAAGGCACCAAAAATTTTTCAAAAATAACCAAGTTCGATGCCGAAAAACTAGGCCTTAGGACACTTATCGCTTCTGAGATCAATGATTTTGATCCTGAAGATTTTGTAACCAAGAAAGAGGCCAAGCGCATGGATAGCTTCAGTCAATTTGCTGTGGCTTCAACGCTGATGGCCTTTGAAGATGCTCAGCTTTCGATGAAGGAAGTTGAATCCGAAATGGTCTCGGTGGTCATCGGCACTGCTATCGGGGGTATCGAATCAATGGAAAAAGCCGTTGATGTATTGAACCAGCGTGGTGCCAAAGCAGTCTCCCCGGCTATCATACCAAAAGTTTTACCGGGCTTGGTCGCCAGCCAGATCGCGATGATGATCAAGGCTCATGGCCCCAATAAAGTGATCTCCTCTGCCTGTGCTTCGGCAACGATCGCGATCGGGGATGCTTTTAATATGCTCCGCTGCGGTACGGCAGATATTGCGGTTGCCGGCGGTGCTGAAGCCTGCATCACTGCTTGGCCGCTGATCGGATTTTGTGCTGTTCAAGCTATGTCCACCAGAAATGATGATCCAAATAAAGCTTCCCGCCCTTTTGATAAGAACAGGGATGGTTTTGTTATGGGTGAAGGTGCGGGGGTATTGATCCTGGAAGAAAGAGAACATGCTTTAGAAAGAGGCGCTTCGATCTATGCAGAAGTCGTTGGCTTTGGGGCAACTGCCGATGCTTTTCATGTAACAGCTCCTTTGCCCGACGGCTCCTTATCAGCTCGGGCTATGCAAAATGCTTTAGTAGACGCAGGCGTAGGAACAGATGAGGTTGATTATATTAATGCCCACGGGACCTCAACAAAATATAATGACCTTTATGAGACCAAGGCTATAAAAAAAGTTTTCGGAGATCAGGCCTATAAGATCCCTATCTCTTCCACCAAAAGCATGATCGGACATACCCAGGGAGCTTGCGGCGGTATCGAAGCGATCGCTACGATACTTTCTATTGTGAATAATAAAGTACATCCTACTGTTAATTACGAAGAAGCCGATCCGGAATGCGATCTGGATTATGTCCCCAATAAGGCTCGCGAACATAAAGTTGACATAGCCCTTTCCAATTCTCTGGGCTTTGGCGGGAATAACGCTGCGCTGGTCTTCAAAAAACACGCTAAATAAGTTAATAGTTAGTTAACTTACACCTAGGCAAATTTGACTTTGTTCCTCAGATTTTCTACATTATATGTGTTCGTGGGGGAATAAGCTTGATCGGTTTATTTAAGAACTTTTCCCCTGCGTAAAAATATGTTAAATATAAACATCTTTAAACAATATGATATTGGTTAAAGGGGTATTGTCTTTAAATATGGGGGAGAAAGAAAATGATCTCGGTGGAAACGGCAAATTTTGTCGATAAGCTTAAATTTCTTACAGATAGAAATATCAACATGAAGATCGATGATCGCAAAGTGAACAATATGCCTATGAACGAGATACGCAAGATCTTGGAAACCGATGATCAGAACCTGGGCTTATTCAGCAAATTATTGGAACAAAGAATAAAGCTTCATCAATGCCTGGAAGATCAGCTGAACCTTCATATTTCTTAAAAGCTTATATTGGATTGAATTGACCGTTTACCCAGGCAACTGTTCTGTTTCTGCCGGTATTTTTTGCCTCATATAAAGCATTATCTGCTTCTTTAAATGCCTGCTCCGCGTTGTTATTAGCACGCGCCAAGCCGATACTTATGGTGATCTTTATCCTTTTCCCGAAACGATCTATAAAGACCATGCTTTCGAACTGCTTGCGGAGCCTCTCGGCAATAGCTAGGGCTTCTTCCAAAGTCGAATCCTGGATCATAATTGGGAATTCATCTCCGCCCTTTCTAAAAACAAGGTCGGCTAAAGGATGATCCGGGCTTCCCTGCCGTACTCCCTCTTTGAGAACTTGCGCTGCTTGGACCAAAATGTCGTCGCCTGATAAATGATGCCCTTCGGAAGTATCTTCATCATTAATGATCTTAAAGTGGTCGATATCCACTAACATTAGTATTGGCGAGCTTATATTCAGGCTTTTTTTACTTTCCTCTATGGCTGCAGGAAAAAGCTTATTAAAACTTCTTTCATTGTAGAGCTTTGTCTTTTCATCTATCAAAGACAAGGTCTCCAATTCTTTATTTACTTTTTCCAGTCTGAACTGGGCTAATTTCAATTCTGTAATATCTCTAAAAGCAGCGGTTATCCCGATCAAGCTGTTATGTTCTCCCGGTATCGGAGAAAAAGCTGCATGAGAATGTATTTTCCCAGCCTCTGAACCAAAAGAGATCTCCATGCTGTCAACTATCTGCTGCCCTTTGTTCACTTTTTTTAGGGTATCTGCCAGCAAGGAATGGATCTCTGCAGGTAATTTCGATATTCTATTTATGGATTTGTCTCTGGGGGAAATCCCAAATAATCTTCTAAACGAATCATTCATAACTAATATCCGGCCTTTGAGATCGATACTGACCACTCCGTCTTGTGCGTTCTTAAAATTCTGCTCGTAAATATGCAGCTTGAATTCCGTATCTTTCGGCTTAAGTAATAGATCATAATGCAATTTCTGTATGGTCTTTACTTTCTCGTTGAGCTCATCAAAATATTCTTGCGAATATTCTCTAGAAGATGAGAAAGATACATGGGCCACCAGCTTTCCATTATGCAGGATGGGAATAGCGACGAAACTTTTTACTCCGGTCAATCTGACCATTTTTAAATAAAATTTCTTTAAGCCGATATGCCTTTCTACCCACTGCTTTCTCTTGCCGCTTATCGGCATGCTGTACCTGAATAATTCCGCGATCTTTTCCACATCTGTAAGTATCACCGGTTCATGTGTATTTTTTAAAAGATAGGCCAGGGCACCTTCTGTTTGCACTTTAAATTCTGCCGCAGATCGCACACCCAGCATGGTCTTGATCCCCAAACGCTTGAAAATTCCCCGGATCACATCCTGTACAAAAATATAATTTTCATCATCATCATACAGGCCAAAGAGAACTGTTTTTTGCGTCTTGTCTTGGATGAATATTTCCTCTACTAATTTAACAATAGCATCCACATATGCCTGTATATGTTTATCAGAGCTTGCCTCCGTCAATGGCTTAGGATACTTGATAAGTGATGCGGCAGATTTTTTATCTGCTACCGGTGTTCTGATATTTTCAGATATTATTTTTTTTGAACTGAACATTTAGCCTTCCCTAAAAAGCTTTTTATATAAAAGCCTTCCGGCTCCATTACTTATGAAGTTGCCCGATTAACAACTATTAATCGTAAGTTTTTCGTGATAATTTCATTTTTTTCAAAATACATGAAATTTGTGCTATTAACTTACGATAAATAATTAGAAGAATCTATTGGTAAAAAAAATCCTTTAGGAGAAAATAATGATAACAACATTGAATTCGAAGATCCTTTCTATACCTTCCGTTTCCGATAAAACAAATATCCAAAAAGCTCCCAAAGTCTTAGTAGTGATCATGGCTGGAGGCAGCGGCACCAGGCTTTCGCCTCTGAGCTCGACCATGGAAGGAAAGCTGCCCAAGCAATTTTTATCCCTTGCCGGTAAAAAAACCATGCTCCAAGAAGCTATAGATCGTGTACCTGAAGGTATTCCTATTGTTGTTGTTCCTGAGGCACGGTATAGAGAAATTGTAGAGGAACAAGGCCAAGGCAAAGTTTCTGTTCTTGCTGAACCTTTCGGCTGTAATACTGCAGCAGCGATAGGCCTTTCTGCTATCTACGCTCAGCAGAACGGATATTCCGATGATACTGTACTATTCGTTATGCCTGCCGATCACTATATGAAAACCGAATACTTTCAACAATATCTCAATACTGCTGCTCAAGCTGCCGCTTTGGGTAAGATTGCCACGATCGGCATAACTCCAGATAGGCCGGAAACAGGCTATGGATATATAAAGGCCAGTAAGAACGAAATAACCTCTTTTTCGAAAAAAGACGAGCTCGCTTATGATACGAATGCCTTTGTAGAAAAACCTGATCTAAAGACCGCCGAAGAATACTTGAAATCTGGAGAATATTTCTGGAATGCGGGTATTTTTGCTTTTAAAGTAAGTACTATTTTAAGAGCTTTAAAAAGAAATGCTCCAATAATCCATAAAGGGCTACAGAACATTAAGGATTCCCTGGGCCTTCCACATGAATTAGAGGTCATCGCCAGGGAATATAAACAGATCAAAGATGCCAAACAGAATATTTCTATAGATTATGCTGTCATGGAAAAAGAAGCCAGAAATATTCTAACCATACCTGCTGCAACAGGATTAGAATGGAACGATGTCGGAGGCTGGATCGCCTTAGAGAAATACGGCACAAAGATCGGCGAAAATAACGTTGTCCTAAAAAAGGATGGTAGTATTGTTGTGATCGGTGAATCAAAGGATACTTTAGTGATCAACAAAGTAAAACCTGTTGTCCATGCGCTTCGTCTGGATAATATGCTGGTCGTCAATACTGAAAATGGTGTGCTTGTTTGCCCCAAAGAACTGGCCCCTCGAGCAAAAGAAATGATCCCTGGAATGCAGAAAGGGGATAAAAAGATCCTGATCGATTCTAAGAATATTCATATAATGAATGAAACTGAATACCCGATCGCTTGCATCGGATGTAATGATCTAATTATCGATTATGAAAAAGATACCCTTTTAGTAGAAAAATTGAAAAAGAAAGATCAAGGCTAAGCTTATTTAGCTAAACGCTTTTTCAAGCCTTCCAATTCCTGCCACATTGCCTCAGGGATATTATCCTCATCACTGAAAAACTTGTTGATGCGATCGATCTTTTCCAGCCACTTTTCTGTTCTAATGGTGAACTGTTCTTTATAGTCATTTTCAGTATAATCTCGATCAAAGATCTTTTTGAAAAGCGCTTTTAGATCTTCATATTTAGGAATAAAGCCGATTGGAGTTTCAATGGCATCATATTCACCATGTACCCTGCCCTCCATCCACATCAACCATACTTTTTTATCAACTTTCTCACTTAAGAATTTCCCATCCTTTTTAATAAAGTAATTTGTAGCAAAAACAAGCGGCGTCTTTTTGAGCTTGGCCCCAAAATCAATATGATTTTGTATGTATTTATCCAAAGGTACTACCAAGAAATCCAGATTGGACATCGGAGAGAATTTTCTAACTCCTTCAGCCCCTAAAGTAGCTGCAGTAGTTTCTGATTCGATCGTAGCTCCGATAAATACTCCATGATCCCAGCTAAAACTTTGAAATACAGGCACAGAAGTATCGGAATCTCTGCCCCCATAGATCACACCGCTGATAGGCACGCCTTCCGGATCATTAATCTTAGGATCAGCATTTTCCAGCTCTTCTATACGTACTGTATAACGAGCATTTTTATGCGCATGCGGGATCTCTTTGCCCTTCGCATCCTTGTTCCCCAATTTCCACTGACCGGTAAAATTCTCGCCTTCATTTGGCAGATCCTTGCCCATGTTCAGCCAGTAAGGCATGGTGCCTTTCACTAGAATATTAGAAAAAATAAGTTCACGTGGCGTAGTAATTGTCTTATAAATGATCGGATCATCCACAGGATTAACATCTGTGATAATACCAAAGATGCCTTGCTCAATATTTACAGCATGTGGTATCCCTTTTTCATTAGTTCTTATATAGGCAATATCATCACCAACTATCGTTTGGCCAGGGATCATGGCAGTTGATGTCTTTCCGCAAGCACTTGGAAAAGCGCCTGTGAAATAAGTTGTCCGCTTATTATCCAGCAGGGACTTAGCACCCAGGATGAACATATGCTCTGTCAGCCAATCTCCGTGATTAGCCTTATGGATAGCTAAGCGCAGCGCCAACTTTTTAAGACCTAAGCTGTTGCCGGCATATTGGTTGTTCATGGTGAACACTCTATTCTCTTTAACATCCATATATATCCTGCGCTTGTCAATATTCTTGCTGTTTCCTCTTTCATCCTGCTCGCCTGCAGAATGGATGAAATAGAAGAATTCATCTTTGACCTTCATTTTTTTGAACTGCTCGTAACCCGTCCTGTATAGAATATCCTCACTATGCGCAACATAAGCAGAATCTGTGATCTGCAATGCTAATAGTGAGAACTTTGAATCAAGAGGCCCTAAGCAGAAAAAACGCACAAAAGCTTCTTTGCCCTTCATGATACCGCTCATTATTTCCTGAACATCTTTTAACCCTTCTTCTCTATCTTTAGTTGCGATAACTTTGCTCATCTTCATATCAGGAGTAACTAATACTCTAGTATTGTTCTTATCTCTGGCCTGATCATTGTATCCGTCCCAGTGCACTGTATGGCCCTTTGTTGCAAGTTTTTTCTCTTCACCTTTTTCCAAAGCCAGGGCACGAACCTTATCAACATCTCCTTGGCTATCTGTAAAGACGGTCACTTTATCAGGCTGAAGTAATTCGACATATTTCTCGACAACTTCCATTACCTTTGGATTATTCAAAGCCTCCAGTTTTTTGATATTCTCCTTGCTCAATACCTTTTCAGCTATTTTCATAACTATTCCTCCTAATTGTTGTGGGGAGTACACCTCTTACTTCTGTTAGTACAGCCTTAAAAGATATACTCCTGCCATTAAAAATTTGTAATACATAGCTTAGTTGACCATTACTTTCAGGTCAAATACTTTTTTCATAAAAAATCCTGTGGTTATAAACTACAGGATTTTTCATCTTATCTATAATAAAAACTATGCTGCTTTGGAGATCGCGTTCACAGGACAAGATTCCACACAATTACCGCAATCCGTACACTTATCAGTGATCTTAAAAGCCGGAGAACCTTCCTCGATAGCCCCTTCCGGACACTGTGCCGTACAGGCGCCACACGCGATACACTCCTCAGATATCTTATGCATTCCTCTCCTCCCTTCTATTCATATGTTAATTTTTCTGGATTATAAATAAAAATATTGTTTCTGTCGAATTGGAAAATTCTTTAACGGATGCTGATGACCTTGACCCCTGCTGAGTCCAGGCGGATCTCTTGAAATACCCATAGGGTAGTATTTTTAATTGTTACTTTTTGCTTTGTAGATACCTGGACAGCGATCATTTTTCCTTTAGCATCATATTCCAAGCCCTTG
>JBHPMC010000003.1:0-98562 GCA_042562495.1 Candidatus Margulisiibacteriota bacterium
TTACGGTACCGGGCGCCGCAAGAACGCCAGGGCCAGGGTTTGGTTATTCCCGGGAAATGGTCTGATCGAGATCAATAAAACAAGTGCTCAGAATTATATTGTCGGGCGGAAGTTTCTTGAAGAAATGATCTTAAGGCCTTTAAAGCTAACTAAGACCTTAGAGCGTTACAATGTCTTAGCTCGTGTTTCCGGCGGCGGGATCAGCGGGCAGGCCGGAGCTATTGCTCATGGTATCAGCAGAGCTTTACTGCAATTGGATCCGGATCTAAGAAAGACCTTGAAGATAGAAGGTCTTTTGCGCCGAGATCCGAGGATGAAGGAGACCAAGAAGTACGGCAAGAAGAAAGCCAGAAAAGGTCCGCAGTATCGTAAGAGATAAGATAAACAAAACCCCGCTGAAAGGCGGGGTTTTTTATAAATTGGTGCATATGAAAATATACGAAAAAATAGTCTATTCGCCTTAAAAGAGAAGGCTGAAATGTCTCAGAATCGTGCAAACATATCTTAAGTACAGTTTATCGGCAAGTCAATACCCCAAGAAAATTATTGACGGGATAAAATACATAGGTTAAAGTATTTTTCTTCAAGCCTGAATTTCCTGGGGGAAATAACATTGAGAAGGAGCAAATATATGAAGAAAAATGTTAAGCAATTACTAATGATACCGGGGCCGACCAATGTTTCACCTGATGTGCTTTTGGCCAGCGCCAAGCCGATGATCAATCACCGCGGCAAAGCTTTTGGAGAAGTATTTAATAAGATCATTTCTTCAGTGCAAAAATTCTTAAAGACCAAGAATGATGTTTTTATGCTTACATCTTCCGGCACAGGAGCGCTGGAGGCTTGTGCAGCTAATATCATCACGCCGGGAGATAAAGTTTTAGTTGCCTCGATCGGTAATTTCGGCGAAAGGTTTGCCAAGATCTGTGCCGCGAACGGCGCTGAAGTAGAAAAATTATCCTTTGATAAAGGGACTGCCGTTGATGTTAAAAAACTTAAAGCTGCTTTGGATAAAGATACCAAGAAAGAGATCAAAGCCGTATTTTTTCAGCAAAATGAGACTTCAACCGGTGTATTAAATGATGTTAAATCGATCGCTAAAGTTGTTAAAGAACACGGTGCTTTGACAGTGGTTGATGCGGTCAGCGGTTTTTTGGCGGCAGACCTGGAGACGGATGCTTGGGGTTTGGATATGGTCGCCTCCGGTTCGCAGAAAGCTTTTATGGTCGCCCCTGGCTTGGCCTTTGTATCTGTCAGTAAAAAAGCCTGGGAAGTCATTGAAAAAGCAAAGACACATGCTTTCTATTTTAATCTGCTCACGGCCAGAGATTTTGCCAAAAAAGGACAAACTCCTTGGACCCCGGCGGTTTCCACTGCATTTAGCATGCTGGAGGCTTTAAGAATATTAGAAGAAGAAGGTATAGAAAGTATTTTTGCCCGCCATGAAAGATTGAAAAGAGCGGTACGCGCCGGCGTCAGAGCTTTGGGCTTTAAGCTGCTGGCCGATGACGACAAGATCGCTTCCCCTGCGGTTACTTCTGTTGTTCCGGATATCGATGCCGAAAAGGTCCGCTCGCAAATGCTCAAGGAATATGATGTTGTTCTAGCAGGCGGACAGAGCGATCTGAAAGGCAAAATATTCAGGATCGGACATTTAGGTTTTTGTGATCCTAAAGAGATCCTGGCTACATTTGCCTGCCTGGAAATGGCTTTAAATGATCTGGGCAGAAAAACAGAATTAGGCGTCAGTGTTAAGGCTGTACAAGAAGCGCTGCAGGAAAAAGTTAAAGTAGCTGCATAAATTAAGTTTAGGAGGGATTATGGTGAGCGTATTAGTAAGCGATAAGCTGTCAAAAGATGGAATTAAGATATTAGAAGATGCCGGTATAAAGGTAGATGTTAAAACCGGTCTGCCGGAAGACGAGATCGTGAAAATAGTCGGCAATTACGATGCTATGATCGTCCGCTCTCAAACTAAAGTTACTCCTAAGATAATCGCTGCGGCCAAGAAGATGAAGATAATCGGCCGAGCAGGTGTTGGCGTAGACAATATCGATCTGCCTGCTGCTACTTCAAAAGGTATTATTGTAGTTAATTCTCCCGAGGGAAATACGATAGCTGCCGCCGAGCATACGGTGGCCATGCTTTTATCCATGAGCCGCAATATTCCTCAAGCTTATTTTAGCTTGGTTAAAGAGCATAAATGGGATAGGGCTAAATATAAAGGTGTTGAAGTGTTCGGCAAGACCCTGGGTATTGTCGGGCTGGGGAAAATAGGATCACACGTTGCTAAATGCATGCTGGGTATGGGCATGAAAGTGATCGCTTACGATCCTTTTGCTTCTAAAGAACATGCCGAGAACCTTGGCGTAGAGCTCGCTAAATTAGATGATGTTCTTAAACGAAGTGATTATATATCGCTGCATATTCCGAAGACCGATGAGACTAAAGGCATGATCAATAAAGATAAGTTCAAGATAATGAAAAAAGGTGTGCGTGTCATAAATTGTGCCCGAGGCGGTGTTGTTGTTGAAAATGATCTTGTAGAAGCATGTAAAAGCGGGCAAGTCGGTGCGGCGGCAGTTGATGTGTATGAAAAGGAACCGACCACGGAATCACCTATGTTCGATTGTCCTAATATCGTAGCAGTGCCTCATTTGGGGGCCTCTACAGAGGAAGCACAGGTCAATGTTGCGGTCGATGTGGCCCAGCAGATCGCCACAGTGCTCAACGGCGGTGATGCATCGGCACCGGTAAATATTCCAAGCATGAAGCCGGCGCTTTTAAAGCCTGTAAAACAATATATAAATTTGGCGGAAAAGATCGGTAAGTTCATAGGCCAAATTTCTGAGGATGTGATCACAAATTTAGAAGTTACCTATCTTGGTGACATAGCTAAAGCTGATCCTTCGCCTTTATCAACGGTTATACTTAAAGGTCTGCTGGAGTGTCAGAATCCCGAAGGAACTGTAAACTTTGTAAATGCTCCGCTTATCGCAAAAGCGCGCGGTATGTCCATAACCGAGACGAAGAGTGAAGAGAGCAAGGATTTTGCGAATAGCATCACAGTTAAAGTAACCACCAAGAAAGATAAGCATAGTGTCAGCGGTTCGCTTTTAGCCACTATAGGCGAAAGAATAACTAATGTAGATGGTTTTGCAGTTGATGCAGTACCTACAGGTAATCTTTTGATCTTCCCGAATGAAGATAAACCGGGAATTGTCGGCGAAGTCGGAACATTTTTAGGCAAGAACAAGATCAATATTGCCGGGATGGAAGTAGGCCGTGCCAAAGAAGGCGGCGATGCGATCATGCTCATCAATGTAGATAGTGATATCTCAACTGAATTATTGGCTAAGATCTCGAAGATCAAAGGGATCAGAGCTTCTGCGCGGCTGATAAAATTCTAATAAGTACCTGAAAATTGACGTAGTTTAAGCTCCATGTTAAAGTTGCATTCTAGCAATTGCCGAATTTTCCTATGCTGACGGCAAAAAACGAGGTATTATAAAGTGGTACAAATAAAAGCTTTTAACGGATTGATGTACAATCCCGAAAAAATAAACATCCAGGAAGTAGCGACCGAGCCATACGATAAGATCTCTCCAGCCTTGCAGGAAAAATATTATAAACGTTCTCCTTATAATGCTGTGCGATTGATCCTGGGTAAGCAAGAAGCTAAGGATAATGATAACGATAATCGTTATACAAGAGCAGCTGGGTTCCTGAAAGATTGGCAGGCAAAGCAGATTTTGATCGAAGCAGATAAGCCCCAATTATTTGCTTATTATCAGGAATATCATGTGGATGGGCTGACCAAAGTGCGCAAAGGTTTGGTCGCGTTAGTCCAATTAGAAGATTTTACTTCCGGCAAGATCAGGCCCCATGAAAAAACTTTATCCAAGCCCAAGGCAGATCGTTTGAACCTTTTAAGAGCGACCAAGACCCAGTTCGGACATATCTTTATGCTATATTCAGAGCCCGAGAAGAAGATCAATGCTCTTTTGGCAGAGGTCATTTCTGTCAACAAACCTATTTATGAAGTAAAAGATGAATATGGATCCTGGCATAAATTATGGTCGATAAACGATAAAGATTTTATTGATATGATAATTGAAATGATGAAGGATAAATATCTTCTGATAGCTGATGGCCACCACCGCTATGAAACGGCCTGTAACTTTTCCAAAGAGAACGGAGCTTGGGGCAAGGATGAGGCCTATAATTATCAGATGATGACCATGGTCAATATGGATGATGAGGGCTTAACGGTCCTGCCTACGCACCGTTTGCTGCATGATATTGAGTTGGACTGGGCTAAGCTCCATAAGGACCTTGGTAAGTATTTTAAGATTTTACAGTATTCAACGTTTGAAGAGCTCGATGCCGAGCTAATAAAAGCCAAAAAAGGGAAGCCGCGGTTCGGTATTTATGTAAATAAGGATTTTTATCTACTGGAAATGCAAGATATTAAAGTTATGGATACGGATATCAAAGTCGAACATTCTACGGAATGGAAGCATCTGGATGTCTCCATCCTACACGCTTTGATCTTTGAGAAGCTTTTGGGGATCACCCTAGAGAAGCAGGCAGAGCAAACAAATATTTCCTATAAGCGATATCCCGATGAAGCTATTGCTGCGGTAGATAGTGGCAAGGAACAAGCTGTGTTCTTTTTGAATCCTACGAATGTTCATGATGTAGCAAGGATCGCAGACAAAGGAGAGACCATGCCTCAGAAATCCACGGATTTCTTTCCAAAGCTATTGACCGGACTGGTCATGCAAAAGATCTCTTAAAATGAGCTTATATAAAGTAGATGCAATAAATATCAAATCGTTCGATCTTGGTGAAGCAGATAAATTGATCACGCTTTATTCTAAAGAAAAGGGCAAGATCAGGGCCGTGGCCAAGGGAGCGCGCCGCATCCGTAGCCGCTTTGGAGGGCGTTTAGAATTATTTGTATATCATCAGGCATTATTAGCAGAGGGAAAGGATCTGGATCAACTGAGTCAAGCGGAGATCATAGAGCCCTTCATTAAATTACGCGAAAGCATTGATATTTTAACCACAGGTAGTTATTTAGTTTGGATAATAGATAAGGCAACAGAGGAGAAACACCCTAATCGGCCGCTATTTATGCTTCTGCTGACAAGCTTACAGGCCTTGGCCGGAGGAGAGCTGCCTGATAAAGTAAGGCAGGCATTCCAAAGGAAATTCCTGGAAATAGAGGGTATTATGCCGCAACTGGCAGAGGATCTTTCAGACAAAGCATTTATAGAGCATTTCGGTGATTATACTTCTATCAAAAGTTTTATGGGGAAGAAAAGAAAATGACAAGTATTAAAGCAAAAAAACTTTTTCATAATATTGATTTCATTTTTCTTTGGGTAGCCCAGATATTTTGCCAGCTGGCCGACCGAGTGTTTACGTATATTCTCATGATCATTGCCTATGAGTATTTCCATTCTAATCTAGGGACAAGTATTCCAATGCTCACTTTTGCTTTGCCGGCCGTACTATTTAGCGCTCTTTTTGGTGTTTTTGTGGATCGTTGGAAGAAAAAACCGATCCTGTTCATTTCCAATCTTTTACGGGCACTGCTTGTCTTGGTCATTCCGATCATTGGCTTGCATCCGCAGGTCATCTGGATCTTTTTGATCGCGATACTTGTGTTTACGATCGCCCAAATATTTGCTCCTGCAGAGACCACGGCTATCCCGGGAATAGTCCCTAAGGATCAGTTGGTCCTGGCTAATGCTCTTTTTATGGGGGCTTGGATGGGAGCCTCGGTCCTCGGGTTTGGAGTAGCAGTCCTGGTCATTCAATTCTTTGAGATCACGGTGCTATATCAAGTTGCTGCACTGCTTTATATCTTGGCTGCTTTGGCGATACTGGGGATGCACTTACATGAACCTTCCCGTCACATCAAAAGGCATCCTGTCTATTCGATCACTCATGAATTGCATGAGGGTATCAAATTCATTTTTAAAAACCATATTGTATACATAGCTTTTTTTATGTTATTTATCGCGATATCCGGATTGGCTGCGATCAGTGTGCTTACGGTCGGTTTTGCTTCGAAAATACTGAATATTACAGGTCGTAATTTTGGTTTACTAGTATCTTTTGCTGGATTCGGCATGATCTTGGGGATACTCTGGGTGGAAAAGATCGAGCGTTTATTAAAGAAAAAGTTCTTCTTGATCGAAGGCGGATTTGTGATCTGCGGTATTTCTTTAATAGGTATCGCTTTAGCCCGCGATGTATACTGGGCCTGTTTTGCCATTTTCGTTCTGGGCTTTGGGAATGCCTTTATTTCTGCGCCCATTCAAGCTTTCTTGCAAAGTTTCATTCCCGAAAATATGCGTGGGCGGGTATTTGGAGTACAAAATATGGTCGTTAGTTTAGCATTTACCTTTCCTGCAGTATTGGCAGGATATTTAGCTGATCTCTTTTCGATCCCTGCGGTATTCATGGGCTTGGGCATCGTGATCCTTTCTATAGGTTTGACCGCCAGGCTGATACCGGATTTTAAGAATATCTAGTAAGGATATACAAATGCGGATAGCGATGTTCTCAGATACATATTCACCGCAGATCAACGGAGTGGTCACTTCTATCAATACTTTTATGCATGAATTGCGAAAAAAAGGGCATGAGGTATATATTTTTGGTCCTCAGTTAAAAGGGGTCACCGAAAAGGATTTTGAATTTCGGTTCCAATCAGCTCCGTACTTATTTCATTCAGAGCATCGATTGGTCTATCCTTATTCTAGAAAATTAAAACAGTTCAAAGATCTGGAAATAGATGTCATTCACTCTCATACTCCGTTCTCCATGGGTTGGTTGGCCCTGCGTTTGGCCAAAAAGCATAAGATCCCTTTGGTGCATACCTATCACACCTTATTTACGGAATATGTACATTATTTACCGGTAGTAGGAGAAGGTATAGGGCAGTGGATGGCAAAAAGATTAAGCAAAGATTACTGTAATAGTTGTAGCTTAGTGATCACTCCTTCCCAGGCTATGCAGAAAGAATTGCATACCTATGGTGTCAAAACAGCTATGGAAGTAATACCCACAGGTATAGATATTACAGTTAAGGATAAAGGAGATGCAGAGCAAGCCAGAGTTCGTTATGGTTTACCTCCGGGCAAACCTATCCTGCTTTATGCAGGTCGTTTAGGTAAAGAGAAAAACATTGATTTCCTATTAAGGGTTTTTCGTAAAGTACTGCAAAAGAACGAAGACGCTTCTTTTGTTATTGCCGGAGATGGCCCTTATCGAAAGAATCTGGAATGGCTAGCCAAAGTATTGCATTTAGAGAAAAGAGTGCTTTTTACCGGGTATTTAGATCGAGAAGATCTAGCTAGTCTTTATAAAGCCGCTACGGTCTTTATTTTTGCTTCAGTTACCGAAACCCAAGGCTTAGTTGTGGGCGAAGCTATGGATACCGGGACCCCGGTAGTTGCTGTAAATGCTATGGGTATTGCCGATGTTATCGAAGGGGATAAAGGTGGGTTGGCCAGCACTTTAGATGTGAATGATTTCGCTAAAAAGACCATGAAATTACTTGCTGATCGGGAGCTTTATCAAAAAAAAGCGGTCGAAGCAGTAAAGGTCGGCGAAAACATGTGCACCACACTTATGGCAGAAAAACTTGTTGCAGGCTACCAGAGTATTTTAAACAAGAACTGATGAATTCTCTTTTCAGGCAATATAAATTAACGGATACCTGTGATTTGGAATGCGGTCCGTGTAAATTATGGCAAAGAAATACTGAAGAAGAATTTCCTTTCTTGTCAGAAGTCTATAAAGATCTGGAAGTATTAAAAAAAAGAGGAGTTCGCTATCTAAATTTTACGGGTGGAGATCCCTTGCTGCATCCGAACGTTGTTGAGATCTTGAAAAAAGCAAAATCTTTGGGATTTAAAACAGCCGTGACCACACATGGAGGCAATTATTTAGGTTTTCAGACCGGGCTTAAAGACCTAGCAGATCTAATGATCTTTCTATTGCACAGTCATGAACCTGGTGTCCATGATCAAATTGCCGGGGTAGATTCCTATTCTAAAGTTATCTCAGCCATTGAATTTGCCCAGGAAAACAAGCAGAAGGTGATGATCTCCTTTAATGTTACCAGGGATAATATTCAATTCATCCCCGAAATGCATGAGCTAGTTACGGCAAAAAAAGCACTTTTATGGCTAAATCCTCTACCGATATCTTATGGTATAAATGGATTTAAGGCCGAGTCCTTGCAATATATTAAACATTACGGTCGGAGGCCAAATATTTGGCTGAATCTGGCCAGCTTGTGGTATCTGGAGAATAAGCAAGCAGGGCTAAAGGAGAGGCAAGATTGTATAGCGCGTGACGAAATCATCACCCTGGCAGAGTCAAAGATAAACATACCCTATATGCTGAATATGTTCTCCTGGATCGTATTAAGGTGGAAATTGGCAAAACAACGCTAAGTATATAATAAAACGTGTGATATAATTTTTCTCAATATTAATATGAAAACCTTTCAAGAGATAATCTTAGTTTTAAATAAGTTCTGGCAGGATAGGGGCTGCTTGATAGTGCAGTCTTATGACATAGAAAAGGGTGCCGGGACAATGAATCCGCATACTTTTTTAAGAGCATTGGGTCCCGAGCCCTGGAATGTAGCTTATGTAGAACCATCGCGCAGGCCGACAGACGGTCGTTATGGCGAAAATCCCAATCGTTTACAGCATTATTATCAGTACCAAGTGATCTTGAAGCCTTCTCCTTTAGAGGTACAGGATATTTACCTTAAAAGCTTGGAAGCATTGGGGATCAAGTTGGATGAACACGATATCCGTTTTGTAGAAGACAATTGGGAATCGCCAACTTTGGGTGCCTGGGGTGTTGGCTGGGAAGTGTGGCTGGATGGGATGGAAGTAACTCAATTTACTTATTTTCAGCAATGTGGAGGTTTGGATTGCAAGCCTGTTGCAGTAGAGCTGACTTACGGGATCGAGCGTTTGGCCATGTATATCCAAGGCAAGGATAGTGTATTTGATATCATGTGGAACGATAGCGTGAGCTATGGTGATGTTCATCTACAGGGAGAGAAAGATCATTCTGTCTATAATTTCGAGAAAGCAGATGTCAAAATGCTGTTCGATCTGTTCAGCAGTTATGAAAAAGAAGCGACTAGGATCGCTCAAGAAGGATTAGTTCTTCCTGCTTATGATTATGTTCTTAAATGCTCACATACTTTTAATATGCTTGATGCACGTGGCGCGATCAGTGTTACAGAGCGGACAGGATATATAGGAAGGATCAGAAAGCTGGCACATATTTGTGCTGAAGCATATGTAAAACAGAGGGAACAGCTTGGATATCCGTTATTACATAAAGATACTATTAAGGTCGAGTCCAGCCAAAAACCTAAGGCTAAGAAAAAAGCAGGAAAAGAGCGCCTGGCCGGAGGCCTCAGGATGACAAGGAAAGGGAAGAAGAAGCGATGAGCAACCTATTATTTGAGATAGGGACCGAGGAAATTCCCGCCCGTTTCATGCGCAAAGCTTTAAGTGAATTGGAAAAGAACGCCAATGAACTATTGTCTAAGGCAAGGTTATCTTTCAGCTCTATAAGAACTTTAGGGACAGAACGCCGCTTGGCTCTGATAGTCGAAGGTTTGGCCGAGAAGCAAGCTGATCTTGATCAGGACCTAAAGGGGCCACCCCGCGATAAAGCCTTAGAAAGCGATGGTACTTTGACCAGGGCCGGTGCTGGCTTTATGAAAAAATATGGGATGAAGACCTTAGAGTTCAAGAAGTATGGAGATGTGGAATATGTTCATTATAGATTGAGCGAAAAAGGCAAGCATGCCAAGGAAATATTACCGGAATTATTAAAAAGCTTAGTTACTTCTTTGCATCTGCCTATTGCCATGCGCTGGGGTGATCTCGATATGCAATTCGTGCGCCCTATTCATTGGCTGGTCTGTCTTCTGGATAACACTGTCGTTCCCTTTGAATTAGCCGGGATAAAATCCGGCAATACCACGGATGGACATAGATTCCTGGCTAAGAAAAAGATCAAAATAACTTCCGCAGCAATTTATGAAGAAGAGCTGGCGTTAGGATATGTGATCGTTGATCCTGATAAAAGAAAAAAGGCCATAGCAAGAGGTTTGGCAAAAATAGAAAAAAGAGATGATCTAAAAGTAGTCCAAAGCGAAGAGCTTTTGGAAGAAGTGACTTTCCTGAACGAATGCCCGGAAGTCCTGGAGGATAAAGTAAAGGATAAATACCTGGATCTTCCGGCGGAAGTACTGATCACAACCATGCAAAAGAACCAAAAGTACTTCCCTTTCAAGGAAAGCTCGGGGAAATTATCCCCGGTTTTTGCTTTAGTGGCCAATGGTTCAACAAATAAGAACAGGAAAAATATATTAGAAGGAAATCTAAAGGTCTTAAAAGCCAGGCTGGAAGATGCGAAATTCTTCTGGGATGAAGACCTGAAGCAGCCGCTGGAGAATAATCTAGAAAAATTAAAACATGTTGTTTATCAGGAAAAATTAGGCACATTATATGAAAAAGTAAAAAGAAACACAGCTCTTGTAGAAATGTTCGCCGACAAATTGGCCTTGAGCGCAACGGAGAAACAAAATGCTTTAGAAATAGTTAAGCTAAGCAAATGTGATCTGGTCTCGCATATGGTCTATGAATTCCCAAATTTGCAGGGAATAATAGGTGAAAAATATGCCAGCAAACAAGGAAAAAGCGAAGCGGTGTCTAAAGGCATCTTTGAGCATTACTTGCCACGAGGTGCCGGAGATGCTCTGCCTAAAACTAAAACAGGAGCCTTGGTTGCCATAGCAGACAAGCTGGAAAGTATCTGCGGTTGTTTTGCGGCAGGCTTAAGGCCGACAAGCTCGCAAGATCCCTATGCTTTAAGAAGAGCTGCGCAGGGGATAGTGCTTATAATCTTAGATCAGGATTTTAATATATCACTTCAAGAATTGATCAAGCAGGGATTGAGCCTGCATCAAGCGGGTCTTTTAGAAAAAGATGTATTGGATTTCTTTAAGGGCAGGCTTAAGTTCGTTCTGCAGGAACGGAAAGTAAAATATGATCTGATCGATTCCGTATTGGCTGTTCCACAGGAAGATATATTAACGACAGTACATTTAGGTGAAGAGCTGCAAAAAGTAGCCAGCAAAAAAGATTTTAATAAATTTGTAGATACCGGGGTGCGGGTCTATCGTTTATCAAAAGATGCCCAGGAAAAGGCAGTGCAGGAAGAATATTTTGCTGAGGATGTTGAAAAGAAAGTGTTTAATCTGGTCCAGATTGCAGAGAAGGAGCTTTCCGAATCTTTGATCCAAAAGAAATACGGCGAAGCTGTTGAAAAGCTATATTCTTTGGCGGAGCCGGTGGATGAATATTTTGTAAAAGTCTTGGTGATGGACGAGAATGAGCATAAGAAGAATAATCGATTGTCCATTTTAAAAAGATTAGATAAACTCTTTAAAAAAGTAGGGGATTTTGAAAAGATCGTGGTAGAAGGAGCGAAAAAATGATCAAGAAAATAAACGCAGGTATTGCCAAGGCGATGAAAGAAAAGGACCAATTCCGTCTCGAAGTATTTCGTATGATGAAATCGAAGATCCTGCTGGTAAATGCTAAGGGGGAAGTTGAGGATAAAGAAGCGGTCAAAATATTAAAAAAATATGCCAAAAGTATCAAAGAGACCTTGGATATATCTGAAAAACATGGCAAGGCAGAGGCTGCCGAGCAGGCAAAAAAAGAGCTAGTTATTGTTCAGGAATTTCTCCCTGAAGAATTGTCAGAAGAACAGGTGCGGGCCAAAGTGCAAGAGATAATTGATGGTCTAGATGATTCAGCTAAGAGTAATTTTGGAAGAGTTATGGGTATGTGTATGAAAGGGATCGAAGGGGTGGACGGGGCTATAGTTAAGAAAGTAGTAAATGAGTTGATCAATAAGAAAGAGGAGAAGGAAGCGTGACAACAACATTAAAACCCAAAGTAGTTGTAGAAGGGATAGCAGAGCTCGAGAAGTACATGCCACATCGTTTTGAGAACGTACTTTTAGATAGGGTAGAGTCCTTCGATGATAATGAGGAAAAGCTCTTGGCAAAAATCGAGCTTACTTTGAACGAAGCCGATCCGCGTGGAAGAAATATCTTTTTGGTCAAGAATTCACAAGATAAGTGGGTCTATAATGCACATATGTTCCCGGAAAATTTGGCCCTGGGAGCCCTGGTCTATTTGAACACTATTAAAGGTCCGGGGCATGGAGCATATTTTTCAACTATATCTAATTTTAAGAAAATTGGAGATATCTATGCTGGAGAAAAATTGACAGCGACGATCCATTTAAAACGAGGCAAGGGTAATTTTCAAACATTTTCAGGAAAGATCTATAATCCTAAGCAGGAATTGGTAGCAGAAACAGATGTCATGGCCTTTATCTTCAAGCTGGCAGAAGCTCCCGCAGCCGGTGACGGTGAAAAGAAAAAAGTGGATGCTCCGCAGAAAACAATTGATAAGCCAGTCGATTTTTCTAGGATCAACAATAAGCAAAAAAACATGTTCTTTGCAGATAAAATAGTACATTTTAACGACGCAGATATGTCTGCTGTAATATCATTTACTTATCCAACGGATCATCCATTTGTAAGAGGTCATTTCCCTGATAATGCAATAATGATGGGAGTTTGTCAGTGGATGGCTATGGGCGACAGCTTAGATGCCTTAGCTTTGGAGTTGAAATCTAGCGGGAAAGTCGGGGATAGTTTTATGCTTTCTGCAGACGTAGAGTTGCTTAAAGAAGATGGCACAGTATCCGCTGAGGCCAAGGGGATCGTTAAGAAATATGATTTCAAAGGTGATAGTGTTAAACCTAAAGTTGTTTCAACAAAAAAATGTGGTTTTCGTGACATGATCGTGCCCGGAGATGTGATCTATCAAAGAATATCTAAGGTACAAATAAGTTAATATGCGTTTTTCAAAACTAATTGCACCAACCTTAAGAGAAGTACCAGCCGATGCGGAAGTTATCAGCCACAAGCTGATGCTGCGCTCCGGAATGATCCGCAAGATAGCTGCGGGTATCTATGATTATCTTCCTTTAGGTTATAAGGTCATTCAAAAAGTTGCCCAGATAATACGTGAAGAAATGGATAGGGCAGGCGCGCAAGAGCTTTTATTGCCCGCTATCGTTCCTTGTGAGCTATGGGAAGAATCAGGGAGATGGCATGCTTATGGTAAGGAATTATTGAGGCTGAATGATCGCAAGGAAGGCCAATTTTGTATCGGGCCTACTCACGAGGAAGTCATAACCGAGATAGTACGCGGTAGTGTTCGCTCATACCGGGAACTGCCGATAAATCTATATCAGATCCAGACTAAATTCAGAGATGAGATAAGGCCGCGTTTTGGCTTGATGCGAGCACGTGAATTCATTATGAAAGATGCCTATTCATTTCATGAGACCGAAGAAAGCTTAGAACAAGAATATAAGAATATGTATGATACTTACTGCCGCATTTTTGAACGCTGCGGTTTGAAATATAAAGTAGTTGAAGCAGATCCCGGGAATATAGGCGGCTCAGCTTCCCAGGAATTCATGGTCCTAGCACCTACTGGTGAGGATGCTCTGTTGTCCTGCAATAAATGTGCTTATTCGGCGAATAGAGAAGCAGCCCAGGCTAAACGGACGATCGATAAAAGTAATACTGCTGAAAAGACACAGGATAAGTTTAAGCAAGTAGCAACACCAGAGCAGCGTACTATCGAGGAGGTATCAGCATTCTTAAAGGTTGAGCCAAAACAAATGATCAAGACCCTGGTTTACTGGTATAGGAAGGGTGGCAAAGAAGATGTCGTGCTCGTTCTGATCCGTGGTGATCACCAGATAAATGAATTGAAATTAAAAAATTATCTAGATGCCGAGTGGGTCACCTTGGCAGAAGATAAAAAAGTTGAAGAAGTTACCGGAGCCCCGGTAGGATTTGCCGGGCCTGTTAAATTTAAAGGTAAAGCTAATATTATTGCCGATCTGGATGTGGAATATATTAAAGATGGAGTGACCGGTGCTAATGAAAAAGATGCTCATTTGATCCATGTTGTTCCAGGCAGGGATTTTAAGATCAAAGAGAAGGCGGATCTGATCCAGGCTGAAGCAGGTGCTGCCTGCCCGAAATGTAAAGATGGCGAACTTGAGGAAATCAGAGGTATCGAAGTCGGCCACATATTTAAATTAGGCACGAAATATTCTAAATCGATGAAAGCCACGTTCTTGAATAGCAAAGGCAAGCAACAGCCTTATATCATGGGTTGTTATGGT
Source organism: Candidatus Margulisiibacteriota bacterium (assembly GCA_042562495.1). GTDB lineage: Bacteria > Margulisbacteria > Termititenacia > CAZZFK01 > CAZZFK01 > JBHPMC01. The sequence goes on from JBHPMC010000003.1 coordinate 14,353, forward strand.
ATTGGAGTGGGGAGAACTGCAGCAGCGGCAATTGAGCAGCATAATGATGATAAGGGAATAATTTGGCCGATGGCTTTAGCTCCGTATCAATTGGTAATAGTGCCTGTAAATTCAGCTGATAAAGCTCAAAAGGATGCCGGAGAGAAGCTTTATCAAGATGCTTTAAAAGCAGGTATCGCAGTAGTTATAGATGATAGAGAAGATAGGTTGGGGGTCAAATTAAATGATGCCGACCTGATAGGCTATCCCTTGCGTATCGTAGTTGGTGCGAAGAATTTAGCGGAAGGTAATGTTGAGCTAAAAGAAAGAACGGCCAAAGATATTAAAAAAGTTAAGCTTGAAACAGCGATCGCAGCAGTAAAGGACCTGATCAGCCAGAAATAGTATATAATTACTTGGGGGTATATATGGAAGGCATCATCATCCTCGCGTTAGCTGTGTTCTTATTGACCTCTGCAGGAGAAAGAGATACTCGTACTACCAAAGCTCCAATTGCCGCAGATCCCAAGACACAGAGTGTCCGCCCGGTCTTTAAATATCAAAAACCCGACGGTTATCAACAGATAGATGGTTGGCGACTACGTAGTTTCATTAAGCGTTTTAAAACTGAATATCCTGATCATCAGGTCGAGACTCTGGCTAATACGATAATAAAGCATTCAAAGATCTATGATATTGATCCCAAACTGATGGCAGCATTGATCGCACGTGAATCAAGCTTTGATATCAGGGCAAAATCATCGACCGGGGCCTTAGGCCTGGGGCAGATCAAACCCTTTAATTTTTCCTGGCTGGGCATTTCAAATCCTTACGATCCGGAGCAAAATATCAAAGGGGTTGCCATAATGATGCGAGATCTATTGAATAAATGGGAGGGGCATACTTTGCAGATCGAATTGTCCTTAGCTTCTTATAAAGAAGGTTACAATGCAGTGAAAAAAAGAAAAACATATAATAATGATACTAAAATATATATTGAAGATATCAAGGAATATAGAAAGAACCTCAACTGAATATTTTAATAATATTTTCTGCAGTTCTTATGCCGTCCAAAGCGGAGCTCATAATACCTCCGGCATATCCGGCGCCTTCACCACACGGAAAAAGATTGTTGCAATTAACTGAATTCCCATTTTCTTGACGCAGAATTGTCACCGGAGAAGAGGTGCGTGTTTCGGTCCCGATCAAAACTGCCTCTTGCGACAGGAAGCCTTTTAATTTGGCGCCAAAATGGTCTAGGCCTGCTTTTAAATGCATATTTATTTCGGCCGGCAATAATTCATTTAAGTTACGGTTGCTGACCCCCGGTTTGTAAGAACAATTTATGGGTGATGAATCAACGTCATCTTTTATGTACGAGGTTAATCTTTGGACAGGAGCATAGTAATTATTTCCTCCAATTTCAAATGTCTTTTTTTCAAGTTCTTCTTGAAAAACCAGGCCTTTTAGTTCCTGGGGGCCATTAAATTGCTCTAAGAACTTTTCATTGATACCAACTATCAACGCACTGTTGGCGAAACCGCTATTGCGTTCAAATGTACTCATGCCGTTGGTCACCAATTTATTTTTCTCGGAGCTGGCAGCGATCACTTTTCCTCCGGGGCACATGCAAAAAGAATAAACTCCGATACCATTTTGATTAAAAGTTAATTTATAATCAGCGCGAGGAAGTGCGGGGTGTTTAGAATCTTTTCCATATTGAATTTCGTCGATCAAGGCTTGAGGATGTTCTACGCGAAAACCGACAGCAAAGTTTTTTTGCTGCAATTTTATTCCCTTTTTGTAAAGAAGCCTGAACAAATTTATAGAACTATTGCCTATAGCAAGCACGCAAATGCCTACCACAACTTTTTGTTCTTCATTTATAGTAAGCTCGACAACTTTTTCATCTTTGAGAGTGAGATCCGTTATTTCCGAATTAAATATTATTTTGCAGCCGTTTTTTATTAAATATTCGCGGATATTCCTAACAACTGTTATAAGTTTATCAGTTCCAATATGAGGCTTGGATTCATAGAGTATTTCTTCGGGGGCTCCCCATACTACGAATTGTTTTAAGACAGTTGGAATGTGTAAGTTGTTTTTCCCTGTTGTTAATTTTCCGTCTGAAAATGTGCCAGCTCCGCCTTCGCCGAATTGAACATTGCTTTTTTCATCCAAAACACCATTATTCCAAAATTCATAAACTTTTTTCAGGCGTGTTTCGACCGGATCCCCTTGTTCTAAGATGGTCGATCTGATCCCGTTTTTCAGCAAATGTAAGGCGCAGAATAATCCTGACGGACCTGAGCCGACAATGATCGGTGAAATATTTGATTTAGAATATGGGATCTGGGAGCCCTTAGTAGTATCGATTACTTTTAATACGGAAAACTTTGCTTTTGGAAAATTATTCTTAAATTGTTTTATCTGAGCGTCATCAAGATCAGCTTTTAAGGAAATGTTTATTTTAATTTGCCCTTTACGTCGGGCGTCAATTGATCTCTTGATTATTTTATAGTCACAAGCAAATTGTTCTTTTAAGAAAGATTCAACGGTCCCTTCAATTTTATTTAAAGGCAGTGAAAGGTCGATCCTCTGCAGCATTATTGGCTGAATTTATAACCGATCATCTTATAGATCAGCTTGGCAGTAGTAAAATCGGCATTAGGGTGAGCAGGATTTGGGGCCAGTTCCAGAACATCCATGCCAATCACGTTCTTTTGTTTGAAAACCGATTTTAAGAGATCCAGAGTTGGATACCACTGTAAGCCTCCGGGCTCAGGCGTTCCGGTCTGTTCAACAATAGAGGGATCAAGGGCATCGATATCGAAAGAGATGTAGATATCGTTGGTTAATTGATCCAAGATCTTTTGCAGGGGGATACCGTTCTTAACAATATCCTGAGCATAATAGATCGATACTTTATCTTTCTTGATATAGGCAAGTTCTTCCTGTCCTGTAGAACGAACTCCAAGAGTAACCGTATTTTTATTGTTTTCCCGGATCTTATATAAAGTACAAGCATGACTGTAAGGATCATTTTTATATGCTTTACGACAATCCGAATGAGCATCAAAATGCAAAATGCTGACATTGGGATATATTGTTTTTGCTGCTTTAGCCGTGGCGATACTTATCGTATGCTCTCCGCCCAGAATTATCGGGAATTTTTTATCTTTTAATACAGTGGCAGTCTTCTTTTCGATACAACTGAGCATTTCTTGAACATTTTCGATAGATTTAACTTTAGGCAAGGTGTGTATACCTACTTTAGCCGGTTCTGCGTTAAGTTCAAGATCGTACCACTCTATATAGCCTGAAGCCTTTAGAATGGCAGCCGGGCCGGCTTGGGTTCCCCCTCCGTAAGAGACCGAGCGCTCAAAAGGTACAGGTAGAACAGCTATTTTTGCCTGGGGATACTTTGTATCTGAATTCAAGAAAAGTATTTTCTCTGGCATTATTCTTTTGTTTTATTAGAGCCGTTATTATTATTTTCTAGAGGCAAGGTATTGTATTTATTTTTGTGATCGACCTGCTCATCTTCGGAGGAACATACAAAGACAGCCCCAGATACTACCGAAGTCCATTGGCCGTTCTTATCACCCAGCGCAGATTGGGTAAGGTGAGTAGTGCGTACGATCTCATCACGCATTTGCCATTGTTCTTTACGCTCATCCCATTCCAGATTCTCATCATATTCAATACCTAAAGTGGAGGCCAGCATAGAAGCTGCTAGGTCTTCAGCATAATCACCGGCGACACTTTCGGTTTGGCCGAAAGAATGGTGTTCACTAAGATAGCCGTAACGATCTTTGTCGGCAGGGATCGCCAAGCCGATCGAGGCGGCAATCAGGCGATTAGGTTCATTTGTTGAATTCGCAGAAAGGACAACAAAAACTATCTGGCCGGTACTCAATTTTTGTAGGCCCTTATCGCGAGCTATGATCTTACAGTGTGGAGGATAAATGCTCGAGACCCGGACTAGATTAAAATGCTCGATGCCTGCATCTCTTAAAGCTATCTCAAAAGAATGTAGCTTTTCCTTATGGCGGCCAACACCTTTAGTTAGGAAAACTTCCCGCGGTATTATTAAGGTCAATTAATTCTCCTAAATATTTATTCGCAAGAGGAACTAAATGATAAAATTATTCTTATTCAAATGCAAGAGAAAATAAAAATTTCTTGGCATGGCTTACAAAAAAAATGTGGGGTATAATTCCATAAATTAGCAGAGGTTTTTATGGCAGATAAAAAAAGTTATGAACCAGTAGTGATCACTATCCAGCCCGAGAGGATCGAGCATGAGCAGGTATTGGCCGATCATTTGCTCGAAGGCAGAGTGGTCATCGTGGATTTTCAAAAGACAGATACAGAGACAGCGCAGCGGATCACTTCTTTTTTAGAAGGGGCTCTCTATGGAGTGAATGGAGAGATGGTCCAGCTGAGAGATGATCTGCTCTTGATAGCGCCCGAAGGGATGTTCTATAAAGAAAAAGGGCAGTAATTCAGGCTTTGTAAAAATCCCCTATCCAATCCTTGACCAATTTGGTAGCACGACAATCATCTCTGTTATATTCGATAGAGAGATCCAAGTATTTGCGATCACCTGTTTCCAGCCATAATGAGTACCAGAGCATAGATTGCTCAGCGTTAGCTGCTGTATTGCTCCATTTAAAACCTAAGTACTTAGCGATATCTTTGATCGAGTATTTATAAATAGGGAAAATAAGATTCTTGGAAACAATGGTCCGTAGATCCACCATCTTAGTTAATATTTTATACAGGATATCCTCGTGGGTTTGATATTTTTCCGTGAAGCGTTTTAAGACAGATGATTCATAGCTGTGATAATGATACATGATAAAATCATCGAATTGAGTCATGTATTTCAAGAAATCGTGCCAGAGCCTTTCTTCTTCTTCCGGTTTTTCGGCAACGAAGCTGATATATTCTTCCTGGCCGTTCCGGCAGACTAATAGCCCGAATAAGTATTCTACTCCCAGGCTGGTCTCTCCTTCGATATCGAAATAGATCTCGATATTCTTTTTATTTAATTCAGGCGTCCCTATCTTTATGACCTCATTTTTCAGTAAAGAATCAGCCTGCAGTTTTAGTCTTTCCGCGGTCTTTGCTCCTACATATTTTATTTTAAGCAAATTTTCCTGGGGCATTTCAGCCAATTCTTTTACTGTATTTATGCCAGAGGCTTTCAGGCTATTCTTGACCCTTTTTTGCAATTTATATATTAGCGAGACATCGTTCTTTTCCAAGGCCAGTTCTTTGCAAAAAGCTCGCCATTGGCAATCATCGCAGCCAGAGCTTATGTGCAGATCCTCTTCTTGCCCCGACTTAAGTTTACTTATATGTAATAAGATCTTCTCAAATTTTGGTAAAGTATCTTCAATAGAAAAGTATTCTTTATTTTGGTCGTTAAGTATCAAGCCGCCTTCTTTGGGCAGAATACCCTGGATCTTTTCTAAAAGAAAAGCATAGAAGGTCACTTGGAGCCTATACTTTTCATCCATGCTTTTCCCCATCTTGATATCTATCGGGCGATAATAATATTCTCCCAATTTCGATCTGCCGGGCACTTTTTCTAAGAGATCAGGGATCCCGATGTAATTTTCGCTAAGCAAGGTGCCTTGATAGATAAGCTGATCTCCTTTTTTCATTCTATTTATAGTATCTTGAAAAGCTTCTGCATCGCTTTCAAAAAATACTTCAATAGGCTCAAGCCCCAGATTTTTTACAGCTTCTTTTTCAAAGGTTTTGCCTTTTTCCATCAGATTTTTTTGGAATTCAGAAAGAGGGAGTCTCTTTTCAGCATCGCCAAAAATGTCTAAATAGATAGAGCGTGGGCAGAGAGTATAGGAGTAAAAGTTGCTAGCAGTGATGCGATTTTTTGTATACATATATAATATTTTTTAACGGTCGTTAGGAGACCAAGATATACTTAATATTTCTGAAGAGAATTATAACACAAGATAAACTTACCGGTTATATGTGCTCAAAATATTTTTAACTTGCGGACAATCTATTATTTACTATTTATTAGTTCTGCAAGTAATTCCTTTAAAGAGATAGTGGCGAACGTAGAAGCTTCATCGGCGATGCCGTAAGGTAGGATCAATTCCCCATTGTGAATAATTGAGCCGCAGGAATAGACCACATTGGGCACATAGCCTTCTCTTTCTTTTTCATTAGCCCATAGCAAGGGCTCTTTCAGCCGCCCGATCACTTTTGTTGGATCTTCCAGGTCGAGCAGGATAGCGCTCAGATGATATCTGCGCATAGGACCGACCCCATGGGTAATCACCAGCCAGCCCTCATCTGTCTCTATCGGGGAACCGTTATTACCGAGTTTAATTAGTTCCCAGGGGTATTTTGGTTCCTGTATCTTGACCGCATCGTTCCAGAGATGTATCTCGTTGGAGCTGATCACGAAATTATTGATCTGGTCCATCCGCGATAAAGTGTAATATTTACCTTTGATCTTGCGGGGGAAAATGGCCATGCCCTTGTTTTTTACCGAATTGCCATGCAAGGGCACGATCTTAAAATGACGAAAATCCTTGGTCTCGATCAAGCGGGGCATGATGGCAACACCGTTAAAAGCGGTATATGTCGCATAATAGGTCACTTGTCCGTCGTCATCGGTAAAACGTACCCATCTGGTATCTTCCAAGCCACGGCTTTCTGTAAAGACCATAGGAAAAATGACCCTTTCCGAAATGGTAGTTTCCTCGGAAAAAGTGATCTCATAATATGATCTTGCCACCCAAAGTATGGTATCGATCAAGCTCCTTTCCTGTTCGGAAAAATTGCCGGTATTTAAGGTCTCCTCTATACATTTTCGCAAAGAGCCGTAAGTGAATTCAATGGGGCATTTTTCTGTGACCAATTTGGTTGCCCATCCAGGAAGCTCTATTTCTTTTAATTGCTGGAGGAATTCTTCCCTAAGATAGGTATGTTTTTTGATCCGTTCTGGTATTTCTACAAATTTACGGTGAGGAGGGTCCAGCAGAATATCGTTAGCGGCAGTAAGTAATCCGCTGCGGAACACGATAGAAGAAACATGCCCCTCGCCGATGGCCCGAAAACTGAGAATGACCTTCTTTTCGCCTTTTTTTGTACCGCTTTGATCAGGGGCTTCTACGATCGAAGGATTAACGAAGGCCGCGGATTCGATGGAATATTCCATAGTAAAATATATGCCGATCAAAAGCTTTCTCTGGGGGGTAAGTTCTTTTTGGCCCAGATCGAGAGGGAACTGGCCCCTGACCAGCTGGTAATTTTTCAGCAATAAGCTTTTGAGGTCCCGGTGGCGATGAGCGTATTCTTTTAAGGTATTATTTACCAGAGTATCCACTTCTTTTTCAGAGAAGGACATTATCCTTTTTACTTGAGCAGCGTTCACCTCGGGTTCATCAGTAAGTATAAAATAACGAGTGATCACTCGGTCGGAAGAAGAGATCAGGATCGGTTTCCTTTTTACTTCAATAGACATTATTTCTGATCATTTCCCCTCGAATTTGAATATCATTCTCTTAGCTCTGCAAAGAACGGTGTCTGTTTTTGTTCCACACAGGCTGCAGCATAGAGATACATTGCCGCCGACCAGGTCTGCCAGTCTTCACCTTTAGGTTTTCCGTCCTGTGCTTTGATCCATTCATTAAAACCATACTCCACTTTCTGCTCATGTACAGGTTTGACCAATTTTGTCAGTTCGATCAATTTTCTTTCAGCGAGCTCCTGTTCACCCGCGGCAACTATTGCAGCTACATAAAATCCGCACACAAAGGGCCAGATCCCTCCGTTATGATATTCTCCGGGCTGATTGTATTCAGTATAGCGTGCCCGCCAATCCGGTTCCCCTGGCTGAATGTATGGAAAAAAGTTTGGCGGCAGATCTACCCCAAGTTCACCGTTCTCTTTCATGGCTGCACATTCCGCTTCCACCCAATGCACGATCTCTTTGGCTCTTTTGGTAGGCGTTAATCCAGAAAGGATGGCCAAGCTATTGCCGAGCAGATCGAAACGTTCACTATTATGTACCTTGTAGGACCAGAAAGCATAATATGGCTTGTTCTCTAGGGCCAGACCTTCATGAACATGTCTTTGCTGGCGGCTTTCTCTGACAGTGAAGCGCCCCATCAGATCTTTTAAAAGGCCCGCCTGCCCGTGCTTTCCGTATAATTGCAGATAGGTATAGACCAGGGTATTTACAAAGAGACCGAAACCGATGACCCATAGTTCATCACGCCAGTCACTGGTGGGCAATTGGCCTACTATCACCCGGTCAGCGGGACTGCGGTATTCCATCCAGGTCAATGCTTTTTGAATGGCTTCTTCCAGAAAATCCTTCTCTCCTGAGATCTGACGATAAAAAGCGGCAGCGATCAGAAAGAGCGGGGTAGAATCACTTGAACCACGGTCCTCCGGATCGTTGACCAAGGACGGAATGTGGCCGAGCCGGGTCTGGTTGACCGCCGCTGTTTCCAGAACTCGTTTGACCATCTCAATTAGCTTTTTATCTCCGCTTGCAAAAATACCCAAGGAAGAGATCATCCAATCCCGAGTATAGGCCTCCGGATAGGCCCAGCCGGCCGTGCGCGGCAGACCGTCACTGAACGGACCTTTGACATTATGATACAGAACTTCCAAAGCAGCTTTTTTAGCTTTTTCGATCAATGTTTTTTCTTTCATAATTAATTGACCCCTAGCTTTTCTGAGACTAATTTTACAAAACGTTCCGCTACTTTGCGATAGCTAAAATTTTCCATAATATACTCTCGGCCAGCCTGGCCCATTTCTTGTCTTAATTTTTCATCTTTCATTAATTTTAATAAATGATCAGCAATATCATATACACTGGCACGATAATCTACTAAGCGGGGAGTAGGGAAAACCATCTTTTGCTTATGAACAATACCTGAATCAACCACTAAAGAAGCTTCCCTGATATAATTTTCTTGAGCTACATCAGCAAGCAAAGCTGTTTTTTCATGAATTAAGGTATCAAGCATGGCCATAGCCCTGATCCCAATTACAGGTTTACCGCAGGCACTGGCTTCAACCTGGATCATACCGAAGCCTTCAATTCTGGAAGGCGCAGCATAGATATCACAGGCATTTATAAGAAAAGGCATGTAATTCCTCGAGGTCTTCCCGGTAGTGTAAAGGATACTGTTCTTCAACCCTAATTGATTAGCCAAGATCAGGTCCTCAGCAGTTTGTTTTTCAGTACGCTTTGAAGGATATACTTTACAGATGTATTTCCATTTCGGGGCATCAGGATTGATCAACGCCAAAGCCTGCATTACTTCCTGTGCGCCTTTGGATGCAGCATCACCACCTGCGGTCAGGATCATTAGCTCATCGCTTGCTACTCCCAAGGCATCTCTCACTCCTTTTACTTTTGGATCATCTTTTTCTTTTGGAGAAAAACTTTCAGTATCACAACCTACTGGTAGAACAATGATGTTTTTGCCATCAATGCCATCGCGTACATAAACTTCCTTTACCCAGTTAGAAGTCACCAAGATCAAGGGAAGAGAATTTAATATCTCCTGATAACTTGCAATATAACCATCTGCTACCAGCCAGGGAACTGCCAATATCCCGTGCTGCTGCGGGTGCAATACCAGGGACGGAATATCACCCCAATAACCAATACCAATTACGACATCAGGTTTAAACCAATGGTAATACCATTCTTTTTCTTGAGAAGAAGTATGATTGCACGGGAAGGCCTCTACTCCAATTTCTCTCAATCCACGATAAAGCAGATCACCTTGAGTAGATAATCCTTCAGGTGTCGGTGGATAATCATACAATACTAATACTTTCATTTTATTCTCCTTTTCATAAGTTTTTTAATTTTACTTGGCTCATTAAAACGCCAGAACGCTTCAACACGAGGTGTAACTTTCCCTTCAAAGCTTTCTGGTAAAAAGTTGTATACTCCGGTAATGATCCGATATTTTTCATCCCAGGTGTATTTATCCAAAAGATCCAAATGATCTGCATCTCTGATTGCTCGGGGCAGATATTTTTTATTACCGTCCTCGTAGGCGAACATCCATAATTTTCCTATTTGCAGTTCTTTTTCGTTCCAAAGAGCCTGCACTGCCCGCCCCACCTCTTCATGCCTCAAATGCTTGGTGTATTCTCCATTGATACTATGTGTTAATACCAGATCATATTCTCGGCGAGATAGCAGAGCAAGAATGGTATTTTTCAGTTGTTTGACATTGAGAGGTTTTTGCTCCGGCCCATCATCCAGGTCCCCCATCTTACCGATAGCCTGGTAACACTTTAGCGCTTGAAAAAAACGGGGTGCGCGGTCTGGATCGTTTTTCCTGCAGATAGTTATGATCTCCCAGTTATAATCAGAGCCATTTAGGATCATACCTCCGCACCAGAGCGTCTCATCATCAGGATGCGCTACTATCACTGCGGCATTTTTTAATTTTTGTTTAATATTTTTATTCCAAAAACTCATTTCCGATCTTCCTTGCTCGTGCTGGTTTATCCAGATCGATCCCATTTCTCAAGCCGATCTCCACTAAAAGGTTCCAACCAACAATTAATTCCAGGTAAGGATTAAAATCGCCGAATTCTGGGATTATTATTGTTGGGAAAATTGTTTGTTTAGTAGCAATAGCAAATACAGAAAGCCCAATTCCTTTTTGCAGCACCTCCTTGAATTTTTCTTCTTCCTGGTGATAAGGGTCAATTATGATCGCCACTTCGTTCTTCTGCATGACTTCTTCAATGCCATGGACCGCATAGGTCCCTTCCAAATATTCTGATTTTTTCCGGGCGATCTCATTGGCCTTTAAAGCTAATTCTTCTGCTACACCGTTGTTGCGGCCAGAAAAATATATGATCTCGGCAGCAGCCACAGTGCTGATTATTTCCTCAGGGATCTTCATTGCCAACACTTTTTCTATCAACTCGCCAAGTTTGATAAAGTCGGGTAAATAATGATCATTTTTTTTGCGAAAAAGAATATCATAGAACAAGGCCTGTTCAATGACAGATTTTGTGGAAGCTACGGCATGTTCAGGGCCGCAGCTCAAGATATGACCATGATTACTTTTATTTAGCACAGGAGTATCGGGATTAGCAACAACACCCAGGATATTATTATGATCTTTACCTTTTAAATCATGGATCAATCTAATGCATTCCTTGGTTTTTCCGGAGTTTGAAGTAACAAATACAGTATAGTCAGTGAGGTCATATTCCAGAGCTTGAGTGGCATTTTCAGTGACAAAGTGTTCTGCATAATTATCCCTTAGGGCATCATAGATCAACTTTTTTGCCGGGAAGATCCGGGAAGAGCCTTCTCCAGTGAGGAATATTTTATTTTTTTCGATATATGGTAAAAAGGAAGCAATAGAATTGACAGCGGTCTTCTTCACTAAAGCTGTTGTTTCCAGCATGTCCTGGATCAGTGAAAATTCTTTATATTTATTTTCCTTAAGGTTCATAATATTTTCTTGTTATCCCAGAAAATATGGCTATTTTAAAAGCGTAAGAAATAAATGTTTTATTGTATAAAATTAAAATTCACTATCCATACTTTCTGGTTCACTTCCTCCTTCTTCTGAACCATACTCGCTTTCCGCTGTTGAGCCTTCAGGCTCAGCATAGGTGCTTTCTTCGTATTTCAGGGTATCTCCGGAGTCATTTAGGGATTCCTCTTCTACAGTCTCCATAACAGGTTGTTTGCGCTCCACTTTTTCTCCTGCGCTGAAAGCTACTCCAGCAAGTAATGCTATGATCACTATGGTGGTAATAAATTTGTTCATTTTTTCTTTTTCACCCCTTGTTCTATTTTAGCCTGCTCTATTTTTGCCAGTTTTTTCAGATCGTTCTTACATTCTTCTGTAACTGACAAACTTCTTATGATGGAGCTGATCATATCCTGGTAGAATACATTCCTGGGTTTGGTCAAATGATAATAGATAAATTGTCCTTGTCTTATATCCGAAGCCAATCCCATTAATCTCAATTGTGTTAAATGTTTGGAGATATTTGACTGTGTAGTGCCTAATAGCTGCCGCAGCTCGGCAACATTTAATCTTTGATGATGCAATAAATATAAGATCCTTAACCGATTACCTTCAGCAAAGGCCTTTAAGAACCGCCTTACTTTTCTTAATTCATCCATAGAAGTGATGAGCATATTACCATATGTTCATGTGTTTATACAATAAATTTGTTATTAATAGAGATCAGATAGCAAAACACTCTTTTTAGAGAGAGCTTGATTTTGGAGCTATCCTGTGTGGCTGGGGGAAGCCTCTTAAGGTGGGAAGCCCTGGCGTTAATTAAACTTCTGGCGGGGCCGACGAGACTCGAACTCGCGACCTCCTGCGTGACAGGCAGGCGTTCTAACCAACTGAACTACGGCCCCGTATTGGACAGCCAGTATAACAACGGCGGTTTTTTCAGTCAAACAAATTATTGTTTTTGAAAAATAACAATGTTTTTTTCTTGGGATATAATGTCAAGAGCAAAGCTTGTAGATATCCAATTAAAAACCTCTTTTTTATAGAAACAAACATGGGTGGGATCTTGAGCGTAGTGCCAATCTGCAAAATCTGAGTCATTGCCCATAATTTTTGTCATAACACCCAGAATGCCACCTGGGTTGAGCAGATCTTTTAAGAGCTTAAATTCCTTGTGTGGTTCGTACATATGCTCAGCCACTTCTGAACAGCTTATAAAATCATATGTTTCTTTTAGCAAACTATTATCAGGTTCATAGATAGGGTCATAATGTTTGGTTGGAAAGCCTTGTTCATTGAACATTAAAGAAAGAGTAGGGCCGGGGCCGCTGCCAAAATCCAGGCCTTTGGCGCCGGGTTTTAAGTGCTTTAGCATCGGTTGTCTCAATCTATTCAAAAAATTGCGATACTTTTTATCTTGTGGATCATTGTTGTGGGTGTCGTAGCGTTTTTTTTCTTCTTCAGGCGTAAGTCTTTGAGCCCTATCTAGAAAAGTTAAACTACAAGTGTTACAGCGAAAAAACTTTCTATTGTTTTTTGCAGTATGAAACAGCTTAATTTCTTGACCTTCACAAAGTGGGCAGGTACTATTCATGTCAGTCATTATAGTAGAAAGGCCTCGATATGAAAAAACTTTCAATTAAGACCAAACAGCGTTCGGAGATCATTGATATAACAGCGCAAGTGAAAGAATATATAGCTGAAGAAAAAATGAAGTCGGGAATTGTCATGGTTTTTTCTCCGCATACCACCGCCGGCATCACCGTGAACGAGAACGCCGATCCGGATGTTAAGCGGGATATACTGGCACACTTAAAAGAAATGGTCCCTCAGGAAGGTGCTTTTGAACACGCCGAAGGCAATTCGGATGCGCATATTAAAGGAAGTTTAATGAATTTTTCGCAGACCTTTATAGTCGAGAACGGTCAATTGCAACTAGGAACTTGGCAGGGGATCTACTTTGTTGAATTCGATGGGCCCCGTAATAGGAATGTGTGGCTTAAGATAATTGGATCATGATTTATTTTATGCTTGCCCGCCGAAGCTTTGGCGTAGGAGGGGAGTTTGATGGACCGCGGCAGAGACAAGTCTGGTTAAAGATCATTCCACAATAAAATTCCTAGTGTTAAAATAGCGTCATAATTATGAAAAAAATTCCAGAAGGCATTTTTTCGATCGGGATTGGAGAGACTAAGCAGGTCAAAGTTGGGCGTGAGAAGACCTGGCGTTGGGTAAAAGGTTTCTTAGGTATACCGAAGAGAATAAAGATCAAAATGATGGATACCTATCCTCATGGTGCTCCGGTCGGTGGTTTCGGTGCAGGAACGATTGGTCGTACACCAGATGGTGATTTTTCAGTATGGCACTTAGCTACAGGGCGTCACGTTTATGAGAATATTCCGGCCTGTCAATTCCATGTATTCCAGAAGCAGGGTAAGAAAAAAGTAGTACAGTCACTTTCCGCCAGCAAGCCCAAGGGTAGGCAATTGAGTAGCTTTAAGTGGAAATACCCCAAAGGGCAGGGTAAATATTCAGCGCTATATCCAAAATCATTCTTTGAATATAATGCAGAAAAATTACCGATGAAATTATCCTGTACGCAATTCTCTCCGATACTCCCGGATAATTATAAAGAGACCAGCTATCCCGTTGCGATATATGTCTATCGAGGGAAGAACGAGACAAAAGAACCAATAAAATTATCCTTGATGTTGACCTGGGAGAATATCGTGGGCTGGGATGTTACTTGGCCAAAGGCCCAGCATAATTCCGAGCAATGTTACTGGATCAAAAACGCCGGGGATACTGTTCATGAAGTGGTTGATACTAAAAAAAGCGTGAATCTGATCCTTTCTAAAAGAAAAAAAATAGAGCAATTTTGCTTGAGCGTACCTAAGGATAAAAAACATATTATCTCCTATCAAAAGGATTTTAATCCAAGAAGTTCCGGCAAGATCGTATGGAAAACTTTTTCTAAGAACGGGATCTTGAAGAATAAAAAAGTTAGAGCTGAAAAAAAGAGAAATGCGGCTGCTCTTGCCCTTAAAACAATTGTCTTTCCTGGGGAAGAGATCGAGATCCCTTTTGTTCTGGCTTGGGATTATCCAAAGCATGAATTCAAGGATAATAAGTTCTTTTACCGTTATTACACAAAACATTTTAACGATAAGGGCCGGGGGGCTTTAAAGGTTGCCCAAGAGGGGATCAAGAATTATAAGCAGTGGGAGAGGGCAATTGATAAATGGCAAGCAGCCTATCTTAAAAATTATAAACCTTGGCTCACATCTTTTTTATTCAATGAGCTTTATTATTTGGCTGATGGTGGAGCTATTTGGGATGCTAAAACCGGAGATTTTGGATTGCTGGAATGTTACGACTACTTTTTTTACGAAACCTTGGATGTACGTTTTTACGGTTCTTTTCCGATCTTGAAATTTTGGCCGAAATTAGAAAAACAAGTGATGAGCAATTTTGCAAAAGCAGTGCTTAAAGAAGATCCAACTTTTACGAGATTTTGGGAATATAATTGGAAGATCGATGAGCCAATCACTGAAGAGCCCAAACATGTCTATTCCGGCCCTTTAAAGGTCAAAGGAGCATGCCCCCATGATCTGGGAAGCTTGCGGGATCATCCTTTGAAGAAGATGAATTCATATGTTTGGCGCAATCCCAATCATTGGAAGGATATTAATTCTAAATTCGTGCTTTTGATCTATAGGGATTATGTTAATGGCGGTAAGGATAAAAAGTTCTTAAAAGATTCTTGGCCGGCTGTTAAAGAGGCCATGTATTTCTTGAAGAAGATGGATAAGGATGATGATGGCTTGGTCGAGAATGAAGGATTCCCTGATCAAACCTATGATAATTGGCCTATGAGCGGAGTTTCTGCATATTGTGCAACATTATGGTTGGCTGCACTGGAATCAGCTATTCAGATCGGCAGGATCCTTAAAAGGAATGCTGAAACGAAAGAGTTCAAGGCCTGGTTGAATTTAGGCAAGAAAAATCTTGAGCAAAAATTATGGAACGGGAGATACTTTAATTGTTTTGAGGGATGTAAGGATATTTTTTCTGATCAATTAGTAGGGCAGTGGTATGCACAAAAATTAAAGTTACCAAATCTAGTAAATGCTTCAAAAATAAAAAGTTCTTTGCAGAATATCTATAAATATAATGTGCTGACTTTTGGGGCGGGCAAGATCGGTGCGGTGAATGGCCGGCAGAAAAGCGGCCTGCCTTGTGGCCATGAACAAGGAGATGATGCCTGGGTCGGTACGAATTGTTTTGTGGCAGGCTTAATGTTAACTAATGGAATGAAAAATGAAGGATGGCAGGTCTTAAAAGGCGTATATGATGTAATTTATAATAAAAAAGGGTATTATTTTAGAACACCGGAAGGCTATCGTGAGAACGGTGATTTTGTAGGGACCATGTATATGCGCCCTTTAGCGATCTGGTCTATAGTTGATATATAAGGAGATTCTATGATCACAACAGTTACACTTAATCCGGCATTAGATATGACACTTGGTGTTAAAGCATTCAAGGCAGATGATTCCAATCGTGTGCAATGGGTACTTAAGAATCCGGGGGGCAAGGGCATAAATGTTTCTCGTGTGGTCAATGTTTTAGGCGGACTGGTGAATACAGTTGCATTTGTTGGGGGGCATGCCGGGGCACAGCTTAGAGAATTATTAAAAGAAGAGGGTGTCATTCTTTGGGAAGTAGAAGCTTTAGAGGAAACTCGTACCAATGTTACTTTTGTCGTAGAAAAAGATAAAACTCAGACCAGGTTAAACCAAAAGGGTGCAAAAATAACACCCAAAGAATTAAAAAGTCTGTTCAATCTTATTTCCCAGGTAGGGGATAATGCGGATTTCTTAGTGATAAGCGGTTCTCTTCCACCAAATGTCAGCAAGGATACTTATCAAAAGATAATCAAATTAGTAAAGTCAAAAAGCGATAGGGTTAGGATAGTCCTTGATGCAGATGGTGAAGTATTGCAAAAAGGATTAAAAGCAAGGCCTTTTCTCGTCAAGCCAAATATTCATGAACTTGAGCGTTTGGTAAAAGATAAAATTAAGACAGAGCGAGATATTTGTAGAGCTGCACTTAAAGTGCAAGAAATGGGAGCCGCTAATGTTATTGTCTCGAGGGGTGCCAAAGGGATCATTGCCTTAAGCGAGTATGGCGAGTATTTTAGCGCCGTTGGGCCAAAAATTAAGGTTGCTAGCACTGTTGGAGCAGGTGATTCATTTATTGCAGGTGTTATTTTTAAACTGGACCAGAAAGCAACCTTTAAAGAAGCACTAGCCTATGGAGTCGCTGTGAGCTCAGCGATGGTAATGACGCCTGGCACAGAATTATGTAGGCCATCAGATGTTAAAAAACTGGTGCGTAAAGTAAAACTTAATACTCTAGATATCTAATATCAGATTTCCTTTCTGTATTAATAAAAATTGTTGCATCTCAATTTTAAATTATGCTAAAATACACCCAACTTGGTCACTAAAGCACAGGTTGACTTAATCCCCCCATTAATTAGTCATCCATATTTATTGTGCTGTGTAGTGTAATTATTTATAAATGGGGTAGTTATGTTAAAGAAGTTAAAATTCTTTCTTCTAGTTTTCCTGCTTTTAGGATTAACGATCACTCAAGTAAATGCATTTACCAATGGTGGCTATGTTGACGGACAAACTCCTGGTGATTGCTATCTAACTTTTGGGATCAGTTCCTTTGTAAGTAGTAATACCGTTAATGTAAATACGATCCGGATAGATAGTGTTATATCAGACCGGGTCTATGTTTCAACAAATATGTCCAATATCCCGGTAAGTGTATCAGTAACCAATACCGGCGAGATCACAGCTACCTTTAATTTGAATTTGAGTATATTTAACAGTACTTTAGGAACAGCCGCAGGTGGTTTTAATGTCGCGGGTAGTGGAACATTTACTTTAGCTCCTGGAACAACCTCAATATATTTATTTACTGTTAATCCAGTTGGACCGCTTACGCCTACTTTCCCAGTAATAGTAGATGCAGTTGCTGCTGCGCCTGGCCCCTGGGGGCCGTTAGGCGATGATAATTGGTGGATTGCGATCGACGGTTCTTCAGTAACTGGTGCGGTCAGTCCGTGGTTGTGGGATACCAGAAATTTGCCGGCACCTATATCGATCCTGGTCACGCCAAATATTTCTCAAGGATATAATCCAACTGAGCTGCAAGTTACTTTCAGCCGAGCTATGGATGATACAAAAGTAGCGAATTTTGATGCAGTAAGTTCTGATGGGACAGTAATGGCCTCCTTCGCAGGTAATTGGATTTCAGCTGCTACTACTTTAAGCTGGGTGGGTACGGTTGATACTACAACTTGGCCAGATGGCTTATATCATGTCTCAGGCGATAGCGCCGTAGATTCTATGGGCATAACCATGAACCAAGATCCTTTTATTTTAGCTTACACTTTCGAAATAGACCGTTTAACGCCGACAGTTAACTTATATCATAATCCTACTGCAAATCCGGGCTTTATTTTCCCGGTCACATTAGTTGCGGTTGATTTTGATGTAATACCTTTAGCTCCGGATCTTTGGGCGGAATTTTTATTAGATACTGGATTGACCACTTCTGTTCAAGTAACGGGCTGGGCTTCGGCAGGGGGACAAGGGATCACCTGGTCTGGAACTGTGGCGGTACCTATAAATGCTACACAGAATTCTATAGCAACGTTTAATAATCTTTCTGTTACAGATAATGCAGGATTATTTTCCAATGTTATAAATTCTGGTGCTACTTTTAATATAGGCGCAGGCGGGCCATATATTACAAATCTAACCTTTGATGGATTAGTAGTAATCAACGGGGATGTTATAGATCCTTTGCCTCAAATACGCTTCTTTATAGTTGATGGTGGAAGTTCTAGCGGCACACCGGGTATTGCCACAGCAAGTATTCGGATCACTATGAACGGTACATTGCTTGTTTCGGGCAATGCTTTAACTCAAGTAGGGACAACTCCATTTCGTACATATGAATGTATCTACAATATACCCAATGATCTTCCGGAAGGCACATATACTTTTGAGTTCGGGGCAAGTGATAGTGATGGTATCGCAGCGGTACCAGTTGTTGTCGTTGTGCGTGTTGTAGGAGGAGGCGTTGATCTTATACGCCAGCCTATAAACTGGACAAATCCTTTCTCGCCAAATGGGGATGGAGTAGAAGATATTACTTATATAATTTATGAATTAACCAGATCTACTCCAGTAAGACTATATATCTTTAATATGGATGGAGAGATCGTCTGGAGAAAAGATATTGATGAAGGTCAGGAAGGTGGTCATGCCGGTTACAATGCAGTGGTTTGGGATGGATTTACTAGTTTCGGGGATGATCTGCCTAATGGTGTATATATTGCACACGTCATCGTAAATGACAGAGGTACAAGAAAATCGCTTGGTAGGGCGAGAATAGTTATCTTGAAGTAAGGTTATACCTGTGTGTTGGGGGGACAGGGTAAGAATGAATAAGCGTTTCTTATTATTGCTCATTTTAGTGGGGGTACTATTGCTACCTGCTTTGGCTACAGCTGAAGTTGGTGCGAGTGATCCTTCCAGATTAAGCGTTGGTGCGCGACCATTAGGCATGGGCCGTATGTTCATTCCTGTAGCCAATGATGCCAGCGCAGTATTTATGAATCCCGCAGGTATGCCTCAAGCAAAAGAACTCCAATTCATGACCATGGGGTCGCAAGTTGTCTGGGCAGTAGATTATCAGACCATAGGTTTTGTTCTGCCCGTTGGGAAATGGGGTGCTTTAGGTTTAGGTTATGCCGGTCGTAATGTTCCGGATATTGCTTTGTTTTCTGCTTCGGCTTCGATCAATAACCGCGTAGATAGAAGAGCAGCTGATTATGGATCATTCTCTGACAGTGCCTTATTGCTGAGTTGGGCCAGGCGTTTTGACCTATTCGGGCTAAAACGCGTAGGCTTGGGAGGAAGTTTTAAGTTCTTTCAGAAAAACGGGACCGGGTCATCAGCATTAGATGATGCTAATGCCACAGGTACTAATTTGGATCTGGGTGTGCATTGGAATTGGAAAGATGATATTAATTTTGCTTTCACAGGGCAAAATGTGTTGCGGCCATCAGATAAATCCGGGACCGGTGTCCTGATCTGGGATACAGGTGAGCGAGAGTATTTTGATTCTATATATAAGGTAGGCGTGAGCAATAGGTTTTTTGAGCGCAGAGTACTGGCCGGTATAGAATATGAAAAGAACGGAAGCCAGCCTAATTATCCCGGCATCGGTCATATAGGTGTAGAGTGGCATCCAATAAATTCTTTATATGTACGAGGTGGTATAGATCAGGCATTTGCTATGCCCGATGTGGATGCTAATTCTCGATACGATATGCATAATAATGTAACTTTAGGTCTGGGCTTATTGGTTTCTGGATGGCGATTTGATTATGCCTACCATTTATTAAATGACATTCCGAATTTAACTACACACTTTATATCTATTTCACTTGTTGGTGATGATGAGCTGGCGCCTATGGAGCCTCCGGAAGTTGAGGTGGCAGTAACCTCAGATATTCTGGAAGTGTTTACGCCAGAAGACAAGACCATCACGCACTCTTCCTCAATTCTTATTTCAGGAAGAGTTAGGGATCGCCAGAACGTGCGTATCAATGGTGAAGATTTCCCTGTGGATGAAGAAGGTGGTTTTGCCACTATCGGTCAATTAGGTATCGGCAGAAATGATGTTATCGTTTCTGTTGAAAAATATCCGGTTAAGATCTTAAGAAGGGTATTGCGCTTAGCTTCATTTGTTGATGTGACAAAACAACCGTATAAAGATCCGATCGAATATTTAGCTACGCTTGGTTTTGTTGGAGAAGATTATGATGGCTTCTTTAAGCCCGATCGTTATGTGACCCGGCAAGAAGCGGCCAGTATGCTGGTCAAAATGCGTAATATTTCCTTGCCTGTCACAATGCGTGGGATCTGGGAAGATATTGATCTTGCTGCCAGCCAGGGCTTGATCGTTGGTTTCCCTGATGGTTTGTTCCGACCAGCAGAAAAATTGACCAGAGCTCAATTGGCAGTTATTTTGGCGCGTTTTGAGAACTTGCCGCTACCAAGTAAGACCACGTTGCCTTTAGCCCAAAGATATCTTGCTCAAGAGCACTGGGCTGCAGGGGCCGTGCAAGCTTTAGTGAATACTGGCTTATACAATTCAGAGGAGTTCAGCCCGCTATCCGGTCCGGTCACTAAGCAGGAATTGGTAATGGCGTTTTATAAGACCAGTTATGTCCAACGCAGAGTGAATAATATGCTCAATTTCATTGATGAACCGATCACGCCGACCATTCCTAAGAGGGCCAATTTATTTATGCGCATATCACAGCCGGTCGATAGTGATGAAAAGCAGATATTTGAGCAGATCATGACCGGGAAGAAAGTGGTAGTGGAAGAGACGGTCGTTGAATCAGTCGGGAAGTTGACGCCTGAAGCCCCAGCATCAGATATAGATATTTATCAAATGATCGTTGCTAAGAAGGCGATCACCGATGTTGCAAAAGGTTCTGTAAAAGCACCACTGATGACCTTAATAAAGCCTATCGATAAAACAATAACTTATAAAAATATTGTTGTGGCCCAGGGTTCGGTGAAGAATGCTTCAAAATTGTTGATCGATAATCAATCCATATACTTAAAACCTGGCGGTAAGTTCTATAAGAAAATCAAATTAAGTAAATTCGGGAAAAGAAAAATAGAGTTTAAGGCTACGAATAAAAGCGGAGGAACCTTGAGGAAAACGGTCAGAGTGCTTTATCTGCCAACAGTTAATGATATTGTCGAAGGTTCTTATAAAAAGACTGTTTCAGGCTTGGTTGCCTTAGGGTATTTAAAATTGGACAGTAAGAATAATTATGATCCTGCCAAGGATATGACCAGGGGGGAGTGGGCCTCTCTTCTATTTAAAGCCAAAGGGCTTGCACCTGTTGTCCTAAAATATAAAGATGTGCCGGCAACTTATCCATATGCCAAGAGGGTCGGCGCTGTAGCTAAAGCAGGTTATCTGCCTCCGGTTAGCCCGACACTCTATAAACCAAATGATCCATTAAGCCGAGCACGGGCCGGGATCAGTTTGGCTAAGCTGGAAGGATTAAAAGTGGAACAATATGCAGGTAAGACCGGGTTTAGTGATGTTTCAGTCAAACAGGATTATGCTAAATATTTAGCAGCTGCTAAAGCAGCAGGTATTCTCAAAGGTGAAACCTATAAACCAATGAATAATTTAACCAAATTATCGGCCGCGCAACTTATTGCTGGGACTTCAAAAACAAGACAAAAACTGGCCGATCTATATGATTGGAATAAAGGTTACTAGTTATTTGCGGATAACTTTTTTGACCACAGATTTTTCACTACCGTTATAAACAACTCTGGCTTTAAAGAAATAGGTCCCTTTGGGCAGCTCAGCTTTGAGTTTCCAATCAAAAACTGCAGTATAGGTTTTGTTGGGTTCCAGGGAGACTTTTTTAGCTGAGAAAACCTTAAGTGGTTGCTTCTGATCATCATAGATGCTCAAAGCACACTTAATATCTGTAGTTACTTCTCCAGTGTTCTCGAACACAACCTCAGTCTTTACCAAGCCATTGATCTTCTTAACGGTCATCTTATTGATGGCAGCATCTTTTTTAAATTCTAATAAAGGTATTTCCTCAACATCAGCTGAAGCAACTTTGAGCTCACCAGGGCTTACCTCTCTTGGCTTTTCTGCCTCATCGATCTTCTGCTCTTCTTCTAATGGTTCGATGAGATCTTCTTGTTCTTCAAGAAGATAACTAAGGGATAGGAAATGCTTATTATCAACGACTTCACCTACTGGTTCTGTAGCAAAAGTATAATGCAGCCCGAATTTTTCATAAGCCAGGCTGGTGCCTAAGAATAGGCGCTCCTGATCGTAACCGGCACGGAAGGTCAGATACTTATTGAAAATAAAACGGCCACCGACCTTTAGCCCCAATCCGCGATCACTGCGCGAATTAACATCAACTGCGAGCAGGAATTGTCTGGTTATTTTATGTGATACTCCGATGATGATATTGAACGGTATGGTTTCTATAAGATCGCTATCCGTATCCCAGGCAAGCTGGGGCGGAGTAATATTTTGATAGACCAGACCAAGCTGGGTCCGAGAATTCAATCTATAAAATAAACCGGCATCAAATCCTGTGCCTGAAGCGCCGTTATCATAAAGCGATTCCTGGATGTATTTAAAGTTCAGACCAACTGCTAATTTCTTATCCAGTGCTTTAGCCGCTGAGAAGACGTAGGCATTGCCTTGATAACTAAAGCTCTTGCCAGTTAAGCTTCCTGCCCCATTTTGATAGGTAGCTTCTTTGATACCATCTACGCGAGTATTTAAAATATTCACTCCAAGAGCGATATCCCAGATCCTTGGATCACGTAACCGGTTATAGCCTAACTGGAGATAATCAACATCGCCTAAGATCGTCCCCTGCATAGAATTTACTTCGCTACGATTTACATAAGCCAGTACAGCAGGATTCCAATAACCCACAGTTCCGTCCTCTGCAAAGGCCACCACTGCAGCGCCCATGCCCAGGGATCGGGCACCCACAGGTCTCATTATAAATGAGCCTGCAGAGGTTGCGTCTGCAGTGGTAGACCACTGTCCGAGGAGCAGTGTTATTAAAATTAAAATACTAAACAGTTTTCGCATCGTTTACTCCTATTTCAGTACGGCGATCTTGACCCGCTTAACTTTGCGGTTCTCGCCATCTGTTGCAACGATGTAGGCGACATATACTCCGTTGGCCAGGATCTCGCCCCACTGATCCTTGCCATCCCACGCTATCTCTCCGGAACTGGAATTTACATCTTCTTCGGTCTCCCATATTTTTTGACCACTGATGTCATAAACATAGATCTTGATGTTGGCCTCGTTCCTATTTATGTTGTACATGAAATGGATAGAATCGTTATGTAAATTGACCGGATTTGGCGCAACAAAAGTTTGTAAAGCACTTAAGGAAGATTGTACGTTCAAGCCAACAACGGCGAACTTGGAGAAATGAGTTGTACTGAATACAAGAGTAGTACCATCAAAACTAATAATGGTTATGCCATCGTTACTCCAACTACTTGTACTGGTATTGTAATAATAAATACTGATCTGATTGGCCGGATAATTGAAGCTCATACCTAAGTTCAGGGTTACGATAACCGGATTGGCGAATTGTGGATCTGTAACAGGATTTAATGCCCCATCCAGCAATTCTAGATAGAACGGAAGTAAAAAGGACATTGCTTCAGTATCGTTCTCTGTCGGCGCCAAGTTGAAGCTAACGTAGGCCTCATAAGCTACTGCGCCTACTGGTAAAGTTATGTCAGCTGTGACATTTACAGAAGGATCGCCACTGATGAATTGAAATACTTTCTCTACTGTTAACACAACTTGGCTGGCAGAAGTAGGGCTGAGATTACCGGCATTGTCGATACAGGTGGCATTGATAGTATTGTAGCCAGGAGATCTCAGGGCAACTTGCAAGGAGAAGCTTCCTGTAGTGCTGACCGGGCTGGAACCAAGCAATCGTCCGTTATTATAGATGCGTACTGTAGCGCCGGCCTCGGCCGAACCGCTGATTTTGAATATACCAATGTTAGTTGTAGCCGGGGCCAGAGGCACTGGCAAACTGGATAATACTGGTGCAGCAGGAGGATAAGTATCCGTTTCGGTGCTGAAGGAGTAGTTGAGATTAGTAATATTTGGCGGATTACCATAATCTGCTGTTTGTGCTGCGACCTGTACAGTATCGTTATAGTTGAAAGTCTGGGCAGGTGTGAATGTAATATTGTAGGTAATAGGTCCTCCAGAGATCACAGTTCCGCCGGCAACAGGAATGCCACCTACGCTGACAGTAACGCCTATTAGTCCTGTTTGGATACCTGTTTCGTTATCATAGGTTTGCAGAACGATGGTCGTATTTGTAGAGACATTCGTTGCTCCAGAAAGCGGTGAAAGAGCAGAGAGAAAAGGATCGCCATTGTCCTGGCCGGAAATGAAATTATATTCATCGACCACTGCATTGCCGCTTATATCTGTTGCATTAATAGTTACATATATCGTACTTAAGATGCCGAAATCAGTATCGTGAGTGAAAGATGCATCGTAGGTTGGGCCACTGCCGACAATATTTAAGACAAGATCACCGGTGATAATCCCCTGGCCGCTGTCCAGAACCTCAATTGTTACGGAATCAACTGATACTCCGGTTTCAAGATCAACGATTGAGAAATTGACCGGTGCATCCTGAGCCCCGGCTCCTGATTTTTGCGGATTATGCCCGAATATTGTAGGTGACGTTAGATCTTGTTCGGTTATAAAATAGAAATTATCGGTGACCAGATTATCTCTAAGGTCTTTTGCTGATATTGTGACCACCACGGTCTCGAAATAACCGAGTTCAGGTGTATAAGATACTGTATACTGACCGGCATTGCCGTTTATGTTGAGAGAAGCGCTGACATCAACATTATTGACCTCTAGTATTATCGAATCGAGAGAGACGCCGCTTTCTATATCCGTAAGAGTGAAAGACATGTTGGTATCCTGAGCAACATTTGTTGTATCTCTGGTAGGTATTAAGCTGGAAATGACTGGAGCGTTGGTATCATCTATGGTCTGAAAACTATAAGAGATGCTACCAGGATTACCACCAATGTCTTCAGCGTTAACAGTTAGGTCGATGGTTTCCAGATATCCAAAATCGTTGGTAACTAATGTAGCAGTATAGCTATTCATGTTGCCGGTGATATCCATGGACGCTGAAAGATCTATACCAGCAACCAATATCTGTATGGTATCCAAACTTACGCCTGTTTCAGAATCAGATATGATTAAGCTGATAGGAGTTGTCGGGGAGACACTAGTTGCTCCATTGGTCGGCGATAGAGAGCTGAATTGAGGAGCTGTCGAATCAGCGTGGATAGTAAATCCATAACTTATGCTTCCCGGATTATCCAAGAGATCATATGCTGAAGCAGTAACAGCTACTGTTTCTCCGTAACCAAAATCAACACTTGGTGTATAGCTTACTTGGTAACTACTGGTAGTTCCTGAAATGCTTAGCTCATTGGTTACTTCAAGCTCTTGGACCCAGAGCCTTATAGAATCTTGGGATACACCGCTGCCGCTATCCTCAATAGTAATGTTTATTGAAGGATTTAAGGTAACATCAACTGCACCAGCTAAAGGATCTAGGCTATTAAAGGTCGGTGGTGTTGATTCAGGTGGCGCCTGGCCGATTCCGAAGCTGTAGGTCACTGTCTGGCTGTTGGCGGAGACATCCTCAACATTGATGGTCACTGGTACAACAGAATTATAATTAAAGGTCGTGACCGGGTTATAAGTGACCAGATAATCACTGCCGGACAAGGTGATCTGGTCAGGGACTACTGCTTGAGAGTCCACTTCTAGTTGTAAGGTATCGATGCTGACCCCGGATAATGTGTCGGAGATACGGAAAGCGATAGGCGTATCATTCACATTGCCCGTGCTATTTTGTGCAGGATATATGTCGCTTATTTCAGGAGGGAAATTATCATCAGCTATCTTTTCATAAGCTCCCATATCATATTGCGCCGTAGCGCCTGCTGAGACAAAGCGACCTAATTGAGGTCTGGTTATGCCCAGAATATCAGCTGCGGGTATATAGCTGCCTACAGACGTGCCTGTTTCAATAGCCAAAGAATCTGGTTGAAGTTGGAAATCATAATTTGGTGTAGAGATAAATTTTGGATCAGAGGTTATTACACCTTCTTCAGATCCAGCCCAATTTTCAATGTCACTGTATTTTAAGTTTAGGCTAAATTGATTGCTGATCTGTGGATTTGTAGCTGCAGTATTTCCCCAGAAAATATTATTGCGTAGAGTTGCGGAATTGTTATTATAAAGTCCACCGCCATCACTGGATCCACCTGGACAAGTGTTCTCAGAGAAAGTATTGTTATTAAGATATAAGATATCGTTGTTATATATACCTGCGCCTTGGCCGGTATTATTTAAGGCTTTATTCTCAGCAAAGATACAATTTATAATTCTGGCAGTCTGATTATTGTGATATATTGCGCCTCCTTTGCTGCCGAAGTTGTATTGACTTTCATTACCGATAAAAACAGCTTTTTCTAGATCCAGAGCATTATCACTGTATATAGCTCCACCATAGTTATTAGCAGTATTATCAGTGAAATGTCCGCCGTTTATGTATATTCCACTTGATGTGTTGTATATAGCACCGCCATGACTGTTAGTGCTCTTATTCCCGATAAAATCGGTGTTTTGAATTGTTCCAGTACCATTTTCTTTATAAATAGCACCGCCATAATTGACAGCAGTATTATCATTGAACAGACTATCTACAATATATAATGCTATTCCTTCTCCATAAGCGTAGATGCCACCTCCATAATAACTCGAACTAATATTGCTGCTTACTATCACATTGTTCAGGGTCAGGGCCGAATTATCCGCCAAATAGATACCGCCTCCTTCATTTACATTATTGCCGTTCTGGATGGTCAAATCTTCAATCGTAAGGGCTGTTCCATTGCTACCATTAAATGTACCAACGATTATTACGCGGTCATTGTTCTGCGCATCTATAATTACACTGCTAGATGCTGCCGGAGATATTCCTTTTAAGGTCAAATTCAAAGGTTTAGTAGGCCAGGTTATTTTAGTGGTCAGCTGGTAATTGCCGGTCACAGCGATAGCAACTCCATTTGTAACATTATTATCGGAAAGATAATTCAAAGCATTTTGAATAGAATTGAAAGGATTAGCATAGCTTCCGCCGCCGCCGGCAGCAGCATTGGCACTTACATATACGGTGGAGAGCGCCCCTTGGGTAAAGAAACTATAGTCATCTATATAGGTTGTATTGCCTAAGCTGTCCTCAATATGGATAAGAACATTTACCGTAGTTTCTGGCGGATATGCAGTATCTGGATCAAGGATTACCGTGTAATCATTAATAGTTCCGCTATAGGTAACGGCGCTGCTTAGCTCTGTATAGACAGTACCATTAATAGATATGATCAAAGAGGCAATATCAATCCCTGGATCGTCATCTCGGATCTTTAAGGTTATAGGCTCATCGGCGGGAACGTTCTGTGAATTATTCAGTGGATCAAAACTATAGATCATAGGTGCTTGGTATTCATAAGCTCCGATATCGTATTGATCACCTTGTGGTCGGGCTTGACCATTAATATCTATAGAGATATTTGATGTAGTTCCTTGATCGATCAGAGGTGAACTATGCATCAAGGAATAATCTAAACCAGCGTTAACGAACTTTGGGTCGACCGAAATATTACCGAGGCCAGCATAGCCGCTCTCAATATCAGAATATTGGACTAATATAGTAGCTATATTGTTTATTTGAGAAGTGTTATCCCAAATAATTGTATTTAGCACATTAGCAGAGGCATTGTTATAAATTCCCGTTGAATTATCAGCTAAGACAACTTGGCTGATATATGTTTCACCGGATAGATTTGAGATACCAATCCCATTATGAACAACCAGGCTGTTCTGTATCATAAAAGTGCCGTTATTAGAAACGCCTGAAGTACTGTTGCCGGAGATCAGCAATTGTTCTGCTTGTAATATTGCGCCACTTTGGACCTGTATACCAGTGCTGCCACCAGTGATAGTTAGGCCGTAGATATTTGCCGAAACAGTTTGTGCCAGATCAATGGCTAATCCATTGTTGCCATTGAGGATAACAGCTGTATAAGCATTTGGAGTATTGCCTTTTAGTGTTACTCCTTGTTTATTTGGCCAATTAATATTTTCTGTATATGTTCCGCTTAAGACAGATACTGTGCCGTTTTCTTTAACAATGTCCAAGCCTTTTTGGATAGTAGCAAAAGGTAGTGCCATTGTTCCTTTTCCAGTAGTATCGTTGCCTCCGGTCGAGATGTATACATCTTCAGGCGCTATTATGGTGAAAGAAAGGATATCCTGTCTGCCCGCTCCGTTTTGGTCTGTAACATCAGTTGTAGCCACATAGGTCTTGCCTTTATCAAGATCGACCGCTGGGGTAATTGATATCAAAATATTTGCCGTGGTCGCTCCGCTTAGATCAGTGTAGTTAAAAGTATTTGAACCTGAAGCTTTATAAACCAGGCTATTAAAATTTATTGTTACTAAATTAATATCTACAGTTGAGGAGTTATCCACGATCCGCAGATAGACAGGCGTTGTAGCTGGAATATCTATGCCCGCCTTATCCGGCACATGGTCTATTACATATATAGAACGATATTCAAAGATACCCATATCAGGCAGGTTGTATTGAGGTCTTTCATGCCCGGCATTGTCTGTATCAGCCAGCGCAAGGATATTATCTGTCCCGCTTTCTATAGCGGGAGAATCGACAAGTAAGCTATAGTCCCCACTTGCTTCGTTAGTAAATTTCGGATCAGCGCTAACATTTCCAATGCCTGTTGAAGCTCCAGGGAAAATGCTGTAATTGATATTTACTAAGCCAGCGGGCATATTATTCGAGAAGATGGAATTAGTTATATCATTGTTGCTTCCCGAGATCGCAATGCCTCCGGCATTATTGCTGACAAAGACACAGTGTTGGATAGTGTTGTTGCCATCAGTTATGGCATTGCCGTTAGAACCACTGCTATTCGATCTGAAGATACTATTTACTATTATATTAATACCAGAATATAGAGCGCCACCACTACCTGCTGTAGCGGAGTTGTTTATAAATTCAGAATTGTTTATGGTCGTTCTTTCAGAAGAATCTTTATAGATCGCACCACCACCACCCGTGCCTGAGGTAGTATTGTTTTGGAACACACAATCCTCAATAGTTAAATTACCGCGATAGATCGCACCACCACCATTGTTTGAATTATTGTCACTATTATCTACGAAAGAACAGTTAGTAAATGTAGCTTCTGCTGCAGTTAAAGCAGCGGCGCCACCGTTCATAGCGGCTGTATTGTTGATAAATAAGGAGTTATCAGCCTCAACAGTCACTAAACCACCGAAACTGGATAAACCGCCACCATAACCTTGGGTAATATTGCTGGCTTGGTTGCCAGAGACAATGACATTGTTCAAGGAAATAGTAGTACCACCGGCTAGTCTAATTCCACCACCACTACTGCTGGTAGCATTTCCGTTACGAATAGTCAGCTTTTCAATGGTCAAGTGTATTGCCGTAGGGACATCGATAGCCCGGGCAGAACCACCGCCATTGATGACAACGCTGGTCGAAGTGGCAAATCCGCTTCCTTTTAAGGTTATATTATTTATATTCGGCCAGGTCAGATTCTCATTGTAAACCCCGGTATTTACTTCAAGGGTCTCTCCAGCGTTGGCTGAAGCCAGTGCTTGGGCTATAGTTGAATAACCTGTAGCTTGGTCGACATTGACCACATTGAAAGGTACCGCTTCATAGGCGCCCATGTCATAACCTGAGCCAAGTGGCCTGGAATTGCCATCAAAATCAGTAATGACCCCTATTGAATATGTCGCCGTATCCAGGGCCATGGAAGCTGGGTTCAAATGCAGATCAAAAGTGCCCTCATTAATGAACATGGGATCGGAGGTGATATTGCCCAGGCCTCCACCGGACCAATTCTGTAGATCGGAATAAGTTACAGTAATGGTCCCCTTCAAGCCATGCCCAGACCTGTTATTCCATAAAATAGAATTGATAATGTTTGTCTGCGCAGCGCCTTGTACAGAATCTCCGGTGACCTGGGCCGTATTCTTAAAGAAAGTAGAGTTGATTATCTTACAATCGGTATTGATGTTGTAAAGAGCACCGCCACTATTGAGGGCATTATTACTGACAAATATCGAATTGATTATCTTTACCTTGCCGTAATTAGCACCTGCTCCACCGTCGCTGATAACTGCTTTATTCTCTTCAAAATAACAGGCATTAAAAGTTGCCGCTCCGCCTGTAGTGGATTTAAAACCTCCACCTTTTTTTGCTTCGTTATTAAGGAAAGAACAATTATTCGCAGTAAGTTTCGCGGTGCTGCCCATGTAGATAGCCCCGCCATCCACGCTGTTATCGATATTGTTATTGAAAGTAACTCTATTTAAATTAGCTATGCTTCCCATGGATAAGGCGCTTTTCTTGTTGCCGGAGACGATACAATCATACATATTTAGAACGGCAGACTGATTATCAGATTTAATGCCTCCTCCTTGACCTATAGAGGTGCCATTCTGGATGACCAGGTTCTTGATGCTTAAAGACACAGCTTGTGCGACATTGATCACAGTGTCACTATTGCTCCCATCCAGGACGACGGTACCATTGCCTTGCAAAGTGATGTTATTCTTATTGGGCCAGGATAAGTTCTCATGATAAGTCCCTGCATCGACAGAGATGATATGTCCCGCTTGTAAGGCAGCATCAGCTAGGGCTTCGGCGATACTTAGGTAGTGCCGATTGGGCGAGGCAGAAATATTGTGGGCATAATAATTTAAAGCATTGCCGGTTATCAAAGCATCCGGATCTGCTATAACACCATCTGCAGATGCTCTGACAATATGGAAACTATCTCCAAAAGGCAGGCCAAATGCTGTTTGTGCGATACCGGTCGGGCCAGCATAGGCAAGGGGAGAACCTATTATCCCGTTGCCTGTAACTAAGGAGAAATAGACAGGCGCTCCTGATACAGTGCTGCCTAATAGGTCGGTCACGGTCACGGTCAAATTTATAGTTGCTTCCGCATTATTAGTGATATTTGTTTCCGTGAAATTAAGTGTAGAGATAAAGGTGCTGCCATAAACTGAGAATTTCTTGACCTTGAACGATGCTTTGTTCTCTGCTGGAGTATGTACATAATTATATATCCTGTTCAGATAATCACTAGAAGGGACACTTGTCCTATTACTGCCGTTGTAATTAGTTATTGTTTGTGGACCGAACCCGATATCCAGTGTCAAAAGAGGGCGCTTAGAGCTGAATACTGAATTATAAAGTACAAGAGGGACATAAACGGCTGGAGAGGCACTGTTCACAGTAGTACCCAAGTTACTTGTTGAAGCCACATTGATCTCTGGTAGTTCTTCATTATTCTTAGTGATGATCAGGTCGGAGAAATCAAAGTCAAAGATACTGATACCTAATTCGCTTGGGATTATCTTAATGCTGCCCAGATCGCTGCCTGCTAATTTACGTTTGATATATATATTTGTAGCTGAAGTTATGTTCTCTGTATTGCCAGCTTCATTGACATAGTAATAGGAAAGGTCCAGAGGTAAGCGTACTTCAAGTTCTTCATATATACCCATATCTGGGTAACGGCCTTTTAAACGGGCTCGCGTATTTGTGAAATCATATTGAGGGATATTGACAGCTGTGCCAGTTTCAAAAGCTGGAGAATTCCTGCTGACATGAAAATCACTATTTGCTACATCTATGAAGAGCGGATCGCTACTAATATTACCAGTGCCAGAAGTTGGATTTTGAATATCAGAATAGGTTATAGTTCCAGCACCTGAATTACTCCAACCTGTAGTGGTGTTTCCCCAGATAATGGAGTTCCAAGCATCCAAGGTTCCCGAGTTGCTAATGCCGATGCCATTATTATAAACAATACAATGTCTTACTTGTGCGTATCCTGCAGTATTAATTAGACCTACACTGGAGTTGTTGACAAGTAAAGAATTATCTAAATAGAGGGTGCCACTTGCTTTATTTATTCCAATTATATTGCTGGCGATAATAGATCTGTTGATGGTTATCAAAGTATCTGTGATATTGATCCCGGCAGAATTGCTCGCAGTTACGATAATATTGTCAATATTAACTGTAGTAGTATTTAGGGAAATTGTATTTTTGAAGATAATATTCTTAAGTTCAGCGCTATTATTCTGGACCATAAAAGAATTAGCGGAAATGATACTTGTATCCGGGGAAGACGAAGTGCTTCGTAAAGTGATGTTTGAGGAAATACTTCCATCCCAATTTACTGATCCGGAAAAAGTATCATCATTGATCCAGATCGTATGATCATCTTCGGCATCTTCCAGTGCGGATTGAATGTCGGTGTAGTATCTTGTAGGCGTATGATCACTGTTGTAGATCTTAAGAAGTTCTGTGTTGAATTTAAAAGCTCTTGATAAAATATCTGCTGAAGCATTTTGAGCGTTAATAGTCACATTGATCGTAGAATCAGTTGCCCAGTTCATTGTTGGAGCCAGGGTGATCGTTAGTGCTGCAGTTGGAGATCCGCTACCAGTAATATTAAGAGTGGCTGGGCCACCTAATGTATATTCCACACTATTTACATTCACGGTTATCGAGGTGGAGGCTACTGAATGTAATAGATCATATATTTTAAAAGAGATTATTTGGTCAACAGGCCTGTCGATACTATCTGGCGTCGGCTGTATAGCGGAGACCATTAGATTCTGGTGTTCATACACACCTATATCATAATTACTGATCTGGGGTCTTTGAATGCCAATTAGATCATATTGGCAATTTTCACTTACCTGTATATTGCTGAGCAGATTTGTCCCTGCTTCGATCGCTAATGAGGATGGTTGAAGCCGGTAATCGTTATTTGTGGTATCTACGAATAAAGGATCCGTTGATAAATTTCCAGTGCCAGCATGGCCACCTTGGATAATAGAATAAGAAATAATCCCAGTTACATCTTGTAGCTGAGTACCATTACCCCAAATTATTGAGTTATATATGTTTTGCTCGCCGCCATAAATTCCATGACTACTGTTATTGTTTACTATTATATTAGAGAAGAAATTATCGACATTGTCGCCAGTGTAGATCCCTGAAGCATTTGAGCCGGTATTGTTCTTTATGATGCTGTTGGTTAAGAATAGTGAACTGTTATTTGCTTGATAGATACCGGCGCCCCAGTCTGCAGCATTTCCACTTATAATACAATTATTGATATTAAGAGATACTCCTTGGTTTAAGAAAACACCGCCACCTTGTACTGTATTCCCTCCGTTTTGAATTACTAAGCCTTCAATATTTGCAGAGACAGAACTTGAAATTTTTATTGTAGAATCTGCAGCACTACCATCGATCTTGACCTGAAAGGGCGCGTAAATATCAGCTGATCTTAAAGTAATACCTTGTTTGTTCGGCCAGACAATATTTTCGGAGTAAACTCCTGGGTAAACAATCACTTCTCCAAAACGACTGATCTGTTGCAAGCCTTCTGCAATGGTCACAAAAGGGCTGACTATTGTGCCATCTCCCGAAGGGGAAGCGTTTATATCTACATAAACAGTTGTGAGCAATTCAGTTTCGAATGAATAATTAGCAGTAAGTGTATGGCCGTGAATATCATCAACAGATACTTCAACGGGAATCCAAGTGATGTATTCAAAATCAGTAGTAGGAACGTATTGGACACTATAACTTGTTATAGCAGAATTGCTGCTGGTTATCAGGTCAGTTACATTAATACCATTAACGCTTACGGCTAAAGTTGATATATCAACCCCATAGCTATCAACAACATCAAAATTAATAGTGCTGTTAATTGGAATCCCTTGTTCTCCAGGAGCAGGATTTTGTGCGCTTATAGTTGGTGGATCTACTTCGGCAAGGGTTTTAAACGACCAGGAATCGGTTGTTATGTTACCTGAGCTATCGCTAACACTTATGTTTACTGTGATAATACTATTAACTGGCAGATTAACCGTTGGAACATAGTATGCATTTATTGTAGCTAGATAATCCCCTTCCGTATAAACCTCGGAAGAAATATCTTTTCCATTAACGGTCATAATTATTGAGTTTGTATCGATCCCGGGAAATTCATCGAATGTTCCAAATGAGATCGTTGTTATTAGCGATAGATCAATGCTGTCAGGAGTAGGGATCTTTTCAAATACATTTGGTGGTGTTACTTCGGGGATAGTCGTAAAAACAGTATCACTCGTATTAATATTCCCCGAAATATCTTCAATATATACGGTCAAATTGTAAATGGTCCCAAGATCTAGCTCCTCTAAACCAGGCAGATCAACGTGATAGTTATAAGTTGATCCTGTTATATCAATGAATGTAGAGCTAGCCGTGATCGCAAAATTATTAAAAGTAATTATTAGAGAATCAATGTTCACTCCAGTTTCTTGATCAGTTAGATCAAAGCTCATTGTTGGATAAAGAGAAACATTTGTACTAGTGTCTGCTGGCGAAAGGTTTATTATGTTTGGAGGAGTAGTATCCTGATGAACGTCAAAAGAGTAGGAATCGGTTTGAATGTTGCCAGAAATATCTTTTACTTCGATCTCAACAGAGACGGGAACACCATAATCAAAATCAGTAGAAGGATCATGAGTTACCGAATAGTTATACATTGAACCGGTATAGGTTGTGCCAACAACAGCTCCGTTAACGCTAACGATCAGTGAATCGATGCTGACACCAGTTTCAGTATCAGAGATCGTAAAAACAATGGAACTGTTGGTCGGAACATCAGAAGCTCCAGAATCAGGATCTCTGTTGGCTATAGCAGGAGGAGTAGTATCCTGATGAATGTCAAAAGAGTAGGAATCAGTTTGGATATTGCCTGATATGTCTTTTACTTCGATCTCTACAGTAACAGGTATTCCGTATGCGAAGTCGGAAGAAGGATTATGAGTTACAGAATAGCTATACATGGAACCAGAATATGTGGTTGCTGCTAACTCTCCGTTAACAGAGACGATCAACGAATCGATGCTAACACCGGTTTCAGAATCAGAGATGGTGAAAGCAATGGAGCTATTGGTCGGAACATCAGAGGCTCCAGAGTCAGGATTTCTGTTGGCTATTGCAGGAGGAGTTGTATCTTCAACGGTTGTAAAAGAATAAATAGAGGTTTGTGGATTGCCAGAGACATCCTCGATATAAATATCTACAGTAACTAATTCTCCATAACCAAAATCTGTTCCGGGATCGTAGGTGAAATTATAACTTGCCGGGACACCATTGCTTACAACTTGAGTAGTTATATCAATAGTTTTTACTTTTAAAACTAAGGTATCTAAACTAACTCCGCTTTCAGTATCCCAAACATCAAATGAAATAGATGAATTTGTTGGAATAGCTGAAGCATCCGGAGCCGGAGTTTTGTTGTCGATAGTTGGAGCAAGAGTATCTGCTGCAAAAGCAATATTTGTACCTGTCATTACAACGCTTAGTAATAACAAGGTGATTGTTATAACAAACAGTTTTTTTATGATCCCCATTTGGCTCTCCTCGGACAGTTAAAGAGCACCTTTTCCCTTTATGCTACTTTTATGCCCACTTATCGCCATTTTTATACCTATTTTTTTGGGGAGACTATAAGAAATATATAAAGCCATCCCCAACTAGGCTCCTTTTCCTAACTATAATATCGGCTGATCATGTATTGATAATGTATCGATGAAATTTGGTGTATTTAAAGTATAATATTTGCCTATGTATAAAGTTAAGATAAACAAGTCAGAAATAGCTTTAAAAATAGGTGATATTACTAAAGAAAAAGTGGATGCTATCGTTAATGCAGCAAATAGTAGATTAGCTGGTGGTGGGGGAGTGGATGGTGCTATTCATAGGGCTGGTGGTCCTAAGATCATGGAAGAATGCCGGGAATATCCTGGTTGTCCTACCGGGCAGGCGGTCATAACCAGTGGTGGTAATTTGCCTGCAAAATATGTAATCCATACTGTGGGGCCCTACTACAGTGGCAAGTCTAAGGATGCAGAATTATTAGCTAGTGCTTATGGCGAAAGTCTAAAGCTTGCGGAGAAGAACAAAATCACTAGCATTTCATTCCCGTCAATTAGTACGGGTGTTTACCGCTATCCTTTGTCAGAAGCTGCGAAAGTGTCTTTAAATGCTGTTAGAGCTTATTTAAAGAAAGGGACTAAGATCAAACAAGTTAATTTTGTTTTATATGATCAAAGAACATTCGATGCATTCGAGAAAGTATTAGATAAAATATTCTCAGAATGAAAAGCTATAAAGAACTTACGATCAAGGACCTAAATGAAATATACGAAGATCCACTTATAGAAGTTTTAACACAGGTGGGGGCCAAGGGTGCTTTCTCAGAAAGACTAGAAAAATATCCACATAAAAATACTAAAACTGTTAATATAAAGGCATACTTCGATCAAGATCTTGGCTACAGCAGAATAAGGTCGTTTTTAAAGCAAAGGCTAAATATTCTTGGTTTAAAAATTATTCAAAAAAGGATTAAAATTAGCAAATATTGCGCAAAAAAGACTAAAAATGCTCATAAAATGATTAAAATTGATGATATTTTGATAGTTTCTTCTAAATATAAAATGGATGATAAAAATGACGAAAAAGTACTAATAATTGATGATTTTATGGCTTTTGGTACTGGATATCATGAGACAACCCAGTCTTGTTTAAGGTTGCTTGTCGCGTCTGTTAAGCCTGACTTAAAAACAGCTGATGTTGGAACGGGAACGGGGATCTTGGCTATTGCAT
The DNA here is from genome assembly GCA_042562495.1 of Candidatus Margulisiibacteriota bacterium. Lineage (GTDB taxonomy): Bacteria > Margulisbacteria > Termititenacia > CAZZFK01 > CAZZFK01 > JBHPMC01. The sequence continues at coordinate 51,421 of JBHPMC010000003.1, forward strand.
GTGCAAAATTAGGCGCTAAGGCTGTATTTGCATTTGAAAATAGTAGTGAAGCATATGAAATAGCCAAAGCAAATTTAAGGAAAAACAAAGTTACACAGAGAGTAAAATTAGTCAAAAAAGATATTACTAAACAGTCTATTGGCAAGAATTATGGTCTAATCATAGCAAATCTAACACCAGAAATATTTGAAAGTATTTTAGGGCGACTCAAAAAAGCTCTCATAAAAAATGGCAAGCTGATCTTGTCAGGCATACATGAAAAATATTTTAATAAGTTCAGAAGAAGCCTTTTAAAACATAAATTGACTATTCAAAAAGTCAAAAAAAGTGGTGAATGGGCCACATTTTTAGTAAAGAAGTAATATTCAAAATTCCTTGACTTTAAGCCAAAAAATACGTTAAAATTTGTTAGTTCAACTATCAACTTGCAGGTTTTTACCCCCATCAAACAAGCAGGATAGAGTTAATTTTTTTGTCTCAAATTTTTTATTGAAGCGTGGTAATGTTTTGCTTTGAAAATTTGGGGAGGGTATTTAGTATGAGCAGTAGTAATGGGGGATTACTTAAGGCTGGCGAACTTGCGAAACGCTTTGGCATCCTGACCAGTACGATCCGTTATTATACAAATATTGGTTTATTACAATCCGATGGGCGATCCCCCGGCGGATATAATCTATATGATTTTATGAAGGCAAAAGGTGCCTTGGATAAAATAAAGCACTTAAAGGATAAAAGATTTACATTAGATGAAATAAAAGAAAAGCTGTTCATAAAGGGGTAAGGTCTTGGCAAAAAGAATAATAAAGCTTTTTATTTTTTCTTTATTTATTGTGTTCCTGGGAGCATCAGGCACGTGTGCTTTTTATAACGGCTCTCAAGTTGGCGATACTCCGTGGGCAGGGATTCCAGCCCCGGGTGCTTTATGGGTCTCTGGAAATGTCAGCGGCTGGGGGAATCTTTATCAAAGAATAAATGATCAGCCGGTAGCCTATACAACTACTTTAAAGCTTATAGAAACATTCATTCCTGCCAATGTGGCCAGGGGTAGTACTGTTACTGTTTCTTATGTTATGGAAAATACCGGGGATGATACCATCTTAGTAAATGCTGCATCGCTCAGCTTTTTCCAGGGATCGATCAATCCAGTAAATAATATCGGCTCGGAATATACTATTACGCCGCTCACTCCTATAGGCTTTAATTTGCTGCCCAATACTTCAACAACTTTTAATTTTTCTGTATTTATTGCTACAAATGCAACGACCGGGAGTATTGTGGTCGATGGTGTAGCCACCGGGAATGCCAATGGTTCAACGATCGTGGATGACATTTGGCAGGATATTACCGGGGCCTGGAATAGCGCGGCAATTACTGCTAATTCCTGGAATGTATGGGATGGCGCTATAGTAACAGTTACTTCGGTTGTGGTGCCTCCAACCCGCAGTATCAGTACAACTGCAACTTTTAATGTCACGGTTAATATTTTAAATACCGGCGGAGTTTCTGCGAATCTATTTGTTCCGTCTACAAACAATCTGGTCTTTTGGCAAGTAAGTGATATCTCAACGGATTACAGTATCGTGGCACCAGCAGCAATGGTTGGCGGGGGATTAGTTCTTGGTCCAGGAGCAAGTGATACCCTTGTTTATCAAGTGGTTTTCTCAGCAGATAATTCCCCGCCGATCACAACCGGCAGTATTGCTGTAATAGCTTCGATCTCAGGCACAGGAGATATTTTAGCCAATAATATTACAGGGGTTGGTACCGGCAATTTTTTTGTAGAAACAGCTGCTTCTTTATCGGTCTCTGCTATTGACATTGTTTCACCAAATGGGGCCCAGGATTTTATTTTAAGTGCCGGGCAAAGTTTTGTTGTTTCGGTGAATATCACAAATTATGGGGAAGCAGGAATAACAGGGCCTGCCCAAGTACAGTTAGCCGTTCCTGCGGGATATACACTGATCAGTCCTGCGATCCAGTCCTTTATGGCTGGAGGAGATGTTACTTGGAGCGTAACAGCTACAAATACCTTTCTCAGCTTAGATGTTATTACGGTAAATATGAATACAATACCATTGGATGTTAATAATCTAACAACGGTTCCTGTTAATCCAGCACTAGTGACCGCTGGATTAACGATCGAAAAACCTGCTCAGCTTGAGAATCAGACCTTGGCAATAAGCTCGCAGAATTTTCTGGCAGCTGAACCTCAAGTTCCGCCAATAGTGATCACCTTGAACGTGCAGAATGTGGGAAGTGCAGATGCGATTCTAACGCCAACAGCATCAGATCTGGTCTTTACCGTAAGCTCAAATCCTTGGAGCGGCTATACAGTAACTATCCCGTCTTCAAGTATCTTTATTGCCGGTAATGGCGATACAAAAGATGTGGTCTATTGGCTGACCTTGACCGGAACTCAAATGGGGTGGGGCACCTTAAATGCCACAGTATGGGGTATTGATCAAAATTCTAATGTGCCTACAGAAAGCTATTGGCCTACCGGAACGTGGCCAGGAGCTGCGGTAACATTTTATGTTACCGGCAATACAGCAATCGTAAACGGCCAGGTCTATACTGATAGGAATCCGATAGGATATCTGCAGCCTTTTCAGGCGTTTGTTCCCATAACAAATAGCAGCACAGATATTACGGCTAATGTTACGCCTTCGGATAATGATCTTATTATTTGGTTAACTGCCTTTCCTGGTGTTGACTTGACAGTGAGCTTCAATGTCTTGGCTGCTTCAACGACACAGTTCCAGTTATTTCCAGGCCAAAGCACTGTAATAACCTATAACATTATTCCATCAGCAGATGCTATCGATGGTATTTATAGTATCGGGGCGCGCAGCGGTGCTCCGGCCGCGACCAATAATGCTAATGGACAGAGTGTTGCCGATGCCTCGGGAGGCATACCTACAACAGATGTGCGTTACGATACGATCTCACCGAATGTTATTGCAGTGTCTACAAATGTTCAAACACCTGTTGGTCCTACGAACAATTTTATTTTAATAGCACGTTTTGATGAGGAAATGTTGCCGTCTTCAACTCCAGTAGTATCTGTTCAATGCGCAGGGGCTACTCCAAATATCGTAGGCGGTACTTGGTCAACGATTGTATCGCAAAATGATACTTATACATTTAATCCTACAACAATACTTGCGGGGAACGAAGGCTGGGTCACGATCTCATTTACGGGAGGTGGGCAGGATCTGGCAGGCAATTATCAAGCTACAAGCAATTGGACCTTTTACATAGATGCCACAGCTCCGACTTGTGCTGTAACGATAAATGCAGGTGAAGCAGTAACAACTAATTCATTAGTCACTTTAACTATTGAAGGCGGAGATGATATTACAACTCCAGGCGCATTACAGATGATGATCTATGGTGATGTGTCGGGCAATCCTGGGATAACTGTTAATCAATTTATCCCATATCAGCAGACCGTTACAATTAATTTAGATACTATTATCGGGACTAAGAATATTTATGTAGTAATGCGTGATGAGGCGGGCAATATAAGTGTGACGGCTAACGATGATATTTTCTTGGATTATGCGGGAGCGTATTTTGTATCGCCAAGTATGGGCGAAGCGATCGGCGCGACCTATAATCTTAAGGTCAATAGCTCTGCTTTTTCTCAAGAGATCTATTATTACTATATAGATTCTTCAGGGAATACTACTAATTTTTATGTAGATACCTCACCCGGGCCGCCATACCCGTATAACTACGACTGGATCACATCACTTATTGCAGATCCGGCTATGAGAAATACTACCAATGTTACTTTGTGGGCCTCGGTATCAACATCATATGGAGTTACATATGATGCTTATGTCAGTGGAATAACCATTGATAATGAAATGCCGACCGCAACGGTTACTCTGCCAATAAATGTTTATATCAGTGGTTTAACAACATTTGGAGGAACTGCGACCGATAATCTATCCGGAGTAGCGGTCGTAGAAGTTAATATTGTAAATAATAATCCTGCCAACACTTTCGACATTACAGTTGTGGCTACAGGGACAGAAAACTGGACCTATCAATTCTTAGTGCCAACAGTGGATCCGGATGGTACTAGATATTCAGTGTCAGCAAGAGCAAGGGATAATGCTGGCAACTGGGGAAGTTGGTCTGCATTTCGTGAACACTATAAAGATACTAGTTCGCCAACCGTGAATATTTACTATCCACCGGATGGCAGTTTTGTACACAGGACCATAATCGTAACAGGGGATGCTCAGGGGCTATCTGATATTACTCTGGTCGAATTCAGTACAGATGGAGGATTTGCTTATAGTGTTGCGACCGGGACGGCTAACTGGAGTTTTAGCTGGACCGTTCCGGGTTATGCTGATGGAACTCCGATGTTCTTGGTGGCCAGAGCATATGCCGGGAATTCACCGAACGTGCGAGTGGGTCTTTCGAGTATGTTCACAGTATATGCAGATGATACATCGCCGAATTCAACGATCACGAGCCTGGTCAGTGGTGATATTGTAGCTAGCACTGTAAATGTCTGGGGTACTGCTGATGATGGATTCGGTTCAGGCATCGCCTATGTAGATATCTCTTTCGATGGTGGAGCCACATGGGCTTCGGCAAATGGCACAACAAATTGGTATTACAACGGTTGGGTGCCTAATCCGGCAGCATCTCCTTATAATATTATGACTCGAGCTGTCGATCTTTCTTTGACCACTCCCAATATGGAAACTCCTAATGTAGGTATAACCGTTTATCATGATTACGCAGCGTTACCGGCGATCAGTATTGTTGATCCACCCGATGGCAGTTTTGTGAATAATATTATGAGCGTAACTGGGCTAGCTTCTGCAGGCGGTACGGCTAATATTACTTGGGTGCAGATCGATTTTGGCGATGGGAATGGCTGGGTCACTGCCAGCGGAACAAGCACCTGGAATTATAATTGGCTGGTCCCAACGGCTGATCCGCACGGCACAACCTATTCGGTTACTCTGCAGGCCATGAACAGCAAAGGCATTCTTGGGCAGCCATCTCCTTCGGTAACTTATATTTATACAAAAGATATTTATCCGCCGGCTGTATCGATCATTACTCCGGGCAATAATAGTATTGTCTCCGGGATAGTACCTATAGATCTGGCGATCACTGTTTCTCAAGCTGCTTTAGTATCAAGCAGTGTCGGTTTGCTGATCGATGGTAATTATGTTACCGCATCATTTTTATCGGTCAGCAATAATGTTACTTTCTGGCGTTACAATTGGGATTCAACTGCTGCCGGCGGTGGTTTACATACTTTGGTAGGTATAGCCTGGGATACAGCAGGCAATGTAGGCTATTCCACTACCGTGTCGGTCGGTTCAACCGGAGCATTTAGGACCACGATCCCTGTGCCAGCCGGAAATATAATTAACGGGAGTATATTCCAGCCGACACCGAACGCAACCAGTTCCAATGTTATCTATTTCAGCAATCTTAATACTTATAGTGTTAATGTTGTCTTGAACGGAACAATTATATCTACGGTTTGGAGCGGTACCGATATAGTTGTTACTCTATCGGCAACTGAGCAAGATAATGTCGTAAATTTCTTGATCACTGATCCTGCCACTGGGCAAACTTCCGCGAACTCTGTCGTTGTTTGTTACGATGTAACACCGCCAACGGTCAATGCCTGGTTCGGCGGGGTCAATCGTTTGATACAGGGATCGATAATCGCTCCCAATGTGCCATTTAATCTAAATGTTATCGATAATATTTCACCGACCGGATCTGGGTTTGGCCTGGTGCCGACGTATGATGTGTTTGCCGGCATACAAGGTCCAGGCACAATGTTGATCAGTTTATATCCGGCAGGCACGACTGTAGATTCGACGAGTACTAATAGAGCTTATGTTTATAATGTAGGTACAGAAGTTCTGGCAACTACACTTATTAATGTTCCTGCAGGTTTATACGATCTGTATGTAAAAGTAGTTGATAATGCCGGTAATATTTCTAGTACTTTCAATGTGCTGGGGCTTTCAATTCAGGCAGGTGCGAACGGGACTTCAGGTAAGATCGATGAAAATAGGAATATCCTGCCGTATCCAAATCCTTGGGATCCATTTGATACAACAAATATTCAATTCACATACTTTTTAACTGACGGAATACTCAGTGCCAAGGTCTATATATACAACGAAGTAGCAGACCTGGTGCAGATAATAGAAAGAAATCAGGGTGAAGAAGGGACCTATCCGGGATATAACGCTGTGGCCTGGAATGGTGAAGATATTAATTATCGTGTGTTAGCCAATGGCGTCTATTTATACGTCATTGTCACAAAAGGGGATGCCGCTCAGAGTAAAGTGACCGGTAAATTTGTGGTATTGAGAAGGTAAAGTAAATATGAAGAAGAGTTTAGCTATATTGCTAACTCTCCTCTTGTTTGTTCAACAAGGATGGGGGGCGCTAAAGATCACTGGGGATAGTTCACCAGCAGATATTTCCCGTGTGGGTATCGGCGCCAGACAATTAGCCATGGGCCGGGTAAGTGTGGGTACTGCAGATGATGCCGGCGGCTGGCTATTAAATCCGGCCGGCTTGGCGGGGATCCGGGCCCCGGAAGTGAATACCATGATGACCAAGCTTGTTGGGGAGTTTAATTATTATTTCCTTTCCTATGTACAGCCTGCCAAGCAGGATACCTTTGGTGTTAGTTTATTACATGAAAATCCCGGATCTATTCCTCGCGTAGATAGCTTGGATGTCAATGGTTATCCAGTTGATTCAGGAGATACGATAGCTGCTGGAAGCACTTTGTTATCTGTAGGTTACGGTCGAAAGTGGTCCAAGAACTTGTATCTGGGAGTGGCGGTCAAACATTTCGTGCAATATTTAGATAATGCACACGGCACCAGTACCGGAGCAGATGTTGGCTTGATCTGGGGCACACCTATAAAAGATCTGTCGGTAGGCGCGACTGTGGTAAATGCAGCACAGCAAGGTATTCGCTGGGACACAACGGACAGTACTTTGTATAATCTGCCAACATATTTAAGAGTTGGGCTAGCCTGGGAAGTGCTCAATAAACGTTTGACCTTAGCTATCGATGATGAGATCGGTAATTTTAATCGTTTGAACTTGGGAGCAGAATACTGGTTCAATAAAAATTTCGCGCTCAGGATGGGGACCTACGGAGAGATCCTTACTTTAGGAGTTGGGCTGCGTCACGGATTTTTTGAATTAGATTATGCGTATTCCTATGAGCAGGGGCCAATAACTCAAACAGCTTTTGTTTCGTTGACTTTTGGCAATGCTAGACAAAGTGAGCTGGAACAACCAGAGATATATATATTGGAGGAATAATATGGGGGGAAAAATAATCAGGATTTTATGTATTGTTTTGCTGCTGTGTATCTTGCTTAGTGCCTTTTCTTTAGCGCAAAAAACTTCTATTAAATATACCAATAGGGATGAGGTCTCTTTTCGCGGCACAGCGGATCCGGAGTCGGAAGTAAAAATATTTGTTAATGGGGAGGAATATACTACTGTCCAAACTGACGGTGCCGGGAATTGGATCGCCAGAGATGTGCCAATGGATAGTAAGCTCAAGGAGAATATGGTCTATGCCAAGGCATTTGATAATTCCGGTATGGAAAGCCCTTATTCCAGAAAGATCAAAATAATAGTAGATAAGATACCTCCTAAAGTCACGATAACTGTTGAGCCTAATAAAGTTAAAGGCGGAGAGCAGGTCCGCTTATCTTTAAAAGCAAATGAAGATGTGAAGAATGCTTCGGTCGCTGCTCCGGATAATAATATCCTGAACCTTTCTTATGATGCTACCAAGGCTACCTGGGAGGGAGTTTGGGATGTGCCGCTGCGTTTTACGACCGGAGTCTATCAATTCGTTGGTATGGCAACCGATCTGGCGGGAAATATCGGTAAGGGTAAATCAAATCCGGTGAACATCGATACAGGCGTAGGGCTATCGATAGTTTCGCCAGAGCCCTGGGCTTTAGTATATGAAGATAGAATAACTGTTCAAGGTATCGCTGAGAATTTACCTTTTGTTGAGCTGAACGATAAACAAGTAATGGTACGTCCGGATAATACTTTTGCCGGCGAGGTTGCTCTGCCCAAGCCCGGGCACAATATCATTGCTGTGGTCGGCCGTGATGCAGCTAGTGAGGTAAAACGAATAGAGCAGACCATAGTTAAATTAATAACTTTTCCGGATATTCAGACCCATTGGGCAAAAAAGGAAATAGAGTTCCTGGCGACATTAGGCTATGTAGAAGCAGGCAATGAAGATGGCTTGTTTCTGCCTGATCAGCCGATCCGGCGTTCGGAGATGGCCTCGGTAGTAATCAGAGCTAAGAATTATCCGGTCGGTTCTTTTACTAAATCTACGTTCCGGGATATTATGGAGAATCACTGGGCTATGAATTATATTGAGACCGGTTATCAGTACGGCATCTTAAAGGGCTATCCCGATCATGAGTTCCATCCCAATACTTATTTAAACAGAGCAGAAGGCGCTACGGTCATCACCCGTATGGCAGATTTTCCGTTGCTAACACCAAAACAACCGCCGGCCTTGGATGTTCCTTCAGATCATTGGGCAGCTAAATATATTTATACTTTCCAGCGTAATGGATTGATACCTCCGCCTTGGAAAGGGAAGAGCAGGTTTTATCCAAAAGTACCCATGAGCCGAGCAGAGTTCGTGGCCGCCCTGGCGCGGACACCCCAGGTGAATAGAGCGATAGCACACTTGATCAACCGCAATCCTGAATTTGAAGTAGTAGTTGATGAATATGGTAAGCAGCGGATCGTAAAACAAGGTGATGTGGCTTTGCAGCAGGGAAAAATGTATAAAAGTATCGTTGAAGGAGTGGCAGACGAAGAAGGTTCTGCTAATAAACATTTTGTCCAAGTAAAAGTATCTCCGCAAGAAGTAAGGCCCGGCACAAGTGTGCATATCTCAGTGGCCAGCTGGAGAAAATTAACTTCAGTTATCGCTGTTGCTCCCAACGAAGAAGTGATCGCTTTAAAATATAACAAGAACATCGATCGGTTTGAGGGTTATTGGAAAGTACCTAATGTAGATCATTTATACGGGAATTATGTAATGAAGGTAAAAGCGGTAGATTTCAAAGGAGAGGTCTATCGGGTAGATTCAAATAAGTTTGCGATCGTGGCGATCCCGCAGATGATGGTGCCTCAAGAGGCTAAGCCTGAAAAGAGCATGGCTATCGAGATCCCTGTGGAAGGTTCTTCGGAGATTGTATTTGCAGAATATGCAGAAACAGGTGCCAGCGGGAAGACCTTTGAGGGTATAGCCGATGGTACAAAGACTGAAAGTGGTAGCGCATTACAACCAAGCAGTGTTCAGCGAACGGGGTTTGTCACCAGAGCGCAATTCGCTCAATTCTTAGTAGATATCGGCAAGGTCCCCACTGCTAAAAAAATCAAGTTCGTGGCCAAGGATGTGGGAATAGATCATCCGCAGGCTGCTGCGATCAATGCTTGTTTATTAAAAAATTATATGAAATTGGATGCCCAGAAAAAATTTAATCCAAACGGAGCTGTCTCCAGGGCTTTTACAGCCGTAGCACTGACCAGGGCCAAGAACGTGGCTTTGCCCAGCAAATTGATCAAAGATCCTTTTAAGGATGTATCCAGGAAGTATTGGGCAGCTCCGCATATATATAAGGTAACCAAACTAGGCTGGATGAAACCTGTGACAGCAACAATGTTCTATCCGAAAAATAATATCGATCAAAAAGAATTTGAGGCGATCAGAAAGAGGATCAAATAATGAAAAGAAAAATAATATTCATTCTGGCCATATTGTTCTGTTATATATTTGCGATAGAAACATTTGCTGCGCCAGTTGCGAGTAATCCTCGTTTTGATGGCCGAGCTACGATCGGCGATGATCCAATAGCACCTTTGCCCTTGATCACAGTACAGGTCACGGGAGTAAATGTCAGTTTTGATGCGTTTGTGCTCTGGATCGATGGTGCCCAAGTAAGTACCAGTAATCCGTATAATTATACTTATGACGGAACTGATTTTAGTTTACAAGTTAGCAGCCGATTAAATAATGGCTGGCACACCTTTACTTTGCGTGCACGTGATGATGGCGGGCTGATGATACCTGATTATACTTTTAACGGCTTTGTTGCTGCTCAAGCCCAGGGTATTATCGGAGAGCCTTTAGCAATCCCTAATCCAGCCACAGATAATATGCGGATCACTTATAAATTGACCGGAAGCGGTGATGTAGATATCCGGATCTATAATTTGAACAGTGAATTGGTCTGGGAGCAGGAGCTAAGTGCAGGGCAGACCGGAGCTCAGGTCGGTTATAACGAAGTGGTTTGGGACCTGCGTTCAGGTTTTGGCGAGGAGTGTCCGAATGGCGCATATCTTTGTGTTATTTTAAAAGAAGAGGATGAAAGCCCTGTGGCTATGGAGAAAGTAAAGCTGTTCATCTTGAGATAAAGTATTTGGGGGGCGCAATTGTATAAGAAACTTTTAGTTTTATTATTAATATTATTAGCGACATCAGCCTCTGCTGCTGATGAACGTATCCTGGCCGATGATACAGGATACTTGGGAACAAGTGCCAAGACCTTGGGGATGGGCCGAGCATTTGTCGCGGTCGCAGATGATGTGAACGCCGTTTTTTATAATCCAGCCGGACTAGGCCAAGTGGATCGTTTTCAGTTAATGACAATGTCAGAGACATCTTTGCTTATGGGCGAGATGCAGTATTCAACCGCAGCCTTGGCAATTCCGATCGGCCTGGGCACCTTAGGTTTTGGTGTGATATCCAAACGTTTCGATGGCATACCCTTATTATCTGCTGATGAAGTGGATGGTAATGGGCGTCCTGATGCAAGCTTAGTTGATTACGGAAACTATGAGGATAATACGACACTAATAGCCTATGGGCTGGATTTAGGCACCGTATCACAATTCAAATTCTTCCGTAATCTTTCACTAGGTTTTACTATCAAAATGTACAGCAAGATCGGTCGCGGGGAGAACGATCTGCTCGATGATGCGATCGCCCAAGGTTATGATCTGGACCTTGGTTTGCGTAGTAATTTAACAGAAGATTTTTCTTTGGGTTTTAATCTGCGTAACGCCATGACCTATCGAGATCGCTATGGCGCCGGGGCATTACGTTGGCAGACCGGAGAGCGAGAATCGATCATGGGTATCTACACTTTTGGCGGTGCTTTCAAAATGTATGAAGATCAATTGATATTGGCAGCAGATGTTGATGTATTTGAGCGCAATGCTAAGCCATCCTTGGGTCATTTCGGTCTGCAATGGGCCGTGGGAGAGCATATGTTCATCAGGACAGGTTGGGACCAGCTGCCGTTACCCGCTACAAATAAGAGTGCCGAACGAGTGGCAAATATCATGCCGGCCGGTATTGGCTTGGAATATCTTGGATTTGCGATCGATTATGCATATTATCCCGCACATAATATAGAAGGAACTGCTACTCACTTCCTTTCATTATCTTTCCTTGGTCTTCCGGATACTAAAACGGATGAAGAAGAGGAGGAGGTAACACCATCGGTACCAACGCTAGTGAGCTTTGATAAATTGCCAAAACAAATGATCGTTTATAAAGAGAGCTTGATCATAGAAGGTAAGGCCCAGGGCTACGAGAAAATGACGATCGGCGGACAGGAAATTGATATAAAAGAAGAAAGCTTTAGCACTAAAGTGCCATTAAAAATAGGTGTAAATGAAATCGTAATTTCAGCAAAGGATAGGGAGATCAAAAGAAAAGTACTGCGGTTGCCTACAGTGAGCGAGGGGAAAGAGCAGGCTTTAGTAAATAATCTGGAATATATATTGATCCAACCGAATTTTGCATCTTTTTATAAACCACATGACAAGCTTACCAGAAGACAAATGGCAGATTGGATAGCCAGGGGGAAAGGCATGAAAATGCCGGAAGAACTAAAGGGTATCTTTACGGAGATGGATCTGCTGGCCCTAAAAGGTTATATGGATGAAAGTGCCGATGGCATGTTCAATCCTGATGAGCTGATGACCAGAGGTAAATTTGCCCTGGCTTTAGCTTATTTGGAAGGCAGACAGGATGCCTTTATAGGTATTCCTATCGAGAATAGACAAGATTATGCTGTGGAACTATTGGAAAGTACTGGGCAATTCAAAAGCACAGATTTTCTGCCCATGGATGAAGTGATCAACCTGCACGATGCCTCAAAGCTGATGGGCAGGACCAGTATGATCGATCTCAAGATCAAGAACTTGACCAGTGGATTCGTAGTGCCGCGCGCTATTTTAACACCACAAGTATTGATCCCGGGAGAAATGCTGAAAGTACAGGTGCTGGTACCAATGGATGTTGCTGTTAAAAAGCTTGGCGTCCGTGTTGAAAAGAATAAGCGCATAAGAATAAAAAAGATATCCGATCGTTTGTTCGAAGGAGAATGGAAGATACCTGCCGGACGCAAGGCTGGATATTATCCGCTGGTAGTATTGATCGAGGATGTTTTTGGTAACAAAGTAACAGTAAAAGATTATTATGAGATACGTAAGACAACAACAAGTGAGCCGGCGGCGGTCAGTAGAGGTGTGGCTAGGGCTGGTGTTCTGATAAATGTTGGTCCCAGGCCGCTTTTGCCGGGAAAGAAGATGAATATCAAAGTTGGATTAACTGGTGGGCAGACCGCAGATAAAGTGATCTTGGAATTAAAGAACGGTAAGCAGCTCGAATTGCAGGTCAATGATAGTGGTCTGTGGGAGGGCACACATGCTTGGTCTAGAAGGGAAGCTCATGGTTCACAGCTCGGCAAATTCTATATACATCGTTATGCCAAAGAACCTGTGATCAAGGAATATGTATTTACTTTAGGGCGTGGACCACAGACTTTGTCTGCAGCAGTGGTCGTGCCTGAAGTTAGTGCCAAGGCCGAGGCGCCTAAGCCGGCGCTGTTGTCCAGCATATCGGGTATACATGTTTTGACCAAGATAAAAGCACAATATGTAGAAGCGCAGACCTATATATATGCAGCTTCAGGATTTACCGAAGGTGCAGAGAAGATCCAAAGCGTTACGGTAGTTCTGCCGACCAATAAACAAGTTGCTTTAAAAAAGAGCTCAACTAACCTTTGGCAGGGAGAAGTTATCCTGCCAGCCAAACTCAAAGATCTGCAAGAAGCCAAGTTCTTTATAAAAGATATTTCGGGCAGGACCATGGTCCAGGATAAAGCTTTTGTGATCCAGCAGGGCGGTTCTCAGCAAAAGATCACACTAACGATCCCGGTCTCAGCGCCTGCCGTACAGCCTTTGGCAAAAGTTAAAGTGCCAATAGTACCTGTTGTTCCAGTAATAAAACCGGCTGTTAAAGCTGCGCCGGTAAAAGCAGCTAGTGTGCCGGTCGTTAAATCCGCGACAAAAGCAGCACCGGTTAAAACTCCAGAAAAAGAGGTCAGCATTAAAACAACACCAGCTGAACCGGAAGTTTCTATTGAAGTTTTAGCTGCTGAGAAATTATTACAGAAGCCGAGCAGGTCTAAGCTCAACTATGTACCGGATATTATATTAGGACCCGATAATTTAAGGGCAGGTGGGATCTTATATATTAAGACCAGTATGAACACTTCGGATGGTATAGACAAGATGACAGCAACATTTGCAGATGGAAATACTCCGCTTAAGAACGTCGGCGGTGAATGGCGCGGTCAGTACAAGTTGGCCAAAGGTACCAAGGGGCTGTCCAAAATGAAATTATATATTAAAGATACGGATGGTAAGGTCTGGGCTTTTGAAAAATTGTTCCAGGTCAACTAAAGCTGACCACCCCGACCCCCTCCAAGTGAGGGGAGGGCGTCACTTAATAGAGAGGTTTATATGAAAGTCGGGATAATAGGCGAGAGCAACGCCACTCCAAATAATTATAAGAATGCAGAAAAAGTAGGAGAACTGCTAGCCGAGCAGAAATGTTCGATCATCTGTGGCGGTATGTCAGGAGTAATGGAAGCGGCCTGTAAAGGTGCTAAGAGTAAAAATGGCCGGACCATTGGTATTTTACCGGGATTGGATGCTAAGCAAGCAAATAAATATGTAGATCTGCCGATCGTTACCGGTATCGGTCATGCACGTAACATGCTGGTCGTTCGGAATTCGGATGCGATCATAGCGATAGGCGGCTGGCACGGCACTTTGACCGAAATAGGTTTTGCTCTTGATGCAGAAATACCGGTCATTGGTCTAAACACCTGGTCCATAGAAAAAAAGGATCATGTTCCGGAAAAGCCGGGGATCATCTATGCCAAGACACCAGAGGAAGCAGTCGAGCTAGCTATAAAAAAGGGAGAGCAGTAATGGTCAAGAAGGATCGCCTGGTGGATCTTTTTTTAGAGCTCGTAAAGATCGATAGTGTATCTAAGGAAGAGCAGAAGGTTGCCGAGCGGCTGATAAAAGAGCTGAAATTGCTTGGCTTGGCTGTGAAACAAGATAGTAAGGGTAATATTATTGCCCAGCTCAAAGGGAATTTACTTAGCGGCAAGACCATTTTGTTCAATGCCCATATGGATACAGTATCTCCGGGTAAGAACGTTAATCCGGTAATAAAAGACGGTAAGATCATGAGTGATGGCAAAACCGTATTAGGTGCGGATGATAAAGCAGGTATTGCGATCATCATAGAAATGTTACGTATATTGAAAGAACAGCAGCTGCTTCACGGCGATATAAAAGTTATCTTTACTGTGGAAGAAGAGATCGGCTTAAAAGGTGCCAAGGAATTGAATAAAAAAGATGTTACAGCCGATTATTGTTTTGTCTTAGATGCCGACGGAGAGGTCGGCACTATCGTTAACCGCAGCCCGTTCCAGGAGAGCATCAATGTTATTATCAAAGGCAAGCCGGCCCATGCCGGGATCTGTCCGCAAAAAGGGATCAGCGCGATCAAGATCGCTGCTAAAGCGATCAGCCAGATGAAGTTGGGCAGAATAGATATGGAGACCACAGCGAATATCGGTGTGATCAAAGGCGGTGTGGCGACGAATATCATTCCGGAAGAAGTTGTTATAGAAGGCGAGGCGAGGAGCCACTCTGTAACAAAATTAAAAAAACAAGCGGATCACATGATCGCCAAATTCAATAAAGCGGCTCAGGAAGCAAAGGGTGCGGTCGATATCAAGATCGAAAGAGCTTACGATAGTGTTTCGATCCCGATCAGCTCACCGATCATCAAGCTGACCAAAAAAGTGGCCGATAAGCTGGGTTTTAAACACAAGGTAGTTTCTTCGGGGGGCGGCAGTGATGCCAGCGTGATCCATTCTTGTGGTATACCAACGATCGCGATCGGTATAGGGATGGAAAATGTCCATTCTAAAAATGAATATATCAAGATAAAGAACCTGCACGAGACGGCAAAATATGTACTGGGAGTGATCCGCGAAACGAATAATAATTGGTAATTCAATGGACCTGCGTGAAAAACTCATAAAATCCGAACCTGCTTATAAAGGCAAGGTCATAGATCTAAAATTAGATACAGTTGAGCTGCCCAGCGGCAAAGCATCTTTACGTGAATGTGTTATCCATGAACCCACTGTCGCGGTCCTGCCGATCAAAGATAACGGGAAAATAATACTTATCAAACAATATCGTCATTGTACCGAAAAAGAATTGTTGGAGATCCCGGCCGGTTCTATTGATAAAGGAGAATCTGTCGAAGATACTGTGCAAAGAGAATTGGCCGAAGAGATCGGTTATGAAGCAGACAAGCTGGAGAAAATATGCGAAGCGTTCACTACTCCGGGATTCACCAATGAATATATGTATTTCTATGTTGCTAAAGAATTGAAAGAGAAAAAGAAAAAAGGAGATGAGGATGAATTCATCGAGGTCTTGGAATATACTATAGCTGAAGTGCAGAAAATGATCGAAAAAAAAGAGATCATAGATGCCAAGACGATCTTGGCCATTAATTACTATCTGCTGAATAAGGATAAATGAGCGATTTTTTAAAGCTGTTCCAGAATTATTTAAAATATGAACGGGGTTATTCTGAAAATACTCAGGAAGCCTATACGCGGGATATCCTGCAATTCGAGGATTTCTTAAAGGGCAACGGAGTAAATATCAAGAAACTAACCAGGAATGTCCTTAGTCTTTATATTTCCCAATTGCATCGCAACGAATTAAAGGCTTCCTCATCAGCCAGAAAGCTGGCGGCGATCAAAGCCTATTGTCATTTTTTATTCAGGGAGAGCTTGATCAAGGCCGATCCGACCACAGATATTGATCTGCCCAAACTGGGTAAGTATTTACCTAAAGCCATAACGATCTCTGATGTAAATCAGCTTTTAGCTAAGACCGAAGCAAAAGATGATCCGCTTTTGATCCGGGATAAAGCGATCATTGAAGTTCTATATTCTACGGGGATGAGGATCTCGGAATTATCCGGTTTGAAAGAGATCGATGTGGATTTTGATCTTAAATATGCCAAGGTCTCAGGCAAAGGCGGTAAAGAGAGGTTGGTCCCCTTAGGTGATCCGGCATGCAAGGCGATCAAGCTCTATCAAAAAGAGGCCAGACCGCTTTGGTTAAAAGGAAAAAAGATCGAGCAGCTGTTTATCAATCGACGAGGAAATAAATTTACCAGGCAGGGCCTTTGGAATGTGATCAAAAGAGCACTAAGGAGGGCGGGGATCTTAAAAGAAGTATCACCGCATACCTTACGCCATTCTTTTGCAACACATCTTCTAGAAAATGGGGCAGATCTGCGGGCAGTACAGGAAATGCTGGGCCATGCTAATATTTCTACGACACAAATTTATACGAGTGTAAGTAAAGAACGTTTAAAGAAAGTTTATTCAAGTGCACATCCGAGGGCGTAACCCACACCCCTAGCCCCTATTGGCTGGCAGGTTGAAATTGCTCAGCCTCTCCAGGGAGCGGCTATTTTACTTAGGAGAGGGGAAGTTAGGAAAAATATGATCATAGGTTTAGCAGTATTATTATTTTCTATTATCGCCCACGAATTGGCCCATGGTTATATGGCTTATTATTTGGGTGATCCGACGGCAAAAATGCAGGGTAGATTATCCTGGAATCCTCTTGTGCATATCGATCCCTTTGGCTCGATCCTGCTGCCGGCGATGCTTGTCCTTACCGGTTCACCTGTATTGTTCGGCTGGGCGAAACCTGTGCCGGTAAATCCTAATAATCTAGAAAATCCGCGACAGGGTATGATGTATGTTGGTGCTGCTGGGCCAATGGCTAATTTTGTCTTGGCAGGAAGTGCATCGATACTATTGCATATAGTTCCGGGAGTTCATGCCACTGTTTTTGGCGTGATCCTGCAATTGCTTGTCATTTACAACATTATTTTGCCTGTTTTTAATCTTATTCCGATACCGCCGCTGGATGGCTCCAGGGTCGTTTCCGGGCTATTACCTTATAAATATGCCAGGCAATACGATAAATTAGAGCCTTACGGTATCGCTATAGTATTTGCGCTGTTATATTTTGGATTATTGGGCAGGATCATCAATATGATCTGGCCTTTAATATATTTTCTGCTTGGATCAACCACTCCTTTTTAAGGAAGAGCCAGATTTCCCTTATAGCTGCAACAAAAATACCAAAATTACGATATCTATATAGAGAACTGAAAGGTGTAAAAATGAGCGAATTACGTCCAATTCACATAGATGTAGGTGATAATGTCGGTCAGGACATAAGGATAAATCTAGATAAACCTGCTGAAAAATCTGTAGAAGTAAAATTCATTGAAGATGCTCTAATTAATCTTAGGAATGAACAAGATCCTCAACAAAGAATTAGTTATCTTGAAAACGTAAGTGATAAATACCAAGCAATATTGGAAGAGATACGGGTAGCAAAGTTGGCAAAAAAGAATCTTACAGAATTAATAAGTAAAAAAGAGGCTGCGAGAAAGCTGATCAAAGAACATTTTAAGTTGGAGATTAAAAACCAGGGTATTGATACAGAGAGTTTTTCAGGGCTGGAGAAATATTATAATGAACATGTCTCTGATCAGGAATTCTTTTGCTCGATATATCTTTATACCCAGAGTAATTTTGATGTTTCAAATCAAAATAAGATCATAAAATCGCCCAAGGATGTTTTTAATTCCAAGCAGGGGGAATGTGATGATATTTCTTATTTTGTGGATCATTTTGCCACCCTGCGAGGTATAACTGATGGCCAGATCATCTTTCAGGATTATTTTGAGACCGATAAAGATGGAGTGACCGGACATGTTGCTTATATGTATGATAATGGAGAGAAGATCACTGTGCTCGATCAATATGAATATGTTTCCTTAGATAAAGATGATTATAAATTAAGGGATTACAGAGATATTATTTATAAATACTGTAAAAAGATCGAAAAGGCCAATCCGTGTAAGAAAAACTTAAGCAAGGCCGGGAATCTACCGGAGAAGATGCTGTATGATGGATTAAAGTTGACTGATTATGAATATAAGCGATCAAAGCACTTTCTTAAATAAATTCCATTCATACTGAACATTACTCTTTAAAACTAATAAAATTCAGCATGCTCTTTTTGGTGTTTTCGGGGAGTACCTTGCCTCCAAGCATTCCCTTCGTAGCACGAACAGTAGCATCTTGTTCAAGGGCATCTGTGTACAGAGCTGCTAGCCTTGCATCTGCCCTGCTAATAACTTTGCTTTTTCCATTTATATTTGTAACTTTGTATCCTCCGTCAGGTAATCTTTCAATGGTTAGCATAGTTTTTCCATTAAGGCTTCTGGTAATTTTCTGGCCTGGCTTTAGATTGTCGATCGACTCGAGACCTCCTTTGATATAATCCATTTTCATACTGCTGATACCCATTTCGCTTAGCAGGTTAATAGCATCATTCTCGAATTTTTGTTCTTCGGTGGTTAGGGGCTTAAGTTCAGGAGTTTCTACTTTAACTTCTTCTTTTTTCGGCGAGATCTGTTTTACTGATACATCAATAATCGGCCCTTCTTTATCATTTAAATTTGTTTTGCTCACGACATTTTCTTCCATTTTTATAAGCACATCTTTATATTCTCCCGGATTTTTTCCCGGGATTTGTGCATATAATTTGCTATCTCTTTGTACAACACGCGTATCTTGCCCAAATTTAACTTCATATTGGACTCCATCTTGGAAAAAATTAAGAGGGCTATCTTTTTTGACTTCCCAAACATCACCGTCTTTCATTTTTGTTTGATCTTTTATAGAATTATCTGCTCCCGCCACATCAGTTTCTTCTTCCACTTTTGTTAGGCCCATATCATTTCCTGTTTTCAGGTCTATCTTAGCGATATCATATTTCACTCCATCGATCTCTTTTCTGGTGGGATTATTGAGGGTCATAACACCTGTTTTTTCATCAATTACCACAACATCACCTTTTTTTAAGGCATATGTTTTTCCATGGATCTTTACATTTGAATCTTCCTTGATAGTAAGTTCTCTTTTGCCATCCACTAATTTGTCAGAGGTTAATTCAGGAAATTTAGTTATCTCACTTCTTATCGGTGTACTACCCGGAGCACTTGTTACGATCTCGACATAGGGGGAAGGTATCCTTTCGGCACTATGCCCGGCATTTTCAACTATCGAGTTATAATTTACTATATCAAAGCTAGAACTTGGCATGCCCGCTGTTTCTCTGCTATCTAATAATTCTCTTACGGCTTTTAATCCCTTGCCATCATCATTATTAGCGAAGTATTGTGTTATGTTGTTTAAAAGGTTAATATATTCGGCACCTTTATTATTATTCAAATATTCTATTAACGTATTAACCATTTCTGGAGTGTATGGCATGTTCTCAGTTGTGATCCTCTCGCCGTTTTCGTGATAGTACTCTCCACTATTTTGAAGCATGCTTAAAATATCATGCTCTGAATATTTATTTTGCTGATCTTTTGGCACTGCATCCTTTGGCACGGAAGCTTTTTCGGTCTGGGACTTCATTTCCTCTGCTTTTTGTTGAGCTATTTTATCCCCTTCACCCTTTAATCTTTCATCTTTCATCTTTTGGACTTCTTTTTCACCAGGCTTGGCCTCAGGTTTAGCTTCAGGTTTAGCCTCAGGCTTAGCTTCAGGCTTGGCCTCAGGTTTAGCTTCAGGTTTAGCTTCAGGTTTAGCTTCAGGCTTGGCCTCAGGTTTAGCCTCAGGCTTGGCCTCAGGTTTAGCCTCAGGCTTAGCTTCAGGTTTGGCCTCAGGCTTAGCTTCAGGTTTGGCCTCAGGCTTAGCATCAGGATTAGCCTCAGTTGTATCATCAGGATTAGCTTGTTGTTTTATTGGCTTTTGATCGTCAGGTGTTTTACCTACATCGTCTATTTTAATCGAGCTGATCCTGCTCAATACTTCATTGCGAGCTTCAGAATCTTTTGCCTCGGCATATTTGTTAAATTCTGCTTTTGTTTCTTGGAGATCTCCTTTTTTTATCGTTGCTGTATTTTTATAGCCTCCATCTTCGCTTTTAGTGATGAGTTGGCGATTGCCCTGAGCATCTCTTCCTGTTATGTCAATATAATTTTCGGGAGTTTCCAGCATTGATAAGCCTTTGCCATTTTCAGTGGATTTCATATCGGCTTCGAATTTATCACCAAAGCCTTCTTTTGCTACATCAGCTTTTATTTCGTTCCATTTTTTTTCGCTCATAGTCGATGGGCTTTTAACACCATATTTGTTAAGCAGGTAATTTTGGCAATCTCTCCAGGTATATTTGCCGCCCCCGGGTTTTTCTACCGGTGGTTCAGCTTTATTTAAAGCATCACTCATATCGTGGGCTAAAGTATTTATATATTTTGCTTTAGTAGTATCCAAACCTCCTGAGATATCACCTTTATTTACATTAAATCCTACTGGCATATATATTCCTCCTTGTGTATATTTTTTACTATATAACTTATCCCCATTATTACTGCAGAATATACATAGATAGTTTCTGTTATATTTTGGTTTGAGAAATTCAATAGATTCACTTAAGATTGATATCAACTATGCAATACCTAGAAGCCCAGCAAGCCGATTGTGCAGAATTAAATGAAGTGATAATAAAATTGGATCTCTTATCTGATGAATCTATCTGTGAAAACACTTTTTTAGCTAAAGATAAGGGGAGGATTGTAGGCCTGGCCCATATCCGCAAGATCGAAGGTTATTTAGAATTAACTCATGTAGGAGTACTTCCTGAATATCGTAAGCAGGGGGTAGGGGGGGAATTAGTAAATAAATTAGTAGAAGCCAATTCTCAGGATATCTATCTAAATACTGTCGTACCGGAATTCTTTGAAAAACTCGGTTTCGAGAAGACCAGGGATTTTCCAACTAGGTTCAAAAAATCAGAGAAATGGTGTGAAGGCTGTATTATCGAAAAGTGCACCGCTATGGTAAAAAGGAAGGCTGCATGAGTATCCCAGTATTTCCAGAATTTCGGCAAATTACCAAAGAAGATAAGCAGGATATCGAACAGGTGCTTCTGGCCAATAATATTGAAATTGCTGAGCTTACCTTCCCTAATATGTTTGCCTGGAGAGAATATGATCATCCGGAAGTTTCAATACTTAATGATAATTTACTGTTCTTATCTGCTCCCTGGAATGAACCTTCTTGTAGATTTATGATGCCCATTGGTACTAAGAACATCGTAGAAACAATTCGTTCTTGCTTGCAGTACCTTGTTCGGGAAAAAGAATGTAAGAAGCCGCATATAGCCAGACTGCCGGAGAATATCGTCAAAGAATATAAATTAGAAGAGCATTTTATTTGCGAGGCCGATCGGGATAATAGCGATTATGTTTATCAAGTATCGGATCTGGCCGAGCTTAAAGGCAGAAAATACGATGGCAAGCGTAATCATATTAAGAAGGTAAAAGAAAGAGGGGATTATCAATATAAAGATCTGACAATTGAAGATATCGGCGGCTGTAAAAAAGTCCTGGCTGCCTGGGCGAAACACAAGTTTAAAAAAGAAGAAGTAGATAATCTGGAGACTTTGATCTTCGGAGAAAAAGCTCTTTATCAGTATTTAGATAATTTTGAATATTTAGGCTTATGCGGAGGAGTAATTGTAAAAGCTGATAAAGTAGTCGCCTTTACTTTAGCCAGCCGTTTAAATAAAGATACGGCAGTGACCTATGCAGAGACCAGCTTGCCTGAAGAAAAAGGCTTGAACCAATTGCTCAATCAGGAATTTTGCCAGAAGGGCTTAAAAGAGTTTAAATATGTGAACCGCGAGCAAGACCTGGGTCATCCGGGCTTACGTAAAGCAAAGATGAGCTATCAACCTCATCATTTGGTTAATAAATATAATGTGAGACCTAAATGAAAAAAGACCTGATAAAAGTAAATAAGTTAGTTAAAAAATTCAATGAACTGACCGCAGTTGATGGGATCTCCTTTAGTGTCCATGAAGGCGAATGCCTAGGTATCTTAGGGCCTAATGGAGCAGGGAAGACAACAGCCGTTAAAGTGATCCAGTGTATATCACCTTTGACCAGCGGTGAAGTAACGGTCCTGGGTATGCCGGCTAGCCTGGAAGAGCGGCGGATCAGGGCGATGCTTGGATTAGTGCCTCAGGAGAATGAGCTAGATCCGGATCTTTCTGTTTTTGATAACCTGCTATTGTTCTCCAGATATTTTGATATTCCAAAGAAGATCGCTAAAGAAAGAATAAATGAACTATTGGAATTCGTTTCATTAGGTGATAAGAAAAAGAAAAAAATTGAGGAATTGTCCGGCGGTATGAAGCGAAGATTATTGATCGCCAGGGGTTTGATCAACGACCCCAAGCTGATGATCCTTGATGAGCCGACCACCGGTCTTGATCCCCAGGCACGTCACCTGGTCTGGCAGAGATTACGTTCACTCAAAGATAAAGGGGTGACGATGATCCTGAACACTCAATATATGGAAGAAGCTCAGCAGTTGTGCGACCGTTTATTGATCATGCATAAAGGAAAGATCTTAAAGAAGGGCAGTCCGGCCCAGCTGGTGAAAGAAGAGGTCGGCGAAGAAGTGATCGAAGTGCGTAATCATGGTTCGGAAAAAGATGTCTTAAAAATGATCGAAGGTATGAATTTCACTCATGAGATAGTCGGAGATACATTATATATTTATAGTGATCATTCAGCAGAAATAATGCCTAAAATAGTATGTGAAGAGCATTGTTCTATTCTGCGGCGCCCGGCAACGCTGGAGGATGTTTTCTTGAAATTAACCGGCAGAGGATTAACTGAATGAGTCAGCTTAGGGAAATCTGTGTTAATAAAAGAGACTCTTCGCTACGCTCAGCGTGACAAGTGGGAGTAAATAAGTCATGTTTAAATTATTAAGTAATCTAAGCTACCGAGCTTATTATGTATGGTTGAGGAATCTTATTTCCTACCGTAGATATGTCGTGGTCACTTTCGTGGCCAGTCTGGGCGAGCCATTGTTATACCTGGTCGCCATGGGCATTGGCTTGGGATCATACATGGGCCTGATCAACGGAATGCCGTATTTAAATTTTATTGCCCCGGGATTATTAATATCTGCCGCTATGTTCTCCGCAGTATATGAATGTACTTTTTCATCCATGGTCCGTATGAAGATGGAAAAAGTTTTTAATGAGCAGATCGTTACACCTGTTTCTGTTGAAGATGTCATTGCTGGAGAGATCTTGTGGGGAATGACCAGAGCAGTAATGAGCGGGATGATCATGTTCTTTGCTTTGCTATTGTTCGGATTAATATCTTTTAAAGTCTTGATACCGATGTTCTTATTGTGGTTATCCGTTGGCTATTTGTTCTCAGCCATGTCCATGGTGGTAACTGCTTTTGCTCCCAGTTTTGATTTTTTTACATACTATTTAGGATTATTCATAACACCGATGTTCTTTTTTTCGGGGATCTTCTTTCCTTTAGATAAATTCCCGGAAGTTGTACAGACCATAGCCTTGTTCCTTCCTTTATATCATGCAGTAGCCATATCCCGCGCCTTTATCCATGGGCCGGTCTCTACTAATATTTTGTTTAATTTTCTGGCTTTGTTGATACCGGGATCCATATTCTTTGTCTGGGCACTTTATCAGATGAAAAAAAGATTAATTAAGTGATCTTTTCTCACTTTCTTTGCTTGCCCAAAGAAAGTAAGCAAAGAAAGGGCCCAAAGGGGCAAGCCCCTTAGCACCCCTACGCTTTAACCCTGCCTTCGCCGAAGCGAAGCTTCTGGCTTCGCGCAGGCAGGTCGCTCCAGTCACTGCGTTTTATGGAGCTCAGACAGCTCGCTAATAAGGTATCCCGCTGCGCGGGATGATCTTATGTAGGCAAAAACGCTTCTCATTGTTAAAATACATTTATGTCCAAGAAAGTAATGGTTTCAGCGATCGAGGTTTCGGCAGATTTTCATCTGGCACATCTTATCAAAGCGGTAAAAGCCAAGAGTTCGGATATAGAGTTCTTTGGGCTGGCCGGGCATAATTGTGCGGAGCAGGGCGTGGATATCACCGCAGATGTTACCGGCAAGGGGACGATCGGCTTTATTGAACCTTTAAAACATATTCCTGCACTTCTTTATAATCTCTGGCAGGCCAAGAAGTTGCTTTCAGAAAGAAAGCCGGATCTATTGATCGTTGTCGACGGGCAGGGATTTAACATGCCCCTGGCCGAGACAGCCAAGAACCTGGATATTCCCGTCGTTTATTATATCCCTCCTCAAGAATGGCAGTGGGGCACTGAGGCCGGCGGAAAAAGGGTCTTGCAGGTCGTTGATATGATCCTGACCTTATTTAAAGATGCGGCTGATTTTTATAATCGTTTAGGAGGCAACGCTCATTGGAGCGGGCATCCTTTATTAGATATTGTTAAACCAAAGTTAAGCAAAGCAGAGTTCTTTAAGCAAAATAACCTAGATCCCAATAAAAAGCTCGTTGGATTTTTCCCGGGCAGCCGTAAACAGGAATTAAAATATTTATTGCCGGTCATGGTTAAAATGGTCGGGTTATTAAAGAAGGAGCAGCCGGACCTGCAATTCGTTTTTTCTTCGGCCACTCCGTATTGTCATCAGCGGATCGATAAGCTGATCAAGGATATCCCGGTCCTGGAGGCTTGGAATTATGACATCATGGCCTATTGCGATCTGATGGTCACTTCCACCGGTACAGCAACCCTGGAAGGGGCATGTCTACTTAAACCAATGATAGCGATCTATAAATTTTCCCAGCTATCTTATTTGTTGATAAAAAAGTTGGTCGGGAAGAAGATCCCTAAATATGCGGCACTTCCGAACATCTGGCTGGATAAGATGGCTGTACCGGAATTCGTACAAAAAGGCGTAAATCCTCGTAGTTTGGCAGATGATGCCTTGAAGATCATTAATGATCCTGCCTTGATGTCTTCAATAATAAGTGATCTTACGAAATTAGATAAAGTATTGGGGCAGCCCGGAGCTTTGAGCAAGAACGCAGATATCCTGCTGAACTTTCTGAATAAATAGTATTTGCTGCAATAATCAAGGACTCCCTTCGATATACTTATATGGAAGCAAAGATAATATCTCTGCCATATATCAGTAGATTGAAGCATACGATCGAATTGCTCGATCTTGATATTAACAGAGCAAAGGAACAGGGTTCATTTAAGCAACCTGATAAAAGATTATGGATGAAGACTTCATATGGTATAGGCTTAAGATCCCCGCTGAATAATCTGTGGCAATTCCTTGCCCGCTTAGATTCCAGGATAGGTTCTTTAAATATATTAAAGATCTTCGATGTTGGCAGTTTCTTGGGTGATACCGGCGCGCTATTTTCAAGATTATTTAAAGAAGTTTCTCTTATTGAAGGGGATAGTAAAATGATGGGAATATCAAAAAAAAGATTAAAGCTTCTGCAAAGCAGTGGCCTGGTCGATCTTGCTAAGATACGTTTCCAGGAGGGTGATTGTTTATCAGAAGATGTAAAATTTAAAGGTGCGGATATTATTTATAATTATTGTGATAAGTGTGATACTGATGTTGAGCACGTTACTCCTTTTTATACTAAGCTTACGGAAAAGATCATTGCAGAAGCAAACCAAGGTGTGTTCTTGATAACTCTAAATGCCAGCGATACTTCAGGTATACAAAAACATATGCGAAATGTACCTAGCCTAAATAAGCTAATTGGAACGAGTGAATTCCTGGTCTTTCAAAGAAGATAATACTTAGGTCTTTAATATCTCTTCGGCATGTTTCATTGTGGCAGCCGAAGATGTGCCAGATAGCATGCGCGAGATCTCTTCTTTTCTATCCTCCGGATCCTTCAGTTTTATAATACCGACTACTGTGCGCATACCGTCGAAATGTTTTTCCACGACCAGATGATTCTTGGCAAGAGATGCGATCTGCGGCAGATGAGTGACACAGATTATCTGTCTTTTTTTAGCAAGATCCGCCAGCTTTTCAGCGACTGCTTTTGCCGTACGCCCGCCGATACCGGTATCGATCTCATCGAATACCATACAGGGGATCGGATCAGCATCAGCTAAGACCGATTTTAAGGCAAGCATTATCCTGGATACTTCCCCTCCGGAGGCGATCTTAGCCAAAGGCTTGGGTGGTTCGCCGGGATTGGCCGAGATAAGGAACTCTACCTGATCTATGCCGGTCGGGAAGGCCTTGAACCAGTTGCTGAGCACCGGGACACCTTCGGCTTTATCTTCGAATTGTTTAAGCTGTACGCGGAAGATCGAGTTCTGCATGTTCAGATCATCTAGATTCTTTACTATCTGTTTTTCAATATTTTTGGCAACTGCTAATCTTTTCATGGAAAGCTCCATGCAGATCTTACCCAGGACCTCTCTTTGGTGCTTAATATCATTTTCGAGCTTTGAAGTATCTTGATCGAAGTTCAAAAGATCGGCATACTGCTGCTCCATTTGCTTTTTCTTTTCCAGGATCAAGGCCACGATATCTCCCAAAGGTTCAGTGCCGAGCTTAAAATGTTTGCGCTTCATACTGCGGATGAAATCCAGACGTTCGGTCACTTCATTGAGGCGATCGGAATTAACAGAGATCTGCTGTTGATAATCCCTGATGTACTCTGCGGTATCTTCAACGGAATAAAAAGTATTATCCAGCTCATCGCTTTTCTGGGCCAGGGAGCTATCGAGCTCGGCCATTTCCTTTAAAGAGGCCTGAGCCGTACGCAAAAAATTCTCCAGTTGATCTAGTGAAGCCGAAGCCTGCTTGCCTTTAGCTGCCAATTTGGCAGCATTTTTTAATATTTTTTGCTCTGAGGACAAGGCTTCCATTTCTCCGGGCTGTAAATTGGCGGAATCTATCTCGACGATCTGAAATTTCAAAAAATCCTTTTCTTTTTCCCTAATATCAGCGCTGGATCTTAAACGATTGAACTCGCTTAAGAATTTCTGCAGATAATTATATTCTTCAAAAGCTTTGCGACGCAGGCTCAATATTTCTTTGCCGCCGAAAGAATCCAGGATATTAATATGTTCTTCGACATTGAGCAGGGATTGATGCTGGTGTTGACCGTGGATATCAAAGAGCAGGGTGCTGATCTGGCGCAGAACACCTTGAGCTATCGTCCTGTTATTTACACGGGCCACACTTTTCCCGGGGCTAAGCTCTCTGGAAATTATCAGTTCGCTCTCTGGTTCCAGCCCCAAGTTCTTTAAGCGCTTGGCTAATCTTGGATTATCTTTTAAAGAAAAGACAGCTTCTACAAAGGCACGTTCGGAGCCGGTCTTGATCAGTTCGGTAGAAGCTCTTTCGCCGAGGATCATATTGATGGCATCAATGATTATTGATTTGCCCGCCCCGGTCTCGCCGGTCAAGACATTGAACCCGCTTTCTAGCTCTAAGGAAAGTTTTTCTATTAAGGCGAAGTTCTCAATATAGACAGAAACTAGCATTTTGGGCCATTCTCGCTTTACCCTTTAGCTGGGCGCGGCAGATAATTTTTGTTTTAAAAGCTTTTTAAAATTATAGTGTTTAAAACGTATAAAATCTACTTTTTTTTGTTCACATTTGATAGTGATCTCATCTTCGGTCTTAAGTGAAAAATGTTTTTGTCCGTCCATGGTCAGCAGCATCGATTGTTTTTTTGGAAAATGGATCTTGAGCATGATCTTTTTTTGTGGGTTGATCAGCTGAGAGCGCCATTTTATCTGATGCGGACAGATCGGAGTGATGATCAATTGCTTTTTTTGCGGAGCAAGGATCGGGCCGCCGGCAGAAAGATTATAGGCGGTCGAGCCTGTGGCAGTAGAGACGATAACTCCATCAGCACGGTAAGAAGCAGTTTTCTTATTATCAACATAAGTATCAATACCTACCAGCCGTGCAATTTTAGAGCTGCTGACAACAGCATCGTTTAATCCGTAGGCTTGCTTTGCTTTTCTTTGGTGACGAAAGATCGTGGCGCAGATCATTTTGCGCGAATCCAGATTGTATCTGCCCTGAAGGGCTCTTTCAACCCCTTTTATCACATCTTTTTCGCTTAGTTCTGATAAAAAACCGATCTTGCCCAAACATACTGAAAGTATAGGCAGGTTATGGTTTATTGCTCTATCTACAGCGTTCAACACGGTTCCGTCACCACCCATGGTCAATAGAAAAGCAGCCTTGGGGGAGCGTGATGATACTATTTGATAGCCGTTCTCTTTTAATAGCTTGATAATGTTCTTCGCTTTAGCTTTGATGCTCTTTTTCTTATTGTAGAAAACTGCAAAAGCGGGCATCTGTTCTCCTTAAATAACGAATTCAACAGTGTGAATTTGCTGTGAGGACATATCTACCAGCAGCACACCATCTGGTTTATATGTTACATAATATTCTAAGAGCTGTCGACGTGTAGTCGCGGTGCGAATGTTCGGTGCATTTTGCCCGGTCTTAACTTCTGCCACAAAAGTTTGTTCATCTTTTTGTACAATTAGGTCCGCAATGATGTCTGTTTCCCAGGGATCCCCGTCAAAAAGCAGTTTCAAAGGAAAGCGTGCTTGTCTATCAACGATCGTATAGCCATGATCGATCAATAATTGTTCGGCAGCGCTTTCTCCAAGCTTTGCGTTGGCATGTTGGTTCTGGATCTTACGCCGGAACCACAATTTGCGCAGCTGCCAGAGCAGGAAGATACCGATAAGGATACCTATGATAAGGACGAGTACTAAGAGCAGGAAAGTTTCTTTGTTCAATTCGATCATTTTTTAAGGTGAATAAAAAATTCTTTATTGCCGTCCTTGCCAGTTATCGGAGAAGTGCAGGTGTCGAGGATAGTAAAGCCCAGATCTGCTGCGGCCTTGGTAATATCGCCTAGGACCTGTTGCTGGACCAAAGGATCATTGATCAGGCCGCCTTTTTCGACCTGTTCTTTGCCGGCTTCGAACTGCGGTTTAACAAGAGAAATTATATCTGCTCCGGAGCTTAAGATATTTTTCAAGGCAGGCAGGATCTTGGTTATAGAAATAAAAGAGACATCCATTACCACAAGATCGGGTGTAGATTTAAGATCCTCTGGCTTAAGATCTCGGGCATTATACTTTTCAATGACGGTCACACGGGGATCTTTTCTAAGTTTATAATCGATCTGGTTATGGCCAACATCCAGAGCAATAACATGTTTGGCGCCTTTTTGGAGCAAGCAATCAGTAAAACCTCCCGTAGAAGCACCTACATCCAATACTACTTTATCTTTGGGATCATATTTGAATTCTTTTAAAGCGCCTTCGAGCTTTAAGCCGCCTCGCGAGACATAGGGATTGTTATCGCCCAGGATGCGGATAATGCCGTCGATCGGCACGGAAGTCCCGGGTTTATCGATCTTTTTTTCATTGACCAACACGTTGCCGGACATGATAAGAGCCTGGGCTTTATTGCGTGATTCAGCCAGGCCTTTTTCTGTTAAAAGAACATCTAAGCGTGCTTTTTTGTTCATAATTCGATCTCCAAGCCATCATAGGCCAGCTTCATATTTTTTGGCAATTCTTTATTGGTCTTTTCATGATCTAGATTATGAGCGATATGTGTAAAAAAAGTTTGTTCAGCTCCGATCTTTTCAGCGGTTTTGACAGCTTGTTCGACATTAAAATGAGTAGGATGAGGTTTGTGGCGCAAGGCATCAAGTACTACAACATCCAAACCTTCAAGTTTCTTAAAAGAATCTTCTGGAATTTCGGAGCAATCGGTCAGATAGGCGAATTTACCTATCCTAAAGCCAAGTATAGGAACGATACCGTGCATGATGTCGATAGGGATAATTTCCAGGCCATAAAGATAAAGAGGCTTCTTAGGGTCTAGTTCTTTTAGATCGATCCTAGGCGTACCTCCGCCTTCTTGAGGCACAGGTTCGAAGATATGATGAAAAATGTCCTTCAATTCCTTGATATCCTTTTTAACTGCATAATAAGGGATCGCGCCATTTTGAATATAATTAAAAGGGCGGATATCATCCATACCGAAAACATGGTCGGCGTGAACATGGGTACAAAGTATAGCGTCAATATGGGTAATTTTATTACGCAGAGCCTGTTCTCTTAGGTCGGTAGCGGTGTCGATAAGGATATTTCTGTCATTATGACAGATCAGTATTGAAGGCCGTGTCCTTTTATTCTTAGGATCTTTTGAATTGCATACGGCGCAATCACAGCCGATGACCGGAACGCCGGAGGAAGTGCCTGTGCCGAGGAAAGTTATTTTCATATTAAAGATTATAACAGAGACTCTTCGCTTACGCTCAGAGTGACAAATGAACTATCTATTTAAGGAGTTTTAAGATCTCTTCCGCGAACTTTTGGGCCGGAGCCGGGCCGTTGGCGGTGACGACATTGCCGTCCACGGTAAGATCCTCGCCAGTATAAATAGCACCATGTTTTTCTAGTTCTGCTACCGAAGCCGGTGTTTCAAAGACGGTACTCTTGCGGCCTTTCATGATGCCGGCTTGGGAGGGGATACAACCGGAGATGCAGATCGCGCCGATCGGTTTTTTTACAGCGTCCATTTTCTTTAACATTTCGAGTATTTTAGGATCATTCCAGAAGTAATCTTGTCCGCCGGCGATAGCGATCGCGTCATAGTCTTCTATATTAACGTCTTTTAAAAGAATGTCGACATTAGCTGTTACTTTGCCTAGCTTGCCGGTCAAAGGGCCGGGCTTGTCCGAGCAGGCCACGACCTCGATACCATTCTTCTCAAAAACTTTCTTGGGAACATCATATTCTTCATCGCGGAAACCGTTGGGGACGATCAAAAAAAGAAGTTTAGCCATAAGCTACCTCCTAGATCTTTAATTCTTTGATACTATTCTTATATATTTCAGCAGATCTTTTTAGCTCTGCTTTTTCTTGATCAGAAATATCCAGGTCAATTATCTCTTTTACTCCAGAACTATCCAATTCTGCTGGCAAGCCGATGTAAATATCGTCTAAACCATATTTTCCTTTTGGTAAGACAGAAGAAGGTAGGATATATTTCTTGTTCAATAAGATCGATTCGGCCATTTTCACCGTGGCTGCAGCCGGTGCGTAATAAGCACTGCCGGTTTTAAGTAAATTTACAATTTCTGCTCCACCTTTTTGTGTTCTAGTTATGATCTTCTCTAAGATCTCAGGCTTTAACATTTTAGATATGCTTGTGCCATCAATAGTTGTCAGATCACGCAAGGGAACCATAGTATCTCCATGCCCGCCGAGCACTACAGTGTTTACTTCAGCTGTTTTTAAAGTCGGATCTTCCATCATAACGAAGGCTGCCATACGGGCACTGTCTAATACTCCTGCTTGGCCGATCACTTTTTTTGAATCAAAGCCGGTTTTTTTCCACATAAGATAGGTCATTACATCCACAGGATTACTGACCACAAGTACTATTGCTTTAGATGAATTCTTCTTAATACCTTCAGCAACCTCGGTGATTATTGCTGCGTTCTTTTTCAATAGATCTAATCTATCCATTCCTGGTTTTCTGGCCAGGCCGGCAGTTACTATATATAGATCGGAATCAGCAGTATCTTTGTAGTCAGAAGTACCGATTATTGTCGGTTCAAATTCAAGGATAGGGCGGGCCTGCATCATATCCAGCGCTTTGCCCTTAGCTAGACCCTCGGCTATATCCAAAAGGACTACTTTGCCTAAGTTCTTTTGTAAGCAGTAAAGAGCAACTGTTGCTCCAACTTGACCTGCTCCAATAACTGATATTTTTTTCATTTATTGCTCCTTTTGCCAAGTAGTCCTAGGTAAAACCCGACTATTTCAGGAAGGGAGGTCAAATATATCACGACTTACGATATAATGTCACCGTTATGAGCGCAAAAAGTTTAGGTATCGTTAAAACACAGGTATTAAAGATCAACGTTCCTTTGGTGTTGGAAAGCGGAGAACGCCTGCACAAATGGCAGCTGGCTTATGAAACTTACGGAAAATTGAATGCTGACAGATCCAATGCGATCTTGGTCTGTCATGCATTATCCGGTGATGCACACGTGGCCGGCAAAAATTCCAAGTCCGATAAGAAGCCAGGCTGGTGGGATATTATGGTGGGTCCGGGTAAAGCATATGATACAAATAAATATTTTGTTATCTGTTCGAATATTATCGGTGGCTGCAAAGGCAGTACCGGCCCGGTTTCCATAAATCCTAAGGATGGTAAAGAGTATGGCTTGAGATTTCCTTCGATAACGGTCCGGGATATGGTCAATGCCCAGAAGGTCTTGATCGATAAGCTGGGTATCAAAAAATTATACAATGTTGTCGGGGGTTCGCTGGGCGGAATGCAGGTCTTGGATTGGACCATAGCTTATCCGGAGAAGGTGGCTTCAGCGATCGTGCTCGCCAGTACTTGGCGATTGTCACCCCAGGCTATAGCTTTTAACGAAGTAGGGCGTAAAGCGATCATGTCCGATCCAAATTGGAACAATGGCAATTATTACGGCAAGAAAAAACCTGCCCAGGGTCTATCGATCGCCCGGATGGTCGGCCATATCACCTATTTAAGTGATGAATCGATGCATAAAAAATTCGGCAGGGAACTCCGTGAACAAAAAAATAAAGACAAATTTGGTATCCAGTTCCAGGTAGAAAGCTATCTGCATTATCAAGGGGAATCGTTTGTCGAGCGTTTTGATGCTAATTCATACCTATATATCACACGAGCCGCCGATAATTATGATCTTTCGGGAGGATATAAATCTTTGGAAGAGACCTTGAAGAACACAAAGGCAAAATATTTGATCGTGACATTTTCCTCGGATTGGCTGTTCCCGCAATATCAATCATTGGAGATAGTCCGGGCGCTTAAGGTCAACGGGCGTAATGTTTCTTATCGGCATATTGAATCATCATACGGTCATGATGCTTTCTTGCTGGAAGATAAAGAAGTATCAGTGGTGATAAATGCTTTTTTGAAAAATATTGAGGATAATATAGATGAGCAATAGCGTAGAAAGATTATACCGTTTTGTGGAAGATCTGATCCCGGAAGGTTCCTGCCTTCTTGACTTGGGCTGTGGGGATGGTTCGCTACTTGAGCTTTTGGTCAAAGAGAAAAAAGTTAAAGGTACCGGTATAGATATTTCAGGGACCGACCTGAACAAAGCTATGGCCAAGGGCCTTTCGGTGATCCAGGCCAATATCGATAAGGGCCTTCAAGATTATAAGAGCAATTCATTTGACTATGTGGTCCTTAGCTATACTTTGCAGGAATTACTGAAGCCGGCCTTGGTCGTCAATGAAATGCTGAGGGTGAGCAAAAGAGCGATCGTTACTTTCCCCAATTTCGGTCACTGGTACATACGTTTTTCATTATTATTGACCGGGCGGATGCCAAAATCAAAGATATTGCCTTATGAGTGGCACAATACTCCCAATATCCATTTGTTGACCATAAAGGATTTTAAACGTTTTTGCCGCAAGCGCAATATAAAAGTCATCCAGACCTATTATTTCAATTCCTGGTCGATCACGCTGCCATCATTTCTCGCCAATCTATTTGCTACCCACAGTGTGTTTGTGATAAAAAAATGAAAAAGATAAAGCTCCATCCCGGAGTGCTGTTGATCATATCAGCAGAGCTTTTATTCACTATTGCTTCTCTGTTAGTAAAGATATTGGCCAAGGATTTCGAGATCAGTTCGCAGCAGGCGGCTTTTTTTCGTTTCTTTTTGGGTTTCCTAATAGTTTGTACTGCCATCTTCATTAAAAAGATCAAGATCATACCGAATAATAAAAAAGCCATTGCGGGCAGGGCTCTTTTTAATACGATCGCCGTATTCTTTTATTATTTAAGTTTGAGATACACTTCGATCACGAAGGCAAATATATTGAACATGACCTATCCGATATTTGTGGCCGGCCTGGCCCCGTTCATATTAAAAGAAAAGGTCACCGGTAAAAAGATATTATTATTGATGCTGGCTTTTGTGGGGATCTTTTTGGTCTTGAACCCGGAGCTAAGCACTATTAATCGCGGAGATGTCTTTGCTTTAATTTCAGGAATGCTTGCCGCCTTTTCGATCATGTCCCTGCGGACAGCACGCAAGACGGATTCAACCTTAACCGTACTTTTTTATTTAATGACCTTTGGTCTTTTGTTGAACGGGGCCTTTATCAGAACATTTATTTTTCCAAATGTGCTGGCCGTTAATTTATTGCTGCTTTGCGGCCTGGTGAGTTTTTTTGGCCAAGTACTTTTTACGATGGGCTATAAACATGTAACGGCGATCGAAGGATCGATCACCTCGAATTCCAGGATACTTTTTGCGGGTCTCTTGGGCATACTGTTCTTTCAAGAAATGATCACGATCAAGATCTTATTGGGAGCCGCGTTGATCATTTATACGACCGTTAGCATTAAGCGGGATTGATTGTCAATAATCCGATTTTTTTTCTACAAAAAAGAGCCGTTGACCAAAATATTGCTTATGTTATAATCCGCCATCGTAAACCTATTTTGAAGCCCAAATGTAAGAATAATAGAACTTGGGGGATTTCAAACACAGGAAAATAAATAGAAGGAGAAAAAAATGAAAAATGTTATTGATTTTTTTATAGGGAAGGAAATGACCATAAATCTATCGCCAGGGCTTTTGATATCGATCACTTTCGGAGCATCGCTTATCGCTTTGCTTTTTGCGGTATATCTCGCGTTCATGATCATGAAGAAAGATGCAGGGAACGCCAAGATGCAGAGCATTTCCGAGGCGATCTTTACTGGAGCCAAGGCTTATCTAAAACGTCAATACATTGGTGTTGGTATTTTCTTTTCAGTGGTTTTCTTTATCTTATTAGGAATGGCCCTAAAAGGTTATTTAGTGATATTTGTTCCTTTTGCATTCTTGACCGGCGGTTTCTTTTCCGGTTTGGCCGGATTTTTGGGGATGATGATCGCTACAAAAGCAAATGTCCGTACAACTGCAGGTGCAATGAAAAGCCTGAACAGCGGTCTGCGCATCGCTTTTTCTTCAGGAGCGATCATGGGCCTGATCGTAGTAGGTCTCGGGCTTTTGGACCTGAGCATCTGGTACACGATCCTCAGGAATTATTATATTCATCTGGATACTGCTATGCGTCTTAAATATATAACCGGCACCATGCTGACCTTTGGTATGGGTGCTTCTTCTATGGCCTTGTTCGCTCGTCTTGGCGGAGGAATTTATACCAAGGCTGCTGATGTCGGCGCGGACCTGGTCGGTAAAATTGAAGCAGGTATACCGGAAGATGATCCTCGTAATCCGGCGGTCATTGCCGATAACGTCGGTGACAATGTCGGTGATGTGGCCGGTATGGGAGCGGATCTTTACGAATCTTATGTCGGTTCGATAGTAGCGACAATGGCTCTAGGTGCTGCAGCCTTTGCAAAATTCGGTCTTTCTTTTGAAAGTGTTACGGTTCCCTTGGCCATGGCTGCCGTAGGTGTTATTGCTTCGATCATCGGTACTTTTTTTGTACGTGCCAAGGAGAAAGCCAATCAATCAGTGCTGTTGTGGGCGCTGCGCAAGGGTATATACATGAGCTCGCTTTTGATCATTTTTCTGGCTTATTTCGTGGTCAAATGGTCTTTAGGTATGCAGTTCATAGGAGTATATGGATCGATCTTGGCTGGATTAATAGCCGGGATAATCATCGGATATAGTACAGAATATTTTACTTCAGACAAGTACAGGCCTACCCAAAGATTAGCGGCTTCCTCAATGACCGGACCGGCAACATTAATAATTTCCGGGATATCCTTGGGGATGTGGTCGACAATCGTTCCAGTGCTTACTGTCTGTCTGGCGATCATTATTGCTTATGTTATGGCAGGCGGCTTGCAAAGTGCAGCTTTGGGTCTTTATGGTATAGGTATCTCTGCGGTTGGCATGCTTTCAACACTAGGGATCACCTTGGCCACGGATGCTTATGGTCCGGTCGCTGATAATGCCGGAGGTATTGCCGAGATGAGCAAGCTTCCTGCCAAGGTGCGTACAAGAACAGATGCTTTGGATATGTTGGGTAATACAACCGCAGCTACCGGGAAAGGATTTGCTATTGGTTCGGCAGCTTTAACTGCCATGGCTCTATTAGCCGCCTATCATGAAGAGGTAATGTTCGCTGTTAATCGTTTAGGGATCAAGGGATTCCAGATGAACCTAGAACTTACTTCGGTACCGATCCTGATAGGGTTGTTCATAGGCACCTTAATGCCTTTTGTTTTTTCCGGGATGACCATGTCAGCAGTAGGTAGAGCAGCGGAAAAGATCGTGATAGAAGTACGCCGACAGTTCAAAAAAATAAAGGGCCTAATGCAGGGGAAGGCCGAGCCGGATTATGCTCGTTGTGTAGCGATATCAACGGCAGCTGCCCAGACAGAGATGATAGTACCGGCCTTAATGGCCATAATCGTTCCATTGCTGGTCGGCATGCTGTTGGGGCCAAGCGGTGTGGTAGCGATGCTGGCCGGGGCATTAGCCTGCGGTTTTACTATGGCCGTTTTCATGGCCAATGCTGGTGGTGCCTGGGATAATGCCAAGAAGCATATAGAATTTGGGAAAAAGTATGGGGGAAAAGGTTCTCCGGCTCATAAAGCCGCTGTAGTTGGGGATACCGTAGGAGATCCATTCAAAGATACTTCCGGTCCGTCGCTGAATATTTTGATCAAGCTGATGTCTATGGTCTCGATAGTGTTCGCTTCGTTCATAGTAGTGAATTCTATAAAGATCTTTTAAGCAAAAACCTAATATCGAACAAAAAACCCCGCTCAAAAGGCGGGGTTTTTCATTGTAATTCCCGATTGCAAAAATATTGTAATAATGATAATTTTCTCAAGAGTCAAATACTTTTAGGAGGGGATATGTGAGAAAACCATTTATAGCGGGGAATTGGAAACTTAATAAAAATACCCAAGAAACAAAAGAATTAGCAGCAGGTTTAAAGGAGAAAATAGGCAATATAACTGATGTGGAAGTTGCGGTTTGT
This sequence comes from Candidatus Margulisiibacteriota bacterium, assembly GCA_042562495.1. Classification (GTDB taxonomy): domain Bacteria; phylum Margulisbacteria; class Termititenacia; order CAZZFK01; family CAZZFK01; genus JBHPMC01. The sequence goes on from JBHPMC010000003.1 coordinate 88,877, forward strand.
CCTATTTATACATCGATCGCCGCTGCGGTTGAAGTTCTAAAAGGAACTAATATCGGAGTAGGCGGGCAGAATTTATACTGGGAAAAAAGCGGTGCTTTTACCGGTGAAATTTCCGGTCAATTTTTAAAAGAAGCAGGCTGTAAGTATGTCATCATCGGCCATTCCGAGCGCCGTCAGTATTTCAAAGAAACTAATAAAACTGTTAACAAGAGAATATTTGCCGCTTTTGATGCAGATCTGATACCGATCGTTTGTGTCGGTGAAACTTTAGAAGAAAGAGAAGCAAATAAAACTTTGGAAGTCCTCGGAAAACAATTAAAGCAGGGCTTGAAAGGCTTAAGTGAGATCCATAAAGACCTGGTCGTTGCTTATGAGCCGGTCTGGGCAATCGGCACAGGCAAGACCGCTACTCCGGAAATGGCCCAAGAAGCACATGCTTTTATCCGCAAGATATTAGGTGAAATAATGGGTAAAGATATTGCCGAGGGTATTCGTATACAATACGGCGGCAGTGTGAAGCCGGATAATGTAGATGCGATCATGTCTCAGCCTGATGTGGATGGCGCTTTGGTAGGCGGGGCGAGCTTAAAAGCAGATTCTTTTGAAAAATTGGTGAATTTTAAAAAAGTTACCGCGTAATTACACACCCTATGGGCAGGCAAGAAATGATTGCCTAGCCCTAGCCCTTTCCAGGAGGGGGAGAGCGTGGATTATGTAGGAAAAATTTGAAAGGAGATAGAGTATGACTACAAAAGCAAAGACAGCATTATATAAAAAGATAGGTTTAGTAAATTCCAGGGAGATCTTTAAGAAAGCAGTAAAAGGTGGCTTTGCTATTCCTGGGTACAACTTCAATAATATGGAACAGCTGCAGGCGATCATTCAGGCTTGTGTAGAAACAAAATCTCCGGTTATTCTCCAAGTCTCTTCCGGTGCCAGAAAATATGCTAATCAAACCTTGCTGCGTTATATGGCCGAAGGTGCCGTGAAATACGCCAAAGAATTGGGCGGAGATATCCCGATCATTCTGCACTTAGATCATGGTGATACTTTTGAGCTATGCAAGAGCTGTATCGAGACAGGTTTTTCTTCGGTTATGATCGACGGTTCGCATCATTCTTATGACGAGAACGTTGCTTTGACCAAGAAAGTCGTCGATTATGCACATCAGTATGATGTTACTGTCGAAGGAGAGCTGGGAGTATTGGCGGGGATCGAAGATGATGTTAAGGCAGATAAGCATACCTATACTCAGCCTGAAGAAGTTGAAGATTTTGTTAAAAAGACCGGAGTAGATAGCTTAGCTATTTCTATCGGCACTTCTCATGGTGCGTTCAAATTCAAGCCCGGAACGGATCCTAAAATTCGTTTAGATATTCTGCATGAGATCGAAAAGAGAATTCCTGGATTTCCGATCGTTTTACATGGCTCTTCTTCAGTACCTCAAGACCTGGTCAAGATGATAAACAGTAACGGCGGAAAATTAGCCGATGCTATCGGGATCCCTGAAGATCAATTAAGAGAAGCTGCAAAATCTGCGGTTTGTAAGATCAATATCGATTCTGACGGCAGATTGGCAATGACCGCAGCGGTACGCAAGGTCTTTAATGAAAAGCCTGCGGAATTCGATCCCAGAAAATATTTAGGGCCGGCTCGAGATGCTTTAAAAGAGCTTTATAAGCATAAGAACATCAATGTGCTAGGTTCTGCCGATAAGGCCTAAGATAGTCCTGCCAGTTAATCTTGGTATATAATGTGAGCTACGTTCTTTAAGACGTAGCTCATTATTTAATTCGGAAGAAAAGGAGAAGAGCATGGCAACTTTAGAAGTCGTTTTAGATAAGATGGAAAAAGGTAATTCAATATTCGAAAAAGAAGTGCGTGATCTTAAGACCCCGGCTTGCAAGCTATTCATCAAAGCCGGGAAGATCGCTCCGGTCACCTTTAAACCCCAGGCTAAAGCCATTTCTACCAAGGATAGTGCCAAGGTCGCTAAAACCTTTGCCCAGACGGTCAAAGCCAGCGGCAATAAAATATTAATAGGCAGCAAGTCGACCAGCGCTAAAGCTGTGACCGGCAAAAGAATAGCAGTGCTTTTTTCCGGAGGTCCGGCAGCAGGTGGGCATAATGTTGTAGCCGGAATATTTGATGTATTAGGCAGTAAAAATACTTTATTGGGTGTAAAAGCCGGGCCAAAAGGTCTATTACAAGGAGATCTGTTCAAGATCACTGCTGCAGATGTGAAGAGAATAAAAAATACCGGAGGTTTTGATTTTCTGGGATCCGATCGGACCAAGATAAAAAAAGAAGAGCAATTCAAGGCTGTTAAAAAAACCTGTGTAGATAATAAATTGGATGCCATCATTGTTATCGGCGGAGATGATTCCAATACAAATGCGGCAGTACTTGCTGAGTATTTGTTTAAGAACGTAAAGCCGGATGGCTCAGGTGTACAGGTACTAGGCGTTCCTAAAACTATCGATGGTGATCTGCAGATCGGTGAATTACTGCCGATCTCTTTTGGTTTTGATACTGCTACTAAAATATATGGCGAATTGGTCGGAAATATCTTACAGGATACTCCATCATCCAGAAAATACTGGCATTTTGTGAAATTAATGGGTCGTAGCGCCAGTCATGTCACTTTAGAAGTTGCGCTGCAGACCAAACCTGCTTTTACTGTTGTTTCAGAAGAAGTGACCGAGCAGAAAATGTCCCTTGGTCAAATAGTGGATAATATCGCTCAAGTTGTTGTTAAAAGGGCTAAAGGCGGGATCAACCATGGTGTGGTCTTGATACCGGAAGGCTTGATCGAGTTCGTTCCGGAAATGACATCTTTGATCACAGAGCTCAACGAAAAGGTAGCTGCCTTCGAAAAAATTCTAGATGCAAAAAATATAGCCGAGAAAAAGGATTTTATTTACAGCAAACTTACTCCGGAAAACGCTAAATTAATGGCCTCGTTGCCTGATTATATCGAAGAAATGCTTTTGGCCGAAAGAGATTCCCACGGAAATCTGCAGGTATCTTTGATCCCTACAGAAAAGCTCTTGATCGATATGGTCAAAACCAGGGTAAAAGAGCTTGCGCCGGAAGTGAAATTCAAGACACATAATCATTTCTTCGGTTACGAAGGCCGTTGCGGAGCGCCTACCTTGTTCGATGCCGCTTATACGTACAATTTAGGTATGATCGCAGGTTCCTTGGCCTTAGCAGGGAAAACCGGCTATATGGCCTCTTTTACAGATCTTGATAAAGGCGGTAAGGTCTTGGCGATCCCGCTTACCGGATTGCTGAACGTTGAAGTTCGTCACGGCAAAGAGGAAATGGTCATTGAAAAAGCCTTGGTCAGAACAGATTCTCCTGCTTTTAGATTTTTTGAAGCACACCGTAAGCGCTGGTCCAGTGAAGATAAATTTGCCTCTCCAGGGCCCAGGCAATTATGGGGTCCGGCTGCAGGGCAGATCCCGATAACCATCGCGCTTAATCAAGGATATAAAACTTTAGCTTTTAAGGTCTAATCTTGGACAATGTATCTATAAAGTACAAACCATGAAAAAATATTTTCTGGTATTGTTGTTATTAATCAGCTTTTGCCAGCTGGCTTGGGCTGCCATAGAAATCTCCATAGAACCTGTGCGGATGTTCCATCAGGAAGGCCATTCGGTACCGATCACCCTAAAATTAAAAAATACAGGAAGTGAGCCGATCGAGATCCCTCAGTATCTTGTGCCATATTTTGATTTTGATCTGGAAGTAAAGGATACCTGGGGCAATGAAGTGAACCGCAGTATGTCTATCTATAATCTTTCGTATTTGAAACCGGTTGAACAGCAGATCTTAGCACCCGGGGATGTTTATACCCAAAGGATCAACGATCTGCGTAAGCTCTATGCTATACAAAAAGTAGGTTTTTATGAGGTCCAAGCATTATATTTTCCAGATAAAGATAAAAAAAATCCTGTCATATCTAAGCCGATCAAGATCGGTGTTGGCAATGTATATGGCGATCATGGTTTTTTGATCTTTTCTGATACAGCGTATATTCAAAAAGGATTCTGTTTCAGTACGATGTATCCCAATGCAGATTACTTTTTAAGAGAATTCACGAACAACTACTTTATTTTCGGTGTGAGATCTTCGTGGCTGCAAGCTGGATTTGGTTATTCTGATGGTCCATACGGTGGATTGAAGTGGCAGTTGTTCAAAGAGAACGGTCCTTGGCCGGCACTAGGCGCACAATTCTTTAAATGGGAGGCCGGGCGAGAAGTGCTGACCTCAGAGCGCAATATCAGAGGTTATTGGGCAGAAGATCGTGGCGCTTCATATATGCTAAGTAAGCGCTTGCCGGGCAGAGCTCATCTGCATTTAGGCGTGAAACGTTACGAGACCATGACCAAGCTGGAAGGTAATGATCCTGCTAAAAATTTCTATACTTTTAATGTGGTCGGCCTGGATCAAAGCTACGATTTTGGTATGCTCGCCTATGAAGCTGATTTTGATAACGTCAATAATATAAAATCAGAAGCATTGATGTATAGGGGATTTCCCAGCTGGGAACCACAAGTTGGGATAGGCTTTACTCGGTATCGTCCAACTTCGGGCAGAGAGGTGACCGTGCTTTTCATTTCTTTATATTTTCATATTGATAATTACTTACTGGGTTACAGATTCTGATCTTTTTTCCATTTTCTTTATCTCTTCTAAAGCAAATTTAGCTGCGGTCTGCGGGCCCTTAAGCTGTTTGGAACTAGGATAGTTCAGGACTTTGTTTAGACTTAGCTTGGCTTTTTCTAATTTGCCTATTCTTTGGTAGAGCAGGCCAAGCTTGAGCTGAAGATAAGCCTGGTCATATATTGATAGGCCTGTTCTGATTAGAGTGTCTTCCAGGGTCTTAATGCTTGAGGGTATTTCCCCCAAGGCCAGCTGACAATCAGCGATACTTTGATTGGCTTGTATGATCCATTTGGTTTGCTTTGGATAATTATCTTCAACTTTTTTATAAGCCGGGATCGCCTGCTTATACTTCTTTTCCTTCTGTAAAAAGTTGCCTAGCAGATACTGGGCTTCGGCCAAATATACCGGGAAATCCCTATCCTTATCTTGGGCAATGAATTTAGTGAACAAAGCTTGGGCTTTATTATCCTGAGCTTTTATTAAGTGAAGTTTGCCTTCGAAATAATAGCTTTGGGCGAACCTTTTTTTATTCTGGGGAAAGAGCTTGCGGAAATCATAGAAGGCATTTGACGCTTTTTGGATATTTTCTGTAGTGCTTTTACGCTGTGCCCTGACGAACATTTCCTGGGCATAGGTGAATTGCTTGCTGGCTGTATCTAAGACCGGAGTACCATTTTCTGTCTTTTCGAGTTTTTCACCCATCGACCAGGCTATGCTGGTCAAGGCAACTAGGAATAAACAGAGCATAATTTTTCTCATAAGTAGCCTTAATCTACTTAAAAGCAATATAAGTGTCAATCGAAAAATACCTAAAAAATAATATGTATAAAAATCACCAGAAGTGGGTATGAATATTATGTCAGAGGAAAGTAACAAAAAAGGAGTTGATAACAATGCAAGAGCCAAAAGATTCACAATCAGTACTAGAAAAGTTGATAGCAGAGGACCTGGAAAAGGTCGATGTGAAAGTAAAAAAACTCCAATACAAAATGGATTTTGGAACTACCGAGATTGTTATCAAAATGGGGCTTAATTAATATTATAGACGCCAACGAGGCGTGGGGGTAAAAGGGCAGACCTTAATAAGTCTGTCCTTTTTATGTTTAGAAGCTAGTGCCAGCCATTCAATTTATAAGATATAATCTAAGCCATGCTAAAAAAGAAAATATTGGCAATTTGCCTGATCAGTCTTTTGTGCTTGGTCCTGGCCTTCAGCTTAAACAGTATCCAAAAAGAAAGCAAAATAGCGAATTTTAAACAGTTCTTGAAGGATATTCGTAAAAAGAACCTTTCTTTTGTGGAAGCCAGATATTATAAACAGCTGGAAAATAAGAGTGTGCAATGCCAGCTTTGTCCTAATTTTTGTTTGATCAAGCCTGGTGAGCGAGGGAAATGTGGGGCACGAGTGAATTCTGACGGGAAGCTTTATACTTTAGTTTATGCTCGACCTGTAGCGATCCATGTAGATCCTATTGAAAAAAAGCCGCTTTCTCATGTTCTGCCGGGGACAAAATCCTTTTCGATCGCTACTCCCGGGTGTAATTTAGGCTGTCTTTTTTGTCAAAACTGGCAGATCTCTCAGGCAAAACCGGAAGAATCTACGGTCGTTCATTTTCCGCCGGAAAAAGTCGTGGCAAATGCGCTTAAGCACGGTTGCAAGACGATCGCTTTTACTTACACGGAGCCAACGATATTTTATGAATACATGTTGGATACCGCTAAATTAGCTAAAAAGAAAGGGCTTAAATGTGTGATGCATTCTTGCGGCTATATCAATCCGGAGCCGCTGGCCGAGTTATTGCCTTATCTGGATGCGGTAAATATAGATCTAAAAGCTTTTTCCGGCAGATATTATCGCAAGATGTGTTTTGGAGATCTGCAGCCTGTGTTAAAGACATTGCAGGCCATTAAAAAGAAAGGCGTGTGGCTAGAGATCACTAATTTGGTCATACCAGGGAAGAACGATGATCCTAAGCAGATCACGGAGATGTGTGCCTGGATAAAAAATAACCTGGGGCCTGATGTGCCGCTTTATTTTGCAGCATTTACTCCCAGCTATCAATTACAAAATATTCCTTCAACACCGGTTGGGACTTTGACCCTGGCCCGAGATATCGCCAAGCGCGAGGGATTGAATTATGTTTATATTGGGAATATTTATGGTAATGCCGGAGAAAGTACTTATTGTTCCAAATGCGGGGAGATTTTGATCAAACGGATGGGCTATAATATTATTTATAATAAATTAGAAGACGGAAAATGTCCTCATTGCGGGACAAAGATCCCAGGGGTGTGGAGCTGATATTAAAAAATGAAGCTGCGGTATCTATTCCTACTATTTATATTATCTTGCTTTGTCGGTACCAACTGTTCTGCTAGAATAAATACTGTGAAAGAACCAAATGTAGCCGGAAGTTTTTATCCGGGTGAAAAGAAAGAACTTTTTACTGCTATCACTAAATATTTTAAAAAAGTCTCCGGTGTGGAGGAGCAGCAGGCACCCTGGGCACTTATTGCACCGCATGCGGGATATATGTATTCCGGGCAGACCGCAGCTTATGCCTATAAAGCTTTGGAAGGCCATAAATATGATACTGTGGTAGTGATCGCTCCTGCTCACTTTGCTATGTTCGACGGGATAGCAATTTATCCCCAGGGCGGCTTTAAGACACCCTTAGGTGAGATCCCCATTGATGAAGAGATCACTGCCGAGTTGATAAAATCCGATCCTAAACTCAAGGAGAACAAAGCTGCTTTTGAAAAAGAGCATTCTTTAGAGGTCCAGCTTCCGTTCCTGCAAGCTGTGCTTACAGAGTTCAATCTGGTACCTATAGTTGTCGGCAGAGTATCTTATGAGAATGTAGAGATATTAGCTAACGCATTATTACCCTTGTTAAACAAAAATAAGAAAGTATTGATCGTGGCCAGTACAGATCTGGCCCATTATAAGCCGGCGGAAGTAAACGATGCTCTGGATCAAAGGGCAATTAAACTGATCGAAAAAAATGATGTTAAAGGGATCCTGCAGTCAGCTGGCAGGGGAGATTGTGAGCTTTGTGGCTTGGGCGGTGTAGCAACGGTAATGTTAATGGCCAAGGAGCAAAAATCAGCTGTAAAAGTATTAAAGCATTCAAATTCCGGAGATATCACCGGGGATTATAGTGCAGTTGTCGGCTATTTAGCAGTTGCTTATTATAAAAACGGTGGAAATGAAAAAAATAGTTCAGAAGATTTTAATTTTAGTACTAAAGAGCAGAAAGTGCTGCTCAATTTGGCCAGGGATAGTATCTCCGCAAAATTAAAGAAGAAAGAGTTGCCAGCTACTGAGCTTGATAATAAAAAGTTCCAAGCCATAGGAGCAGCTTTTGTCACTATCCATAAAAAAGGGCAATTGCGTGGCTGTATCGGCCATGTTCGAGCACACAAACCATTGGCAGCGACAGTGCAGGAAATGGCCTTGGCGGCTGCTTTTGAGGATCCGCGTTTTCCGCCGCTGCGCTCCGAGGAATTAAAGGATATTGATATAGAGATATCTGTGCTTACTCCAATGCGGCGGATCAGTGATATTGAAGAGATAGACGTGGGCAAGCATGGGCTTTTAATAACTCAGGGCTTATCTTCCGGATTACTTTTGCCTCAGGTTGCTACCGAACAGGGCTGGGATAGAGCAGAATTGCTTATTGGTATATGTCGCAAAGCAGGATTACCTCCAGATGCTTGGCAAAAGGGCGCGGTCTTACATACTTTTTCTGCTGAAGTATTCCATGAGTAAATAAAACAAGATCACTTAGTTTTTAGCATTGCTAAAAATATAAAGCCAATAGCAATACAGATCGTGCCTAGAAAACCTACTGTTGGTAAAACAATTGTGGTAGTCAATAAAGCCATGAAAGCACCACCCCAAATATCCGCACTATAGATCAGGGCAGCCAGGAATCCTGGTTGAGCTGTGAATTTTTCCTGACGTTGAACTCCTAATCCGTAGATCCTACCAATAGGGTATCCGATCAATAAAGAAAGCAGCGGGAATAATAGTAGATATGCTACTGTCGGCAGCAAGGTGAAGGCGCCTATGGTCAAAGTGAGCAGAGCAGCTGCTGGGATCAGCAGCAGAGCTGCTTTCAAAGGAAGGTTCTTTTTTAAGATCTTTGCAATGAGAAATTCCTTATTGCTTTGATAGCTTCCCAAAAATAGACCGAGCATGAATAGCAGGATCAGAATCCCGATCTGATAATATAATGAGCCTACCAATACTTGAAACAAAAAGATATTTGCGATTTGCAGGATCATGGCCCCTGAGCCCAGAGAAAAGATAGTGGTCGGTATATTCAGGGTGTTCCTAGCTGCCAATTTCAGGTAAAGGATCAGGCAGAAAATAAAGGCGAAGAACCCATACGTGATCAGGGGCGTGGCTTTGGAATAAAAGTATTTTAAAGATGATCTTAAATAGCTTAACCAGAGGATCTGATGATAAAAATATGCATGCGGTCTTAGATCCGTATTAATAGGCAGGGAATTGGGGGCTAAAAGTACCTGGACCTTATCTGCTTTTTCTCTGGTCAATAAATTAACGATAGCTTGGGGAGTGAAATAACTATTACGAATACCCAGCTCATTCATTCTGGAGACCAAAGACCAGCTGTTGTAGGACAGGGGAGTATTTTCGTTGGCAAAACCAATAAAATGATTGGCCGTGCCTGGCCAGATCAGAAGCTTAGGGAAGACAGCTTGGAAGGTCTTCCCTATCTGTTTGTTAAGCTGGGTAAGCTCCGGCCCGGTATAGCTTTCTGAATAAGGCAAGCTAAAGCTGTAGATACCATTTGGTGTAAGTCGAGATCTACAGAGCTTGAAGAACTCAGTTGAATAAAAACGATTGTGCATAAGTGTTGGAGCAGAGGGCAATCCGCAAAGGATCACATCGTAATTTTTTGAAACTTGTTTTAAATACTGCCGGGCGTCTTTGGCCAGGATCTGAACCCGTTTATCTAAAAAATAATTATAACGATTTA
>JBHPMC010000030.1:0-5403 GCA_042562495.1 Candidatus Margulisiibacteriota bacterium
CTGCCAAGAAAAAAAGCCTTATCTTTGACCTGCCCGAAATTGGGCCCACAGATATCGTTTCCTTAGGCAAAAAAAATGCAATTGTTAAAAAGGATGGCAAAGACCAAAAATATGCTATTGAAAAACTAGGCGTACATGGATATCACACTAAAGGCTTAAAATTCTGCTTGGAATGCAAAGATCTATTTTATCTTCTGCAAACTCAGATCACCGGCCAACCGATTCCATTCCAAAAGATCGCCGGACTTAATAATGTACAAAAAGGCATTATCAAGCGCTTGAATCGTTACTTAAAATCCCATCTGGATATAAGCGCTAAGCAAGCTACACTACTCTATGACATTATTTATAATGATATATACAGCACTAAAGAGATCGTTAGTGGTGAAGAAGCGGATTCCTGGATCTCTGTTTGCTATGGATTGATCAAAGAATTTAACATATTAAAAAGAGAAAATAATATTATAGGCATGAGTATCTCATTCCTCCAAAAAATGATCGATTATCACCGCCAGAATCAATACCTTACAGTTCCCCAGGTTAATACTTTAAAAAAGATCAAATATGAATATACCCGCGATAAATTGAATAAAAGCACTGGTATTAACGGTAAGCTCTTTATAAAAGATATCAAACTTGAACATAAAGCGATCGTTATGTTTTTACTCTATCGCTTGGACCTCCCCGATATCATCAGAGAATCTTTGCTAAGCATTGCCGAGATGAAAAGATTTCTTCTAATTTTTTCACCTACCCCAGGAACGTTATTGCCAAAAACATTAAAGTACTTAGAAAAAGAATATTTTGATAAAAATAATATACCCAAGCGTAAAGACCTGTTAAACAGTTTTTACGCCTGGCTAGAATATTTAGACCTAGAAAAAATAATAAAGGAGGAAACGAACAATGTTTAACAAGATCATATTGTTCACACAGTTGAGCACAAGGAATATGAAGGCAATCTCAAAACAGCTGAACAATCCGGTTTATGCAGAAAGGACCATCAGGAAGATCTTATCTTTAAGTGATGAGGAGATGACGGATCTGATATCCTACATGCCTCAAAGCCTGCAGAAAAAAATAATCCAGAACCTGACCAGAAACGATTGGAGCCCTCACAAACCTGATGCTATGCGTTTTTTGAATAACTGCAAGAATCGCAAAACAACCATAAATTCCCTGAACGCCAAGCCTTTCTTTGATATATTTCAAATAATCGAGAAAGATTATGACATTTCAACCAAGGATTGGTTCATGGATCCCAAGAACAACAGCATGATCAGGATCATTTTTAATCCCAACACGTATCACTATCATGAAATGGATCCCGATGAATTAAGAGCAGATCTGATCGATAGGTTCTATATGGCCCACGGCAAGCCTTTCCTGGAAGAGATAATACAAATATTGTATCCACAAACACTAGCCAGGCTTTTTTCTCTTTTGCCCTCTGAAGTTATGGATGCCCTATCCAATGTTATCAATAATTCCGGCTCAGAAGAATTACAGGAGCTCTTGGATGAATACAATCTATCTAATGGCGAACTTGAAGAGCTTCCTCTCTCCAATGATGAAGATGACGCTTGAATAGCTTGATATTTATTATATAAAGGAAATCTTCTATGCAAAGTAAAGTGATCAGCCTTTATAAAGAAATATTAATAAATATGCGTGATTATAGCTGGCAGGTCCCTTCTGTCTTAATAGGTGTAATATATCCTGGGAACAAAAAAGGGAAAAAAGAGAAAATAGAGCATAAACTTCCAGAGCATCTCATTAAATCAATCAAATCAATAATTGTTGATCAACGGAACAAAACTGAGCCAATTCCAGATAAATTAATACCTAAAACAACAGCTAATGTTATTTTTAATGATACTCAAATTGGTAATTACCGCCTCTGGAAAACAGCAACACTTAAGTACTGCTTGGATAAAGCTGAAGATGAGGATAATAAAAGAAAAGAAAATATCTCACAGGAGGATATTGATAAATTCTTAACATTACCTACAGAACTTTTCTCTGAGCGACCCAAAGATAATTTTGATCAACAAATAGAAAAAGATCAAAAACGCGCCGTCGAATTCATAACCAAAGAAATCGATCTATTCTTCAATAATCATCAGCTAGACCTTGATCTATTTGCGAGTAAAGGTATTTCTCCAATGGCTTTAAGTTTATTATCATTTACCAATGTTAAAATAATTGAAGATAATAAGATTTCCATGAATAGCAAAAATACCGTTTCTTTTGAGGATATTCAACATATTATCCTTATGCCTGCTGGAGTAAACCTTGTCTATATAGAAAAACATCGTCGAAATTCAATATCTCTTCCTTACAAGGATTATATTCACGATATGTTTTTATTTCTTCAATTAAGCCTGACAAATCAAATCGGTGATTATTTAGAAAAAAAGAATGATTTCTTCTCCACCTTGCTCTACGCATATGCTCAACACACAAAAAAGACTATGGCTAACGATGATCAACCGGAAAATCATTTACTACTTTATGAGCTTGTTCATCAAAACAAACTGGATACTTCCAAGATCTTTCTTTATGATCTAAACAAGAATGATCTCATGGGCACCATGGATATGATCCATTTGGTCTATAATTATCCATCAACATTTACTCTTTTATTTGGCAAAAGATCCTTTAAGGGCTTCCTGGATCTCAACTTGAAATCATTAGATATCTACGATCTCAAGGGCAAAAAGATCCTATCTAGTCCTCACCACAGGAATTTAAATAAATATTTATTTAAAAATTATTCGAAAGCAATTAAACTCAAGGATACCCGCCATCACAAGATAAGCATGTTGGATTTTAATAGCTATATATATAAACTTATTGCCCAGGCTATCAGAAAATCTGGGCGATTTGAATTCAAGGATCTTCATGCTAAGTTCAAAGAAAAGTATAATGTTTCCCTGAATAGCATTGATTCTTCCAGAAGCTTAAAAAACACCAGAACTAATACTTATTTAAAAACCGCTACTGATAAATATTTGAACTATTCAGAAAATGATTTTGGATTGCTTGACCCAACCTTTGCCGAAGATCTTGGTATATCCAAAAAAGCTTTGAGCTTAATGGGTTATGGAACATATTATGATTTTTCACTATCAACCAAACAAATTCAGCTTTTAGATCATCTGTTCTCTCATTTCCCCAAGCATTTTTTTAGATTTAACTGGCAGCTTTTAAATACTATTAATCATTTATCACTCTACTTGCGTACAGAGACTGCAGATAGCATTAGCTCCGATACCATAGTTAAAGATAATATAAAGCGGACCAAAGCTTTTCTGGAAATTTCGACCAGAAATTCCTATATTAATTTTAGCAGATATATTTGGAAGATCTTGAAAAACCATAAATCAAAGAACTATGCCCCGCTTTTTAAGGAAGTTATTGGCAACATGTTCCTATTCTATTGGAATAATTTACTGCCTGAAAAACAAAAGATCATTTTCTCCAGATTAGCAGATGAGAACTATTTTGCGCCTCTGTTTTCCCTGGCCAGAACAAATAACTCCACAGAAAAAAAGATGTCCCAAGTCCGTACTAAGTACAACGCCTTGATCCTGGATCGTATGTATAAAGAGAAAAAACAAGAAGTTGACCATGGTCGTAGTAGATTAGCCGAAGAATTGCGTGAGCTTTTTTGCAAACTTGGAGCTGAATATGCAATAAAGAGAATTAAACAAATAGAAAAAGATAAGGATGTCATCCTTATAAACCCTAAAAGCAACTTGTCTGACAAACCAAAAACAACCGATGAATTTTTTGAAAAGTTCTATTCTGATCCAGAATATTTCCAATTTGAAGATCTTCAAAAGGATGATGATCCTCTTCCCCCACCTTTAAGGGAATAGCCCAGGATTTTAGGCCATGTTATAATTTTCCCCGTTTTACTATGAACGACAAAACACACAATGATATCCCCAAGGCTTATGACCCTACATCTGTAGAAGATAAGTGGTATAAGCACTGGGAAGAAAAAAAATACTTTGCCCCCACGGGTTCCGGCAATCCTTTTTGCATCGTTATCCCTCCGCCTAATGTCACCGGCGCACTACATATGGGCCATGCCCTGGATGAGACCCTGCAGGATATCCTGATCCGCTACCACCGTATGCGCGGCTATTCCACCTTATGGGTGCCTGGCACGGATCATGCCGGCATTGCCACACAGAACGTTGTAGAAAAGCAACTCAAAGCAGAAGGTACAGATCGGCATAAATTAGGCCGTGAAAAATTCATTGAGCGGGTCTGGAAATGGAAAGATGAGTACGGTAATCGCATCACCCAGCAACTGCGCCATCTGGGGGCATCCTGCGATTGGGATCGGGAACGGTTCACTATGGATGAAGGCTGCTCTAAGGCTGTCCGGGAAGTATTTATCTCCCTCTATGAAGAAGGCTTGATCTATCGCGGGCACAGGATCATCAATTGGTGCCCGCGCTGTCATACAGCACTTTCGGATATCGAAGTGCCCTACGTGGAAACCAAAGGCAGTCTCTGGCATTTTAAATATCCTTTCTCTGAAAACCCCAAAGAAGGTGTGATCGTCGCCACTACCCGCCCAGAAACCATGCTGGGCGATACGGCCGTGGCTGTACATCCTAAGGATAAACGCTATAAAACCCTTATTGGGAAAACCGTACGCCTACCGATCGCCAACAAAGAGATCCCGATCATTGCCGATGAGCTCGTCGATAAAGATTTCGGCACAGGTGCTGTTAAGGTCACCCCTGGTCATGATCCAAATGATTACGAAATGAGTCTGCGCCATAAAATGGAGCCGATCATTATCATGGATGAAAAAGCTGTTTTGAACAAGAATGTTCCGCCCTCTTATCAAGGCCTCAATCGTTTTAAAGCCCGCGAATTGATCATCAAGCAAATGAAAGAAGAAGGCTTCCTGGTCGATATCGAGGATTACCAGCACAATGTCGGCCATTGTTATCGCTGCAATGAGGTTGTAGAGCCCTACTTGAGTGAACAATGGTTCGTCAACATGAAGCCTTTGGCCGAAAAAGCTATTCAGGTCGTAAAAGATAAAAAGATCGAATTCGTTCCGGAACGTTGGACCAAAGTTTACCTGGATTGGATGGAGAATATCCGTGATTGGTGTATTTCCCGTCAGATCTGGTGGGGCCACCGTATCCCGGTCTGGTATTGTGAGTGTGGAGAAATTATCGTCTCCAGAGAAGATCCTAAATCCTGCCCAAAGTGTAAAAAAAATACACTTCGGCAAGATAATGATGTCTTAGATACTTGGTTCAGTTCGGCACTGTGGCCATTTTCCACTCTCGGCTGGCCGGAAAAGACCGATGATCTAAAAAAATATTACCCGACCTCAGCTTTGGTAACCGGCTATGACATAATATT
>JBHPMC010000031.1:0-3679 GCA_042562495.1 Candidatus Margulisiibacteriota bacterium
TATTTAGTATACCTGTCGGTTTAGACAGATTCAATAAAAATAACAGAAATTATCAATGTATCTCGCAAGTAGATTTGGGGTATATATAATATGAAAGGGAACTATATGAAAACACCATTAGAATTTAAACTTGAGATACCTGCTTCTAAACAATGCCTATCTTCGGCAAGGCTGGCTATTTCCGGGCTGGCTAATCAAGCAGATTTTTCTGTGCAAGAGATCCAGGAAATAAAAAAAGCTTTTTCTGAAGCCTGTCGCATAGCGATCGACAATGCTTATTTGGAGCAAAAAAATGACAGCAAATTAGCAATTCATTGCCAGGTGAACAAGAATAAATTAACTCTGGCTGTTCGCAACAAAGGTATTGAAATAGACATTAAAAAATCCCGGCACGCTCATTAGATAACCAACAAACTTTATTCCGTTAAAGATCGTCTAAATATCAGTATGTCTAAGAATAGCGGTCTCACTTTATTAGAACTGATCGTGGCCGGTTCGCTGGCCATAATTATCCTGACGACCGCGCTTAATTATTTATTTAAAATAAGTTCTTTTTGGCAGAAGAATACCCAAGCTCAGCAAGAACAGGCTCAAATATTCTTTGCTCTTGATAATATCAAGGCCGCAGCCTGGTCGGGCGAGATATTATCGACCTCAACAGATAAACATCTGGATATCCAAGACGATCTTGGCAGGACCATTTCTTTCTATCAAAAAAACCAAAGGATCTGCATGTATAAGAATAAGACCTTTTATCTAACAACTAAAGATCTATTTTTAAAGGACTTGTTGTTCTCTTATACTGAACCGGGGGTCGTGGATTCGGTCTCTTTTGAAACAATAAAAAATAAAATATATATTTTCTACTTATGAACAAAGAAAAAGGCTTTATCTTGCTTTCCTTATTATTGATCATGCTTTGCCTGAACACTATTTTATTCTCTTTAGCCAAACAAGTAATTCAACATAAAAGAACAATTGATCTTTATCACAAACAGATATTATTACAGCAGCTTTCTCGGGCAGGCCTAGCCTACGCTCATTACAAGCTCAAAGATCCGGGCTGGACCACGGATACTGCCCCGCCAAATACAGATCAATTAAAGAGCTGGCTCTTACAAGATCTTGCAGCAGGAGGCAGTAATGGATATCTGGAAAAACTTACTGTCGGTAGCTATAAAATAGTAAAAATCGCTGGACATCCCCAGATCTATTCTATAGGATTTATTGGAGCAACACCTCTTCTGGCAAAATACAAGCTAGTATTAAAAGAAGAGAATGGAAGGTTGAGCTCCTTATAAAATGAATAAATTATCTGCACTATATATTGCTATTGTTCTCATCTTTTTATCATTCGCTCTCGCCCAAGCTGAACCCAAGGAATATGTTCCAGGAGAATTGATATTTAAGCTGAAGGCTTCTGTAGCTAATGCAGAAGATCTGGCATCACTGGAGGATCTTCCGGCCTCTGTAAAAACATTATCAAAATTCCTGGGCGCAAAAAAGCTTAAGCCTTTTTATAAGCTCAAAATAAAAAAACAAAAGAATTCTCGTCGTCAAAAAGCGATTAAGAACAGTGGGCTGGGCCGCACTTATAAACTTATTTTTACAGAACAAGATGATATCGAGACCATCGCTTTACAGTTCATGAACAATTCTGATGTGGAATTTGCCGAACCAAATTACCGTGTGCGGGCCTTCATTACTCAGCCTAATGATCCGGGATACAACTTAGGCTCCGGGCCTCAATGGCATATCGACCGCATTTCCTGCCCCGGCGGTTGGGATATAACTACCGGAAGTGCTCAGATCGTAGTTGCTGTCATAGATAGCGGGATACGCACTACTCATGAAGATCTTGTGAACAAATTATGGGTAAATACTACAGAGAACGGCGGAGCAGGAGGTTTTGATGATGACGGTAACGGCTATGACGATGATATAAATGGTTGGAATTTTATCGCCAACAACGCAAACGTTAATGACGATTATTTTCACGGCACTTTTGTCTCGGGCATTATAGGAGCCCAGACCAACAACGGCATAGGGATCGCTGCTGTTGATTGGAACACCAAGCTCATGACCTTAAAAGCCTTGGATCAGCACGGTGAAGGCGATTTCGATGATATAGCTAATGCTGTTTATTATGCAATTGATAACGGCGCACATGTGATCAATATGAGCCTGGGCGCACCCTATGATTCTTATGCTTTACAAAATGCAGTTCGGGCTGCTGTTAACGCTAATCTAGTCTGTGTTGCGGCAATGGGCAATAATGGTTCGAGCACTGTTTATTATCCGGCAGGTTATTCAGAAGTTATCGGCGTCGGCGCTACTGACCAAAGTGATCTTAGGGCAAATTTTTCTACTTACGGTTCCGGTTCTCAGATAACCGAATTATGTGCTCCGGGTGTCGATATTTATTCCACAACTACACCCAACAATAATTCATATGCCGTAGGTTCAGGCACCAGCTTTGCCGCGCCAATGGTCTCGGGCTTAGCCAGCCTTTTGTTCGCCAAACAGCCTACCATGAGCGTATCTGATATGCGCATCCTAATGCATTTAAGCGCCAACGATCTGGGCAGCACCGGCCCGGATAAATACTTTGGTCACGGCAGGATCAATGTTGAAAATGCCTTAAATAATATTTATCCCGGAGGCAAAGGCCTGCAGATCTCACAGATGATGAACTTCCCAAATCCCGCCAATGATGACGGCACTTGCTTTAGCTTCTATCTGAACGATTATGCCAGCATTACGATAAAAGTATTTACACCTCATGGCGAATTGATCAAGACCATAGATGGCGGTATCACTAATGGTAAATATCATAAGGCTTGCTGGGATTGCAAAGATGATAGCGGCAAGATAATACCAAATGGCAGCTATATATATGTAGTGATCGCTGAAGGCACCCAGAAAGAAAAGGTCTTTAAAAAAGGGAAGATGGCGATGTTGAAGTAAACTAAAGCTCCCGCTTGCTCTTTTCCCAAAGCTTATCCAGCTCTTTTAAGGAATGATCCTTAATTTCTCTATTCTGCTTTACAATGTTTTTTTCCATATGTTCAAATCTTTTAATGAATTTATCTGTAGACTGCTGCATGGCGCTTTCGGCATCTATCTTTAACTTGCGAGATACGTTCACTAAAGAAAACAGGATATCTCCGATCTCTTCTTCTAAATATCTTTTTTGTCTGTTTTTCTTTTTATAGGCTGCGTAGAACTCTCGAAATTCCTCTTTTACCTTTTGCCAGGCTCCCTCCGCATGTTCCCAATCAAATCCTACCCGAGCAGCTTTTTTCTGGATCTTTTGGGCCCTATACAGACCGGGCAAGATATTCGGGATACCTGAAAAAAAAGAACCTGCTTTATCTTTTTTTTCATCTCTTTTGATCTTTTCCCAATTAGCCCAGACCTGCTCCACTCTTTTTATCTTTTTACGCGTAAAAACATGAGGATGCCTCCTGATCATCTTTGCCTTAAGAACATCAACGATATCCTTCATGGTAAATTCTTTTTTTTCACTGGCTATCTGAGCATGTAATACTATCTGCAGCAATAGGTCCCCCAGCTCTTCTTTTAATAATTCCGGATCTCGTTTATCTATTGCCGCCACCACTTCATAAGCTTCCTCTATCACATAAGGCCGTAAGCTCCTGTGGCTCTGCTTTTTATC
>JBHPMC010000032.1:0-3041 GCA_042562495.1 Candidatus Margulisiibacteriota bacterium
TGCCTGGGTACTATTGTCTCCAAGCGGATCTCTTCAACCTTTTCCAGCTTCCCTTTTTTGCCGACATACGGCTCCGCTCCAGTTAAGGGTTTGAACGTCCCCACACCTTCCGCATTGAATGTACAGTGTGAATATTTACCAATATGCCCTGCCCCTGCTGCTGATATGGCCTCTCGGACCTCGTCTACATTATCCTTAGGAATAAAGATCGCTAATTTACATAGATCTTCCACATAGGTAGGCTCGATGATCTCGCATTTCTCCGGGTCCAATCCTTCTCTCTTGGCCAACCAATAATTTACACCCTGGGGAGCAGCATCCAAATTTGTGTGAGCCACAAAGATCGCGATATTATTCTCCAAGATTGCTTTTATCTTCTGTCCAAGCGGTATGCTCGGATCGATATTATCCGGTGTGATCCTGAAAAGCGGATGATGGGCTATGATCAGCTGCGCTTTTTCTGTAATAGCTTTTTTTATCGCTTTTTCCGTGATATCGAGAGTTACTACCACCTTTTTAACATTGGCTTCCTGGCTTCCAATCTGCAAGCCGTTACTTTGGTCCGTAACACAGGCCAGCTCCGGAGGTGCAATCCTGTTCATAACAGAGATAATAGTGCTTATCTTCATAGAACAGATTTTAACCCAATATATACTTTTTTAAAATTGATTTATTAAAGTGGTTCTAAGAAATAAAAGTTCAGGTCGATCTCTGTGAATTTTTGGATGTTCTTAAAATATTTCATAATATATTCATCTGTATAGCGGATAAATTCATGCTGAGATAATTTATATGTAGGCAGCACAATCATGCACCGACCGTTTTCCTTCACTAGATCTTTTGTGTTCGACAACAATTGCTCAAAGAGCATGGCCATGAGCATATCCATACGCTGTGTCTGTCTTGGATTTTCCGCTAAATATGTTTCATCGATAATTTGTTGTATCTCTTGTGCTTTCAGATAAGCGACCCAATGCAGTACCATAGATGCTATCACCAGATCAGCTTTCCTTGGATAGATACTTGTAGCTCCGCGTAAAGAGCCTTTATTGAAAGTCTCCATGATTATCCTGTCGAGTTCTTGTAATTGATATGAAGTCCTGCAATCAGTACAGATCTTATTGATTTCCCTGGCAAAGCTCCCAAGCTGCTTAGCGCCGGCCGGCGATATATTTCTTTCCATAAAAACCTGCTTGCGATTTGAAGAAGGCATCTTTTTCTTAAGCCTATCCAGAGCTGCTGAATTTTTATCAATGAAGGCAATGCTCGTATAATTCCTGGACAATGAAGTTAAAGGCAGGTCATTCCCTTCTCCAGCTCCCAGGATGATCGCGCTACGATCTTTCTTGCCAATAATATTGATATATGTCTGCAGAAATATCTTGATGATCTCAGCATAGCCATGCCGGACCATGGGTTCTGTAGAAAATACCTTTTTATAGAACATATTTATCCTTTTAACTATTTACTGTTTAAATATCGTAAAGAAAATGCATAATTCCCAGGCTTCTTAGAAAAGTTTATATATGTTCAGGAGAACAAATATAATTAAGAACAATCCGATCAGCTTTTGCAGAATAAAAATTATTGGACTATTCCTTAGCTTTTCTCTTAATTCAGAAAAACCCCACAGGATCAACCAGAGAGGATTTATCAATGTGCCCAAACCAAACGCCATGCTGTAAATGATCGATTCAGTAATTGTTTTTGATAACAATAATATTTGCATTAAGATCCCTAGGAGGGGGGCACAAGGTGCTAAGCCCACTAATAATCCTAGAATAAAGAAATTCTTCTGTACTGCTTTATCAGCAAAGCAATTTTGCTCTTGTTTACGAAAAAGAATGAACACTCCCATGCCTAAAATCAGGATAAGAAATACCCAATGAAATATTTCAGCTACGGATTGGTCCAAGACCCACATGCCGATCAACCCGGATAATATGCCTAAGAAAACATAGATCAGGAAACGCCCGGTCATAAAAGCTATAAAATTTCGGAAGGCATCTCTTTTTTTGCTTACAGCAAATGTGGCCGCCGGTAAGATATAGATACCGCAAAAAAGAAGACACGGTCCCCAGCCCAAGATAACTCCCTGTGAGAACAGATAAAACGCTTTTGCTAACATAACTGGCCCTTCTTATTAATGAATAGCGATTCACTTTTCTAAATTTTATCCAGGAGATATACTACTCAAATATGATTCAGAGCACAATGCAAAAAAGCTTCCTAAGGAAGACCCTGGCCTTTAGTGCCTTTACTGTCGGCTTTGTGGCTACTGTTGCTCAGATCTTGCTCCTTAGAGAAAATGCTGCAGCTTACGGCAATCAGGAGATATTTTATGGCCTTACTTTAGCTTTTTGGTTATTCTACATAGGCTGGGGAAGCCGCCTAGTACGTAGATTTGAACAAAAAAATGCCGTTGGCTTTTTTCTGATCACCCAAATGTTCACCATCCCATTGCTTTTCAGCTCAGTTTTTTTAACTCGTACTCTAAAAAGTTTCTTTGGCTTGGTCTCCGGAAGCATTGTTTCTCCCCATTACATCATTATCTTTTCTCTCCTGACGATCTTGCCCCTTTGTTTACTATTAGGCCTGCAATTCTCCTTGATCAGCAGGATCTTTGCTGATATGTATAAAAACATCCCCGAACAGCTCAATGCTGCCTATCTTTTTGAATCTTTTGGGGCTGTTGTGGGAGGTATGCTCTTTAATTTTGTCTTGATCTTCCTGCTCACACCCTTTCAGATCCTGGCCATCTTAGCCATGCTGCTTTGGGCCTCACTTACTCTTATTGTCTGCTACTTGATCCCTACTAAAGATACTGGAAATAGAAAGTTCTGGGGCACGTTCGCTCTGATCATTTTATTTTTTGTCTGTTTACTTCTGGTCTCTCCCGTTAGCTCAACCTTAGAAAAATGGTCCTCAAGAAAAGCTTGGCAAGGGTTTCAATTATTAAAGACCGTGGAATCCCCTTATGGCAGGCTCACTTTTATGCAAAATAAACGCGAAATAACCGCTTTTAATAATTCTGAGCTCTT
>JBHPMC010000033.1:0-2989 GCA_042562495.1 Candidatus Margulisiibacteriota bacterium
CACATCTTCTGCCAAAGAAAGTTCTTCGGATAACGCAGCAGCAACTGCTTTCTGGATCTTTTTATCAAACTGGAAAGGATCTGCCCATTCCGAAAAAGGCACACGCTCTTTCTGTTTAGAAATATTGTGCAGGCCAGCTTCTCTGGCATTAAAATCCGATAATGTTTTACACCAATACAACATTACTAGTCCCTTCTACTAAAAGTCGACTCTCATTAAGATATCGTAAGTTTTTCTGAAAAATTGCGCCCTTTATACTGTTTTTTTTGCCGTAACTAAGGCGTTTTTAGTGGCTGGCGGAGGCTAAATAGGCATCAAAGACGGTCTTCAGAAGCTCCGCATCGATTGTCCATTGTTTTAAATAATCATCCGATCTTATTTCTTGATTGATGCGCCAAATAGCTTGCGAAGTATTCCAATCCACAAACCCTCTCTTTAATGAGATATATGCTTCCATGATACGTTTGGTCTTAAATCCGATGAATTGCACACTATTGATCTTTTCTTTGAGAGGGCTATCATCAAAGAACTTTACCTGGCCTAAAACCTCATCGAATATTTTTTGTTCCAGATACTCAGCATTTACCCTAAGTAACTTTACATCGAGATACATCTCGCTTTCGATCTGGTCCCGGATGTTCTCCAAAGCTTCCTTGGACTTCTTTTTCTTTTCTTCTAATGAATCCTTCATGTTTATATTTTCCCCCAAGGCCATGCCACTTCTGATATTTCCCAACCCGCTACGAATGAGCAGCTCTTGAAAGATAACCCAGAATGGGTCGGGCTTTCCTTCATAGCTTATAGCAATATCCATGGAATCCTGGCCGGAAATGATCTGGTTGTAACGATCAAAGACCTTTTTTGTCAAATTCATCGGCAATTTAATATCTTTTGCTATACCAGAGAGAACTTCTTTACTGGCCGGAAGCTTTTGTTGCTTATAGATCCCGATCATGGCCATCTTATCCAGGATATACTGACGCAAACTGCCCTGATACTTATCAGCCTGGCCTGCCGAGACCAAGTTTAAAATTTCCCTCTTAACGCCCAAGGAGCTTTCCTTAATATATTCATCTATCTTTTTTTGTACATCAGGTGAGAATTTTGAGGCCAGCCCGATCAGATGTATCCAATAACTTGGTTTAGTCCGTAATGTTTCTCTAGTAACTTCAGGATGTTCTTTGGCATATACTTTGACCAGTTCTTTTTCTAGGGTCTCAAAATTTATCCGGTGGATCCCCGCCATATATACACCTTCCAAAAGTATCTGATTAACTTGGCTTAATGTCTTTATATATATATTGAGCACAAATTCATAATATTTCGGGAATTCTTGTTGCATCTGTTTGAAATCAATAACTCCCTCTTTTCCAATAAAAGCTAAGATCAGGGAACAAAGCACATCCGTCTGGATCCCCATGAATTCATCATCAGAATCAATGAACCAATTATCAGAAAGATATACATAGAACAACCGAGAAGCTTTGGTTTCGTCTTTCTTGGCCTTCTGCAAGAAAGCCCAGACCGGCCCGCTGGCCTTCCCCTGCTGAGGAGACCAATCCGCGATTGCTTCTTTTAAAACAACGACAATATCATCACCCACCACACCTCGCGATTTGCCGATCATCGCTTCCTCTAAAGGCACCTTGCCTTCCTCCCCTATCAGGTGCCCGATCTCGTGATAAAAGATCCCTTCTATCATCTCCTGAATAAAAAGCTCTTTGCTATTTTCTGCTTGCTCGGTAGAAGTTATACCATAATGCTTAAGAGCTTGTTCTTTCAGCCCTTCTCGAATAGCACTATGGGGGTGAGCTAGATAAAGCTTCTTTTCAAAACTGGATACGTTGAAAAAGCTGGCCCATTTATTATAAAAGATGGTCTCACATGATTCATGACGGATGAATATCCCCGCCGAGCCTTGCCCGGCAGCAATGGAAAGCACATAGTGCGGTGAACGCACTATTTCTTTGCCGATAATATTCACTTTTTTACCGGCGATCTCTTTAGGCTCGATTTTCCCGTAAATAAAAGAAAATTCTGTTTTCATCGTACCCACAAATAATCGATAGGGTACCCCGAGAAAATCTAAAATCATATTTAGCTCATCATTCTTAGCTAAAGAATATTTTTCTCCCAATAGATCCACCGTAAAAGCAGATACTTTTTCCTGTAATTTGGCAGATGCTGAAATATTGAGCTTCTTTTCATAGATGTCGATCTTTTCTCGGAAAAGATCTGCATCATCCTGATTGACCTCACGCTTAGGCGGTATATCTAAGATATTACGGCAAAAAGAAATGGCCACTCTTTGTTCACCCATCTGGCCATAATCATTCTTCTTTTCCATGAGTAAGAATTGTAATAAAGCAAGCTCCTGGATCTGTCGCCTAATGGATTCATGGATAGTGAGCGCGATGTGTTTCTGTTTCTTTACAGGATCGCTGCCACCTTTAGCTTTCAAAAATGCCGTGAACTTTTTGTGCTTTTTACGGATAGTATCATCAAAAATAGTAGCTCTGTAAGCTTTGGCTATTTTCTGCAGCTCTATTGCTAACTTTTCTTCGACCAGCTCTTTAATTTCTGCCATATTCGCCCCGCCCTATACTATTGTAAAAAGAGTATAACATAAGATTTTTTGCCTAGCCAAAACAAAAATCCCTCCCCGATTGGGGAGGGATCTGTTAATACTTGTTTCGGTTACCTAGCCAAAATTATGCACTAGCAACGTCGTCAGTATCCTTCAAGGCCATAAAATCAGAGATCTTCATGGTATTCACATCAGTACTATTGATAGTACCTTCGATGCTCTTACCGATCTTGTTCAAGCCGGCAACTAAACCATCAGAAGTCTTTACTGCTTTATTCCCTTTGATCTCGTTCTGAACTGCTTCTATTTCAGTCCATTCTGCTACTGGAGCCTGAGAAGATATGCTACCGCTACCGGAAGCATTCTTCATTCCACCTCTTTCGCTTAATGTATTGGTTGCAT
>JBHPMC010000034.1:0-2651 GCA_042562495.1 Candidatus Margulisiibacteriota bacterium
CATAGAATTTACCTAAGCTGAGCTCTTTATTCTTATCAGTGAAAACTTGTTTGAGCGGTTTGATATTATTCCCAGAACCTTTGTATATTGATATGGATTCATAAAGGGCCGGATCCATATAGGTGCCTTCTCCATCAACGACAATGATAGTTGCTTTCTTAAAGGGGGATACAGAATAAGTACTATAGGCGTGGAGCAAGTGATGGGATTTTTCAAGCAGGATCTTATTTTTGTTCTTTATCGGCAAGTAATTGCTGGGATCATATCTGCCCTTTTCTCCCCAGGAAACGATCAGCTCAAGATCGTCCAGACCGATCCCTTCTTTTTCCAAGCAGTAATTAATAGCTTGTAGGGGAGGGATAACATGGATTTGTTTATCCGTATCGCGAGTAAGATATAAAGCAAGAGAATGTTTTCTGCGATCAAGGTGATCCTCCTCTATGGCACAGGCGATCTTCCCGTTCTTCAGTAAACAAGCACTGCGGTTATGGATATTCCAGGCGATTCCTAAGATGTATTTATTTTTCATTAGTGATCGGCTTCAATTCCTTACTACCAAATAGATCCAGATATTTTTTCCAGGTACCGAAGCAAGAATTATAATACGAACATTGCTTGCATTGCACTGCTTTAGACATAAGGTAAGTTCTGCGGATATTTTTTAGTTTCCTGGATTTAGTGCTATTTATTTCATATATCGTTATATCCGGAAGATCAATTTCACTGGCCTGATCTATATGCTTACCTAAACAACAGAATGGGATAGCTTCAGTGGAATAGTGGATGCCTTGTTGTTGGCAATAATCCAGGGTTTTAAGCAAAGAGCTCTTCAGGGCAGATAATTTGACCAAAACATTTTTAGATGTAGTGGGGCGTAAGAAGCTAAAATTAATGTTTCTGATCCCGAGAGAGTATAGATATTTTACGGTCGCACATAAATGTTTGTAGTTGTATTTGAGGATTGGAATATTAAGATTTATATCAACATTCTTATGAGCAAGTACGTTCTCTAGCCCTTTCATAGTTTGCTGGCAGCTACCCTTAACTCTGGTTATTTTGTCATGGATCAGCTTATTGGCTGAGAAAAGAGTTATTTCAAAGACATTGATGCCTGCGCTTATCAGCGCATCTGTATAATCAGTATAGAACAATAAACGTCCATTGGTTTGCAGCTGAATGATCTTGTAATCTTGGCTCTTAGAAAAGCTTATAACTTCGATAAGGTCAGGATGTAATAAGGGATCCCCGCGGGTAAAGACTATTTCATTGCAATGTTGTTTGCGGCTATCAGAAATCAACTTCAGAAGTGTTTCTTTCTCATTCTTTCCGGAGCGCATGTCAGAAGTAGTGCAACCTAAACAGTTGTTATTGCATTTTATAATAGTACGTAAAGCTACTTTTTTATTTTTGCTCATCTTTTAATAGAGTACATAATAAGATTATTAGTATGGGGATTGTTGTATTCCTGAAAACCGTGTTTTTTATATATAGCTAGATGTTTTTTTGAGAGATAAGGCTTTTGGTTATCGGAGAATAGCTGAAGGATGATCTTTCCGCCTTTTTTAAGATTCTTGAAGCATTTTAAAAGGAATTTATCCAGATGATCGATATGTAGGTAGCTGGGAGAGGTCAGTATAAAGCTGAAAGGGCCTTGTTTGAAATCATAATCTACGATATTTTTATGAAAAAGAACGTTCTTGTTACTTGGGAAGACAAGCTCAAGGCCTTGTTTGATCGAAGCAGCGATAAAATCTATCCCTATTGGCACAAGAATATACTGGCTATGGTCCACAAGATATTTTAATAAAAGACCGTTTCCGCAACCAAGGTCAATGATCTTTCCATCCTGGTCTATAAGTTCCAGTATAGGCTTAAAAGAATTACAACTTTTATCAAGTAGGCCGTTAGTGAAAAAGATATTGTTGTGTACCTGAGGCCAATGGGATCTAAAGTTCAGCTCATAGGTTCTTTCATAAAACGTTTTATACTTATCTTTCGGCATAGATGGATTATATTATGAAAATTGCCATATATTAAGTATTAATCAATGTCTTTGCTTAGTATGGCCAGCCCAGTGTTTTTAGATCAACTTCTTTAATGTTATTAATGAACCGCTTATTACAAGTGATCGTGTAGGTCTTTAGATTTTTTAAAAGCATCTTTTCTTGTTTTTCAGATAGTATTTTATACTGAAGAGCACCTTTTTTATTGAGTGATAGGATATAAGTGGAAATAGGTTCTTTTTGTTCAATAGAAGACGAAAGTTCATCCAGGTCTTTTTCTAGCTTTCTAAAAATACTATTAATATTTCGGGCAGGCGTGTCTTTCAGCTTTCTTATAAGTTGTTCTGTGTAATTTGAGGCGTTTATTTTTTTATATAGTGGTTCCTTGCTGGTCAGAGAAAGGATCTTTATGAACGCGAAGGGATCGTGACCACGCAAAGCTTTACTGCGAAAAAGATTTGTTTTATCTATCCCAACAACCTCATTTTTATTATTGATAAGGAAATTGCCGAAATGACTATCTGAATTTTCAAGGAGGTAATCAAAAACTCCATGATCTACTAGATATTTAAGTTGTTTGGAGCTCAGCAGGTAGATATCCTTAGTCTTCAACATACGCATGCTGGGTATCCATTTTTGAAGTGATCC
>JBHPMC010000035.1:0-2335 GCA_042562495.1 Candidatus Margulisiibacteriota bacterium
TTGAATATCTGCGATATATACATCAACAGTAACTGTTTCGCCGTAAGTAAAATCAGCGACATCACAAGTAACACTATAACCATTAGTGATCGAGCCGGAAACGATATTAGAAACGAGGCTGCCGTTCATGGTAACGCTCAAAGTATTTATATCAATACCGGAGCCTGTATCTAAGACCTCGAACACTACTACTGCAGACGATGGCACGGCCACTTCATCACTTTGCGGAGAGATCGGACTTATTGTCGGCGGAATATTCTCGGCCTGGATCGTAAAATAATAACTGGCCGTGACCATATGCTCGGCACTATTATTAACCGCATTGATCGTTACTTGTACAACTTCATCGAAATCAAAGTTCGCTGTAGGATCATAGATGACTTTGTAACTATCGTTTCCTTCATAAGTAATATTCAAACTGGCATTGGTGACATCATAGCCATTCACTTCCAAAGCTATTGTTGAAGTATTTACACTAGCCGATGTATCGCCGATATAGAATTCAATATTCGTAGATGGCAGTACATTGCTGGATCCAGGATATGGTTCATGCAGGAAGGTCGTGAATTCTGTTGTTTCGTAAGCACCCATATCGTAGGCGGTGTATTGAGGACGAGTTGCTCCATTTATATCAACAGTCACTGTAGCATCGGCCGTGCCACGGTCGATGCATGGTGAATGTGCAGACAGCCTTAGATCTGCGGTCGGGCTGTTAATAAAATTCGGAGTAATGCTGATATTGCCGATACCCGTAAATACCTGGGAAAGGTTCGAGTATTGAACCGTGGTATTGGTGGTAACGCTTATATCTTGCGGAGTATTTCCCCAGAGTATCGAGTTCTTAATTTGGACCGTGCTATCGTATATCGCCCCGCCCGCTCCCATGGTAGTATTTGCCACAAAGGTACAATTAGTTATGCGCGCGTTGCTGCCATATATCGCACCGCCTAAATTTAAAGCAAAATTATCCCTGAAGATCGTATTATTGATCGTATTTTGCCCGCCGGATATAGCTCCGCCTCTAGCAGTTATTGAGGTTTCACCATTTTGCGTATTGACTATGTTCCCTTCGAAGATACAAGATTCAATAATGTTCTGGCCATCAGCTAAAGCACCACCAAAAGCAGTGCTATTTTGCGGGCCACTATTATATACTTTATTGTTTTTGAATATAGTATTGTAGATCTCGTTCGTACCGCCATAGATCGCTCCACCTTTTTTCCAGTTCACTCCCGGAAAAACCGGATTGCTCCTGACCTCATTATTTATGAAATAACAGTTGAAAATATGGAGCCGTGCGTTTTGGGCATTGATACCTGCGCCCTTGGTTTCTAGCCAGGCATAGATATAATTACCGGACACGATCACATTTCTTAGGAATAGCTCGGCCCCGGAGGTAAGATAAATACCCGCACCATTCACATAACTTTCTTCACTGTAACCATCCTTGATACATATCCCTTCTATATTAAGGGTCACCGCATACCCAACGTATAGCACTCTTCTTACTCCTCCGCCGCTGATAGCTATATTCTGAGAATTGCCACCCGCTGCGTTACGCAAGGTGATATTTTGGGTGTTCGGCCAATTTATCTGAGCTCCTTCATCATAAGTATCTGCTTCTAAAGTAATTGTATGTCCGGCCAGAGCATCATCTAATGCAGCTTGGATAGATGAATAGCTCCTGTTTGGATCATAGCTAATATTCAGTACTGATCCTGTCGTTGTATCAAATGTATATGTTGAACTTGTCGGATTAGCTTCAGAATCTTCTGCATAGACATCAATTGTATTTGTTTGAGCACTCAACAGCCCGGCTATCACATCAACAGAAACTCTATAACCATTCGTTGTGGGAACAATACTGACGTTGTATGTATTTGAGTCGGTCTCTGCCAAGTTCTCGAAGGCCAGCTCGCCGTTCACCGTAACTAATATTGAACTTGAGACAACACCCGAAAGAGTATCTGTTATATCGATCACAATATCTGTTTCGACATCTACATTTGTTCCACCACTTGTCGGATCAACCGGGGTTATTACAGGATCTACTGCATCGCTCATTATAGTAAAGCTGTAGTTCGCAGTGATCATCTGGTCATCATTAGTATTTTCAGCGTTGATAGTTACATAAACAACTTCGTTCCAATCAAAGTTGCTGGTCGGATTATAGATGACCTGGTAACTATCTGTAGCTGAATTAAAGGTCAGATCAGCTGTAGGTACCAGGTAATCATTGACCAACAATTCAATTGAAGCGGTATCAACAGCATAATTTGTATCACCGATATAGAATTCGATGTTTACATCCCTGCTGACCTCGGTCTCTCCCGGA
>JBHPMC010000036.1:0-2293 GCA_042562495.1 Candidatus Margulisiibacteriota bacterium
CAGTAAAGATCCAGAATGTTGATCATGAATTCACGGCATTGCCTAATATCAAAGAAGATGTTCTGGATATTATTCTGAATATCAAAGGATTAGTTTTGCGTTGTCATTCTCAGGAGTCTAAGGTGGTCACTTTAAAATCTTCAGGAGAAGGTATGGTGACAGCCCGTGATGTCGAGCATGATAATGAGATCGAGATCATCAATCCGGATCATCATATTGCTACTTTGAATAAAGGTGGAAAATTGCAGATAGAAATGGTTGTAGAGAGCGGCAAAGGTTATGTTCCATCGGAATCAATTGAATTGGGTAAAAAAGCTATCGGCACGATCCCTATTGATGCTACTTTTTCTCCGGTTGTAAAGGTCAATCATCAAGTGGAAAGTATCCGCGTCGGTAAATTGATCGATTACGACAAACTGGTGCTGGATGTTTGGACCGATGGCAGTATCAAGCCAGAAGATGCGGTCAAACAGAGCTCAGAGATCTTGAAGCGTCAATTAGAGATGTTCTTACATCCTAATCAAAAGCCAGAAATTTCTGCGGCAGACGCAGGCCCGGATGAGATCGACAAGAAAAAGGCTGCAGGGCTTGAGCTAAATATCGATGATCTTGAGCTTTCTGCTCGGTCTTCAAATTGTTTAAAGAAAGCAGGGATCGAGACAGTGTCAGAGTTGATCGAGAAGCCGATGTCTGATCTGATGAGGATAAAGAATTTTGGAAAAAAATCTGCCGATGAGATCAATGCTAAGTTGGCCCATTACAATCTTTCTTTGAAAATGGAAGGTATGGAAGAATTTTTGGCAGCAGAGGAAAAAGAAGGCGAAGGCCAAGAATAGTTCAGATTTTAATTGTTTTAGGATGAGACATAAAAAAGGAAATAAGAAATTAAGTAAACCGACCGACCAGCGGATAGCCTTATTGCGTTCTCAGGTGGGTTCTTTATTTAAGTACAATCGCATCCGGACCACCCGTGATCGAGCCAAGCAAGTACAGAGACAAGTAGACAGAATGATCACTTTGGCTAAAAAGAACACTTTAGCCGCTAAGCGGAGAATGGTCTCTTTTCTTAGGGATAAGAGCATTGCGAAAAGTGTTTGCTAAACGCAATAGTGGTTATACAAGAGTTATTGCTTTGGGGAGCCGTCGAGGCGATGCAGCTTCTGTAGTTATATTGGAGCTAGTTGATATAGAGAGTGCGTAGGTTCGCTCTGGTTGTAGGCTATCTGGGTAGTCCATTTAAAGGATTTCAGGTTCAGCCTCAGGAAGATACAGTACAGAAGTTCTTAGAACAGGAACTGGCCAAGATCTGTGATCATCCTATACGAGTTATTCCGGCTGGCCGAACTGATGCCGGGGTCCATGCCAATGAACAAGTAGTTCATTTTGAGACCAAGAGCAAGATTGCCGCAAATAATTTGCTACGTGCTTTGAATAGTAATTTACCTGGAGAGATCCGGGTCAAGCGAGCTAAGGAGATCCTTGGCGATTTCCATTCTCGCTTCAGTGCTTTGAAAAGGGAATATATCTATAATTTTTCTTTTCAGGCACCCGTTCCTTTATATTTAAAGAATTTTGTTTGGGATCTTTACCCGAGCTCGATCGATCTTAAGGCGATCAAAAAAGCGCTTAAGGTCCTCCGCGGGAAGCATGATTTTTCTCAGCTTTCAGCGGTGAGTGATAAGAATAAGAATAAATCACGGGAAATATATAAGATCGCCTTGCATCCCTGTTCCGCTCAGCAGTGGTTGGGCAGCAGAGCAAGGGCCAAGACCAAGATCTGGAGTATTCACATCGAAGCAAATGCATATTTACAGAAGATGGTCAGAATGATCGCAGGAATTTTGATCGAGGTAGGGCAAGGCAAGAAAGATAGCAAGCAATTGCAGCAAGTTTTGGCAGGCAAGAAAATAAAGCTGCCGAAATTAACTGCTCCGGCCCACGGGCTGTGCTTGAACAAGATAACTTATAAAGAGAAAATTTAGTTGAAAGGTCGTTAGGAATGTCTGTTTTTAAAAAAATAAGGACTTATGTTTTAAAAAAAGAGGAAACCAAGAATCCTTGGGTTCTGGTTGATGCACAGGGCAAGACCTTGGGGCGTTTATCTACAGGGATCGCCGATCTTTTAAGGGGTAAAGATAAGGCAAATTATACGCCGCATGTGGATAATGGCAGTTTTGTAGTGGTTATTAATGCCGAAAAGGTCGTTTTGACCGGCAATAAATTACTGCAAAAGAAGCATTATAGCCACTCCCGCTATGCCGGCGGTTTAAGAGAGCGGACCATCAAAGAGCAG
>JBHPMC010000004.1:0-66949 GCA_042562495.1 Candidatus Margulisiibacteriota bacterium
AAACCAGATCTCGTAACCGGCCTTTTTAATGCGGTAACACCAATCAACTTCGTCAAAATACATATAGAAACGCCCATCCATTAATCCGATCTCGTTTACTACATCCTTACGTACTGCAAGGGCAGCACCCATAGGCTGATCTACCACACGTTCATTATCATGCTGCCAATAGCTCATCTCGTATTCTCCGAACAGTTTAGACTTTTTGAACAACACATCCAGGAAAAGAGAGCTCCAAAGCAAGGTCCGCCAACTGGGGAAGCTCTTACAACTTGGCTGTAAAGAACCATCGCTATTTAATAATTTTATCCCCATTGCTCCTGCTTTGGGATGGGTTTTAAAGAAATCCAGATAAGCCGAAAAAGAACCCTGAAGAACTTCGGTATCCGGATTCAATAAAAGAATATACTTACCATTAGCTTCTTTTAAAGCTAAATTGTTGCCACCGGCAAAACCTAAGTTTTTATCACTGGCTATCAATTTGAATTCAGGGAAATCCCCACGGATCATTTCAGCACTGCCATCCTCCGAAGCATTGTCTACAATAAAGACTTCATACTCTTTCTGCGGAGGATTTTGTTTTATCGAAAGCAAACATTTCTTGAGCAGCTCTTTGACGTTCCAATTAACTATAATTATAGATAGTTCCATTTTTCCCTAGTCTTTCAATAATTGTTTATATACCTTAATTACATTCTGAACATATTTCTGTTCAGTGAATAGCTGTTTATAGCGTTTATATCCATTTAGGCCATATTTTTTAGCCAACTGGGGAGCCTTTAATAATCTATGCAGTTGTTTTGCTAGCACAATTTGATTACCAGCAGGGAATAAAAGCCCTGTTTTTTCATGCTCAACTATCTCAGCTAATCCGCCGCACTTAGAAGCTACAACTGGCTTTTGGCAAAGCATTGCTTCTACTGCTACTCTGCCGAAAGGTTCCGCCAGCGAAGGAATGGTGATGATATCAGCCTCAGAAATAGCCTTTATAATGTTATTCGTCACCCCTTTAAAGCTGACCTCATTTGTTAAAGCTCCCTCATTTACATATCGCTCTAATCCTTTGAAATACAGATTAGATCCAGGCAATGGCCTGCCATAGATATTCAACTTGAATTTAACAGCCCCGATATCTCTTAGGTATTTTATGGCCTGCAAAAGCTCTTTAACACCTTTGCGTTTTTCCAGAGTACCTGCAAAAAGAATCTTGGGGGCCTGAGATCTTTTTATCCTTTTTATTTTTTGTTCTTTGATCCCATTGTAAATACGTATGACCTTATTTGAATTATGAAAATGTTTTTTCATGCTATCCGAAATCACTATTACTTTATCCGCAAGGCGCAATATCTTTTGTGGCAGCTTAGCGGGGAACATATCCAGATCTTCACGGATATGCCAAACTAGTTTTTTGCCGGTCATTTTTGCGGCATATACAGCAGGCGTTGCTAAAACGGTATTGGCATGAACAATATCGATATTATGTTGATTAATGAATTGTATCAATTTAATAGTTTGGAACATGCTGCCGATAACTTTTGTTCGGCATTTTACTTTTTTCAACATAGGGCCTTGCTGGGGCGTTACTAGCCAGCCCTCATATTCGGCAGGCAGCCCCGAAGCAATACTAGCCAGGCTCAACGGTGCTCCGGCCAGATTCGATTGGTGAGAATAAAATAATATCCTCGTTTTCATTTGTTATATACCTTATGCAAAAGCTTCGCGTATTCGTTCATTATTCTGATATATTCCTGTTTTTCTTGTTCTGAGTGTATACTTTTCTGCCATATCTTCAAAGGAACCAACTGCAGCAGATCGATCTTAAAGGGCAGCCAATAATCTATTTTTCTGGCTAGTTCCTCCAAATGCCTTGTGCCCTTGGTTGATCTCCAGCTAAAAAAATCATAAATTAGTTTATTCTTAGGAAATACCTGCTTAGCCTTTTCGATCTCCTTTTTACCGGCTTCGTTCTGCCCAAGATCTGCTAAACGCAATCCACAATAAAGCAACGTATTAGCGATCTTTTTTAAGATCAGCTCTTTAAATAAATATTCTTTCTCGAAAATATCCTGATACTGTTTAAGATCGTTAATATAATCTTCTGTATGTACATATTTATTTTCGTACTCCTTGACCTTTGCTTGATGCTCCTTGGTCTTTTTATATCTTCTGGTAATAGCCTCGGCATGTATGCGGTAGGCATAATTTATTTTATTCAGCGATGCGAATTTCTTCTGCCCCATAGCCTTTAAAGCAAAGATGCGATCTTCGGTTATCACTGTAGATTCTTCATAAAGCCCGACATCAAAAAAAGCCTGTTTACGGCCGACCATTGGAGCTCCGCCCAAGGCCGTTTTAAATAATAAATGTTTTTTTAATGCATAGTCAGTGATCAAAAAAGGGATCATCCCGAGGACCTTGTTCTTGGCATCGATCTTTAATTGATCGGCTATTACAAAATCGATGTTTTTATTCTTTTCTAAGAAGTTTATTTGGTCGGACAAAAAGCTAGGAAATAATAAATTATCTGCATCGATGCGCGCAATATAATCTCCTTTTGCTACTCGCAATCCTATGTTTACTGCTTTAGCAATAGTAATAAATCTCTCGCCCATTAATTTAAAGTGTTTATCGAGCTGTGAATATTTATGTAATAGCTCTCTTGTTCCGTCATTTGAATCGGCATCAACAAAAATACATTCGTAATCAGTAAGCTCCTGGCCTTGAATTGATCTTAAGAAAGGTTCCAGATATTCTCCGGCATTGTAAACAGAACAGACAAAACTTACTTTTGGCATTTAATTCTTCTCCAAGATATCTTTATACAGCGCAGCCCATTTCTGGCCGATAATATTACAGGTAAAATTGCTTAAGATCCTTTGTTTAGCATTCTTGATCAGATCGTCACGTTTTTTATCATCTTTTAAGATCGCCAATAATATCTGGGCTAGCTTTATTTTGGTAAATGGAGTGTCTAAAAGCAATGCAGATTCATTATTGATCACGATCTCAGGGATCCCGCCTCTATTTGAGGATACTATTGCTGTCTCACAAGCTGCTGCTTCATAAATTGTCTTCGGAGATGGATCATCCCAATCTACAGGAGATACAAAGACGGTTGCCAAAGAATATATTACGGGCAGGTCCTCAATATCGATGAACCCCGTGAAAATAACATTATCTTTAACAGGTTGAGCCAGCTCGATCAGTTTTTTCACATACGGTGTTTTTTGCCCTTTACCAAAGAAAGAAGAGCCCACAATGACCAAGCTTACTTCAGGATCTTTACTTACTATTTCCGGCAGGGCTGACAAAAGCGTATCAACACCTTTTTCTAAGACCAATCTGCCGACAAATAATAATACTTTCTTAGAACTTATCTTGTACTTTTCTCTTATCTGTTCTATTTGTTCAGAACTGGCTTTTTTAAAAACATTTTCATCAACTCCGTTATAGATAACTTCAACTTTTTCTTTATATGTCGGATTATCTTTTAAAAGATCTAATTCAGCTACCTTTTTACTTGGATAGACAACTTTATCAACTGCTTGCATGATCTTTGGCAATCTCTTTAGCACGTATTTTTCCTCAGCAATTTTTAAATTATGATTGGTAAGTACTATTTTTACTTTTGGACCCAATAGCTTGCGCACGATCGGTACAAAATGAGGTCGATTATGGATGTGCACAAGATCAGCATCGAGCTCTTTTAATATTTTACAGGCTTTATAAATATATCTGTTGTAGCGGATCAAATACTCATTGCGCCAGACTATTTCAATATTGTCATAGCTTCTGTTCCTGATCCTAATATGGCCAATACCCTGCTTATCCAATTCAAAAGCAGGCAAACCGCCATCTAAAGCTGATACTATGATTATATTCTGTTCTTTATTAGGGATCGCATATTCATAGACAACTGTCTGTATCCCACCACCCAGTACTGCAGGCACTGGCAAAGATCCGGGAGTGATCACGGCTACAACAGGTTTAGTACTGTCTTTTATAAGCTGGCTGCGAATAGAGATCATTATTTGAGCTGTTTGCAGAGTATTTGGGACATTAAATGATCTAAGACAAGATGCAGGTCTTCTGCGATCTGCATATCTTCTACCGGAACATGAATGCCCTGCTGGGCTAGTTTTTTCAGCTTGCCTCCCGTATAGCCGGTCAGCCCAATGGTGACACCCTGCTTTTCATTAGCATACTCAATAGCTTTTAAAATATTCTTGGAATCACCCGAGCCGGAGATCCCGATCACTACATCTCCCGGATGAAAATATGACTTCATGGTTTCCACAAAGATATCATCATAATGATGATCGTTTGCATAAGCCATCATTGTCGCCACATTGTCGTTCAAACAAATGAATTTGAAACGTTTCTTTTTCCCTTGAGAAACACCTTTATTAAAATCACATACAAAATGTGAGGCGGTTGCAGCCGAACCTCCGTTGCCCATGATCAAGACCTGTTTATCTTCTTCATAAGCTTTGGCCAGGACATTCATTACATTATTGATCTCTTCAACCGAGATCTTATCCAGTATCTTTTTCAATCGTTCCATATAATCTTTTATATCTTTCTTGTGATCCATAAATTCTCCTTACTTTTTAATACTACGATAATTTACATCATGTTCACCAATATATATTACTTTTGATCCATCATTATCAAAATCAAAGAGTAATTCTCTATATTTTGCCATGGTTTTCCTGAACTTGTCCTGTTGTTCTTTGGGACAATAGAACAATAGGAATCCGCCGCCGCCGGCCCCCAGAAGTTTTCCGCCTAAAGCACCTGCTTTTAGACCTGCTGTATAGAGGGCATCAACGTTCGTGTTTGATATTTCTTTTACCAAAGAACGCTTTAGCTCCCAGCCAGCATTTAAGATCTCCCCGAAGCTATCCAGTTGATTTTTATCTAAAGCAGCTTTTAATTCCCTGGCTAACTCGCTCATCTTCCTAAGATTTTCCAGGGTAGCCTTCTGGTTGGTATTTTCATTCTGAACTTTCAATATCTTGCTGGCCGAACGTGTATCCCCTGTGTAGATCATGATCAGATTTTCCGCCAGCTCATTCTGCTTTTTTTTATCCATTTCGATCTTTTCTACTTGCACCGAACCATTCGGATTAAACGTAATTAAGTTGAGACCGCCATAAGCTGCTGCATATTGATCTTGTTTCCCTATCGGATCCTTTAATTTATTTATTTCTATATCACTGGCTTCAGCAGCTAATTTATCCGCAGATACTTTTTGTCCAAGATAAGTATTCACAGTATGTAATAAACCGACGGTAAAAGAGCTGCTTGAACCAAGGCCGGTACCTGCAGGAACATCCGCAATAGAGTTGATATCCACGCCTTTTAGCTGATACTGCTTAAGTACCTCTCGTA
Source organism: Candidatus Margulisiibacteriota bacterium (assembly GCA_042562495.1). Taxonomy (GTDB): domain Bacteria; phylum Margulisbacteria; class Termititenacia; order CAZZFK01; family CAZZFK01; genus JBHPMC01. Next base: position 5,395 of record JBHPMC010000004.1, read on the forward strand.
ATATCGGATGACTAATGTCTTTATGTTCATTCACTAGCTCTGTTTTGGAATACTTTAATTGAATTTGTTCCGGATCAAAGAAAGGATGCATAGCTATGAACATATATTTATCAATGCTCGTGCTTAAGACACAACCTGGCTCATTTTTATAAAAACTCGGCAGATCTGTCCCGCCGCCGGCAAAAGATATCCTAAATGGGGTTCTGGTTATTATCATTTAATATCCTTTAATATTATCTCTACTGCAGACATCAAACTGTCCGTATTAATATCCGCAGATTCGTAAGTATAATCGATTTCTTGGTTAATTTTAACCAACGCGGTCTTTCTTAACCCGGCCACTTTGCCTGCCTCAATATCAACCCCTCTATCACCAACGATATAGGATCGTTTAAGGTCTATGTTAAATTCTTTTGCGGCTTCTTTTAACATTCCTGGCTTTGGTTTACGACAATTGCATTTTATCTTGAATTCTTTTCTTTCTTCCGAATAACCTGCATCGGGATGATGTGGACAGAAGTAGATAGCATCGACATAGGCACCCTGCGCTCCTAAAAGTGATTCCATTTTATTATGGATCTCATTTAAGCCCTTAATATCAACCAGGTTCCTGGCAATTACTGGTTGATTCGTCACAACTATCGCCAAAATCCCTTCAGTATTTAACTTTTTTATTGCTTGTGCAGCATTAGGTAGCAATTCCATCTCTTCTACAGTATGCAGTAGATTTATATCCTTATTGATCGTCCCATCCCTATCCAGAAAAACGGCCACTTGTTTATTATGACTATTTGATCTGGATACTTTTCCAGATCTTAAAGATTGTTCTACTTTTTTATATCGCTCAGGGGTGCCGAGATCCTTAATATATTCTGTAGAAACATAGCCACACATCTTTTCTCGAGCTTGTAAAGCCTTGGGGAAGATATCTTTACCAAAATCCTGAGCTTTTCCCTTGGCAATATACTTCAGCATATCTGGAGAAAGGATGTACAGGGCAGCATTAACCAGATTCCTATAAAATCCACTAGGTCGTGGTTTTGGGTAAAAATTAGTAATTTCTTTATTTTTGTTATCTATTGCCACCAGGTCCGAATCTATAGGATGATCATTTGGATGTAGAAATAGTGTTCCTTTGGACCTATGTTTTTTATGAAAAGCCAACATTTTTTTAAGATCGATATCGAACATAGTATCTCCATAAAAAACAAAGAAATCTTCTCTTAAAAGATCAGCTACTTCTGCAAAACAGCCGGCAGTACCCAAGGGGGCTTTTTCCTCGTGATAATTGATCTTTACACCGTATTTTTTGCCATCCTGGAAGTGATCTTTGATCTTTTCTCCTAAATATCCGGTAAGCAATAAAATATCCTTGAAACCATAGCGTTTTGCTAATTCGATCTGATATTCCAATAATGGCTTATTTAGCAAGGGGACCATTGCTTTAGGTATGTCTTTTGCAATTTCTTGGAGACGCGTACCTTTGCCCCCGGCAACAATAACTACTTTCATGGTTTATGCTTTCTTTAGGATCTTTTTAATAGCAACATCGATAGATTCAGTGGAGCTTTTCTTCGCTTGCCAACCTAATTTATGGACTTTTTTTAGATCATAGCGAAATTCAGGGACATCGCCTACCCAGCCGCGATCCCCGCCTGTATATACTATCTCTGCTTTCAAACCGATTTCTTTAATAACTAAGGCAGCTATTTCTTTAACTTTTGTACGCGATTCAACACCTAGATTAAAAAGATTTACTTTATCTTTAGCATTTTGCCAACAAAAAAGCATTCCCTCGACCAGGTCTTTTACATATAAATATGGTTTATTCTGCTCCCCATTGCCAAGTACTTCTAATTTTTTTGGATCTTTCTTTAATTTATTTATAAAATCAAAGATGACACCATGGGTGGATCTTTCGCCGACCACATTGGGAAATCTGATCAGCCAGGCTTGTAGGCCATCGTTCTCTGCAAAAGCACTGATAAAGCCTTCAGCCGCCAACTTGCTGGCACCATATAATGACACAGGCAAAAGTGGTCCATAATTCTCGGTCAATAGATCCTTAGATTCTCCGTATACAGCAGAAGTTGAGGCAAATACTATCTGTTTTACTTTATATTCTTTCATGCACTGCAGAATATTGAAGGTGGTCATGAAGGTCAATTCATAATCAACATTTGGATCTCTGGATCCTTTTTGAATATCTGAATTCGCTGCCATATGAAATACAACATCGAATTTTTCCTGTTTGAATATTTCCTGCAACTGCTCAAGCTCTAAAATATCTTCTTTATAGAACTTGAATTTAGGATTATTTTCATTATGAGATATATTTTCTTTTCTGCCCAAGATAAGATTGTCTATAACAACTACATTGTGTTTGTCGGCTAACAATTTGTCTGCCAAGTGTGATCCGATAAAACCTGCTCCGCCTGTTACTAATATCTTCATCTTGTTCTCCTAACTCAATACCTTTTGATAATATCTTTCCAACTTAGCATTCTGTTTTTCCAGATTGAATTGTTTTTCAACCAATTCCCTCCCTTTATGTGCGAATTTTTTGACCAGCTCTTCATCTTTACACAGCTCTTCTATCTTGCGACTTAACATGATCACAGCTTTTTCATTGACCAAGAATCCGGTAACCTCATCTTTAATTATCTCAGGCACACCGGCATGTTTTGTGGAAATGACAGGCAAACCGCAAGCCAGCGCTTCTTTTAAGATATTGGGGATACCTTCTCGATCTCCGTTCTTGGCAATTACATACGGAGCCAAGAGCAGATCTGCGCTATTTATTGTTTTTAACACAAAATCTTGGGGCTTATCCCCCAGAAATTTAATATGTTTTTCTATTCTCAATTTTTTTACGAATTTCTTAAGATTGTTCTCCAAGGGTCCTTGCCCGATTATTTCCATATAAAGATCATAGCCTCTGGCCAATAATTCAAAGAAAGCACGGATCCCATATTCAAATCCTTTTTTCTCGGTCAAGCGACCGCACATTAAAAGCTTTAGTTTCTTGCGGCCACCACGTAAATTGCGGACTTTATATTTCATTTTATGCAGATCTATGCCGCCATAGTGGACCTCGACCTTTTTTTCAGGGCAACCCAGGTTTTCTACAAGATAATCACGCATGTTCTCAGACACGGTCAGAAACAGATCGCCCAAACGGAAAAGTTTTTTTAATTTCATGCGATAGAAAGGATCACTGACCAATTGATAAGCATCCTGTCCGCGAAAATGGGTGATCAACGGTAGCGCCGGCCATTGTTCTTTTAAGGCGACCAGCTCAGCACCTACTGTACCGAATTGAGCATGAATGAGAAGCACTCCTTCTTTTTTAAGCTTACCTATCGTCGCTCCATATTTTTTTAGCCAATTGTCAGAGAAACGTTCACTGAATTTAAAATCCTTTATAGTATGTACCTGGTCTATTGGGAATAGCTTTTGGTTCTTTTGCTCTTTTGCAAATATAACCGGCTTAAATATCTTGAGCTTGGAGACAATATTATAAATAAAGGTCTCTGATGTATTTAAAAAGGTGGGGACAAATATCCCTACTTTTTTCTTCATCTTTACCATAATTAACTGCTCCTCATTTCTTCAATATCCTTTTTACAGCATTAATTACATCATCTACATCTTGGTCAGAAAGCTTTGCAGAAAGCGGCAGAGATACTGTTCTTTCCGAAACGAATTCAGCTTCCGGAAAATCTCCGGGCTTATAGCCTAAATGCTTTTGGTAATATTCATGCAAATGGAGCGCTACGTAATGCACCCCTACTCCAATATTTTCCTTGGTCATTTTATTTAAAAAATCATCCCTTTTACCTGCGTTCTCGATATCGATCAATAAAGTATATAAGTGTCTGGCATGCTTGGTATCTTTTTCTTCAGGTGCAGGTAAGGTTACCGGAAGATCTTTAAAGGCCTGATCATATTTTTCCCAGATCTCCTGGCGGCGTTTATGATATTTTTCTAATCTAGGCAGCTGATGTATACCCAAGGCACCTTGTATATCCATCATATTATATTTAAAGCCAGGGAAAATGACCTGGTAATGTTTATATCCCTCATCTGAGAAACGTTTCCAGGCATCTCTGCTCATGCCATGCAGCCCGTACATTTTTATTTTATCGGCATACTCTTGGCTATTGGTGGTGACCATGCCTCCTTCTCCAGTAACTAAATTCTTGGTCACATAGAAACTGAAACAGGTCATATCGCCGATATTCCCTATCTTTTTGCCATTGTATTCTGCCTCTATAGCATGAGCTGCATCTTCGATGACTATAAGCTTATGTTTTTTAGCTATCTGCATAATTGGATCCATATCACAAGGCCTTCCAGCAAAATGAACCGGGATTATCGCTTTCGTCTTTTCAGTAATAGCTTTTTCTATCTTTTTTGGATCGATATTCATTGTTTTTCGGTCAATATCAACAAATACCGGTTTACCTCCGGCATGAATTATGGCATTTGCTGTTGCACAGAAGGTCATTGGAGTGGTTATCACTTCATCTCCGGGCTTAATGCCTGCGACAAGCATTGCTAAATGCAGGCCGGCAGTACAAGAATGCAGGGCAATAGCATACTTAGAACCTATATATTTACGAAAATCTTCCTCAAACTTAGCAACTTTTGGCCCTGTGCCGATCCAGCCGCTTTTTAAGGTAGCAATTACTTCATTAATTTCAGCTTCCTCAAGCCTTGGCGAACCAAAAACAAGGAAGTTTTTCCTTTTAGCCATGCGAAAATTGCTCCTTTAATAAGTTTTTAATAGGGGTAAATCATAGCATTGAAAAGTTATTTAATAAATCCCGGGTAATATTAATTCTTATCCCGCTGAAAGAACGCTAAATATATCATCTCTAATATAGCTACTGTTTGCAGCAAGAATATTGAAATATACCAAGCCCATTGTTTATTTCTGGCCGCTTTCCACAGCGCATAGCCTTTCCAGGGCAGCGACCATAATAAAGCAAAAGCCATCCAAGTTTGATCGTTCATGTTGTACCTCCAATTGTATTTTACCCTATCTGGGTAGTTGTCTAAACTCGATCTTTTTATTAAAATCCATTTATATTTTATGAACAGGAGAAAAATATGTATGATGCCAGTGAATTAAGGAACGGACATTTTATCGAGGATAAAGGCAAGCTTTTACAAGTATTGAATTATCATCATAATAAAACCGCCCGTGGCAGTGCGGTCATCAAATTAAAGGTCAAAGATGTGGTCAATGGATCCATCACAGATTTATCGGCCCGCCCCGGAGATAAATTCAAACCAGGAGATATCTCCAGGAACAAATATCAATATCTGTACCATGAAGGTGAAGAATATCACTTTATGAATTTAAATGATTACAATCAGGTCATTCTTGGCAAAGATATTATTGGAGAAACAACTCATTTCCTTACTGAGAACCTGGAATGTTATATAGTCTTCTGGGGTGAAAAAGCTGTAGGCATAAGCTTGCCTACTTCTTTGAACATGAAGGTCGCCTATACTGAACCAGGGATAAAGGGCGATACAGTTTCTGGTGCTACAAAAATTGCCAAGCTGGAAACAGGCTATGAAGTAAAAGTACCTCTTTTTGTAAATACCGATGATCTCATTAAGGTAAACACTTCTTCGGGGGAATACCTAGAAAGAGCTTAAGCTTTATTTTCGTGCCTGATCAGAGATTTCCTGGTCCAGAGTAACAGTTGCACCCTTGCCTACCATTGGCATCTCTTCCGGAAATAACGGAGATACTTTTAAGATCACTGCAGAATATGGTTTGCCGTCACTTGCCACCCATTGCAAATGATCATGAGGCAGAATAAGGCCAGAAAGGTCCTTAGCACTTATTTCATTCTTAAATTTAATAGCGCTGGGGCTTATAAATATTCCATGTAATTCACCGGCGATCAAACTTCCCGCTCTGCGCACATTGAATTTCAGCATATTAAACCTCTAACATATTCTGATATAACTCTTCTATTTTCGCAGTTTGTTTTATTAAGTCAAATCTGGACTCTGCTAATTTACGTCCATACTCAGCATAAATATTCCATAATTGTTTTTCATTGGACATCCTGTTGATCGCAGCAGACAACCCTTCAATATCCCGCTCTGCGACCAAGATACCGTTCTTTTGATCATGTACTATTTCGGGTATGCCTGAATGGATAGAGGCAATTAGCGGCCTGCCTATCGCTGCACTTTCGATAAGCACTGTCGGTAAACCTTCTTTATCTCCGCTTCCGGCCGTGACCGATGGTGAGATAAATATTTGTGCTTGCTCTATTTCTCTTAAATATGACTCATGCCGTAATGCACCCAAGAAATCAACCTTACTGCCGAACTCACTTTTGGTGACGATTTGTTTTAGTTCAGCTTCAAGTGGGCCACTACCAATAACTTTCAGCCTGATTTTGGTATTTTTCCTGCAACTACGCAAAAAAGCTTTAATGCCGTATTTGAAGCCTTTTTTCTCAACAAAACGTCCGCACATCAGGAATACAATTTCATCACCTTGCCTTGGCCGAGAAAATAGGTTCTCTTTTAGATTTGCTCCTCCGTAATGAACTATCGTTCGTTCATCAGGTGCCCCCAATTTGATAAGATCATTTCTCATACGTTCAGAACAAGCTAGAAAAAGCACACCCTGCTTGAACAACTTTTTTAATTGCCAACGGTAGACAGGATTCTTGGTGTGTTGATATACATCTAAGCCGTAAAAATTAACTATTATTTTCAACTTAGGATTCATTTTTTTGAACTGTAAAGCATATATACCGTTAAATCCGTAATGAGCATGCAGGATCTCTATCTTTTTTTCTTTGATCGTCTGAGAAAAAAAAGCTTCTCTTCCAAAGACCCCCAGGAATTTTTCTCTGCTTTGAGCTTGTTGTTCAAGATCATCCAAAGAAAATATTGGATCATAAGGAAATTTGTCTTTATTGCGTTTTTGAAAACAAAGTATTGTCGGATGAAATTTCTGCATAAGACGTAGCGGTTCATAGATGAAAGTCTCAGAAATATCTAAAAATCGGCTGGTAAATTGAGCTACTTTATCCGACATTTTAGGTACGAAATTGCAGATCGTATAACTTCTTATAGATAGGGCTCTTTTTAAGCAATTCAGCATGCTTCCCAATATCAACGATCTTGCCTTCATCTAAAACCAGGATCCTATCTGCATGCATGATCGTAGATAAACGGTGCGCAATAACAAAGGTGGTCCTGTTCTGCATCAGATGCTCTAAAGCTTCTTGTACTAAACGTTCCGATTCAGTATCAAGAGAAGAAGTAGCCTCGTCTAAAATCAGGATACGAGGATTACGCAAAATAGCACGGGCTATTGAGATCCTTTGTTTTTGCCCACCTGATAGCCGTACACCTCTTTCCCCAATTATCGTTCCGTATCCTGAGGGAAACATTGATATAAAATCGTGAGCATTTGCTGCTTGAGCAGCTGCCTCGATCTCGTCATTCTTTGCATTTTCTTTGCCATAAGCAATATTTTCTCGGATCGTTCCAGAGAACAAAATTGTTTCCTGGGTCACAATGGCCATTTGAGAACGTAATGATTTAAAGGTTACTTCCTGAATATTATGTCCGTCGATCAAAAGCTCACCATCGGTAATGTCGTAAAAACGAGGTATCAAATTTACCATAGTCGTTTTCCCGGTACCACTGGAACCTACCAAAGCAATAACTTCCCCAGGTTTAACTATGAGATTAATATCTTTTAAGACCTGGCCTTCTTTCTTCTCATAGAAAAAATTAACATCCTTGAACTCAACCTCGCCTGTGATCTTAGGTAGATCGTAAGCTTTGGGTTTTTCTTTTACTGTTGGCTCAGTATCCAGGACATGAAATACCCTTTCTAAAGCCGCCAATCCCTGCTGAGTACGAGTATAGACCTTACCCATACCTATAACTGGATCGATCAAAAGTATTATTCCCATAAAAAAGGATAAGAAATTCCCCACTGTCAGATTTCCTTTTACTATTTCCATACCACCGATCCAGATCAAAATAAATATTGCCGAGATCTGCAGGAAGAACATCACAGGCTGTTGCAGAGCATAGAGATGGGTACTTTTCATCGAAAAAGCAAAGGTCTTTTCATTCTCATCCGTATATCTTTTGATCTCTTTCTTCTCCATAGCAAAAGCTTTTACGATGCCAATTCCATAGATCACTTCTTGAAGTACGGAAATGACATCCGCTGTTTTACGCTGGGTATGCCTGCTTATCCTGCGCATAGCTGTGCCAAAACGCGAGATCAATCCGGCAAAAAATGGCAAAGTAAAAAAGGTGACTAATAATAATTTCCAATTAAGAAAAGCCAGATAAATAACTACACCTATAAATGTAATGATCTGCGGCACTATTTCAATAAAGTTGGAAACTATCATATTCTGTACGATCTGCAGATCATTGGAGCTGCGGCTGATGATCTCTCCGCTCTTCCACTTGGCAAAGAAATCCATAGATAATTTTTGTAGATGTTCAAAGATCCTGATCCTGATCTTCATTATTGCTCTCTGCCCTACCCAAGACATTTGGTAGATCTGCCCATATTGAGCAAAACAGCGAATTATCACTAATAGAAATCCTTCGAAAATTCGAAAAGTAAAAAGGCCTATATCCCGACGTTCGATATCATAAGTCAGATCCCGGACTAAAGGCATAAAATAGATATTGGCTACAGCGTAGAAAAAAACAGAAGTAAAAACAATGATTAACCGCTGCCAATAAGGTAATACAAATTTTATTAAACGTAACATCAACTTCATTGCTTAAGTTCCTTTAAATACTCACGTACGCCCTCTTCCCAGCTGGGCAAAGGCTCCTGCCCTAGAGCAAGCCAATGTGCATTGCCCAGGACTGCATACTTGGGCCTAGGTGCAGGCCTTGGGAAATCTTCAGTACGACAAGGAATGATCTTTATATTATTCCCAGATAATTCGAAGACCTTCTTGGCCAGGCCATACCAAGAAGTCTCTCCCTGATTCGTCAAATGATAGATACCGTATTCCTTAATATCTAAAAATTTTACCAGAGCCCTGGCTAAATGCCGAGTATACGTAGGCGTACCTTTTTGATCATCCACAACTTTTAATTCTGGAGTTTCTTTTGCTTTTTTTAATATTGTGTCAATAAAATTCAGCCCATGCTGACCATATAGCCACGCAGTTCGTACAATAAAATATTTCTGGCAGTGTCTCTGGACTGCTTGTTCTCCTGCCAATTTAGACCTGGCGTAGACACCGGCTTCTATATTTGGCTTGTCTGTCTCTGCCCAAGGTTTAGTTTTTTTGCCATTCGAAAACACATAATCTGTACTGATATACAACAAAGGTATACCTAATTTCTTGCAGACCAAAGCAATATTCTCTGTGCCATGCTCATTTATATCGAACACCTTTTTTTCTGCCAGCTCTGCGCCATCGACATCCGTAAAAGCTGCAAAATGAAAAACAAAATCCGCCTTTGCTAAACCTTTTTCTACAGCTTTTTTATCCGTGATATCTACTTCCGGAAGATCGATCGAAATTAGTTCATGTTCTTTTAATAAAGGTATAAGTGCTGAGGCTAACATACCCTTAGCACCGGTAATCGCCACTTTCATTATATTGCTTTTCCAATCCTTTCAACTATTTTCTGTGCTGCTCCGCCTTTTCCAATAGAAAATCTTAATTGCCCTGATATTCTGTTGCGCCAGCCTACATCCTGCAATAATTCATAAGCCTTTTTTACGACATCATCTGCTTTAAAATAACCTTTCATTTCGGGTGTTATCTCCGTTTTAGAGACAATATTGGGAATTGCCACATGACCCAACCGAAAAGAAGCCAATCTTAAAGCCAACCACTTAATGAATTTACTGATTATTGGCACTTTATCCAACAAACCTAATAAGCCCATTAAAGGAATAAGATCTGGCCTATGAAAGGGGAATAATACAAGCATTGGGATTCCTTGTACAGCATAAAGCGCGGTATTAGTCCCTAATAAGGTCAGAATAAGGTCTAGATCATGACAATCTGTGATCTGTGGGAATTCAGCAAGCTCTTCTGAAAATTTATCGTTTACAAATTCTTTTAAATGAAAAGGTATTCCCCAGCAAAAATTGATGTTCGGAACTTTGGTCTTTAATTTTTTTGCGATCTCCATTAGTAGCGGGATCATATACTCTACATAACCAGGCCGGCTTCCCGGGAACAAACCAACAGATAATTTAGGATCTCCCAGAGCATGCCCACCATAATTTATTTTCCCCTCCGCGGCATCTACCATAAGATTCCCCACAGTTTTAGGAGTGAATACTTCTTTGAATTTTGCTGCCCAACGAACTTTCTTTTCAAAGTAGGCAAAAGCCGGATATTTGAAGCGATTTTTTAAAAGAATTGCATGGAAGGGATCTCCTCCAAGAAAAATGATCGCTCCTTTGGGTGCTAAATGAAATTGCTCTAGTGCTTTTTTTTGAAAAACCAATTCTCTATATTTTTTGGGAGAAATTATCCTATCCAGCTCAGCTATCTTTTGGGCCATCGGGATCTCATAACCACTGGCAAATTGACAAGGCAATATTATCAATGTGATCCTCGCTTGTGGATATTGTCGTTTTATTTCTTTTGCCATAGGCTTTATCTGTGCAGATATCTCTCCTGGCCCATTTGCGGTAAGCACCCAATCCATAGTTACATTGTTCTCCAGCATTGCTATAAACCTTCTTTAATTTATTTCTTTTCTTAATCTTGTTAATTTTCTTTTCTTATAATAGCTCTTCTTGTAAACTACCCATTGGTAGCTTAAGGTGAAAATGAATATCCAGGATAAATATACCAGCACATCTCCAAAACGGGTATAAACAGTTTGCTTATCATTAAAAAATACTTCTTCGGTGATCCATTGCTGTTTTTCAATATCTGATCTTCTTATGATCCTACCAAAAGGATCTACCAAGGCACTATATCCGGTATTTGCTACCTGTATTAAATAACGTCGATTCTCCACAGCTCGCAGAACAGACATTGATAAATGCTCTTCTAGCCCTGCTGTGCGTTTGAACCAAGCATCATTGGTCAAAACAACTATCAACTGCCCCCCTCTCTGAACAGGCGTTCTAAGTAAGCGGGGCAAGATGGATTCAAAACAAATAGCACAAGCTATCTTTTCCCACGGAGTGTTCAGTACCTGCCTTCTCCCTCCCGCACTATAATCTTGTTCAAAAAAATCGGTTCCTTTTAAGAACGGATATAATATTTTTTTGAAGGGAAGGTATTCTCCAAATGGCACTAAATGTCTTTTATGATAAAAAGATCTTTCCTGGCCTTGCTTGTCTATCAAGACCATAGAATTGTATATTTTGCCTTTTGCTATGGTCGGTGTGCCTAAGAGAACATTGGTGCGTGCAGCTTCTTTTAATCTAAATATAAAATAACGGTCTCTCATTAATAATTCGGGAACGATGGTCTCTGGCAGCAAGATCAGGTCGACCTTCTGCAACTTCGAATATCTCTTTATTTCTTGTATGAACATATCCTTTAATCCAGGAAAATATTTTCTGGAAAGCTTTTTTTCTTGAGGAACATTTGGCTGAAAGATCGCGACCTTGAGCTTTTGTTTTCCGGTAGCTTGTTTATTATTTAGAGCATAAAAACCATAAAGAACGGTAAGTGTTATTAAGACAGCAGCTGCACTACTCGCTTTTAAGCCGGGCTGCCAACGTTTGGCCTGTGCTTTGCTGTCAAATAAAGCAAGATATAATATATAAGCCAAGATCATATTGATCAGCACTATAATAAAACTTATACCGTAAGCCCCTATCCAGGCACTGATCTGTATCAAGGGCAATACTTGGTACTGCGAATAAACCAAGCCACCCGTAGATACGCCAAAAGGCCCTTGGGCTCGCAGCCATTCAATGACCAGCCACAATGCAGGCGCCATTATTATTATTAAATATTCACGCCAAGATTTGTTTGCCTGCATCTTTAACCAATTCAGGAGAAAATAAAAGCTTAAGCCGAACAAGGCAATGAAGATCGATTGAAATAATACTAAAGAGATCCAGGCCAGCGATCCAAAGGTAGGCCCCACCCAATACTTGATAACTTTTAGCCAGCTGAACACACCGCCAAAATACAACAATCCGGCCAGCCAGCCACAGAGCAATGCTTGCCACCAGCGTTTAGCAATAAATATACCTAACAATAACGGTACTAAAGCGATCCAGATCAGCCAATATAGATTGTACTCTGGGAAACAGAGCATAAGTAATAAACCGGAGATGATCGCTAAGAAAAAACTCATTTGATCATCACTGTCCAGCGGATGATATCTGCCCCTGCAGGTTTTAATGTATCATCTGAAGAATCATATTCACTGACCTGGGCACCAGATTGATTTTTTATACTAGGTTCTGACTCCAGATAATCGTACATCAAACCGCCCTTAGCGCTGGGCGCTACCACATCTGCAACTACAAAATTGAAATAGATCTGACCATTATTAGCTGCTGTTGCTACCCCGCTTTTTAAAGAATTTATACTGAACTTCACTTGTAAAACATCTCCTGCCGTAGAATCTTGCACGTTCCAGGGCGTGGTATCTACGTAAGTCGCATGTTCGGTTGGCGTAGCAGATGTAGGATAAAAACCTTGAGGAATTACTATCGTATAATTATTATTCTTTCCCTGAGTAACATCTATCCAGGTATGAAAATAATTGGCATAGTAATAATCGATATCATCCCCCGGATTGCCTGTGAAATTCTGGATATCAGCTGGATCATAATCTTCTCCAGGCCTTACGATAAAAGGATTGGGCAAATTAATATTAGGCAGTTTTATTCCTGATACAGTAGAAAAGATCATATAATATTTATACAAGGTCGTATCGACCGTGCCGCGACAATATATAGTTACTGTCATCTCAGTTGGTGCCAGCTCTTTTTTTATGACCTCTTCAGCGCAACCTGCCAGAAAAATGGTCAACAACAATAAAAATAAGATCTTTTTCATAACTTTCCTTTCTTAAATTGTTGCATGCTTAGTTAGCAACATGCAACATACTAACCGCTTAATATCTCGTCACTCCCGGGCTCTCCAAAGAACGCCTAAATGCCTCTACTGAGAAACCATCTCTACCAGAGGTTAAAGATAATGGTTCTTCTGGAAAAGCTTTTAAGCTGAAGGCCAAGATCCATTCCTCGCGAGCTTTATTGTAATTAAACTGTGCCATCCAGCAGTGCAGGTCTTTGTATATACCCAGGGTATACATATCTATGCTGTCCGATAAAGGATCATAAACATGTTCAACAGAAAAAGCCCAACGGCTGCGCCAAAATTCCCACTCATTCTCTTTCCACCAAGTTTTCCCAACATGGAATTTCAATAAGCTGCTGGCTGATTTATAGATATAATCATTGAAATCAAAGGTATATTTCACTGTCCAGGAATCTTCTCGTGTCGGAGTATAGTTCAAGGCAGCCACAAAATCCCTCCATAATTCTCTTTGGTAAGACCAACCGTAATTAAAATTTGCATGGAAATACCTGCCGAACGGACGCAGGTCCATATCTGTGATCAGATCATCATAAGTATTTAATTCCAGATTCTTTCCGCCAGAGAATTTCCAGCTGAAAACATCCTCATGATAAAAACGTAAGCTTTCTATGGCCCTATGTTCATGATCATATTGCGGTGATTCAAAATAAAGGGGGCTATTGCCATCACTTTGCGTATAAATATAGGTCAGATCATGCTCGACATGGTCCCACAATGTGGTACGCAATGATGGTTGATCACTTATCCGATAATGTTTATCACCGGTATCATAAGCAGCCTGGCGCATATAACGCTTTAAGGTCAGGGTCGTATAAAAAGGCAGATCAAAATCCCGATACAAGGTTAATTGCCCCGTATAGCGAGTAGCTGTATAGCGCCTGCTCCTGGCAGCACTGGTCAGATATTTTGATTCCTGAAAAACACCCAAGCCCAGGTCCGTATCCATATAGAACAGATCGAGGTCTAGAGTTTGCAGCTGTAATGTTGTCAAAGGCAACTTGTTCACATATTCTGTATTGGCATCCGTAGTTATTCTATCTCCATCCGGATCATTAAAGGTCAGATATTCGATCTTTAATTGCTTATAGAAATCAGCTTCTGTCCCCGTATGTACTACCGTGATCGGCACATCCAAACGTTGATCAGGATAACTATACATGCTCTGTTGCTGATAGAATTTCGGGCTCAGGCTCAATGTCCAGCGTTCGGCAATAGGCTGGGTATGCGTAAGCAATAATGTTTCCGACCTTGATCTGCTGATAGGATTTATGGTCTTATCGACGGTCAATTTAGTATTCAGATCATCTTGTACATGTGCTGCTGAATAGTTCAAGCCTTCTACATTGGTCCGGTAATCACGAGTATAACGATTTTGTAAAGAATAAGTACGCCAGGCATCCTCGTATTTAAGACCAATATCAAAATCCATGGCATTTGTATAGCCCGAGGGGATCAGGTATATTTTTTTATAATTATGGGCCAGGTTTAATTCGGTATAGTCATCCAGGAATAATTTCTGTTTAAATTTGCTGACATAGTTCGTTGTGATCCCTTCATTGATCACCTCATCATTCTCATCCCTGGTAAATCTTTCATTTACGTTATACAGATAATAGCTGCCCGGCGCGCCATCGATCTTATATTTATGTTTAAATCCTCGTCCAAAACCTTTTTTTGATAAATGATCTATGTATATAGATCCTTCCGTATCTTCATCGATTACATATACCAATTCGTTCTTAATAAAAAATCCTTCTACTTGATTCTCACCTATCACCGGCAGCAGCAAGATCAACTTTCTTTTGCCCAGTTGGAACTGATAATACGGTGAATAGAAAATAGGCATCGGCAAAAAACTGAAATTATAGAAAACATGATAGCCCTCGATCTTTTCATCGGGGAAATAACGAAATTCATTAGCAGAGATCCAGTAATGCGGCTCTTGTAAGCTACAGGTGGTCAATTTGCCCTGATAACCATATTTCATATTACCGGAAGTATGTAACTCATGCGCCTGCATAAATATGGAGCCAACGACCTGCTCTGTTTGAAAATCAACAGAAAAATCTGAAAGGCTTAATTCTTTTGATCTCAGATCAAAGAAAAGTGTTTCGCCTAAAGATTCCACACCGTTTCGGGAGACTACAATTTGGCCTGATGCTGTAACAAAATTAGTATTAGTATCCATTTCCAGGACATCGGCCTTTATTTCAATATCTTCATAAATAACTTTGACATTTCCCGAAGCAGATATGATCTTGCTCTCATCGTTATAACGCAGATCATCTGCCTTTAATTTGACAGGCATTTGCTCTGCCGCTACAGCAAAAGCAGTTAGAACGATTAAACACACCGATAATAATGATTTTTTATACAAAAATCCCCCAAGAAAACGCTTTATACAACAAATCCTTTTCAGGAATTCGTTCTTCCCTAGCACATTTTCCCCCAAAATATATTTACTGAAGAGTATTTTATTGATCCACTACAAAGAAATAGCGGATCTGCACCCCCCAGATTTCTACATATTATATCATTCCAAACTGCGTGATTCAAAAAAAATCCCTTTATCATGCTGTTTTTATATAGTATTACCAACCTTAATTGTTAAATATACCTATACATAATAGGCTTTTTCTACATATTAATTGCTCTTTAGATATAAAAAATAGCATGCAAGTTTTACCCCTAAAATCCCGATAATATAGGTGAAAACAAATAAGGCACAATAATATGGGGGTGCAAGTCGCGCAAAGACGACGAGCACCTTTTTTTATTGGTTAAAAAATATAAGGAGTGATTGTTATGACACCTGTAACTAAACCTGATGGAGTAAAAAACCTTGATCAACCGATAACTACTACACCAGCTGATCCAGCAGCAAAGGCTAGTAAACCTTCCTGGAAAGCTGATGACAAGGTCATCAAAGAACTGGATACGTACGCTCAACTAAATGATGAGCCCATAGATGCTCAATTAGCTGAACTGTATAGAAAACTTTGCCTTTTAGGATTTACTTTTAAAAGTACTCTTATAACAGAGAAGGATGTCGTAAGCATAAATTGCAGATTAGTTGAATTTTTAAGAGAGATCGCTAAAGCAGAAGATACTGCCCTTACTATGCGTAAAAATAAAGATGATGCAAAAGGGACATTTGAAGAGTTGTTAGAAGAGTATAAAGATATTGTCACACCTCCTAAGATAACAGCTAAAGCTACCTATAATCTTTTTGGCAGTAATACCTTTGATGGGCTTAAAGATCTTGATCATGCCTGGCGTACACTCGAAGTAGAAGTGCAGCATAATAAAGTAAGAGGCACTTTAGGCACAGTAGAGGATCTTGATGATAATGGTACTCAAGGCGAGCTCATGGATCAGCTATTGGTAGCTCGGAATCGTTATTATTCATTCTCAGCATTTAATGTTAAGGAAGATGCTTCCGAGATCATCAAAGAAGCCCAAGATAAAGGCCGGGCGGAAACAGATACTGCCGAAAAAAACACAGAAGAAGTTAATAAAGAAGAAAATGGCGTCTATGCTTATCATTCCAGCATTGCAGATTCGGATGCGGCTAAAATGACCGAAGCAGAGCAATTCGATTATCTGACCAGATGGCATATCATGAATTTTGAGCCAAAAAAAACAGATACTGCCCCGCCCCCTGAAAATGATGAAGTTGTAGACAATACAGATGTTGTTGATGAAAAAGATCCTCTCAAAGATGATGATTCTTTGATCCCATGTACTGAGAACGCTGCCTTAACTAAGGAAACTTTTATTGTTAAAAACGGTAAAGTATATGTTCAAATGGGTGATAGCGGCAGGCAATTACTATATGAATATACCCTTAAAACTGGTGAGGAATTGGTGAAAGACAAGGTCTTTATAGGCGATTGCCCTTGGGGTAAGAGGCCTTATCTTGTAGTTAAAAGCGGAGATGAATACAAACTGATCAGATTACAAGGTGTTGTTAAAGGCAAGCATAAATCTACTACCGATCCTGCTCAGATGTATTATTCTCTGGAAACAGATACAGAAAATGATACTTGTTATGTGGTCAAAAAAGAGAATCATGTTCCAAAAAAGAAGCCTGTGCAGAAAAAGAAAGTCGATCCCCATACAATACCGCCGGTCACTAAAAAAGAGGATCCTGCGCCAACACTGCTTAAAAGTGATGCTTCGTTATTGGGACCTATGAATACCTATAATCCCTTAAATCCATATAATCCATATAATCCTTATAATCCTATGTCCAGCCCGTTATACAATTCTTTACTCAATCCTAAACCTGTTGTAGAAAAGAAAGTATTTGTACCTTTAAATCCGGTTCTTTATGACATTGCGCCCCTTTCAAAGGTCGATCTGCAAGCCTTGGGAGTTAATGCGTTAAAAGTTCGAAAATAAATTCATAATATAAGTTAAAAAAGCGGGCTTTTTTTAGCCCGCTTTTTCATTGTTTTCCGCTCTCCTGCAATAAAAATACTACGTATATTTTTTGGATTTTCTGGGTATATATCCAATACAAGAATAAAGGTATGTCTTTAGCTTATAAAAGCTAAAAATATGCATATTAATAATAAAAGGAGTGCTGATATGACAAGTACATCACCGGTAAATATGGGGCAAGGAAGTGATTGGTATACAAATAAACTAAGTAACACGGATGCTTTTGAAAGAACGCTAGAAAACAACGGAGTAAATGATGAAAACCTAAAAATGGTGGCGATCTGGCTTAATCAATTCATGAACTTCAACTTTGCAGATGGCGCGAATAAAGCAGCGATCAATACTTTCTTAAAGAATGTTTCTAAAGCCGCTACTTTCGAAGAATTAAAACAAGCCTTGCATGGCATTAATAAAGATATAGTTTCTCTTAAAGATGGCTCAAGCTTAAAGAATATCTCAGAAGCTGCCATAAAAGATGCTATAGCCGGTGCTGATGCAGATTCAAGTTTTGCCTGGAAGACCGATCTGCCCCGATTGGCTAAAGCGCTTAAATATTATGAAGGTACCGGAGGTAATATTAGTGATTATTTTCGTTCTACATCTTTTAAACGAGTTACAGTTACCGACCAATCAACAAAAGGTGCCGCGGTTGAAGAAGTTGAAAATATCGCCAAACGTTTAGATGATGCCGAAACAGAATTATCTACTAGTGAAAGTGCCTTTGCAGGAAAATATGATGCTTTCCTGCGCTCACAACTAACATTAGCAGGTACTACCCAAAGGGCTCCTCAAAATACCGAAGATCTACAACAGCCTGGCAGTGTACAAAATGCCCCAGATATTACACCTCCTGCTGGGCTTTCTTCTGTGCAAAGCACTATGTTCGACCACATGGTCGCTGTTGCTCAATCAACCAAAGATAACATCCAGGAAAACCTCAATAAGGCCACAACTTATTACAAACAAAATAAAGCAGAATTACAAAAGCCGGATTTCATTCAAAAACTTATTAACAAGAAAATGATCGGTGTACTTGGTGATATCGTAATGAATCAGGATAAATCAACAGAAGAAAAAGTAGAAAAAGTAAAAAAGGAGCTAGTTGAGATAGTTAATATTGCCAAGAAATATACAGAAGATCTTTGTAAAACAGGACAGCTTCAAGTAGTTCTTAATTTGTGTTCTATCTCCGATCCTAAACAAACCATACCTATCATCAAATCTGTTCAAAATATGAATATCCAAAAGATAAAGGAGCTCATGGATGATCCTGATATCTCCGATAGCGATGCTAAACAACGCCTGAATAGTTGGCTAGCACAACAGATCATAACAAGTGCACCAAAGGCATTAAAAGATATCTTATCTTCCGATTTATCTGCCGGCTTAAAGCGAGAAATCGCCTATAACTTTATGTTCCATGCTCCTGATGTGAAAGCTCAATTACTAAGCCCTCTTGAATCACAAGAGCAAGCCCAGGTACTTAAATTAATGCTCGATCATACCAACAAAGAACAGACTTCAAAAAAACTCGAGATCCTAGATAAAGAATACAAAGAGTTATACAAGGAGTATGGACAATTTTTACAGATGACACCTGAAAAACAAAAAGAGGCACTCGGAACAACTGATGATCAAGCTGTAGCCAGATATAAGAATTCTCTTTACGCTAGATTACAATATTTAAGGGGAATACTAGCTTACAAAGAAGATCCTGATACCTTGCGTATCAAACTCTTCTCAGAATTTGTTCCGCTTGGTCATCCGCAAGCGATGATAGACATACTAAGTGCAACAAACATCCCGGAATCTATTAAAAAAGAGATCGCTCTTACTTTTGCCTACAGCCCTGTAGCCTTAAAGATCAAAGCCTTCTCCTTCTTAGATACCGAAAAACAAGCTCAAGCGTTGGATCTTCTGCTTAAACATGCAGATACCGCTGCGTTTGAAAAGATCCTTGCTGATCAAAAAGCTGCCAATATAAAAGCCTTAAAACGTGATATTGAAGTACTAGAAGAGATCAAGGATAAACCTCTTACCGAAATAAACGATTACTTAGGTCTTACAGGAACAGATAACGCTTTTAAATCAAAAAAAGCTGTTACAGATCATATAGCTCAGGTAAAAGACCAGATTGATGAGCTTGAAAAAGCAAAACCTGAGAATGCTGCCCTGATCAGAATAACTCTATTCACCAGCATGTACACAACTAAAACCAGAAATTCTCTGGAAATGACCAAAGCTGGGCACACCTATACTATTAAGAAAGTAGAAGATAATGGTCAGTTCTTTTTTGAATATTATAAGGATGGAGCAAAAGATCCGCTTACTCAGGAGCAAGATGATGCTCTTACTGAGACAGAAAAACAGTATTTTGATGGACTGCGCTTTGAGCTATCGAAGATAGTACTGACCAAAGATCCTGCGATCATCCTTAGAGAAAAGACCGGCAAATATAAAGATGAATTCTTGATCGATTACTACGCACGCATTCTAGATAAAAAAGATGCCCAGGGTATTTTCTTCAGAGAGTTAAAAGATATTGCCATAGGAGAATCAACGGAAGCTAAAAAAGATACTCCTGAGCAACAACCAGCTCCAGATGCTGAAGCAAAACAAGCTCCATCCGCTAATCCTCCGGCCGAAACAAGCCAGACACCTACTACATCAGAACCTTATGCCTTAGGAGATAACAAATTTATATTAACCGTAAAGGAAGACGGCTCATTTAACCTTGAGATAAAAGATAAAGATGATAAAGCCTTAAAGGCGATCGTCATACCTAGCGGAGAATTAGATCTCGGATTATTTTCCAAAACAGATTGGTACAACAAATTGAATAGTGTACAAAAGCAAAGCCTGCTCACTTGGTTATCCACTGAAGGCGGTCTCGCTACTAAAGGTGAAGGTATCTATCTAGCCGGCACATCGAACGAAGATATGGAAAATACCTTTGATGAGCCGGATCAATTGACTAAAAAATAAGAAAAGATATTAGAAGGGGGAAGCTATGAATACATCAAGAATTTCGGGGGGATATGATCCTAGCAAGGATATCAAGGCTTTAAAACGACAGGATGGGCTTAAAACCCAAGCTCAACGTGATGCTATCGCTAATCTTGAGAATAATTTCTATCAAACTAAAGATAAAGCTGACCAGAAAAAGATCATCAAAGTTTTAGCACGAGAAATAGATGGAGCTTTTATGCGTGGCCGAGAAGATTCGGCAACTGTCCGTGAGCGTTCCTTGGAAGCTTTATTGAAAATAATCGGCAAGCTCAATGAACAAGTGCCGCCCGATGTTGAGCTATTGCAATTTATTGCAGTGGAGTTGAAAGGGGTTGGAAATAATAAGCTCTCTTCCGGAGAAAAAACACTTTGCCGAAAACTATATTCAGCCTTTCTTTATTCTGCCAACCTTTTACGTAAGGAGCTGCAATTCAAAAGCTCTTATGAGCTCTTGGAAAAGACCTTGGAGATCGATCCCGACCATAAGATATATCAAGATAAAAAAAGCACTATCAAAGATAAAGAAGTCATCCTGGAAATACATGAAGAAATGTATTTCTGCGGCAATGCTTTGGAAGAAAAAGATTACTGTGTAGAAAGTGCCGATAAATTCATTGAATTCAGCGAAGATAAGAACAATGTTGATCTTTATAAATTAGAGGATCGCGACCTTAAGCAACAGGTAGAAAATATGAAGAATTTCAAAGCCGTTGCCGATGATCCGGATAGCGAAGCATCACAGGCAATAATGAGAAAACAATTCCAGCAAATGCTCTACGGCGGCAGTAATAAAAGCTATGAATCGACCATGGATCACTTAAGGATATCTCAGGAAAAAGACAGCTATATCATGGGTGGCGTAAAGGGCAGCCATACTCAGGGCCAGGAATCTCAATTTAAAATATTCGGTGAATGGGGCACGGCCTACAATGAAGCAAAGACCGGCTATATCTCTAGAAATCTTGGTTATTCAACTGATTTTGAAAATATGAATAAAAATATTATTGAAGGCGGCGTAAAGCTTACCCAGCATGCAGGCAGAACATCCTATCAGGAATATCTGCAGTTACGCTGGAGTAAATATGAAGGCTTAAGTGGTAATGTGGGAGCAAATGTTAATTACCTGGTCAAATCGGAGAATGTCCTGTTCAACAATGCACTTTTAGCTGCCGGGGCGGATTGGAAATTTATGTCCCAGATGATCACCCCTTATCAGGGACCGATAAGATTTGACACACCAAAAGTTCTGACACCCAGCGGTTCTTATCTAAATAGCATCAATCCTTTACAAAACGGAATAGCGCCCCAAGCTCCAGCCTGGGCCAGGCCAAATCAAGTATTCAGACAAGGTGTCTGGCGTAATCTTACCTTAAGCGCCGGCGCTTCTAATGGCTGGTATCTGGGCTACATTAGTGAGAACAATTATTGCATTAGTACTCTCTCCGGCTCAGCATCAACTTATCAAGGAATAGATGTTGGCGTAGAAACACGAGTTGCTGCAACGCCTTGCCCAGGCATAAGCTTTGATGTTGCCGCCAAAGCAAGTATTTATAGATTATATGCCGAAGCTGAGATGGAGCTTGGTCCTGATCCTTTTTACGTAGGTTTTGGTATCGGCACAGATCTTGGCCCGTATGCCTTGATCGGCACCAGAAAATTCAAACCGGGATTTTTAGCAATGTTATTAGGACCTCTTGGCAATGAACTTGAAATTAAAGTTGGTGCCTGGGGCATGTCCTTAGGCGTTACTGCAAATAGACCTGGAGATAAAGGTGCCCGCCTGGTCATTTCCTGGATCCCGCCTTTTATAATCCCGGAATCCTACATTAATCCGGGCAGAATTAATCGTTATAATGATGGTTCAGCCGGAACATCCGGCACAGCTTTAAATGCACAGATCATCGATCCTGAAGGCAGAACGACTAGCTATGTTCAAAAAATTGGGAAAAACCGTCGTAATGAATACAAGATAACCGACACACCCCCTCCAAAAAAGAAAAAGTTTTGGGGCCATGTGCTTGATTTCTTTAAAAAAATCCTGATCATCCCGAGTATTATTGAACGAATATCTAAAAAAGCTATCGATAGAAGCGGCACTCGCACAGTATCCCAAGTAGGCAATGAATACCATATCACCGATAAATTCGATGACGGCCATGAAGTGCGCTATGTCTTAAGAGCTAAAGATGAGCAAAATTACGAACAAGTAAAAGTTCTAATTAAGGAAAAAGGTGAAAAATCTTTCAAAGAAGTAAGCGATATGCGGCCACACACATTTAATGAAGCCGAATGGGCTGTTGCTAAGTTGCAATTATCTTCTGTTCGCGATAATGAGCGTAAAAAAGAATTGATCAAAGCTGTTGCCTCCGACAAGCGCTCACCTCTTGAAAAGGCCAAGAATTATCAGGAATTGGTGCATATATACCAAAGAATGAATGACCACGAAAAAGCCATGCACTACATTAAAAAAGCCCATGAATTGGCTGCAGAACAGGTCAAGCAGGTAAAAAATGTTGATTCAGCCAAAGAGCTGGAAATAGTGAACCTGTATTCCGAGATCTGTTATGAGTACGGCTTGATGAAAATAAATGCCAAAGTCTCAAAAACCATGATCCAGGAAGGTTATTCTTTGGTCGTAGAAAGCGAAAATGTCCTGGAAAAACATATGGATCATAATATTCCCGGCAAATACCAGGCCTTGCTCAAGATCGCTCATGCTAAATCTTTATTGAAAGAGAATTATCTGCATAATTTGACCGATGAAGATCAGCTGGCCCAGGAACAAGTAGCTCTCCAAGAACTTAAAGACGCTGTGAAAACATTAGAACAAGCAGAGAACACCCCTGAGGATCCAAGTGATAGGGAATTACTATCAGATGCCTATCATCTTTTAGGACAACAAGGCGAGATGGAGGTCATGAGACGTGATCAACAAGGGATCCCTTCTAAGCCTTCAGATTTTAAGAACATAACCGACAATTATTTAAAGATGCTAGAATTTAAAAAAGATATTTCGCCAAGCGATTATCTCCGCATCTTAGATAAGCTACATAAATTACCAGCCAAAGGTATTCCAGAGCTTCAATTCGATACTTATATCAACACATTGAAGAAGGTCCGGGATCAAATGGCAAATGATAGTAGGTTAGAGAAATCTTTTGCTAAAGAATCTTTATATAAGGCAGATCGAGCAATCGCTAATACCTATTTTGATCACGGCCAAAAGATCGACCAAGTGATCAAAGACCTAGAAAGCCAAAAAGCAGCAGTGGCTAAACAATATGGACCGCAAGCAGTTGATGAATTGGCAGCCAAGATCAAAGGCCTAACTCGAGATCGAAATTCCTACTATAAACAAGCTTATCAACACTACAAAGCTATCTATGATGCAGGAGATAAGAAGACCGCGCTCGATATGATCACGATCATTGAAGAGACCTTGGGTCCCGCTCATGAGACCACCCAGAAAAGAATGGACCAGCTTATTGAAGGGACTAAAGATAGCCAAGGTAATATTAAGGATAAGTATACTTATTATGAATTGACCATAAAAAAGGTCGAATTACTTATACAAGCTGGAAAAATATCTGAAGCTGAAACAGCGCTGGAAGTTCTTTTTGACGGAAATAAAGTCGTGGATAACAAGTATGGCACGGCCAATCTGGTAAAAGCCCTGATCACTCTGCTGAAATTCGCAAAAGCTCAGAATGAAATATCAGATAAAAAGATCCCTGAAAAATATCTTTATGAGGATTTTGCCGGCATGCTAGCTCAGCTTAATCAAGGAAATACTCAAGGCATATTCGAAATGATGAGCCAATATACTATGCAAAATATCGATAAGCTATCCAAGGAAGAGCTCCTACATATTTCTGATTGTTATAATGAATATTTTCTTACCCAACGCTATCCTTCAGAAACCGACTATCTGATCAAACAAGACCGCGCCATGATCATGGCCCACCTGGGTGATAAAAAGGAAGCGATCAAACTACTGGAAGAAGATAAAGATAAACAATCTATGCTCGGAATAGACGCCAAGCTAAAATTAGCTGAGCTATATAAAGAAGATGATCCGGATGAAGCTGCCGATCTGATGGAAGAAGCTGATGAAATGATCGCCAAAAATCCTGAAATGGCCGTACAGCTATTCCGCTTCCGCTGTAATATCCTGGCCCAGCGAGCAAAGCTTTGTACAGACATGGAAGAATATGAGGATGCCTGGGATGCCTATGCTGAAGCAATTAAGATCTTAAAAGAAACGAAGGAAAGCATAGAGAACTTGGCCAAAGAAAAACCTCCTCGCAATAAAACAGAGGAAGCAGAATTTCAAACACAAGTATCAGCTTTTGATGAAGAGATCGCAACTTATGAAAAAGCCCAGAAAGATCTGGAAGCAAAAGATCCTGATCTTATTGAGAAAAAACAAAAAGAAAAAGATATAGCAGAAAAAAAGAAGGCTAAAGATTGATAAACTAAGCCTGTTTCCATATCAGTCTACGTTGGGCCAACTCAGGCAAGCAACTAAGCTCTAAAGCCCTTTGCCAATAGACCATAGCTTCGGATATCTTGCCTTCCTGATAAAGCAATTCCCCTAAGCTTATCTCCGCACCATGTAAATTTTCATTTAAAGCCAAAGCATCATGATAAAGCTTCTGGGCTTTTGCTTTATCTCCCTGCAACTGGTGCCATAATGCCTTATTGGCAAACAAAACACCTAGTTTTGGATTTAGGAATATGGCTTTATTTAACAATTGTTCAGCCTCTACCCAGTTTTCTTCCTGCATCGCCAGCAAAGCAAGATTATTATAAGCAGCGGTCAGGTTTTTATCTAAGGAAGCTGCTAAATTAAAATCTTTTTTTGCCTCGCCTATCCTATCTTTTAAAGCATTTTCCACACCATGATTATTGTGATCCAAGCTAAATGAGATAGGACTGTGTGTTTTTTTCTCAGCATAATCTTCTGCTTCTTTATTATGCACCCAGAGCAAGGAGAATTTCTTGTTGGCTACATTCGTCAACACACCTAAAAGTATCTTGCCCCGGGTCTCAACAGAAGGGACCTTTTTTATATTTTCCACATGAGCAGCAACATTTTTAAATCTCGCATCTTCAATAGCTACTTTTTCATAATTTTCTAAGGCCTGGGGCACTTCCCCAAAGGCCTCGCTGGCCATTGCTTGATAAAGGATAAGTTTTAAGCGTTCTTCCCGAGAAAGATATTTTTGGGCAACAGAGAGCGCCTGTTGAAATTGTAATGCGGCCAGATCATACCTGCCCTGCTCTTTAAAGGCCATTCCCAACAAAGCATAGGCTTCTTTGGCGCGAGAGATATCCTTTAATGCGGTCTGCAGCTCCGGCACAGCATCCTCGATCCGGCCTAAGAGAAAATAGGCCTTACCCAATAAGAAATGAAGTGATAATTTCCAGGGATCTTGGACCAATTGTTCTTTTAAATGGCCGACCTGGATCATTAATTTCTGTTCTTGAGCTTGCCGATAAGCTTTGTGGATCCCTTTATTATATGGATTCAATCCTAAGGCAGTGCGCAATCTTTCGATGGCCTGCTCGATCTTGCCCGTAGCCAACAAAGCTTTGCCTAAGATCTCATATCCCCCACCATGGTCCGGAGCACTTTTGATCAGCTGATCGGCTTCTTCAATAGCTTTATTGTAATTTTGCTTTTGCAGATAGGCCTCGCCCAGCAGCTGCCGCACCGAAGCCAATTGTTTGCTTTTCAACATTTTTTTACATTTCTGAATTATAAAATTCCTTGCTTCTGGTGTGAGCTCCAGTAGTATTTGAAATTTTTCTACGGCCAGCCCATATTCTTTCTTAGCTATATATATCTCTCCTAAAGATTGGATCGCTAAAGCTTGGTTTGGACATACCCTAAGCACATCCAGGTAACCCTGAATGACCTCTTCTCCATAAAGTGCAGGATTGCTGCGCACTACTTTATTGAACAAAGAGACTGCCTCGCTGTAATTTTCTTGTGTAATATATTGCTGGGCCAATAATAGCTGTGCTTCTGGAAAATCCGGGAATGTGATCAGCAGTTCTTTAATGGCCTTTTCGATGCTTTCTGCTTCACCGGGAAATACTTTTAATATTTTCTCATAATAAAGCACGGCTTTCCCCGGCTTGAGATCCTTTAGCAAAGCACGTGCCAGTATATAATACAGCTCTTTGTGCGGCCCGGAATGTACCAGGGCTTCTTCTGCTTGATCGATCACTTTTGCCGATAAACCAGGGTTTTTTTGTAAGAGCTGCCCCAGATGGTTGGCCACTTGCGCATAATTCTTTAAACGCAGGTTCATTTCAATGATATTCTGTATCAGCCCTGTATCTCCAGGTTTTCTTTCTAACAAACGCTCGTATACAGAGATCACCTCTGGTAAGCGATCAAGCTCTATATAATATGAGGTAAGGATATTCAACAAGGTTTGATCTGCCAAGGAATTGTCGACCGCTTTTTCCAGGATCGGGATAAGCCTTTCTTTATTCTGCATATATCTGGAAATGCTCGCCAATTGGTTCAGGGCATTTATATTTGCAGGCTGGATCTCCAGCAATTCCTCCAATTCTTCGACGACCTCCTCTTTATCTTCAGCAGCAATATAAAATTCAACTAAGGCCAGCCGCTGATTGATCTCTTGGGGATGGTGCAATATTGCTTTCTGGAACTTCAAGATTATCTCCGCTGCCAAATGCTCTCCGCCATTAAAAATAACTTGTTTATATTTCTCAGCAGCTGCTAAAAAGTTCTTTTCCGCAAAAAAAACATCTCCCATCTTCTTGTTCAAAAGCGGGTCTAGGGGAATTATTTCTAGGTCTTGTTTGAATCTATTTTTTTCCATTACCTGGGGCAATTTCTCCCTCCAAAATACTTGCGCTTATCAAGCAGCTGATCACTATTTATACACACCTTCTCGCCATAGCAAAACTGCCGCTAAGCAGATAAAGATAAAATTCGGGGCCCAAGCTCCTATAAAAGGCGTAATGGCGCCACCCCTCCCTAAGGAACGGAAGGTAGCCATCACAAAAAAATAAAACCCGACCGTTAACAAGGCCAAGAGCACGCTCCCGACCACGCCCCACCAATCTTTGCTGGAACGCACGAACGCTATACAGATCGCGGCTCCGATCAAGGCAAAAGCCAGGCTGGCCGCCGGCTCAGCATATTTCATATGAAAATCAACAGCCAGGGCTCTAGTATCAACGCCTCCTTGTTTCAGG
Source organism: Candidatus Margulisiibacteriota bacterium (assembly GCA_042562495.1). GTDB lineage: Bacteria > Margulisbacteria > Termititenacia > CAZZFK01 > CAZZFK01 > JBHPMC01. Next base: position 33,171 of record JBHPMC010000004.1, read on the forward strand.
CCGAAGATTTTAGTTTTTAATTCCTTGCTGCTCATTTCTCTGGAGGTTTTTTCGCTGTCATAAAAAGTATGTACGTCTTTTTCTACCTTGATGGACATCTTCTGGAATTTCCCCTCGTAATCAACAAATCCCTCCTCGTCAAATTTATGGATAAAACCATCTTTTAATTGCCATTCGTTCCCTGTCCAAGTTGCTGATTTAGCGGTGATCATTCTCGGAAAATCCTTGGTGACCTCATAAATAAAGATCCCTTCCATTATTTTCTTGGCCGAATCCACCTTGCGTACATAAAAATATCTATCCCTTGATTCTTTAAAGAAGGTATTTTGAGCTATATCTGGAGGCGGTTTTTTAAGCACTGATTTGCGGATAAGATTATCAGAAATATGATTGGCCCAGGGAACAATTTTCTCGTTGACCATAAAAGAAAGCAAAGTAACTATAAAGCCGGCAATTATGATAGGCGCCACTATCCTGAGCATAGGCATGCCACCTGCCCGAAAAACCGTGATCTCGCTATCTTTGGCCATACGGATCAGCACAATCATGCAGGCGAACAATGTTGCCATAGGGAAAAAAAGGACCATAATCGCGGGGATCTTGAATATTAATAAACGCAGCACAACTAGGAAAGGAATGCCGCTATTGATAAAAAGATCGATCAGTGTAAATAAAATGTCGACCATACCAATAATAACAAAACCGATCACGCCGAAAAGGAACGGACCCATTACTTCACTGAGAATATATCGATCAATGATAGGTATAAAAGCAAGCTTCTTTTTAATAAATAAAGAAAGGCTAGGCATCAGCAACCCCTTTTTTACTGCTTACAGCAATAGTAACCTTCCTCAAGATCTACTATACCCCCCTGATACCTAAATTATACGCAAATTTACCAATCTTCTTTGCGTTGGCGTGCACGATTTCGCCTGCGGGCTTCGCCCTCTCGGCGTTTTCTCTCTTCAGAAGGCTTTTCGTAATGTTCTTTGCTACGCAACATATCGATTACCCCTTCTTCTTTAACCTTACGCTTGAATTTGCGTAATAATTTATCAATAGAATCGTGAGGGCCTTTTTTAACTTCGGCCATGGATATCCACACTCCTCTCTAAAAAAAACTATAATTTCTTGGTGATTATAACATAAGGTTTGTTAGAAATCTCAAGCCTGTCCGGAATTTAATAATTAAGCTGATATTATCCGGGCGGCCACTGCATTTTTCGCCCACCCAATAGATGAAAATGCAGATGTTCGACTAATTGACCGGCATCTTTTAGGCAATTATTCACTATCCGAAAGCCGGTCTTTTCTATGCCCTGCTCTACTGCTAGTTTATTGATCACTTTAAAGATCTTGCCAAGGATGGGCAGATCACTTTCTGTTAAGGCAAGATTATTCTTAATATGCTTTTTCGGAATTATTAAAATATGGACCGGGGCTTTAGGCTCAATATCATGAAAAGCCAACAGATCCTCATCCTCATATGCTATCTTCCCTGGAATTTCTTTTTTTATGATCTTGCAAAAGATACAATCCGGCATTTTAAAGCTCTTCTTCTTTAAAAAGATCTGCGAATTCTTTTATCTTATCATCAGGCTTTTCCTGCTTTTTCGCACAGCTCAAGCGGCCATCACGATAGCATTCTTTTTCATACTGTATACAGCATTTCAAACGCCCACATACTCCGGATAATTTTGGGATATTGATAGCTAAGCCCTGCTCTTTGGCCATTTTAATTGTGATCGGCTTGGATTTGTGCAACCAGCTGGCACAGCATAGCGTACGCCCACATTCACCCAGGCCACCCATGATCTTTGCCTCACCCCGCATACCTACTTGCCTGATCTCCACTTTGTACTTTAATTCTTTATTGAGATCCTGAATAAGTGGCCGCAGATTGATCACATGCTTTTTGCGCCTATCACCTTCTTCGGTGCGATAGTGAAAAAACACTTTGTGCCCGTCGAACAATACTTCAACACCAACCAATTTTATAGGCAATTTATATTTTTCTATTTTATGATTAAATATCCTGATCAATTCTTCTTCTTTATTATCTAATTCAGCCATTTTTTGCAGATCCTCTTGGCTAGCTATGCGTTTTACTTTGTTGATAATGACCTCAAAAGCATGTTTTTTCTCGGCGCCAGGACAAAGCACTATAACTTTTCCGCACTCAAATCCTCGATTTGTATCGACAACGAGATAATCATCTATTTTAAACGGGATTTTTCCCTCCAACTCAGGCAAGGGAGCGATCCTTTCAAATTTTCTTAATCTCAGTGCAAAGCTTTTCCTGGTCATCTTTATGATTATTCCTTTTTGTCAGTAGTTACTACAACTTACCATAAATCTTTAGGATATTGAATCAGGATGCTTGTAGCTGACCCTTGCGTATCAAAAATGCCTCGAGCAGTAATTTTACATTAACATTATACCGCAAAGCGGACATGGTCTTTAAGATCAGCTTGCACACATCTTGTTTTTTTTCTCTGAACATTTTATTTAAAAATAAGTTGAGTATCTGCGCCAATTCTTCTTTATGCCCATGCATTATCCTAGCCATTTCCATACAACTAAAAACACTCCTGAAATCTTTTTTCTCTAGATCCTCTAATATATTTTTTATTTCTGTATTTTTTAATAAAAGTGCATCTCCCAAGACCCCCTGAGCTTCTTGGGCAGCAACAATTGCTTCTTCTTTTGTATAATTATAATTTGTACTTAAAATATTCTGCACAGCAGCAACAGGCAAGGCCTGGAAAGCTATGTTTTGACAACGCGATCTTATGGTCGACAAAAGGCTTGTTGGATTCGACGAGATCATGATCATTATCACCTGCGGTACGGGCTCTTCCAATAATTTAAGGAAACTATTCGCTGCTTCTTTTGATAATTTTTCTGCAGGATCTATGATGATTATCTTCCACTTTGCTTCACTTGGCCCATAATGCATGGCTCTTTTCAGCTCTCTGATCTGTTCGATCTTTATCTTTTTGCCATCGGTTGTGATCTCGATCAGATCAGGATGAGCACTATTTTTGATTTTTCGGCAGGAAACACATTTTTCACAAGCTTCACCATTTTTTTTAGGCTCTAAGCAATTTAGATCCTTAGCCCAAGCTAAAGCTGCGGTGTGTTTGCCCACAGCCGGCGGGCCAGAGAACAAATAGGCATGAGCTATTCTCCCGGAACGCTTTATCCCGCTAAGAAATTCTACGATCTTTTTTTGACCTTGGATATCAGATAACATGTTTTATTAGTATTGGCTCAATAAGTTCTAGAACTTTTTTGTGCAGATCTTCTATTGTATCCAAGCCGTTCAAGGTCTTGATCCTGGATTCTTTTTTAGCTAGCTCTTTATATTTATCTCTCACCCGTTCATGAAAATTAACAAACTCTTTTTCAAATCGATCGCTTCCTTTTTTGGTAGCCCTCTTTAAGCCTTCGGCCACAGGGATATCCAATAAGATCGTCAATTCCGGCAAAAGGCCTTCTGCCGAGATTTGATTGATCTCCTGGATAAGCTTCAAAGGCAATTGCCTGCCGCCAATTTGATAAGCCGTAGTGGAATCAACATAACGATCACAGATCACTATTTTATTCTGTGCTAACGCTGGCTTTGCTTTTTCCTCCAGATGCTGGACTCTATCGGCAGCAAATAAGAGCACCTCGGTTTGATGTACCAAAGATACATTTGCTGGATTTAGCAGTATACCTCTGATCTGTTGGCCGACAGCAGTGCCTCCAGGCTCCCTGGTCGCCACTACTTCATAACCTTTTTCAATTAAAGCTTGGGTTAGTTTGTAGACCTGGGTGGACTTACCGCAACCTTCAGGGCCTTCAAAAGTTATAAATATACCTTTGCTAAGCTTGGCCATGATCTTATTTTAAAGGATAAACACGTACTCGACGATTGGGCTCTTCCCCGATACTCTCTGCGCGATAGCCTTTGCGCTCGACTACCTGATGCTGTAATCTGCGGATATATGCTGAGGAAGGGGCTGCTTCGGCAGGTTTGTTGGTACGTTCTACCTGGGCAATCACATCCTCGATCTCTTTTATCGCTAGCTCTAAACGCTCTTCATCATCACTGTAGAGCTTGAAGATATATCTTAGAAAACGATTTACCTGAGATGATGAATCGCTCTTTATGACATGCAGGGGTATTTTCCGGCCATGCAAAGCCTTTGTGATCTTAGAACTAGGCTTGGCTTGGGCTCTTACTGTTAAGACCATATCTGCTTCATCCAGGTCCATTGTCACTTGAGCTTTAACATCTAAAACGCGAATAGCTCTTTCTAAACGATTGCGATTCACTGCAAAAGGATAAATAGCCAGCTTGGTCTCTATCTTCTTTTGATCTTCCACGCCAAAAAGCGGCATCGGAAAATCTTCCTGGCTTGCTTCTTGTACTACCCGGATAGAACCATCCGGATCTGATTTTCTGATCTCCGGCTGAGGCAATTTATCTCTTAGGATATTATCAACTACCGTGGCAATATCATGATATATCGCCAAAGCATTGCGTTCATGTATCTCCACCAAGACTTCAAATGTGGGCGGAGCTTTACGTTCTAAGATAGCTTTTTGAGTATTGCGCCTTTTAGCTTCTTCATCCCCCAGAATGACCGATTGGATACCACCCACTAGATCGGATAAAGTAGGATTCTTGATCAGATTTTTAATACTGTTCCCATGTGCCGTGCCTACCAATTGTACACCGCGCTCAGCGATCGTCCTTGCCGCCAAGGCTTCTGCCTCTGTTCCGATCTCATCCACAATGATCACTTCCGGCATATGATTCTCAACGGCTTCGATCATGACCGCATGCTGACGATCAGGAGAAGATACTTGCATCCTACGTGCTAAACCAATCCCTGGATGAGGGATATCGCCATCTCCGGCTATTTCATTTGAAGTATCAATTACGATAACTCTTTTTTTGTATTCTGTGCTTAAGATCCTGGCGATCTCTCGAAGCTTTGTTGTCTTCCCGACACCAGGCCCTCCCAGAACTAATAAATTTTTTCCGCTTTTTACAATATCCCCGATAATATCGACCGTGCCATAGACAGCTCTGCCGACACGACAGGTCAATCCGATTATTTTGCCCGCCCGATTACGCATTGCTGATATCCGATGCAATGTCCGCTCAATGCCTGCGCGATTATCCGAAGTAAATGCCCCAACTTTACTGACAACATAATCCAGATCTTCTTGGGTTACATCTTGATCTTTAACATAAACAATACTATTTTCATTGAAACGAAATTCAGGGAATCGACCAAGATCCAGAACGATCTCGGTTAAGACTTTTTTATCAGAATGTTTATTCAGCTTTTCTTTTAAGCGTGGAGGCAAAAGGTCAATTAATTGATCTAGATTATCTGTGATTTTATTGATCGGCTTTGCGGCTAGCAACTTTGCTCTATTCCCCTTTTATAGGAGCTTTGATGAATTTTTATGCTTCAGCCTTAGGCGGCGGCAATTTTTGCTCAGAGGATCTTCCCTTGACCGCATCTTTTAAAGCTTTGCCTGCTAAAAATGAAGGCGATTTCGTCTCTGCAATATGGATACGATCGCCAGTCTGTGGATTACGACCTTCACGAGCAGCACGTTTTCTTACTTCAAATACTCCAAATCCAACCAAACGCACTTTCTCTCCGGCTACTAAAGCATCCGTGATCTTTTCCAGCATTAATTCAATAATATCCAGGATCTCACTCTTTGATTTACCTGTTTTCTCGGAAATAATGTTCACTAATTCTTTTTTATTCATAATAGTACCTCCAGTTTTGCTTTTGTATTATACCTTAAAATAAAAAATTAAACACTCGATTTTTATTATAACAGTCGCTTTTTTTGTAAGTCAAGCCCCGACCTATTTTACCGGCACCTTTTCTTTTTGATCCTCATTACAAAGCTTCTGCACTTTTCCCCAATTCTTATCAACTTCTTGTTGTAGCTCCTCAATAAGCTTTTCGTTGCCCGGGCGAAAAAGATGCTTAAAGCGTCCCTGTAATTTCAGCCATTCTACAAATTGTTTCTTTTCCTTTGGCTTATAATTAAGCTTGAATTTACCATTCTCATATTCATACAAAGGCCAATAACAGGTATCCGCTGCTAATTGTGACATTTTTACAGTATCTTTTGGATCGGTAGCCCAGCCTAGCGGACAGGGAGCTAAAATGTTGATAAATTTCGGTCCCTTTATTGAAAGTGCTTTTTCGATCTTCATGGTCAGATCACGCCAATTGCCGGCAATTGTTTGCGCAGCATAGGGAATATGATGAGCTATCAAGATCTGGGTCAGATCTTTGCGCCATTGTTTTTTCCCGGCACTAACCTTTCCAGCAGGAGCTGTTGTGGTGGATGCATACTTAGGCGTTGCTCCGGAACGCTGGATACCGGTATTCATATAGGCACCATTGTCGTAACAAATATAAAGCATATCATGCCCACGTTCCATTGCGCCTGATAAAGATTGAAAACCAATATCATAAGTACCGCCATCGCCGCCAAAAGCAATAAAATTCATTTTCTTCTCTTTAAGCTTACCCTGCTTAACCATTGAATAATAAGCGGCCTCTACACCACTGATTGTTGCCGCAGAATTTTCAAAAGCATTATGGATAAATGGTATCTTCCAGGATGAAAACGGGAATATCGTAGTGTTTACTTCGCAACAACCAGTTGCACCACCAATTACCGTATCCTTGCCGGCTACTGCTAGTAATAATCTAAAGATCGCTGGATAACCGCATCCTGCACAGCTGGTATGACCCGCTGCAAATAACTCTTCTTTTCCAGCTAATTCTTTTATTGTTGCCATTTTCTGCTCCTCCTTATTTCCTTAAACCTAAGTAATTCACAATATTAGTTGGTTTCTCGCCTTTGCTCATCTTCTGTAATTGCTCATAAACTGAACGCAACATATGCAGATCGATATCTCTGCCACCCAAGCCATAAACATAATTAATAGTATTGATCAGGATGCCCGCACTGTATAAAGCTGCAGTAACTTCTGTATAAACAGGGCTTGGTTGAGCGCTATAAGAATCAGCTCTATCCATGATCGCTAAAGCTTTGATGCCTTTCAAGGCTTCAACCAATTCTTCTCCAGGAAAAGGACGAAAAACCCTAAGCTTCAGTACTCCGGCCTTAATTCCTTTGGACCGTAATTCATCAACCACTACTTTTGCCGTCCCGGCAGTGGAGCCTAACGCAATTATCGCTACTTCAGCATCATTTAATTTATATTCTTCAAAAAAGCCGTATTCCCTGCCATATTTTTTACCAAATTCCTGACCTGCCTCTAAGATCACTTTTTTTGCTTTACGCATAGCTTCAGCAACCGGGAATTTATGTTCAAAGAAATAATTTTGCAGATCTATCGAGCCAACGGTAACCGGATGATCAGTATCCAAGAGAGGATTGCGAGGCTGGTAGTTACCTACATATTTTTTTACTTCGACATCTTCCAGCATATCGATCCCTTCCATAAGATGACTGATCACGAATCCATCTGTTGTCACTAATGATGGCAACAAAACGTCCGGATGTTCGGAGATCTTTACTGCTTGCAAGACATTATCATAAGCTTCCTGAGCATTCTCAGAAAAGATCTGTATCCAGCCAGCATCGCGTACGAACATAGTATCAGAATGATCACAATGGATATTTATCGGCCCAGAAATTGCACGGTTCACTTCAGGCATTACAATCGGCAAACGCAGTGCGGATGCGATAGGGAGGATCTCCGCCATCAATATCAAGCCTTGAGAGGAAGTAGCGGTCATTGCTCGGGAACCAGCAGATGATGCTCCTACGGTAGCGCTCAGCGCACTGTGCTCTGATTCTACGGTCACCATATCTGTATTTACTTTTCCGTCAGCTACGAATTGCGCAAAGATCTGTGCTATTTCGGTCGCCGGAGTTATCGGATAAGCAGCGACCACATCTGGGTTTATCTGACGCATGGCTTCCGCCATTGCTTCATTACCCGTACGGGCTACTCTTTCCATTTTAATTTTTGTTTTGGTAGACATTATTCCTCTCCTTCTTCACGAGCAGGTACCATATCGATACATTTTGTCGGACAAACCTCGGCACAGATCCCGCAGCCTTTACAATGCTCCAGATCAAATCCTGCTTGTTTGCCGTCTTTAACGATAATTGAAGTGTCGGGACAATAAGCCCAACAGAACATACAGTGAATACATTTCTTATCGTTGAATTTAGGTTTGAGCACTTTCCAATCGCCTGTCTTACGGTGAACTGAAGAGCCAGGTTCACCCCAGATCGCTCCATGCGGTAATTCTTTAACTCCTAAAAGTTTTTTATATTTATCGGTCATTATTCGGATACCTCCTCATAGGCTTGCTTTATAGCATGTATATTGCCTTCTACAACTTCTGGCTTGTGGGCAAACTTTTTCTTTAATTTCTCGGAAGTATCGGCCAGCATATTCTTGAAATCCATTATATTCGTTGCCTTGATCAAGGCCCCCAGCATCGGTGTATTAGGTTTGTTCATACCGATATTTTCCATAGCGATCTTGGAAGCATTTACAACAAAGACCTTGCCTTTGAATTTCAATTGTTCTTTATATTCTTTAGCTTTTTTCTTTGTATTAATTATGATCACTCCATCATCTGGCACACCTTCTGTAACATTGACGCTGTTACATAAGGTCTCGTCTAAGACCAATATGATTGAAGGATGTTCTACGGCACAATGAATTGTGATCTTTTCATCAGAAATTCTATTGAAAGAACGAACCGGAGCACCCATGCGTTCCGGGCCATATTCGGGAAAGGCCTGCACGTTCTTGCCGGTAGCTAAAGCTGCATCTGCGACTAAAAGTGCCGCTGTTTTTGCCCCTTGCCCTCCTCGGCCATGCCAACGTATTTCCATCATATTCTTTGCCATCTTTCTGCTCCCCTTTTATTTTGTTTTAAGTTCTAATTTATAAGCTATTTATTAAAAACTTACAACTTAGAACCCAACACTATAGCTCTACGCGACCTTCATAAGACTTGGTCAAAGTGACCTCATCAGCATAGTCGATATTACTTCCTACGGGAAGACCATAGGCTATCCTGGTCATTTTAACTCCTAAGGGCTTGATCAATTTACTTAAATAGATCGCCGTTGCTTCACCTTCAACTGTTGGATTTATCGCTAAGATCAATTCTTTCATTTGTTCTTTTTCTATCCGCTTTAATAACTCTTTGATCCTTAATGTTTCGGGAGTAATCCCTTCCAAGGGAGAAATTAAGCCACCCAGAACATGGTAGACACCCTTAAATTCCCTGGTCTTTTCAATAGCGATAATATCTCGAGGCTCAGAGACCACACAGATCTGCTGATGATCACGAGCCTGGTCATTACAAATTACACAAGGATCTTGCACAGTAATATTGTGGCAAATTGAACAATGTTTTATTTTTGCCTTCGCATTTGTGATCGCCGAGGTAAGCGCAGTAACTTCACCATCTGCTAAGGCTAAAATATAGAAAGCCAAGCGTTGTGCGGATTTCGGACCGATGCTAGGCATCTTCTGAAATTCATTGATCAATTCATTCATTGGGTCCACTGAGGACTCACGCCTGATCACAAAATAATCCTAACCTTAAGAAATACCGGGAAGCTTAGCTCCACCAGTTACTTTACCTAATTTATCAGCTGCTGTATCTTTTGCCATCTTCAATGATTTTTGCACTGCATCAAATGTGTTTTTCTCTATCTTTTTTACATCATTTGAAGTGATCAATTGAGGATCTATCTTTATTGATTTGAGTTCCATTTTCCCGGACATTTCTACTTCTACTGTATTATCTTGCGAGGAGCCTTTTAAGATAAGATTCTTCAGCTCTTTTTCAACATCTTTCATCTTGCTCTTCATTTCATTAACTTGCTTCATCATTTTGCCTATATCGCCTAGCATGAAAATCTCCTTCTCTTTTGTGAAAAAAACAAGCGGATTATAACACGAATACTAGAGGCCGACTATGTACCTGCCCTTAAAATGGAAAAATCGGCAAACCAGAGGCTCAGTGTTTCTCGACTAATTTTCCATCGAACATATCTACCAAAGATTTAACGGCAGGATCGATGGCTTTTTTCTGATCAGAATTATTTTCGCCTGCTGACTCTTCTGCCTCTTCCATTTGGGCCCCAAATTCTAAAGGCTTTGCTGTGTAATCAGCCAAGATATCCCGAAAAACAGCTAAATTATCTTTATCCATGAATTTTTCCTTATGAAAAGAGAAGTTCTTTTTAAAGCGCAAGATCAATTTGCCAGCCTTCATTTCGATCGGCTCACTTTCACAAAGTAATATATAGGTAGTAAATTTTTTGCCTTTGACCTTATTTAAGATATCCTGCCAATGGTGCTTTATCTCCGCCAAGGTCTGGATCTCTTCTGTATTACTTGGCGCAGCTTCTATCTTGGTAGGCTCCGGAACTTCTATTTTTTGTTTTTGCGGAGATACTTTCTTGGTTGGTTCCGAAATAGAAACAACCGGCTTCTTTTTTGCCGACAAATTTGCCCTGTTGGCGACTACTTTCTCAGGGACCTTTGCTTTTTTATTGCCCTGCTTGAAACTGCCTACCTCTATCAGGGCAATCTCCAAGATCAACCGCGCATTAGGAAACCAGCGCATTTCTCTTTGCGCCCTAGATAAGATCGAAATGATCTGCTTCAATCCTTCCAGATCGTACTGCGCTGTCTGCTCGTTTATTAAATTAAGCTGCTCTTCAGGTAAATTTATAGCTTCAAAAGCCTTGGCCTTGGCCAAGATCAGGTGACGATAGTGGTTTAAAATATCTTTTGCCAACTGATCTATGTTTTTCCCGGCTATAACTAGCTCTTCAAGATATTTTAAAGCTTGGCCCGATTCTCCATTTAACAAATACTCCGCCAGCTTAAAAATACTACTAACATCTGTAGTGCCTAATACTGCCAAGACATCGTCGACCTTGATCTCTTTGCCCTTGAAGGAGTAGATCTGCTCCAGCAAAGATACGGCATCGCGCATGCCTCCTTCGGCATTTTGAGCTATAAGCCTCAAAGCCTTTTCCTCAACAGTGATCTTTTCTTTTTCTGCAATCATTTTTAACATCTTTAAGATATCCGGCAAGGTGATCATTTTGAAATCCAATCTCTGGCATCGTGAAAGAATCGTCACCGGTATCTTGTGCGGCTCTGTGGTGGCCAGCACAAATATTGTATTTTCCGGAGGTTCCTCCAGGGTTTTTAAAAGAGCATTAAATGCCGGCTCAGTAAGCATATGCGCTTCATCGATGATATATATTTTGTATTTACCTTCAACAGGTGCAAATGCGATCTTTTCCCGCAGATCCCGTATCTCATCAATACCCCGATTAGAAGCAGCATCTATTTCAAAAACATCTAAAGCTTCACCCGATTTTATCCTCAAGCAAAGATCACACTCCAGGCAGGGCGTGACCGATCTGCCTTGGCGACAATTGAGCGCTTTCGCCAATATCCTTGCCGTACTGGTCTTTCCTGTGCCGCGCGGACCTGAAAAAATATAGGCATGGTTTAAGAGATCGTTCTGGATAGCATTTTGCAAAATTCTAATTACTGCAGTTTGCCCAATTATCTCTGAAAAAGTTTGGGGACGATATTTTCTGTATAAAGAAACATGAGCCATTAAAAATCCTTTAAGTATATCTAGCTTATTTAACCAGCCCCGTCAATGGCCTGCAATTGTTTTACTTATAAATCCGAGGAACTCTTTTGCCTATGCCACACATTACTTCATAGGCTATTGTATTGGTGAGCCTGTTGATCTCCGACATGGCTATTTCTTCATTACCTTGCTTGCCGATCATGACCACCTCATCACCAACCTTAATACCTTCAGAACCAGTTGCATCAACCAGGAACATGTCCATACACACGCGCCCGACCATAGGATAACGCACGCCATTTATCAATACCTGCCCTTTATTCGACAACAATCTACTTAAACCATCTGCATAACCAGCAGAGATTGTAACGATCTTAGAATCATGTTCGGTAATAAATGTTGCCCCATAGCTTAAAGGAGTTCCTGTTTTGACATCTTTTAAATAAGCCACATGTGATTTAAAAGTCAGCACTTTGTCATAAAGCATGATCCCTGCCCGGACCATATCCATTTGTGTTTGGGGATAATTTTGGATCGCGGCTGAGTTGGCAGCATGCTTAATTGGCGGTACTTTTATCCCTTCTTTTTCAAGATCAGTGATCATTTTATTGAATTTATGCAGCTGCTGCAAAGTAAAATCATCTTTTTCTTTTACACCTTCGAGCTTCTCATCCGCCTTGGCAAAATGAGTAAATACACCTTCAAGCTCTAAGCCTGGCAATGTATATAAACTGGCGATCAACTGAACGGCCTCTTCCGGATGGACACCGATCCTGCCCATTCCAGTATCTACTTTTATATGAATTTTAACTTTTTTACCTTTAGCTTCAGCTGCCGCAGAAAGCGATCTGGCAAAAGGCAGTGAATAAATCGTTTGGGAAACATCCAGATCAATAATATCATCTACAATATTACTAACAGGCTCGCTTAGGATAAGAATGGGAGCTTTTATTCCTGCAGCCCTCAGCTCCAGAGCTTCCGTCACCCAAGCCACGCCTAAATATTCTACTCCTTGGGAAATGAGCAGCTCAGCGACTTCGCGGGCCCCATGCCCATAAGCATCCGCTTTGACCACACCCATTATCTTTGTCGAAGGAGAAATAAGCGTGCGAACTCTGCGTACATTCTCTGCCAGTTGATTTAAATTTACTTCAGCAAAAGTACGCTTCATTTTCGTGCTACCCGCCTTTGTGTTTGTGGGCAGCCGCTTTTAGTTTATCAACATGCTCATCAGCTAAAGTTATACTCCCCAGGATAGCATCATAGATCGCATCCACAGCCTGATGAAAATCCGACCCACCCGTCACTAATAGCTTATTTTCTTCAGTAATTCTTAGGAATTCTTCTATCTGTGCATTAGAATGCTTCAAACAATAGACCTCAATCCCCTGCAGCCCTTTATCTATCATCATCGGGATCAACTCATTTATTTTGTAGACGCCTGGATGAGCCAAGACCGGCACTCCATTGGCTTTTCTAATGAGCTCTATCGCTTGAAAAGGATCCCACTTAATCAGATCAACATAGGCAGGTGCCCCTACTTTTAAATATTTATTAAAAGCTTCGGCCACTGAATCTGCATAGCCATGTTCACAGAGTATTCTTGCCACATGTGGTCTGCCCAAAGAACTATGCCCTGCCAATCGCTCTACTTCCTCATATTCAATGGGGACCTTTAGTTTATTTAATTTTTCAACTATCATTTTAGCCCGGCGAACACGCATTTTCCTGCTTTCGCCTAACGCTTCCTGGAACCAACGCTCCTTATAATCTATAAAATAACCTAAGATATGGATCTCTGCTTTATCCAAACGGGTATTTAATTCAACTCCGGGAATAACTTCTAAGCCGACCTGCTGCCCGGCCCGGATAGCCTGATCTACTCCGCTTACTGTATCGTGATCAGTGATCGCGATCGTCTTTAAGCCGACCTTTTTAGCAACTTCCACTACTTTTTGCGGAGAAAGAAAGCCATCCGAATAATTTGTATGGATATGTAGATCAGCAGCCATATTATGGAGTTATCGCTTTCTTAAATTTCTATCCCCACTTAGGCTTTTTTCTTGAAAATGACGATATATATGTAGGGTTCTCCATACTACGGTGGCAATTGTCATCGCTGCGATCACGAACAGACCAAAGATCGCTCGATCCAGTGCTAAAGTAACAGCTAGTATTATGATCCGCTCTGCTGGCGGCAAAAAATCTTCTTCAACTCTTATTTTATAACTTTCTGCACAGCTGCGAGTATAGGTCACCAACCAACTCCCGGCCATGGCGAACAAAGCAAAAAGAACCGCAAAATAATTATAGGAAGTTACAAAATAAATTATCAAAGCTAAGTAAAAGAAAGCTTCCGCTACTCGATCAGCTACCGAATCCCAAAAAGCACCGAATTTTGAAATATTTTTGGCAACTCTGGCCAGGCTGCCATCTAACAGATCAAAAATACCCCCAATGATCAATAATCCGGCACCTATTGCCAGATAACCTCTTAATACAAAATAGGCCGCAAGCAAATTTACCAGAAGCCCGAAAGTCGTCAGCCCATTGGGCGTGACCCCCACATTGAATAAACGCCGGGCCAGACGATTGGCTCGTTCTTTTCCCCATTTTTCTATTTTTTCACTTATTAATTTAACTCGGAAAGTCATTGTGTGTTATTTTATAGGAATAGGATAACACTTTGCAAACAAAGGGCAGTGAAAAATCCGGAGATAACATCATCTAGCATCACACCCCAGCCCCCAGGATAAGCTTCTGCCTGCTTGATCAGCCCGGGCTTTACTATATCGAAGAACCGGAAAAGACCAAACCCAAGAGCTAAAAGGATCAGTTTGTGTTCATAATAAAAACAAAGGGGTATAAATGCTATTAACTGCCCAGCTACTTCATCTAAAGAAAAGATGGGTTTATCTTTTTCCCCGGCCAATTTATTAGCTTCTCCGGTAATATAGACACCCGCCAAAGTAATAACTATTACAATGCTTATATATTGGTCCGGTGCAAGATCTAATAAATAGTACGCTATCATTGTGGTTAAAGCAGAAGTAAATGTCCCGGGCAGTTTGGGGAAATAACCAGCCCCAAAAAAGGTGCCCAGCAGGTAAATAATAAGCTTTTTCATGAGCGCTAATATATCATATAATAAAATTATGAGCACTTTAGTATTGCTTCGTCATGGAGAATCTACCTGGAATAAAGCCAACAAGTTCACCGGCTGGACAGATGTTCCTCTTTCTCCCAAAGGTGAAGAGGAAGCTTTAGCCGCCGGCCAAAAATTAAGCTCCTATAAGTTCGACAAAGCTTATACTTCCGAGCTGATCAGAGCTCAGCAAACTTTGACCATTGTCCTTAAGGCCATCCAGCAAGAAACAATTCCGATCACTAAAGATAAAGCTCTAAATGAAAGACATTACGGTGAGCTACAGGGCCTGAACAAAACTGAAACTGCTAAGAAATTCGGTGCCGAACAAGTTCATTTGTGGCGCAGAAGCTATGATATCGCTCCTCCCGGTGGAGAAAGCTTAAAGGATACTGCTGAGCGGGCCATTCCCTACTTTAATAAACATATCCTAACCAACTTAAAAAAAGGCTTAGATATTATTGTCTCGGCCCATGGCAACAGCTTGCGGGCAATTATCATGAATTTAGATAAGCTTTCAACTGACCAGGTCTTAAAACTTGAGCTGCCGACCGGTGTGCCGGTCATTTACGAATTCGATAAAGCAGGTAAGATATTATCCAAGAAAATACTCTAGCTCTGTTATATACTTACCCCCTATGAAATCTGTAAAAAAATATTTTATCCTAACTTACGGCTGTCAGATGAATAAGAATGATTCTGAACACTTGGCCGGCATGTTCGAATTCCAGGGCTTGAAACCCGCCCAAGATGCCCTCAGTGCTAATGTGGTCATCCTCAACACTTGTTCTGTACGGGATAAATCCGAACGCAGGGTATTCGGCAAGCTCCATGAGCTAAACCACTTGCGGCAGAAGAAAAAACTTAATATGGAGCTGGGCATTACGGGTTGTATGCCCAAACGTGATACAGAAATGATCAAGAAAGAAGTTCCTTTCTTAGAACATTACATTGATATTGAAGATGCCAGGCAATACCCCCTTAAACGTTCACATACGGACCAAGCCTGGGTCTCGATCATGTACGGCTGTGATAATTACTGCTCTTACTGTATCGTCCCCTACACTCGTGGCCGTGAACGGTCCAGGTCTGTTAAAGATATCTTAAAAGAAATATCCGAGATCGATCATAAGCTCTATCCTCATTTAATGTTATTAGGGCAGAACGTTAATTCATATAAAGGAAAGAACGCTATTGGAGATCCAGTAGATTTTGCCGATCTTTTAAAACTTATCAATAATATAGAAGAAGTTAAAAAGATCGAGTTTTTGACCTCACACCCTAAAGATATGTCCGATAAGCTCATAGATACTCTATCTGCTTTGCCAAAAATGGGCAGGGAATTACACTTTCCGCTGCAGGCAGGGAACGATCGTATCTTAGCGTTGATGAACCGCGGTTATACTTATGCCCGGTATAAGGCCTTGGTAGAAAAGATCCGCAAAAAAGACCCAAAATTCCTGATCTCAACGGATCTGATCGCTGGCTTTCCCTCCGAGACCGATGCTGAATTCCAGGACACATTAAAAGCCGTAAGAGAATTGAAATTCCACAGGGTCATTACTACGGCATTTTCACCTCGCCCGGGTACTAAAGCAGCAGAGTTGCCTAAACAATTGGCACTTAAGATCAGGGCCTCTCGGCTACAACAATTAATGCAAGTTGTCGATGAAGTTAAATCTGGCTAGTTTGACGAAAAAACGACCCAGCACGTATAATTAACATCTCTTTTTTGTGAAAGGAGCAGATATTGTCCAATTCAAATAACGGTAAAATGAAAGTCTTTTCGGGATTCTCTCACCCAAAATTAGCAGAAGAAATCGCTACTTACATAGGTACTGATCTAGGCAAGGTCAAGCTTTCTAAATTTAGTTGCGGTGAGACTTATGCGCGTATTTTAGATAATATCCGCGGTGTTGAAGTTTTTATCATCCAAACTACTACTAAAAATGTAAATGACAATATAATGGAACTGCTGATCATGATCGATGCTGCCCGCAGAGCCTCGGCCAAAAAGATCCATGCCGTAATCCCTCACTTTCCTTATTCCAGGCAGGATAAAAAATCAGCTTCCCGCGAACCAGTCTCTTCCCGCCTGGTAGCGGATCTATTGGAAGTAACCGGCGTAGACCGCGTGATCACTATGGATCTGCACGCCGATCAGATCCAAGGCTTCTTTAAAGTCCCTGTGGATCACATGTCCGCGCTACCTTTATTTGATGTTTATTTTAAGAATAAAAAATTATTCGGCAAGAATGTTGTAGTTGTTGCTCCGGATACCGGAAGAGCAAAAGCCGCAAAAAAATTCGCCGACCGCCTGGGCTCCGGCACAGAGATCGCTATCATCCATAAACATCGTGATCCAAATAAACATAATAAATCCGAGACCTTACATTTGATCGGTGATGTCAAAGATAAGATCACCATCCTTTATGACGACATAGTCGATACCGGCGGCAGTGTGATCAATGGTCTGGAAGTGATCAAGAAGAACAAGGCTAAAGAAGTATACTTAGCCGCTACTCATGCGGTATTCTCCGGCCCGGCTATTGAGCGTTTAAAGCAAGCTGATTTCACTGAGATCGTCGTCACCGACACAGTGCCTTTGGCCAAGGAAAAACGCTGGAAGAATCTAAAGGTCATCTCTTCTGCTCCTCTCTTGGGAGAAGCGATCAAACGTATCCACGAGAACACTTCGATAAGCGAGCTGTTCGACTAATAAATAGCGTACAAGACGGAGTATAAAATGGATGTGATCATTGTCGGGTGTGGACGTGTAGGAGCAGAACTGGCGACCCTGCTTTCTGGTGAAGGTCACAATGTCACCATCATCGACAAAAATCCCTCTTCTTTATCACGTTTAGGCAAGACTTTTAATGGTATCCGACTGGTCGGCAATGGAATCGATCGCGATATATTGCTTAAAGCCGGGATCAGTACTGCCGATGCTTTTGTTATGGTCACCGATGGCGATAATACAAATATCATGGCCTCCGAAATAGCCAAAAAGATCTTTAAAGTACCTAAAGTAACTGCCAGGCTTTATGATGCCAGGCGCGCGGAAATTTATAAACGTTTGGGCTTAAGCATAATCAGCGGTACCACCCTGGTCGCATCTCAGATCCGCGACAAACTAATTGAGAGTCATTTTTCCAGCTATTTTACCGAGACCAAAGGTATGGGTACGATCGAGATCAACATCACTGATAAATTCGCAAATAAGAAAGTAAAGAATTTCAACCGAAAAGATGAGTTCTTGATCGCTACTATTATCAAAAAAGTAGGCCCCATTCTGCCTACTCCGAACACTATCTTAGAAAAAGGCGATGTCTTGATCGGCATTGTCCGCATCGAAAGCTTAAAAAAGATCAAGAAACTATTTGAGCTCAAGGAGTAACTTATGTATGTAATTATCTGTGGCGGCGGCAAGGTCGGCTACTCTCTGGCCAAAAGATTGGCTGAAGAAAAGAACAAAGTGATCCTGATCGAGCGCGATCTGGAAAAATGCAAAACTATAGCCAAAGATATTAAAGCTATCGTCATCCATGGCGATGCTTGCGAGCCCAAGTATTTGGAAGAAGCAACTGCTGAAAAAGCAGATGTGATCGTAGCGGTCACCGGAGATGATGAAGATAATCTGGTCATTTGCCAGCTGGCCAAGACCTATTATTCCGTTCCCCGCACAGTTGCCCGTGTCAACGATCCCCGCAATGAATTTTCCTTTGTTCAATTAGGCGTAGATGTGCCGGTCAATGCCACCAATGTCATCGCCCAAGTGATCAACCAGGAAGTCTCTTTAGATGAATTGAGCACTTTATTGAAGTTCAAGCAAGGCAAGATCTCCATTGTCCAAGGCAAGATCACTAATAAATCAGCTCTGCTGAAGAAGCAATTAAAAAACATTAAATTACCTCAGAATTGCATCATTGTTTCGATCTTGCGCAAAGAACACATCATCGTACCCAAAGGGGATACGCAATTGAAAAAAGATGATGAGGTCTTGGCAGTTACTACGGCCGAGAATGAAAAGCAATTCCACAAAATTTTAACAGGCTAATGGAAATAATCGGCTTTAAATTCAAATTTCGTAATTTTTGGCAATCTTTTTTTGGGATGTTCAGCGAAATATTATTTATCCTGCTTTTTACAGCCTGCGGTTTTTGCTTAGTTTGGCTGATACATACTTTAGTTAAATGATCCTACGCCCGCAACTCAGTGATTATCGTCTGATCAGCCATTATATCGGCAAGGTAATAATCGGCACAGCCTTGATCATGCTCATCCCGCTTTTGACCGCACTATCCTTTCGGGAATGGAATCCTTTTTTTGATTTCTTGATAACGATCGGGGCCTCGCTTCTGGTCGGTATATTATTTTTATTTCTCGGTAAAAAGATCGACAAAGATGTCCGCTGGATCCACGGCATGGTCATTGCTGCCTTCTCCTGGATCATCGCTGTCCTGCTGGGAGCTATCCCCCATTTTTTAAGCGGGCATTTTCTTTCTTTTCTGGATGCTTGTTTTGATCTGATGAGCGGCTACACAACTACCGGATTGACCTTGATCCAGAACTTGGATCATGTCTCCTATAGCTTGAATATGTGGCGACACATCCTAACTTATGTTGGCGGCCAAGGAATGATCGTTGTTGTACTCACCTTTCTGATCCGGGGAACAGCAGGTGCTTACATGATGTATGTAGGTGAAGGTAAGGATGAGCGGTTGCTGCCCAATATCATTCAAACCTCCCGCGCTATCTGGATGATCAGCACAGTATACTTATTAGTCGGCACTACGCTACTATCGATCGTAACTTATCTTGAAGGCTTACGCTTCCCCCGGGCTTTCTTACATGGCTTATGGTTATTCATGACCTCTTGGAGCACCGGCGGCTTTTCTGCGCATTCGCAAAATGTCCTTTATTATCATAGCTTAGCTATTGAAACGATCACGATGGTCCTTTTCATCCTGGGTTCGTTTAATTTTATCTTGCACTATGCTGTCTGGTCGGGCAAACGTTTTGAGTTCTTTAAGAACATCGAGATCATTTCTTTTATATCCACGGTCACGATCACCTTCAGCTTGGTCACCTTTGCCTTGATCAAACTAAATATTTATCCTGAACTTTTTGCGCTCTTCCGAAAAGGTTTTTATATCCTGCTCTCCGGCCATACCGGCACAGGCAACACCACTATCTATGCCCAGCAATTCCTGGATTGGGGCCCCTTGGCTATGCTCGCTATTGCTATAGCTATGGCGATCGGCGGCAGTGCCAGCTCCACCTGCGGCGGCATCAAAGGCTTGCGTGTCGGCCTATTCTTTAAAGGTATCTCGCAGGAGATCAAACGTATAGTTCTTTCTGAAAATTCGGTATTCGTGACAAAGTTCCACCATATTAAAGATATCATCTTGACCGACCAACATATTAAAATGGCCGGCTTGGTCATCCTTTGTTTTATCTTGATCTATTTTGGCGGAGCTTTACTGGGAGTAGCTTATGGCTATCCATTTATGAACTCTCTTTTTGATTCTATATCCGCAGGCAGTACAACCGGCTTATCTTGCGGCGTCACCTCGGCTGCCATGCCAACACCGATGAAATTATATTATATCTTTGCAATGTGGGCGGGGCGCTTAGAATTCATCTCCGTTTTCGGCTTGATCGCTTTTATCTCTGCAATGCTGCGAGGCAAATAATGAAAAAAATAATATTTTCTATCCTTATAATTTGTTTCCTATCAGCAGTTGCTTATGCAGAGCTGGTGCCGTTCAAAACCTTGATCGAACAAGGCAATAAATACGATAAAAAATTGGTGGAAGTATATGGCGAAGCTTTCGGAGATAAAATGTTCCGCGGGGATAAGGTCTGGATAAATATCTTGGGGCAGGATGGCACAGCCATGGGCATCCTTTGTTCAAAATACCAGGCCAATAAGATCCGGATCCTGGGTGATTATAATCATCGCGGCGATCGGGTTATTGTTAAAGGGTATTTTCAACGCTTTTTTCAGGAACAAGGCGGAGAAACAGCCATCAACGCCTACGATATCGAGGTAAAATATCCAGGCTATAAATTAAAACACAAGGTTCCTGTACAGAAGATCTGGATCAGCATTATCTTATTGCTTATTGCTTCAGTCTTGATATTTGTCTATAAGAAATTCAGATAAACCTTAAGAACTTTTATAAGAAGCGTCCTGCAATCTATTGATCATTTCATTGATAATATCTTTATGCCCGGTGGATATTTCGAGCTCATTGTTCGCTTTTTGAAGTTTGTTGATCAGATCAGGGGCAACATTTAGGACCCCGATCTTTAACGCTGTCCAATTCAACATGGCCACATCTGCGATCTTAAGCATATAGTATGATGTGTTGCCATTTAATTCATCAATCTTATTCAATGCTACATTTATCAAGGCAACGACCTTATCAGGTGTCCACTCGACAACCAACACCAAAGCTTTTAGCAAGGTCTGGAGATCTACACCTGCTAATTTATCTGAAAATTCAAGAAAGTCGATATTTGCAGCTAGCTCCGGTAGGATCTTGGCCGTTATTTCCAACATCTTCTGCTGTTTTTCTGCACTACCTTCTGCTTCACTTATACAATAATTCGGATCCACACTAAAAGCCTGCATGCGCTGATGGATACGCCTGTAAATATCATCCCGATTGCCAAGCTTGGCAGCAAAACTAAGCATGGCCTCTTTGATCTTCATTTGATCTTGCTTCTTCTCTACCGGAGGCTTTTTGGCACAAGCTGCGACCAGGCCATAAAATTCTTTTGATTTTATCTCTATGCTCAGAGCTACTACATCTGATTGTTGGCAGGCAATAATTTTACATCTAAATTTATTCATAGCTTATCCTTATTATTACTAATAGCTATCGCCTGTTGTTCCTGTAAATTTCATCAGAAATAAAAGCTGTTCTATACTACTTAATTGCTATAATCCTTGTGAAGAATTCTTGAAAATCTTATCCGACCATTTTTTCTTCTTCGGCTGCTCTTCTTCCTCTTCTTCTTCCTCTTCTTCTTCTTTTTCTTTAGCTGCTATATTTACCACTTTGCCGGTATCCGGGAAAAATGTCTGCTCCCAATCCGGTCGCGATGTGCCGAACCAGGATTTTTTCTTATCATCCCCCGCTATGGATGTCTGCTGTCCACCGCCAACAAAAGCAAATACATTGTGTATATGACAAGAACGATCCATTTGGTTGTTCTTCCAGATAAGATCCTCCACCACCCTGTCTCCCGGGCAGATCGGCGTAGCTAACGCTCCGCTATCCAAACAGATCCTTTGCAATACTAAACCATAGGGCCTGGGGAAATAGGCAACAGGAACTTTTTTAGCCGCAAAGACCATATAATCATGCCACATTCTTGCCGGTATCAGACCTCCGGTCACTTCGTTCATCGGGCTATTGTTATTATTCCCTACCCAGGTAACCGTCAATATTTGAGGAGTAAAACCAAAGAACCAGGCATCACGATAATCAGTCGTGGTCCCTGTCTTACCGGCCATAGGCCTATTGATCAACGCTCCCCGGCCTGTGCCATGCAAAACAACACCTTTCATCATATCGATCAACGTATTGGTAATGTTGGCATCGAATACCCTGGATTGCTGAATTGTGTGTTTGTACAATTCATTACCATTCCTATCTTCTATCTTGGTAATAGAAACCGGATCGATCCTTACTCCGGAATTAGCAATGACCCCGTAAGCTTTAGCCATTTCAAGCATCGAGACTTCCGCAGAACCCAAGGTAAGCGAAAGTACCGGCGGCAAGTAGCTTTTTATACCAAGCTTGCGACAAGTAACGATCACATTGCTGGGATCTACCAGATCGTTGATCTTTACCGCCACTACATTGACCGATCTCTCCAAAGCTTTACGCAATGATAATCCGCCAAGAAAACGCTTGGTGTAATTCTGGGGAGCGTAGGGACCTTCGATAGTATTGAAGGTGACCGGCGAATCTTCCAAGACTGTCCCCGGAGAAAAGCCCATATTTAAAGCAGTTAAATATGTGAAAGGCTTAAAAGCAGATCCCGGCTGACGTTTTGCCTGATAAATATGATCGAACTCATTCTTCAAGAAATCATGCCCGCCTACCCAGGATTTAATATAACCTGTGCGCGGATCCATGCTCATTAAAGCTGCCTGAGTATAATTTAAGCTGGGCACTTCACCTTTACTTGTCCAATGCGGTTTCATCCCTTCTTGAATATATTTTTCGACCACATCTTCTCCTCTTTTCTGCATATCCCACTCTAAGGTCGTATATACTCGCAGCCCGTCGTTATAAACAACATCTTCTCCATACATTTCCTCTAATTGCTTGACCACATAGCTGGTAAAATATGGTGCTTTATACTTAAGTTTTTTACGCCCGGCCAGGACCAGAGGAACTTCTTTGGCCTCAAAATATTCCTGCCCGGTGATATAGCCCAGCTCCGCCATCCTGTTCAATACTATATCTTTACGCAATCTTGATCCGTTGGGATTACGGTAGGGAGAATAATATTCCGGCGCTCGCAGGATCCCGGCCAGCATAGCCGCTTCCGGAATGGTCAGCGCAACGGCATGTTTGCCAAAATACATTTGAGACGCAGATTCAATACCATAAGAATTATGGCCCCAATAGATCTGATTTAAATACAATTCCAAGATCTCATCTTTGGTATAGCGCCTTTCTATCTGCAGCGCTAAGAGGATCTCAGCGATCTTGCGGACGACCTTTTTTCGTTTATATAAGAAAACGTTCCTGGCTAATTGCTGAGTGATCGTACTGCCGCCCTGAGCCGCGCCTCCCGCTTTAAGATTAGCAGCAAAAGCACGCAAAATACCCTTTGGCGAAATACCATAATGTTTATAAAAATCGTCATCTTCTGAAGCTAGCACTGCAGCTTTTATAAAATCCGACATTTTTTTCAAAGGGATGATCATTCTGTTCTCTTCACGATGCAATTCTGCCAAGACTATACCATCTGCAGAAAAGATCTTGGTTGTTTCATTGGGAACATAGGTATTGATGCTTTCCACATCGGGCAAATTATAGGCGATCTGGATAGTGATCAGCATTACGATCAAAAATCCCCCACCCATGATCAGCATCCCAAAACGGAAGACCTTACGCCAAAATAGAGTATTTCGTAATTTTTTTGCAGAACGTAAGTACGGGCCACCTGCTCCTGGCCCGCTCATCGAAGTTATATTTTGCGGTTTCTTATTAAAAATCACTTATTAATCGCCTTTTTACTCTTTTCAATAAACGGGAAGAAATTCAAAATTCCTCATTTTATTGCTAAAATCAACGGCAGCGGACAGACATTATAACATCATGAAGCAGATTTAAAAATATAATGGGGAAAATAATTATGGAAATTCTAAATAAGTTAAAAAAAGGCGTAGCGGAAATAATCTCCGAGAAAGAATTGCTGGAACGCCTAAAAAAGGATACCCCTTTAAAGATCAAATGGGGTGCCGATCCTTCTGCCCCTGATCTTCATCTTGGTCATACTGTTATCTTAAGAAAGCTGAAATTATTCCAAGAGCTGGGGCATCAAATATATTTTCTGATCGGCGATTTCACAGCGCTGATCGGCGATCCCAGCGGCCGCTCGGAAACCCGCCCCGCACTAACGCAGGATGAAGTAAAGATCAATGCCCGCACTTATCAAGACCAGGTCTTCAAGATACTGGATAAAAAAAAGACAACTGTTGTTTACAACAGCAGGTGGCTCAATAAACTTAATGCTGTAGATATAATACATTTAAGCAGCAAACATACTGTGGCCAGAATGCTGGAAAGAGATGATTTTGAAAAACGCTACAAAGGCGGAGAACCGATCTCTATCCACGAATTCCTCTACCCGCTCTTTCAAGGCTTTGATTCTGTGGAATTACAGGCAGATCTTGAGATCGGCGGGACGGATCAAAAATTCAATCTCTTGGTCGGCCGTCAATTGCAATCCGATTGGGAACAACCACCTCAAGTGGTAATGACCATGCCTATCTTAGAAGGTACCGATGGCGTTCAAAAAATGTCCAAATCTCTGGGCAACCACATCGGGATAAATGAATCACCGCAAGAAATGTACGGCAAGCTTATGTCCATACCCGATCAGCTAATGCCGCGTTATTATGAATTGTTGACCGATCTGGTATTTGACCAAAAAAAACATCCTCGGGATTCCAAGATCCTGCTCGCTAAAACTATCGTCGCTCAATATCATGATCAATCCGCTGCCAATAATGCCGCTAAGAACTTCAGCGAAGTTTTTGCCGCAGGCGGCCTGCCTACAGATATACCGGAAATAAAACTAAAAGCTAAAACCTTGAACATTGTCCAGCTTGTAGCTGCCTGCAATCTGACCAAGAGCAATGGTGAGACCAAACGCTTGATCAAACAAAAAGCAGTATCGCTTGACGGAAAACCAATAGTCGATGAAAAAACAAATATAACCGTTAAGAACGGTTCTGTACTTCGCGTGGGGAAACGACGCTTTGCTCGTTTAAAAACATAATGCCTAAAAAAATACTGGAAAAGCTGCAAAAGATCCCGCGGACCATATTGATCGGTGCATCCTCCGGCTTTATCAGCGGGCTGCTGGGCTTGGGCGGAGGGATCATCTTTGTTCCGGCCTTGCTCTATCTCTTGAAGATCCCTCAACGCACCGCCCAGGGCACCGCCCTCACGGTGATCATCCCCACTGCGCTAAGCGGTTCGATCCGCTATTATTTAGCAGGTAATCTGGATCTGAATTTATCTGTATGGATAGCTGCCGGCTCTATGTTCGGTGTTTTGGCCGGTTCTTTATTTGCGCACAAGCTGCATCCCAATGTTTTACGCCGCAGTTTCGGTGCTTTTATGCTCGTGGTAGCGATCAAAATGTTTTTGGAGTAATTTATGCCGGCAGAACTACTATTGATAGGAATGATCGGAGGGCTCATCGGAGGCCTGCTGGGTGTCGGCGGAGGCACGATCTATGTTCCGGTCCTCGTCCTCATCTATGGAACTACCCAACAATTAGCCCAAGGGATCTCCTTGGGAGTAATGATCCCCATGGCCTGCTTAGGCAGTTATGCGTATTTTCGCCAAGGCAGTGTACGCCTGGATATATTTTGGGAACTGGTCCTGGGCAGTATCTTTGGTGCTTTCATCGGCGCTTCCTTTGCCAATCATATTAACGGCCAGTTATTGCAACAGATATTTTCTATTGCCCTGGCTTTGATCGGCCTGAAAATGGTCATGGGGAAATAAATGTTCTATCCAAGTGAAAAAGATTTTATTCAATTAGCGAAACAGGGCAATCTCATCCCGGTATATAAAGAGATCGTGGCCGATCTGGAAACACCTGTTTCCGCTTATTTAAAGATCGAGACCGCCGACTCTTTTCTTTTAGAAAGTGTCGAGCAAGGTGAAAATATCGCCCGCTGGTCCTTTATCGGAAGCAAGCCTTTCTTGAAATTTAAAGCCAAAAAAGATCCCTACCTGGAGCTTAAAAAGCTCATGCAAAAATACAAGCCGGTCACCTATGGAGGCCTGCCTCCTTTTCATGGAGGAGCGGTTGGCTATTTCAGCTATGATTCTGTACGCTGCATCGAGAACATCCCGTGTAAAAATAAAGATGATCTGAAATTTCCCTTAGCTCAATTTCTTTTAACTGATACGGTACTGGTTTTTGACCACGTAAAACACAAGATTCTGGTCATCTCAAATGCCCTGATCAAAAATGATCCTAAAAAAGCCTATGCTAAAGCTAAGAAAAAGATCGATAATCTGATCCAAAAACTAAAAAGACCTTTGCCGGCCAAGAAGATCCTGGAGACCACAGGTACAATCGATTCCAAGAAGATCAGCTCGAACTTCGAGCCTGAAGGCTTTCACAATATTGTCAGAAAAGCCAAGGAATATATAAAAGCCGGAGATATTTTCCAGGTCGTCCTTTCTCAGCGTTTTGAAAAAGAATACAAAGGTGATCCTTTCAAGATCTACCGGCAGCTGCGCAGCATCAATCCTTCTCCATATATGTTCTATTTAAAGTTCGGCAAGACAAGAGTGATCGGCTCCTCACCGGAAATCTTAGTCCGCCTGGAAGGCAGAAAAGCTACTGTCCGCCCGATCGCCGGCACCCGCAGGCGCGGCCGCACTCCCCCAGAAGATCTTGCTTTAGAAAAAGATCTGCTCTCAGATAAAAAAGAATTAGCCGAACATATCATGCTCGTTGATCTGGGCCGCAACGACTTAGGACGCGTTTGTTATCCCGGATCGGTAAAGACCAATGAGCTAAAATCAATTGAGCGCTACTCCCATGTCATGCATATAGTTTCCAACGTGGAAGGCAGGCTGCTGGATTACAAAGATGGTTTCGACCTTTTAAAAGCGACCTTCCCTGCCGGCACAGTATCCGGCGCCCCGAAGATCCGGGCGATGGAGATCATCGATGAATTGGAGCCAGCCAGGCGCGGCCTTTATGCCGGCTCTGTCGGCTATTTCGACTTCTCCGGCAATCTTGATTCCTGCATCACTATCCGCACGATCATAGTCAAAGATAATCGGGCTTATGTCCAATCCGGAGCAGGAATAGTTGCTGATTCTGATCCGCGGCGAGAATATGAAGAGACCATCAACAAAGCCATGGCCATGTTAAAATGCCTGGGAGAATAAAATGATATTAATGATCGATAATTACGATTCTTTTACTTATAACCTGGTCCAGTACCTCGGCGAATTGGGTGCTAAGCTTAAAGTTTACAGGAACGATAAGATCACGATCTCTGAGATCGAATCCTTAAAGCCCAGCCATATTGTCATCTCCCCCGGCCCCGGGGTCCCAGCCAAGGCAGGGATCACCGAAGAGGTCATTAAAGCTTTTGCCGGGAAGCTGCCTATCCTTGGCGTATGCTTAGGTCACCAAGCTATCGGCGAAGTCTTTGGCGGCAAGATCGTTCGCGCCAAGATCCTGATGCACGGCAAGACCTCAGATATTCTGCACGACAGACAGACCATCTTTAAGGGCTTGCCCTCACCCTTTACAGCCACTAGAT
This sequence comes from Candidatus Margulisiibacteriota bacterium, assembly GCA_042562495.1. Lineage (GTDB taxonomy): Bacteria > Margulisbacteria > Termititenacia > CAZZFK01 > CAZZFK01 > JBHPMC01. The sequence goes on from JBHPMC010000004.1 coordinate 61,042, forward strand.
ATCACTCACTGATAGTCCAAAAAAGTTCTCTGCCCACTTGTTTGGAAATAACCGCCAAGACAGATAAAGGCGAGATCATGGGCCTGCGTCATAAAAAATATACCGTTGAGGGGGTCCAATTCCATCCGGAATCCATTTTGACCACGAACGGTAAAAAACTTCTGAAGAATTTCCTGAAGATCGCTTCGGGTACTCGAAAATAAGGTCAAACCTTTAGCTTATTTTCTATAAAAAATTCCTTACTAACCTTGTCACTCTGAGCCGGAGCGAAAGCGCAGTAGAAGAGTCTCTGTAATCCAGAATAGACAGAGATTCTTCGTCCCTATTTGACGGGAAAAAGCTCGCCTGGCCATCCTGCGGTCCTCAGAACGACAAGGGAATACAGAGTATCTTTTTAGTTATTTTTGATATAATTCTCATCTAATATCACCAAGAAGGAGCAAGTCATGGATATTAAACAAGCCATCAACAAAGTTGTCGAAAAAAAATCCTTAACCGAAACCGAATCCTTTGAGATCATGAACAAAATGATGAGCGGTGAAGCCTCCCCGGCTCAGATCGGCGCTTTTATAACTGCGCTTAGAATGAAAGGTGAAACTATCGAGGAAATCACCGGCATGGCTAAATCCATGCGCAAATTCGCGCAAAATATCACTCCTCAACACGAACATCTGGTGGACACCTGCGGCACAGGCGGCGATCACAGCGGTACCTTTAACGTTTCAACTACTGCTTCTTTTATAGCAGCAGGTGCGGGAGTGGCCATTGCCAAGCACGGTAATCGTTCTGTCACTTCTAAATCAGGTAGTGCGGATGTCTTAGAAGCTCTGGGGATTAAGATCGATTTGAAACCTGCCCAAGTTGAAGAATGTATCAATAAGGTAGGCATAGGTTTTATGTTCGCACCCATCTTCCACGGCGCTATGAAACATGCCATTGGCCCGCGCAAAGAGATCGGAATTAGAACTGTCTTCAACATCTTAGGTCCGCTTACCAATCCCGCCCATGCTACGGGGCACCTGCTGGGCGTTTTTTCCAAAGACATCGTCGACAAAATGGCAGAGGTCCTAAAGAACGTCGGAGTACAGCACGCTTTTATCGTGAACGGCGAAGGGAACCTGGATGAAATATCGATCACCGGCCTAACAAATGTTGCCCATATTAAGGACGGCAAGATCAAAAAAGAAACGATCGATCCGGAAAAGCTAGGTTTTAAAAAAGCTAAATCACTTGCTGACATCAAAGGCTTTGATGCAAAAAAGAACGCCGAGATCGTTCTGGAAATTCTTTCCAACAAAAAGCCCGGCCCCTATACTGATATTTCTATTTTGAACGCCGCGGCGGTCATTGTGGCCGGCAATAAAGCAAAGAACCTGGCTGATGGAGTAAAGCTTGCCAAGCAATCGATAAAATCAGGTGCAGCCCTGGCAAAACTTAACTCTATGATCGAGTTCACCAACAAATGCTAGATAAGATCTTAAAACATAAGCAAATAGAAGTAGCCCAGCTGAAAAAAACGACCAGTACCGATACCTTTCTGCAGCAGATCGATGCCACACAAACCAGAGATTTCGCCAATGCTATCTCCCAAGCCGGGAAAATAAATGTCATTGCGGAGATCAAAAAAGCCTCCCCTTCCAAGGGAGTACTCATAGAGCATTTTAATCCGGCCCAGATCGCCGGCGATTATACTTCGATCGGTGCGGCTGCATTATCAGTTTTAACTGACGAGAAGTTCTTTCAAGGCTCTAATGACAACATCTCACTGGTCAAACAGGTCTCCGAATTGCCAATTTTGCGTAAGGATTTTATTATTGATGATCTTCAGCTCTACGAATCCAGGGCCATTGGCGCCGATGCGGTGCTCTTGATCGCCAGCATCTTAACTGCTGAAGAGATCAGCTCCTTTTTAAAGACTATTCACAAATTAGACATGGAAGCTCTGGTCGAAATACATAATGAAGATGATCTAAATAAGGTGATGAATATAGCTGGCATCAGGATCATAGGCATCAACAATCGTAACCTAACGGACTTCAAGGTCGATCTCAATACTACTAAAATGCTGCTGCCCAAGATCCCCAAAGACAAGATCATTGTCAGTGAAAGCGGGATGTTCAAAAAAGATGATATCCCCCAGGGTGTAAACGCCGTCCTGATCGGCGAAGGCCTGCTTAAGAATAGCTCTCTCATACAATAATTAGTGGTTTTAACAGGGATTCTTCGCCCGTGACATACTTATGCCCTGGATATAGTCAGAATGACAGAGGTAGTACGACAACTATCATTCTGACTATTACCAGGATAGAAGTATTATATGGACGAAGAATCCCTTTATTACTTCTACACCAGTTTAAAATCCCGCCCCAGATCCTTCCAATTAGGATTAAAACCTCGGATAAGTGCTTCTTTTTTCTGTCTTACCCATCCTTTTAACATCTTCTCTTTTGCTATTGCTGTATATATACAACCAAAAGTTTCAAAATATACTAATTTGTTTACTGAATATTTTTTTGTAAAACACTTCTTGAAGCCGTACTTATGTTCAATTACACGTCTTTCTAAGTTATTGGTAATACCAATATATAATGTACCCGACCTGCTAGCCATTATATAAACATAGTATGTGCGCATTTGTTGTTTAGACGACCTGGCCACAGCTCTGGTTCTTTTTCTATATTTCAGATATTTTGGTATAATCTTTCCTCAAATGCCAAAGATCAAGATATGTGGAATAACTAATTTAGAAGATGCCGAGAATGCCGCCGCCTTAGGCGTGGATGCCCTCGGGTTTATCTTTGCTAAAAGCCCGCGTAAGGTCACACCAAAAACAGTTAAAGAAATAACCCAACAACTTCCCCCTTTTATAACCAGGGTCGGTGTATTTGTTGATGAAGATGTAGATAATGTGAACCAGATCGCCGAAGAATGCGGCTTGGATGCTATCCAGCTGCATGGCTTGGAAACCGTGGAATACTGCAAATTGGTCAAACGTCGGGTGATCAAAGCCCTTAGAGTAAAAAAAGAAACCAGCTTGAAGATCTTGGAGCATTATAAAGATGTAGCTTGCGCTTTTCTTTTGGATGCTTATGATCCCGATAAACCGGGCGGCACCGCCAAGACCTTTGATTGGGGCCTAGCCGCTAAAGCGCAGAAGAAATTCAAAAAACCTATAATTCTTTCCGGTGGATTAAATGCCACCAATCTGCCTAAAGCCTTAAAGACCCTGCACCCTGATGCAATTGATCTGAACAGCGGAGTAGAATCTGCTCCCGGCAAAAAAGATTATAATAAAATGCAGGAAGCCATCAAGATCATCCGCGGCCTTAAATAGATCTATTTTCTGCAACAATCGTTTATAACTTCCGATATACTCAAGATATCATGCAACACTATCTAAATAATAAGATATTATTTTATAATGAATTCGGGAATTACCCGGAAAAGCTCGGCCGTGCCATAAAATTAGCCGTTCAGATCCACGGCCTCCAGCATTATAAAAAGTATACCAACCAGTATCTTTTTATTGCCACAATATTCAAACAATTACTGGATAAGATCGTCACCCATCAAGTAAAGATCCAAAATGACACTGATCTTGATAATTACTTAAAGAACGAAGGTGTCGCTAACCGTCAGATCTTTATGCTTGTCTTCAAACAAAATATCTCGGAATTACCTTTATCGAAGATCCAAAAGAAAGAACTCAGTAAATAGAGCGACCCTACACGCAATAGAAGGCAGCGATGCGAGGTTTAGGGAGCATCGCCGCCTTTTTATTTAATTGCCCTCTCTTTTCCAGTTCCTCGTCCAGGGTCGCTGATCCACATTTTTTACTAGAGACCTGTACTTGGTATAAGGAGCCAAAAAAGCAAAAGCTAAAGTACAGGTCTCAACGTCCTATGCCGTCCCCGGCATAAATCAATTTACAGCACCCTGTATCTGCATAAGCAGATACAGGACAAAAACAACACAAACAAGCATAAATGTAATAATAAATCCTAAATTGGGCCAAAATCTATTTTTATAGTGAATACTCATGATCCTATCTCCCCTGCCAGCGTATTTTTTCTTTATAATAACTTTCTCTCATCTTACCCAGCTCCCCCACACACTTACTATATAAGCATTTTATCTGCCAATCGCGTTTTTGGCTTAACAAAGGGAAATATTGACTACTTGATATTGATTATGGGCTGGTTCGCACACACGGTGTGGCATTTGCCACGCTTGGATCTTACTTCAAACCGTACTTATCTAAGCGGTATAGTAGAGTATATCTGGTTAAACCAAGCAATTCTGCGGCTTTGGTCTTGTTGCCTGCGGTCTTTTTAAGAGCCTTAACGATAAGCCCCTTCTCCAGCTCATCAAGATCAATACCTTCTTCAGGCAGAGCTATTTCTGCAGCACCGATCTTTACTTCATTAGACTTTATCTGCTTAGGTAAATGTTCCGGCAAGAATATCTCGCCGGATCTGAGCACAGACGCACGCTGGACGACATTTTCCAGCTCACGAATATTGCCCAGCCACTCATGATTTTCTAAGACTTTCATGGTCTCCTTGGTCAATTGGAACGGCTGATCACAATATTTACGGCAGAAATGCTCGATGAGCAACGGGATATCACTGCGCCTTTTCCTAAGCGGCGGCAATTCTATCGAAACAACGTTCAAACGATAGTAAAGATCTTCTCGAAATTCCTGAAGCCTTACTTTTTCTTCAATATCGACATTGGTCGCGGTGATTATCCGCACATCAACTTTTTTAAGCTCGGTACTGCCGATGATCTGGATCTCTTTTTCCTGAAGCACACGCAGCAGCTTGGCCTGCAGCTCTGCTTTCATCGTGCCGATCTCATCTAAGAATATTGTCCCGCCATCGGCTACTTCGAATTTTCCTTTTTTATCTTCCAATGCTCCGGTGAAAGATCCTTTTTTATGACCGAACAGCTCGCTTTCCAATAAAGTATCCGGGATCGCCGCACAATTGATCGTTACCAAAGGCATATCTTTTCTTTTACTTTGATCATGCAGCGCTTTGGCCACTAATTCTTTGCCCGTACCGCTTTCGCCTAAGATCAAGACACTTGTTGTAGAAGGGCCTATTTTATCTATAAGCTGATAGACCTTCTGCATGGCCTCGTCTTCACCGATCATTGTCCCATAATGATATTTAAGATCAGCGATCTTTCCTAGCGGCTTTTCTTTCTTGGGAGGCATTGTTTTGGATAAGATCGAAGCCAGCTCCCCCTGGATCTTGCCCAGCTCCTTACGACGCTCCTGCTCCATATCCACCAAGACACCAACGATCGTACCAAAAGTAATATAGAGAATTATATCGAACAGGATATCGAATACCGGCATATCTTGGACGATCTTATATTTGAAGACGAGCGGAAAATAGATCAAGCTGATCGAAATAGCAATAAGCACTGATCCTCTGGCCCCGAAAGCAAAGGCAGCCAGGATTATCGGTAAAAATAACAGATTATTATAAAGATCATGCCAGATATATCCCTTAGCAGGAGAAAAATAGATCGCTATGAGCAGAGAAATAGTTAAAAGTATGATAAAAAAGAAGTTCTTCGACCATGATTTCATGGGCGGATTATAGCATTTTTTTCTATAACCATAAGTGAAGAATGGACTTAAAGTTCTTTAAATGTTCCCGATGCTTCTGAACAGCTTCCTGTTCCAAAACAGTTTCCACCTGATGACAAGGCCGTTCATGGGTTTTAGTTTTTTAGGCGGTTTCTGGGCAATGATCTTTTGCTGCATTTTTTAGCCTCCATAGGATTTATCTCGATGATATCGGAGGTTACTCCACAGAATTTCATTTATTTCAGAACTTATCTTCTTTTCATTAAGCAGGAGCGAACAGCAACAAGCCCCCACCCCGACCCCCTC
>JBHPMC010000005.1:0-61019 GCA_042562495.1 Candidatus Margulisiibacteriota bacterium
GAATAATGTTGTAGTGTATAAAAAGAAAAAAACGAAAGCAATGCTTAAGAAAAAATAAAATGGGTCCAGAGGCAGTAAAAGGTTTTCATGGACGGAGTAGTATTCCCACTTAAATTTTCTTCAACTGTTAGGATTTCCCGGAGATTTTGGGGTGGGTTTCTGATCAAAAATAATAGATTATTTGCCCTGATCTTGCCCGTAATTTCCAAGAAAAAAGCAGAACAACAAATAACAAATATAGCCAAAGAAAAGATCATTTATTGTCCTAAAAAATATTCAAAGCAAATAAGGTGCTTACAGCAGTATTTCTTAAAGGGTATCCTTAGGTGGCAGCCCAAGCTCGACCTGTCAGGTTATAGTGATTTTGCTCAGAAAGTCCTTAAGCTTGTGCATAAAATACCTAAGGGGAAAGTATATAATTATGCCTGGATAGCTAAAAAGGTGAATTCGCCCTTGGCTATGCGTGCTGTGGGCAGTGTGTTGGCAAATAATCGTATTCCCTTAATAATACCTTGCCATAGAATTATCAAAAAAAATGGTCTAATAGGACAATTTTCAGGTGGATTTGGTAAAAAATTAAAGAAGATCATGCTCAAGATCGAAAATACACAGATATAATAATTATTCCGAATATGTACGGTAAGGGTTAACATTTTCAAAATATTATTGAAAACACACACTCTTTGTGTTACTTTACTTAACAAATCCTTCTGGGGGGAAATATGACTGAACAGTTTGCTATTAATTTCTCAAAAAATAACACGGCCAATAGGCTAAAGCCTGAAAGTGTCTCCGGTAGGGAAGACCAGGCCAATCAAGCTTCATTTGAGGAAGAATTATCAGTTGCTAACGATGTAACAAGTAAAAAAGAACAAGAGCTTACGGATCTCAAAGAAAGCGACAATTTAACGCTGATCGGCAATGCGGATTTTTTCCAAAAGATATTTACTCAACAGGTCAATAATAAAGCTCCGCTATCTTCGCGTATTGATAATGAAAATATTGTACAAGATCAGGTTAATCCTGAAAAAAACGAAGATGCAGCTAGTTCAATAACAGATATGGCCAAGCAGGCAAATCAAAAAGTATTTACAGATATCACTCCGTATTTTGCCAGAGTACTGGTAGCAAACGGCAAAGAAGTCTCTTTTCTGCCGGAGAAGCTCTATTCAGATTTTGCTATTGCTAAAGTAAATATTGGGCAAGTTATTGAGGAGCTTGTGCAGCGGGTACAATTCTTAAGGGAAGGAGAAGTTACCCACTTGAAGCTGGATCTAAAGCCAGATAATTTAGGGCGTTTACATGTGCTGCTTTCTCTGCAAGATAAGAAATTGGTTTTGCATGTTTTTGCCAGCGATGATGCAAAAAAAATACTGGATTCACAATTAGATGATTTACAGGAAGCATTAGCCGAGCAAGGTTTTGATATTGCACATTTGGAAGTTGAAGTATCAGGCCAAAAAAATTCGTCGCAGCATAATCAAGAAGGATATTTTAGCTTAGATAACGGAAAAAAAGTTCGTTATCAGGATTATGATATGTTGAAAATCGTACATCAAGCAGATATAATTGATTCATTAGATCATTGGCTAAACAATGTAATGGTTAATTATATCGCTTAATTATGTAATTGGGGGTGAATAATGACACGAGCAATAAACGGTTTACCGCCTTTAAATTTAAAAAATACACCGGCCACTAGTTCCGGGCAGGTTCTCGGCACTCCAGATTCTGATCCCAATTCTTTTCAATTACTTGTTAACTGGTTCATGAATCAAAATATAAATAGCCTTAGTCAGGTGGGCACAAATGTAGATGGGACCAGCGGGAGCGGTGAAGAAAGTTCTTCACCATTCGATAGTATGTTCGGAGCTTCGACCTTTGGTTCTTCCAGTGCTCTGAGCGGCAGCGATCCTTTTTCTGTAATGGGGATGAGCGCAATGCAGGGGATCTCGCCATCTTTGCCAGGAATGAGCCCTTACGGAAATTTAGCTGGGCTAACAGTCAACAATCCGATCTTAGATCTGCAGCGTTTACAAGCGTTCAATGATTATTCACATCTAGTAAATGAAGATAATCCAACGGCTGCTTCTTATCTTGATCCAAATAGCGGCAAAACAATTACGGGAATAGTCGAAGAAGTTTTAGTTGGTAAGGGGGGAGATGTTTCTTTCAAGATCAATGGAGAGATCATTCCTTTGGGTTATGTAAAAGGCCTTACACGTTACGAAGAAGAGGCCTAAGTAGTTTTATATTAAAGGGGGCAATCAAATGAGCAATGGTCTGTTAGATATCATGATCCGTTCGAAAAATGCTATGGAAGCTTATGAGGCAAGTTTACGTATACATACTAATAACGGTGCGAACTTAGCTACTTCAGGATATAAGGCGCTTACACATTCATTTAAAACGGTTTTTAATGACGTATTGCATCAGGGATATAATTCTACTGATGGTGGCGGTGTAAATCCGGTCCAATATGGATCAGGAGTTACCATTGCTAATATTAAATTAGATTTTTCTCAAGGAGATCTTGGCGAAGGCGGGCCTTTGGATATGGCCGTGGCAGGCCGAGGCTTGTTCGTTATCAGTGCTGGCCCGGGAGATGAATCCAAGTATCTTTATTCCCGGAACGGTGAATATAGTGTGGATAATACAGGTACATTTATTGTTGATTCTTCAGGCAGACAATTAATGGGATATGGTGTTGGCGGCGGAGGTTCTCTGCAACCGATGACTACCAATGGTTACACCGATCTGGGCTGGCATGACGGGGGCATCTTGGTCGCTAATTATCAGGCTGCAAAAGATGGCAAGGGAGTAGCTATCCCTATTGGGCAAGCAGCTCTAGCAGATTTTGTGAACGTGGAAGGTTTAATACAGCACGATGGTACATCTTTTGAAGAATCTATTTCGTCAGGTTCGCCGGTTAATATCGGTGTTTCTGGAAAGAAGACTTTAGGTGAAATCCTGGCCCAGCAGCTTGAGAAATCGAATGTTTTCTTTATTGGAGAAACCATAGATTCGATCGAAGTGCAACGGGCGATGTCAGCAGTGCTTACAGCCATAAAAACAGCAAGTGATCAGATCTCACAAGTAATCAATAGATTGAGCAGTTAGTAAGAGGGGTTGGGGACCACGTGTATAAAAAGACCATACGTTTAGCACCAGCAATACCTGATTGGACAAAATTAGAACGTTTGCCAACCAGTGAACGTGGTGAAGCTTCCCTGCCGGATACTTTTGAAAAAATTTCTCAAGAAAGTGTAGATCGAGGGTTGATCATTCTGCAAGATTTCGGAGATGATCTATGCAAGCGCTTAAGCGAACAATTGGTAATAAGCTTTTCCTTGCACCGTTTGCAAGTAACAAAGTTTTCCAATGAAGAATTTATCGAACAAAAATCAAGGGAATTTCTTGTGCAAGCAGATCTGGATTATCCCGACGGCAGCAAGCTGTATAGTTTTTGGGGATATTCTTTAGCTCAAGCCTTGATCAATCGTTCTACTGGTGGCGCAGGGGAGGCCAAGATAGAGAATGAAGAATTCACTACGATCGAAAAGGCTATCTTTGAGAATGTCTTACAAGAAGCCTTGCGTAGTTTTGCTCAGGCTTGGGGAAATGTAATTTCTGGATCCCCACAAAAGATCGCGGTGCATACGCCGCGTTTAAAACCAATGGAAAGTATTGCAGAAAGAGAAGAAGTATTATTGTTGTCGGCAGAGATCGGGATGGGTGATCAGGAGCCGCAGCCTGTAAGCTGGCTATTTCCCGTGAGCACTTTTGCAAAATTATTTACGCAGTGGGACTCAAGGCCAAAAGCAAGAAAAGCCAAAATAGAGCTGGCGCCTTTTTCGGTCAGCATGGTCGATGTGCCGGTAGCGGCCACTTTAGGTAAAGCCATAGTTTCCATGTCAGATCTGTTGCAATTACAAAGAGGCGATGTGGTTGTTCTGGATAATCAGATCAATCAGCCCAGCTTTGTTTTTATCGGAACAGATGCTCAATTCCAGGCTCAGCCGGGAATTTATAATAAACGACTTGCTGTGCAATTACTGGATCCTTTAACAAGTTCTAGTGCACAGATAACAAATATAGCAGAAAAGAAGGGATCAGGAGCAGAGATCCCAGTGATAGAAGAAGAGATCGGCTTGGATGAAGAGACCAGGCCTGCAACAAAAGTTGCAGAATCTCCAAATGCTCCCGAGGAAGAAGAAGATGATATCTTGGCAAATATTGATGATCTCAATGATGATGATGATGATGATTTCGTGTGGGAAGAGGAGGATACCCTAGACGAAGATTTTTAAAGAAAAATAAAAAGAGAGGAGCAAGTATATGGCAGAAGAAAATGTTTTTGGTGAAGAGCAAAAGGAACAAAATGTAGTTTGGGGAGAGAATATCGCGGATAATCCCAATGCAAAAGTGGAATATAACCGTTTAAAGATGCCGCCCTTGGATCCGGCGAAAAAAGGCTCTGGTTTTGATAAGGGTTTGTTTGGCAATGTTCCGGTAGAAGTTACAGCAGAATTAGGCAAAGCCCAATTAACTTTGCAGGAAGTGCTCGATCTTAATAAAGGTGCGATCGTGGAATTAAAGCACTATGCAGAAGAGCCACTGGATCTAGTAGTAAATGGCCAATTGATAGCCAGGGGTGAAGTAGTGGCAGTTGATGATAAATACGGGATCAAGATCACTCAAATTATTCAGACTGCTAAGAAGGGATAGTTAAGTATTTTGCATAAAAAACTAGTTATCGCTTTATGGCTGGGGGGCTTAGTTCTCTTACTGACTGTTCCCCAGGTGGTAACTGGAGCTACGGTCAATGGTCTTTTAAGGGCCGATCCATCGGGATTTTCACCACAAGTATCTTATTTAGCCTCTTCTACAGATTATATTAAGTATATAGCCAAAGTGTTCTTTTATTTATTTTTTGCCATGGGCGTATTATTTATTGGGGCCAAGGTCTTATTGGGCCGAGGTTTGCCGGCAATGGCCCAGGAAAAATTCCGAATTATTAAAAAACTACCGTTAGAAGTACAAGCTTCAGTGTATTTAGTTCAGGTTGGAGAAAAATTCTTATTAATTGGGGTGGGCGGAAAGCAGATCTCTTACTTAAAAGAGATACCCAAGGAGGAGATAGAGCTGTTCCTGCAAAAGCCTTTCACTAAATCCGGGCAAGTATCTTTTAAGGATTATCTAAAAAAATTCATAGGGGAGAAAAAACAATGAACTGTCGGCGAAGATCATTAGCGTGCATCAAACCTGCCTTGTTATTAATTTTTTGTTTTGTACTGATCTGGAGCCTGGCCCCTCAGGCTAGTGCTGCAACACCGGCAGCACCAGCGATTAATTTGAATACTTTGGTCGGTTCACCGCAATTCAGTAATAATATAATGCTTCTGGTATCGATCGCGGCCATTGCACTTATTCCTTTTTTATTGATGACCACTACTTCTTTCCTGAGGATAGTGATCGTCTTGGGTCTTTTACGTAATGCTATTGGTACACAACAAGTTCCTCCGGCTCCGATCATTATTTCATTGGCGATGTTCATGACCATTTTCATTATGAATCCGGTCTGGGAAGAAGTTAACAAGACAGCGCTGCAGCCCTACAATGAAGGCAGGATCAGCCAGAAGGTCGCGCTAGAGCGGGGTTTTCGACCTCTGCAAAAATTCATGTTACGTCAAACCAGAGAAAAAGATCTGGCACTTTTTGTGCAATTTGCACGAATTCCACCTCTGGAAGATCCAACTAAAGTGCCGATATATGTACTGGCACCAGCCTTTGCGATCAGCGAACTTAAGACCGCATTTCAAATTGGTTTTGTTATCTTTCTGCCGTTCGTCGTTATCGATCTTATCGTGGCGAACATTCTTTTATCTCTGGGAATGTTCATGTTATCACCTGTCTTAGTATCTTTGCCTTTTAAAGTATTGTTGTTTGTTTTGTCGGATGGTTGGTTTTTGATCACCCGCGGGCTGATGCAAAGCTTTCATTATCAATAAGTGTCAAAAAAAAGGATCAGCAAGCGGGAGCGGATTTTTTGGATAGCAGGGATCATCTTATTAATGGTGGTCTCCACAGGGTTATCCCAGGTCTTTGAAAATATAAAAACGGAAGGTGTCCTTAATTTGTCGGGGGGACCTATGCGCAGTAGCTACTTAAAACAAGCAGTAGCTAGATATTTGATCAATACTCGAGGATTAAGTACGACACAGCAGCCCAAGTTCTTCTTAAAAGACATTGCTGTTCCTGGGCAATTGGATCCACAAGAAAAGGCTTTAGTGCTGGTACCCTATTATGAAAAGAACCAGAAAAAGCAATGCCGGATTTTAATACACAATAAGCTTTTTAAATGGCCAGAGATCAACAAATTATGGGTGAGCAATAATCCGGAAAAGGTTACTCAGCCAGGAGTCCTTTTCGAAGGCAGTATAAAAAAGGGGAAGGCCATTAAGCTGCTCTATTATCATCTTAATGATTCTCGAGAAGATAGAAAATTAGCTTTAGTGGTCGAAAACAGAAATGCGCAGATGCTGAAGCTTCACTTGACCGTTGGTTTAGGCGGCCCGGGTAAAGATGAGGTTTACTTAGGGCATTTAGCGACCAAGCGTTTTCTTAATTCTTCTTTATTAAGCGAGGGAGAGTATGTTGAGGTCCCTGCGTTCAGTGCTAAAGGGCTGTTCGTGCAGAATTTTCGGTCAAAACAAATAGTGACCGGCTTGGCTAAGCTAAGCTTAATCGATGGGGAAAAAGCGTTGGTCTATTTAAGTGTAGTAGATGAGCTCAGCCCCGGGGGATCAAGATTGAGCAAAGTTGAAAAAAAGGTCAAGGAGCTTACTCGCGGCGGTGTTTTTAGAGGGACACAACGAGTGATAAATAAGAAATATATGCTCGGAAATAAAACAAAAGAAATAAGTATCGGAGATAAGCCTTTTGTGCGTGATGAGCGTACTCATCACGTTCTCAAAGGTAATTATGGTGTGCAGTATAAAATATTATTAACTTTAATAAATCCGCATGCTGAGGCAAAGACAGCAGAAGTGCTCTTTACTCCAGCAGGCGGGATAGCCAGGGGGATCTTTATTATTGATGGCAGGTTGAAAGAGACGGCCTGGCTGAAGCCTGGCGGCAAACCAAGCAGTGAAGTTATTTATTCTACATATTTGGAGCCGCGGGAGAAAAAAGATATTGAAATAATTACTCAACCACAAGCTGGATCATATTATCCAGTGCGTATTGGATTTAGAGAAAGCTAGTCTAAGAAAGGGTAAAAAATGACAGTTGATGTAGTTTCTAGCATGATTACCCAAGGGGTCACCTTGTTATTATTATTATCCGGTCCTTGTATCGGGCTAGGCCTTTTAGTGGGATTTATGGTCAGCTTGTTCCAGGCGTTGACCCAGATCCAGGAACAAACCCTTACTTTTGTACCTAAAATGATCGTGGTCATGTTGGTCTTGGCACTTACTTTTTCTTGGATAGCTTCTCAAATGGTCGGCTTTGCCACAGGGCTTTGGGTACAGATCCCAGCGCTAGTGCGCTGATCTGGCGCAGGCAGAAAGCAAGGGTCAGCGAAGGGGGATATTGTGATAATCAATGTGTTCCAGCTCCAAATCTTAATGTTGATCATGAGCCGTATTATCGGGCTTTTTTTAGTAGCACCGCTTTTTAGTAATCGTTCTATTAGCAGGGTTTTTAAGATCGGCATGGTGATCTGGCTTTCTATAGTGCTTTGGTTCGTAGTCCCTGTTTCTCTAGATAGTGTGCCGGCTACGAGTATCGGATATGGAGTAGCTTTGTTCCAGGAAATACTGATAGGGATTACTATAGGAATGGTAGCCCAATTGTTGTTCGCAGGAATTCGAGCTGCGGGTGAGATAGTTGGTATGCAAATGGGCTTGAGCGTAGCAACCACTTTTAATCCTTCAGAAGGTGGGCAGGAAAGTTTACTTGCAAAATTATTAACTAATATCATGTTGTTATTATTTCTGCTGATCGATGGGCATCATTTATTATTAGCGGCAGTCCGCAAAAGTTTTGAGATCTTACCGTTGATGAATGCCTGGAATTTTATGCAAGCAGGCAGGACTTTGGTGGAATTGGCAGGAGCAATTTTTGCTATAGGAATATCTTTAGCGGCTCCGATCATCCTGGTGATCTTCCTTCTGGATTTTGCTTTTGGCATGGTGTCCAGAGTAGCTCCGCAGGTGAATGTATTTATGATGGGATTTCAATTAAAACCACCTTTAGGAGAGATCGTGATCTTATTGATCACACCTTTATTGATCGAAAGAATGGTCTATTTATTGAGTAGAATGGTCAACGAGCTGACCCAAGTGTTTTTTATGTTACATATGTAGTAATCCTAAGGAGGATCTGTTGTGGGAGAAGATGCTGGAGATAAGACAGAAGAGCCTACGCCCCATAAATTAAGAGAGGCCAGAAAAAAGGGGCAGGTAGCGAAGAGCAAGGAAATAACAACTGCTATAGTTGTGTTGGTCTCTTATGTTGTTTTCCGCAATACAGCAGCCGCGATCTGGCAGAGGATCGTAGGCTTTGGTTCAAGTGTATTCAGCCTGGTCGAGGTGAGTAAATCAGTGAATGATATTTCTTTTGTGGTCGGTTTGATCCAGATGGGTATCATTACTTTATTGTTATCTGTTGGCCCGATCTTTATGGCGACTTTCATTGTGGCCATAATCGTTGAAGCGCTGCAAACCCAGTTTGTTTTTGCGATCGAGTCTATGACCCCTAAGCTGGATAAATTAAATCCGATGCAGGGTTTAAAGAGGATGTTCTCTTTAAAAGGTGTGGTGCAGATGATCCTATCTTTGTTCAAGATCATCACTATCTTTTGGATCACTTGGTCGGTGATCCGCGAAGCCCTGCCGAGCATTATTACCGCCATGACTTTGCCCTTGTGGGGGGTCATGAACATGACCGGGGGAATTGTCTTTAAGATTGCAATGAGAGTAGCTTTGTTCTATATTATTATTGCGATCCTTGACTACCTATATCAGAAACATGAGTTCCACAAGAGCATGATGATGACCAAAAGGGAAGTTAAGGAAGAGTACAAGCGCTTAGAAGGGGATCCGATAATTAAGCAGCGCCAGCGCCAGGCTCAAAGGGAAATGGCCCAAAAGAGGATGATGGGCTCGGTACCGAAGGCCGATGTGGTGGTAACCAATCCGGTACACTTGGCAGTGGCCGTGCAATATGAAGCGAACAAGGCGAGTGCTCCGGTTGTGTGTGCTAAAGGGCAGCGACTGGTAGCGCAGCAAATAAAAAAGATCGCTGAAGAAAATAATATACCGATCGTTGAAAATGTGAAGCTTGCCCAAGAACTATACAAAACTACTGAGGTAGGGCAAAAAATACCGATGGAAATGTATAGGGCTGTAGCAGAAGTGTTGGCCTTTGTTTATAAGCTGGGGCGTAATAAACAAAAGCTTGCGAGACAACGTGTGCCTGCAACACAAAGAGTAAAGCGTTGAGAAAAGGGGGGTAGATGGCTGCACTTAAGATCAATTTTTTAGAAATATTTAAGCCAAGCGATCTTGTTGTAGCTCTTTCCTTGGTTTTGATCATCGGGATGATGATCGTTCCGCTGCCTACTTTTGTTCTGGATATTCTAATGACCTTTAGTATCGGCACAGCGATGTCCGTACTTTTAATGGCTATGTTCATCAATAAGGCTTTAGATTTCCTGGCGTTTCCTTCTTTATTGTTAGTTCTAACGCTATACCGGCTTTCCTTGAATATTTCTTCAACTCGATTGATCTTGAGCTTAGGTCCGGCTTTCGATGGTAAGGTAATCCTGGCTTTTGCAACATTTGTTACTGCCGGGAACTTTGTCGTTGGTGGCGTGCTTTTTGCCATTATTACTTTAGTGAATTTTATTGTTATCACCAAAGGTGCCGAGCGTGTTGCTGAAGTCGCCGCACGCTTTACCTTAGATGCCATGCCGGGTAAACAAATGAGCATCGATGCCGATCTCAATGCCGGCTTGATCGACGGCGATACTGCACGAAAACGGCGTGATGATCTTGGCAAGGAATCCACCTTTTTTGGAGCGATGGATGGTGCTAATAAGTTCGTTCGAGGAGATGCTATCGCGGGTATAGTCATAGTTTTTATCAATCTTATCGGCGGATTGTTGATCGGTGTTTTCCAAAAAGGCATGGAGATCAGCGAAGCTATGAACGTTTACTTCAGGCTGACCATCGGTGATGGCCTGATCTCTCAGGTCCCCGCACTTTTGATCTCTATTGCTACAGGCCTTGTAGTTACTAAATCCGCTAGCGAATCCCGTTTAAGTTTGGATCTGGCGGAGCAGCTTGGCAAGCAGCCCAGGGCTTTTGCCCTTACTTCCGTGATCTTGTTCTTATTTGGCATGGTACCTGGCTTACCTGCGATACCATTCTTTTTTATGTCAGGGCTTGCAGGATTAACGGCAATCACTCTCTTGCGTCGTGAAGCAAAAAAAGAAGCTGGAGAAGAATCCGGAGGAGCACCGGAAGGCGAAGCTATGAAAGAGGCGCTGAAGAGGCCGGAAAATCTATTAGGCACCTTAGCTTTAGATCCCATAAGCCTTAAGACCGGCCGCAATCTTGTTCCGCTGATCGATCCTAATCAGGATGGCCCGCTTTTAGAACGCATAACTTTAGTGCGTTATCATATCGGGCAGGAATTAGGTTTTGTTATACCTGGCGTGCGGGTCATGGATGATCTTAGTTTGCCGCCGAATGATTATATAGTTGAGATCCGCGGGACAAAAGTTGCTACCGGGACTTGTTTAATGAACCATCATTTCCTGGTCCTATCGCCCGAAGAGCTTAAGGAGAAAAATATCGTAGGCGAGGAATCAGCCGATCCTGTTTCACAGAATCCAGGCTCGTTCGTTACCGATGATCAATTGCCGGTAATTCAAGAACAGGGTATTCCTGCGCAAAGTCCGGTAGATTATATGGCCAATCATTTCAGTGAAGTCATTAAACAGCATGCTGATGAGATCATGACCAGGCAAAATGTCCAATCGCTTTTGGAATTAGTAAAAAATACAAATGCCGCCATTGTCCGGGAATTGGTGCCGGATATGTTGTCCTTAGGGCAGGTCCATAAGGTATTGCAGTTGCTGGTCAAAGAAAGAGTGTCTATCCGGGATCTTTCCACTATCTTAGAGCGCTTGGCCGATTATGCTCATGTTTCACGAGATACTAATCTTTTAGCAGAATATGTGCGCCAATCTCTAGCAAGACAGATCTGTTCAAAATATGCGGATAAGGAAGAGACGATCACGGTCTTGACCATAGATCCGCGTTTGGAAGAAATGATGATCGGGGCTGTGCATCAATCTGAATATGGTTCGTTCTTAGCGCTAGATCCAAATGTGGGTGAAAAAGTGCTAAATCAGTTGGCCGAGCAGCTACAGAGCTTTAGACGTATGGATAGGTTGCCAATAGTGCTATGTTCTCCGCGGTTACGACCGCATTTTAAACGATTTACCGAACGTAATTTTCCTCAATTAGCGGTGCTCTCTTACAATGAGGTCGTACCTCAAGTTAAAGTGCAATCGATCGGCATTATTTCTATGGAAGAATAAGGCTTCCGTTATAAAGAAGTAATTAGTGAGGTTCTACTTAACACTATCAAAAAATAAATGAAATCTTTCACTGTTTTATTACGATATATTAGTGACAGGAGATTTGAACGAAAAAAAAGGAAAGGAGTTGAGGGGCATGTTTAATTTTGAGGAACGTAAGCTGGTCTACCGAGATAATGTTTTCAAACAGGAGCAGTCTACTTGGGAAAAGATCTTTGGCACTATTGGTGAAGTAAGCCTTGAGCCAAAAGAAGAGCTTAGTACAGATCCCAAGTTCTTAAAAATATTAGAGAAAAATTTAGAGCCCAATCTTTCCTTGAAGGAGCTTTCGGTCCGGGTCGTCCAATCTGCCTTGGAAGTGGAATTTGCCGATAAAGCTACCTATGATCTTGATTATGCAGAAATGATCGGTGTTTTAGCCGAAGCTTTGCGCAATGCGCCAGAAATGCGCGAGCAAATGCTGGCGGTATCAAATATGGTCTTACGACGCAAGCTAAATCTTAGAAAGAAAACAGTTCACTAATAATTTATTAAGTTTAAATTAAAAGGCGAGGTAAATACCTCGCCTTTTTTTGTTATCTTTTTTATTTTTTTAAGAAAAGAAATCTACACCCAAGCCATGGCTGTTTGGACCGACGAGGTCTTTTAAAGATTTGATAGCATCTTCATAAAGATCATTGATCTCTTTTTTTTCTACTTTCGATAGTTGCTTTTTATAGAGGCTTGAATGTAAGTATCTTGTATGAATTTTATTTATCTTCCTGATCCATTCAGCAGCTATAGGCTCAGCTTTTGAAGGATCTTTAGTGCTGGTTGCGCTTAAGTTATCGCCAAAGCTCGTACTTCTTTCTAGAAAAACTTTTATATTTTCTTGTGTAATACTTTTTCTTTCAAATTCAGAGAACATATTATCGAAGGCCTGATTCATATCGTTGAAAAAAGCCTTGTTCTTTTGGGCCTGATTCAAATAAGAAGTAGTTGGGGGTAATGCTGGTAGAGCAGGCATTTCATCAACAACAATTGGTTCGGGGGCTTCGGGGATAGCATCTAATATTGGGATCTTTCCAGCGGGCTCTTCCTCTTCAATGATATTATCTTTAGTTTCCAGTATCTCTTCTCGTGCCGGGAGTTCTTCGATTGTTCCGATCTCAGGCTCTTCTTCATTCCGCATGAGCTCATCAATGATAGCATCTTCTTCAGTTGGAAGATCATCTTCAATTGGGACATCAATTTTCGGGATACCAGCCAATTCATCAATGTTTTCGGTTTGTTCAGGTTCGATAGGAACATTTGCGGCCTCGGTTGTTTCTTTTGGAGAAGATATTTCGGAGATCTCTTTTTGTTGCTTGATTTTTATTGAAAGCAATTCTTGGTATTTTTCCAGGGTCTCCTGCTGTTCTTTTCGTTGTTCTCGTATCTGTTGAAGAGTTTCCTGTAAGCTTTTATTACCTGGTCCGCTTTGCAGCAATTGTTTGTGCATAATGCCATTGTCTGTAAGATCACGGATAGATTTTTCCAGAATCGGTACCTGTTCTTGTAGCTCAGTAATGGACATATCTCTAAGTGCCAGGTCTTTTTGTTCTTTTTCTTTTACTGGAATGACCTCTTCTATTTTTTTAATAAATCGTTCATAGGGAGCTATTGTTTTCTGCAGTTCTTTAAGCTTCATCTCGAGCTCTTGTATCTTAATGATCGGCAGATTGCATTCTTTGATATAATTCTCGCTCTTTTTTATATCTTTCCCGGTGGCTTCTGTTTTTTGTTCTAAGAGTTTTTTTAAAGAGAGCAATCGTTCTGAAGAAAATGCCGATAATAGCTCGAGCCATAATTTTTGAAGCTTTGGATCTGCAGGCATTGAAATGAACAGCATAAGTTGATCTAAGAGAGCTTGTTCGTCCTTAAGATAATAATGATCATTTTTCTGATCCAATATTTTATAGCCTTCATTTTGCAGATATTCGATCAGATCTTCTTCAGGTATAGATATTTGTGCTTTTATCTGAGCAAAAGTTACAGGCCCTTGTTTTAGTATTGGCAATACTTTTTCTTCAATAATGCTGTATTCGTTGAGAGCCATATCCGGCATTTCAGCAATTTCAAGATTTTCAGAGCCCGCCTCTTCAATAAGCTCTGGTTCGTCCAGAGCATTTTCCAGCAAGCTGATAATATTACTCATTTCATATATGTTTTTTTGTTCGATAGGAGACAAGCTCTTTTGCCTTCTTAAACGACTATATGCTTCTTTTAATTGTTTATGTACTGTGGGTACCAGATTATTTTGGAAATATTTATCATTGATATGCACAAACTCTTTGTTTTTTACCAGCTCATTTAATACAACATGAACCAGCACTGGCTCATAAGAAGCAAATTCTTTTTCAAAAGCATTATTTTCATAAAATGAAGAGTGATCAAAGCGGTCGAAAGGAAGAAATGCTCTGACAATATCTTGGGGCAGCTCAACGTTATTGACCAGTTTGCGTATATCTTTTAAGACCTTCTCAGCATCATTTAATATGCTTGTAACTATTTTGTGATTATTTTCCCATAAGGTCAATTTTGGCAGAAAGGGCATGCTCGCTGCTTTTTGTTTGGGATCATCAGAGCCAAATCCTTCGACTTTGGGTACTAATTCGCTGATCTTTTTTTGGATAGCTTTAGCTAAAGTTCTAAGCATGTCTAGATCGAAATGTTTTAAAATGAACGGCCTATCAAGTGACTTGTGCAGATCTAAATACTCCTGATATCTTTTCATACAAGAAGTAGGAGATGCTTCGCCTGAGCTTATTATCTTTCTATTTAAAAAAAGCATACTTTTATATTCTCCTGATCAAGGATCGCTCTCGTAATAGTATCGTAAGAAAATATGAAATATTTCATATTTTCTTAATAAATTGGCTTTTTAGGCCTCACAGGTTATAATTTTTCCATGGCAGATCATAAAGTCGGCATGCGTTATCTTGGTGGCTGGGGCGGGGATTTCGAATCCGAGATCGGGCCCACAGCTATGCCAACAGCGCTACCGCTGACCACAATACTCAAGCAGCTTCGCAAGCGCAGTTTAAAAGATAGAGAAAGTATTTACCGTCGCTGGCACAAAAGATATGAAGAGCTCTCGGAGGGTTTGTTGAGCGAAGAAGATCATAAGAAATTCCTGGAAGAAGATCGTTATATGAACAGGATCAAAAGGAACCTGGGATTATAAATAAACACAAATATCAGCAAGGTGGAGAAAATGATCGGTAAAAAGCAAGATTCTCTGGAGACTGTCTGGCGCAGGCTAGAAAAAATAGTGATCAGCGATATTAAAAAGCATCTTACCAAGAATTATTCCCCTCAGATCATGGACAAGTTCTCAAAGAAGCTGACGGGCTTGGTAGGCAAATATTTACGTTCCTTGCCAGCGCATGTGACGCAGGCCGAAGGTGATGATCTTTTCAATGTGGCCCGCATAGAATTTTTTGAGACCATAAAACAATGGGATCCGAAAAGAAGTATGGATATCTGGCCTTTGGCTTATTCACGAGTAACAGGGGCAATGAAAGATCATATCCGTTATCTGACCAAGGCAGATCCTTCCCGCTTATATGATTGGATCGCGCAAGCGGCTAATATCTATGCTGTGGTCAACAAGCATGCCGCTGCTTTTGAGAACAAGGTCGAAGATGGAGTGGCCTTGAACCGCGCCATGGATTGTCTTTCCGATAAGGAGAAGAATGTGATCATTGGCCGTTACAAAAAAGATCTTACTTTTAAGGAGATCGGCGATAATATCGGTGTTTCGGAATCCCAGGCTACCAGGATCTACAAGAGTTCAATTAAAAAGCTAAAACGCGCTGTCAAAGAAACCGACACGGAATAATCAGCTCAGCTTTTCTTGGCCTTTTTCTGTTTATCAAAGTAAAAGAACCAGTTTCTTGGGGTATCTTTGCGCCGGGTCATTTCCAGATAAAGTGATGAGGGCGGTTTATAGGGTTGATTGCGCAGCTGCATTCTGGCTTCTTCTGGAGTCCGGTGGCCTTTTTCATTATTACAGCGAGTACAGGCAACAACCACATTGGTCCAGCTATCTTTTCCGTCACGACTGCGTGGTCGCACATGATCAATGGTCAGATTTGATCTTTTTCCACAATACTGGCATTCATGATTATCTCTTAAGTAGACATTTTTTCTGGTCAGCACAACTTCCTGATAGGGCAGAGGGATATAGCGGTTGAGCTTAACAACTGCCGGGACAGTATACTTTCCATTAATTAACTTTTGTGAATTTTCGATCGCTGTAGCTTTGTTCTTGAAGACAAGGATCAGCGCCCGCTTCCAGCTGCAGATATTCAAAGGTATATAAGTTGAATTCAAGACCAAGACCTGCATAAAAATCCCTCATGTCTTATGCTCAGTATATGATAAAATACCTCAAAATTTAGTAAGAAATTATAACATACGCTAAGGAGAAAACATGAAAAAGTTTATTTTGATCTTAATTGTTTTATTATTGATCCCTTGCTCTTTGCAGGCAAAAGTAAGCTTCGGGGTCGGGCTCAATTGGATCGGGCAAAGCGGGATGGGGATGGGTTTTGATCTGGGAGTGGGTTGGCAGAAGTTCGGATTCGATCTTGCTCATTATGGAGTACAGCCGACATTATATCGTTTTGGTACAGTTTCGGTTAATCATGATCGCTTGGGGATCTATTATCAGCCAATAGAGTTTTTAATGTTTCAAACAGGCCTTCATGCTGTTCATCTGAATTTGAGCGACGATAAACAAGAAGTTCTGGGTGCCAAGGATTCCTCTTCTTGGACCGGGCCGTATCTGATCATATCAGTGCCTATTCGTTTAGAAGAAACATACTATATCCGGCCTTTCTGGGGAATATTGTCCGTGGCAGAGGGTGCACGCACAGAGGTTGCTTACGGTATAGCCTTGAGTGCGGAATTTGAAACGCGACAAGAAAAGATCTTCTTTTAAAAAGGGTATTGGAATTTTTTAAAAAGACAATAGCTTAAGCGCACATATCCGGATCTTTTATATAATTAATATTCCGAGCCTTAATATTGGGGATCTCTAATTTGTCTCCGGGATGGATATATTTTTTATCTTTAAGATATTTCTTTTTTAATTTTATAAATAATTCTTTATAGCTTAACTCAGTATGTTTGTGATACCGCAGGGCGATCTTAGATATACCATCACCATTTTTTACCACACAATATACTTTACCGTTATCGATCAATGAGCCATTAGGCAGTGCTTCTTGGGTGATCATTATGGTTGGCTGCTCTTTTCTTAAACGTAAAGTATCTCCGATATAAATGGTCAGGTCTTTGCCTTTTACTTTTCCGGGATTGTCATTTTTGATCTGATCACGAAGCGCTGAATATTTACGTGGTTTGAGATAGTGCTTATCAATGATCTTGTACAGATAATCGCCTTTTCTTACTTTATAGTATAGAAAAGGATCTTCCGGCGCTGGTGGTTTCTGGGCGGCCAGGACTTTTGCCTTTTTTGCTTTTTCTCTGGCTAATATATCAGCGTTTACTTTATTAATACGGTAGGCGAGATAAATAATAGCTTGATCTATATTGCTTTTTCTGGTGACAAATAGATCGTTTAGAACAGAAAGATTATCTTGCCGGAAATCTTCCAACTCTTTTTTTAAAGTAGCCATTTTGCTGATATCCTCGCCTTTGAGAATAACTTTAGTTTGCCGAAGCAGCTCGTTTATCTGAGCTAAATACGTAGCTTTCATCTTAGCTAGGATCTCTTCGGCTTTACTGATCATTTTATCTTCCATCTGCTTAAGCTCGGTCTTTTGTTTTACGGTCAGGTCAGAATATTTTCTTTTAAAGCTGGCCAACTCGGTTAAGTAAGCGTTTTTATAGTAACGAATATCTTTATGATCGCTCTTCTCAAATGAAATGCAGATCTTTTCTCCCTTTTGTACCAGCTTGTCTACCAATTCAGCATATTTGTATTCCCGTAGGTATTCGTTCATTTCTGCTAAGTCATGCTTTGCTTTCGCTATATTATTATTTAGGTGCCGGTCTTTTTTATAATGATAAATAGTTTTATCTAAAAGGTCTATTTTCCAGCCAAAAGCTTTGATCTGGTTTTGATCTGTAGCTGTAAGGACGAGTTTGTTTGCGATCTTTTGGTTGATGCTTTTCTGTTGATCCAGCAATACGAGCAGATCCTTGCGGGCGATCGCACGATCATAAATATACCGAACAGGTTTATTATAATAAATGCCCCATTGCCATTTATTGCTTAGAGCTTCGTATTGGGATGAGTAAGGGATCGGCTCAGGATAATTCGGTGTATTTCTATATTTATAATGCATTTTAGCAGCAGAAATATTCTGATCGTATCTTAATAGTTGTCTTTCTAAGTTCAGGTCGGGAGAGGAGCCTTCCTGTTTAGCTTTTTTAGCGATCTCATCGCCTTCTATAAGCAATAATCTGACATGGATATTAAATTTTATGCGGTGCAGTGAATATAGTGCACCTTGATAATAATCGGAAGTCTTTTTTAGATCTTGGTAGAGATCTTCCAGATCAATTGTGCCAGCCTTGTTCTGAAAAGATGCCAGGCCTTTTTTATAGCCAAGCTTTTTTGTTTCCAGGACACTGCTCCAGCCCCTGAAGTAAAAATCTGTCTGCCCGGTGAGCAACATTTCCAGGGTATCCTCGATCAGCTTTTTAGTAGCAGGATGATCCAGGTCGATACTGGCTTTTTTTTTGTTTTCACCGGCACTGGTCAGTAATGCATGTAAGGGATCCAAAACATGTTTAATTAAAGCAGGATACGCTTGAAGTGTAGTTATATAGCCGGATGTTTTAGCAGAAAGTTGTTCAAGCTCTGATCTTGTCCGGCCATTAAATTTGGATTCAAAAAGGTATAGCTCAGGCTTAAGAATATCCCGAGTATTAACTGCTCTGTCATTATGTAGAGAATAACAAAAATCTTTTACTTCAGAGAGAGTATTTTCGCTTTTTCTCCACAAAGAGTATGAATAATGGAAAGTATACTGTTGAATAGTCAAAGCAGGGGAGCTCGATCTTGTGGCCACAATATTTGTGGCCTCTTTGACAGCTAGAAGTCTATCAATACTCATAACAACCTCATAAGCTAGTTATCTCTATTGTTATCGTAGGGAGTATGAGCTAATCCCATTTTTCAATAGATAAAGGTGTTCTATATATATGATCACTTGCTAAGATTTATGAAATTAAATAGAATTTGTTGCGATATAGATTAGTAAGGTAAAAACATGTTTTTAAATAAAAAAATAATCCAAAATACCGAGCTTTCTGAACCAATAGATATTTTTAATGATGGTCCACCTGAAAGTTTGGACCTATTAGATCAGGTAGCACAGGTAGCTGGTGTTCAATCGCCTGATCTGAGCGGAGCTGCCCAGGAATTGTCGGACATATCTTCTGATACAGCTCCTGGAGCTGAGGTCCCTCCAGAAAACATACCAACCGTACCTGATATGGAGCAAGTATCCGTAGTAAATGAGGAGTATAAAAAAAAGATCGATGAACTGATCAAAAAATTAGTCGAGATCATCTCAAAAGCTGAACAGAATAAAAAAGTAATACTGGCAAGCAGTCTCAAACCGGTTGCGGATAAATTGGATATCGATGAGAGTAATTATAATAAATTGGCTATAGAAAAGGACAAAATAGATAAGGTAATAAGAGAATTTGGATCATATTTAAAGATCAAAGAAGTCTGGGTCATGCGGGTCATAAATACAATAAAAGCAATAATAGAATAATCCAGGACACCAATTACTACTTTTATACCCTATTTCATTATATAATATAGTGCTTATAAGGAAGGGAAATAGCCTATTTTTGTATTATTAGACGCCTTTTTGGGCTCTTTTTTTGTGACAATTTTGCTTATACCTATAATAAAAAAACTGGCTATACGCTGGGGTGCTTTAGATTATCCTGGCGGCCGAAAAATTCATGCCAATCCAATACCCCGGCTTGGTGGATTGGGGATATATCTGGGTTTTATTATAGCTTTACTTACTGTGATCGCGATCTATAGATCTGTTGAATTACTAGAATTATATAAACCGATCATATATGGAGCCAGCCTGATCATTTTGTTAGGGATCGTCGATGATATCAAAGGATTAAAACCACCCGTGAAGTTATTTTTTCAGCTTTCCATAGCGGTCATGACAGTAGCCATGGGTGTGCGCATAGAGTTCTTTAATAATCCCTTTGGAGGGGTATTCTACATACCGCCATTTATTTCTTGGACACTTACAATTCTTTGGATAGTAGGTGTAACGAACACTATTAACTTGATCGATGGCATTGATGGATTGGCGGCGGGAGTTACTTTAATTGCCGTGATTACTTTATTTGTTGTAGCGATCCTGTTAAAGCGTTTTGAAGTAGCTTTATTGGCAGCGACTCTAGCCGGAGCTACTTTTGGATTTTTAAAGTATAACTTCAGCCCGGCATCGATCTTTATGGGGGATACTGGCAGTATGTTCTTGGGTTATTGTCTGGCCTGCATTTCAGTGCTGGGGGTTCTAAAAAGTGCAGCTACTTTGGCGTTAGCTATCCCGATCCTGGCTTTAGGGATACCGCTCATTGATACTTTTGCCGCGATCTTTAGAAGAGTACGCAATAAAAAGCATATCTTTAAAGCTGACGATCAGCATTTACATCATCGTTTGTTGAGGCTGGGCTTTTCTCAGAAACAAGTGGTTTGGGTGATCTACTATGTCAGTATAATTTTAAGCATCGGTGCTTTGCTGATCACGATGGTTTCCGGCCTCTGGGCATTTATATTCTTAGTCACAATAATTTTTCTGGTTTACATCGGGGTGAAGAAGATTAAGAAAATGGAATTAATTTAAAACATAAATCAATCCATGCAGGCCGGCTGCCTGCAGGATTTCAGCGTCTGCAAGGAAATACAGGCGCTTTAAAAAAATGGAGCTAATTTAATGTCTGTATCTAAAAAGAAGATAGCCTTGGTTTTCGGGACGCGTCCGGAAGCGATCAAGATGGCCCCGGTGTGGCTGGAATTATTAAAGAACAGGAAATATTTCAAACCACAGATCGTGGTCACTGGTCAGCATAAAGAAATGCTCGATCAAGTCCTAAAAAGATTCAAGATCAAAGCCGACCAAGATCTGAAAGTAATGCTCAAGGACCAAAGCCTTATGCAATTATCAAATAGATTGTTCGGAAAGCTGGAAAAAAGCTTGAGTAAATTAGCTCCGGATCTTGTTTTAGTCCAGGGGGATACCACCTCTACATTTTTAGCCAGCTTAGTAGCCTTTACTTTGGGTATACCAGTGGGGCATATTGAGGCGGGTCTACGTACAGGGGATGCGGCCGATCCTTATCCGGAAGAAATGAACAGGACCTTGACCACTAATTTGGCAGGATTACATTTTGCACCTACAGAGCAGGCTTATAAGATCGTTAAAAAAGAGAAAAAGGGAGCCAAGCATTTGTATCTTACGGGAAATACTGTTATAGATGCTTTAAGGAAGGTCTTATCCAAGAACGGGCATAAGCAAGTAAAGTCAAAGCAAAGGCCGTATATTTTAGTGACAGCGCATCGGCGGGAAAGCTTTGGCGGTCCTTTGCAGAACATTTGTGTTGCGCTAAAAGCTTTAGCCAAGAAAAATCCGCAATTCGATCTTGTTTACCCTGTGCATTTGAATCCAAATGTACAAAAGACAGCAAGGGATTTTTTAAAAGGTATAAATAATGTTAAGCTTATTCCTCCTTTGGAATATTTGGAATTTTCAAGGTTAATGAAAGGTGCCTATTTGATCCTGACCGATTCCGGCGGGATCCAAGAAGAAGCTCCAGTTATCGGAGTTCCTGTTTTAGTATTAAGAGAAAAAACAGAGAGGCCGGAAGCAATAGAAAGTGGTGCAGTAAAATTGATCGGCACCAATAGTAAGCGGATCATATCCGAAACGCAGAAGCTGTTAGATAACCAGAAGTATTATAAGCAGATGGCAGAAGCTATCAGCCCCTATGGCGATGGCAAGGCGGCACAGAGGATCGTACAAGCATTGAAATATTATTTTGGTTTTTCCAATAAAAAACCGCGGGCATTTAGACCGAAGAAAGTAAAGATCAGGTAATAATTATGGCAAAAGTAATTATAAAAGGTGGTAAAAGATTAAAAGGGACCGTGCGGGTCAGCGGGGCCAAGAATGCCGCATTGCCGATATTGGCAGCGGTAACTATGCTTGAAGGAGATAGCAAGATCGAGAATGTACCACGGCTGACCGACATTACTACTATGGTCCGGATGTTACGTACACTGGGGCTTAAAGCAGAATATGTTAATCATCATGTGAAGATCTCCAATAAAAAGACTTCTTTGAAACACCTGATACCCTATGAACTAGTCACTAAAATGCGGGCCTCATTTTTTATTGCGGGGCCTATCTTGGCTAAGACAGGATTTGTGAAGATCCCTTTGCCGGGTGGCTGTGCAATCGGAACTCGTCCAGTGGATATTCACTTAAAAGGATTTGAAGCTTTGGGAGCCAAGATCGAGGTCGAGCATGGTTTTATCGATCTAAAAGCAAAAAAATTAAAAGGAAATGATGTAAATCTTTCTTTTCCAAGTGTAGGCGCTACAGAAAATGTGATGATGGCAGCTACTCTAGCAGAAGGAACGACTAGAATAAAAAATGCTGCACGTGAACCGGAAGTTGAAGATCTGGCCAATTTCTTGATCGCTGCCGGGGCTAAGATCAAGGGCCAGGGTACGGATATGATCGAGATAGAGGGTGTCAGCAAATTAACCGGAGTAAATTATAAAGTAATTCCTGATCGTATTGAAGCAGGCACATTGATGTTGGCTAGTGCAATAACCGACGGTGATGTACATATTGATGGAGTTAATAAATCACATTTGTTACCACTTTTAGAAAAGATGAGGGAAATGGGGATCAAGGTGGTTGTGGTGGGAGATAAAGCATCAGTTACACGCAATGGTATACTAAAACCAATAGAGTTAGAGACCCAGCCTTATCCTGGATTTCCCACTGATATGCAGGCGCAGGTCATGGCCTTGCTGAGTATTACGCCAGGCACCAGTATGGTCAAAGAAACTATTTTCGAGAACAGATTCATGCATGCCCAAGAGTTGACGCGGATGGGTGCAAATATAAAAGTAAAAGATAGGGTGGCAATTATTAATGGTGTAGAGAAGTTGTCTGGTGCTCCAGTAAGGACAACAGATCTACGGGCAGGAGCGGCCTTGTGGCTGGCCGGCTTAGTTGCTGAAGGGGAGACATTGATCTACGATATAGAACATGTAGAGCGAGGGTATGATAATCTGCAAGGCAAATTATTGTCTTTAGGCGCTCATATTAGAAAGGTCTGACATGGCTGAAGAAGCTGCTAAGCAAAAACAAGGTTTTTTTATAGGATTCTTTGCCAATCTTGGGCTGTATAGGCTGAGTTTGTTCCTGGTGCTTTATATCATTGTCCTTTTAGCCTTAACTTTGCCGGTTTTTTCTAACCGCGTGACCTTACAGGAAGGTGAAGTTACCGAGTGGGATATCCTTTCACCCATAACAGGAGAGATCGAAACCAAGGCTGATCGTGCTCAAACGGAAGTAATGCGAGGGAAACGAGAGCAGGCAGTTGAGACGGTCTATATTATCGATAAATCTATTGTTGATAGATCTAAGGCAGATGTCACTTCTTATTTTGGGAAAATAAGAAAATTAAAGGAAAAAGAATTAGCCGATGAAGAGCGAGCTGCCCTAGGCCAATCACTGGAATTCAATCTATCCAGCCGTTCTTTAGGAGTATTATCTAGGGCCAACAATACGACACTAAAACTGCTTGAATCAATAATCCTTAGGACTTCCCAAGAGATCCTTTTACAGGGTGTAGAAGATGCGAAATCTGCTCAGATTCAGCAACAGATCGATTCCAGCTTGAAAGATCTGCTGGTGGGCAAAGAATATAAGCGGGCAGTGCGTGAAGTTATCATAGCCTCGCTTTATCCAAATAAAGTCGTAAATCAACGCGAAACAGATAAGCGCCGCCGGCTAGGTAAGAACACGATCATACCTATGCATACGAAGCTGCGGCGAGGAAGCCCAATAGTTTTTAGCGGGGAAAAAATAACCAAAGAACATATTGCCATATTTACGGCTTTAGGTATTTACGGCAGAGGAGTGGATTGGTCCTACCTTTTTTCTGCTGCCGGCATGGAATTGATATTATTCTTTTTCTTTTTTATGTACCTCTTCTTCTATCGACGGAAAGTATACGATGATCCTAAACGTCTTTTGGTCCTGGCGATCTTAATTTCAGTAACAGTGTTACTGGGGAGATTTTTGAGCCCTTGGAACGGGCACTTTGTGCCGGTGCCGGCAGCAGCCATGCTTTTAGTGATCCTGGTTGATGGCCCGGTAGCAATTATTTCAACGGTATTGATGAGTTTTTTTATTGGGATGATCTTTAATTTTGATTTCTCGATAATTTCCATGCTGCTTTTTGGGAGCTTTGTGGCAATTTCCAGATCGACCGGAATATTCCAAAGGACAGACCTGACCAAGGCGGGATTCCTGATCGGGCTGACAAATATGGCCGTTGTTCTTTTGGTTGCTATTTTGAAAAAAGTGCTGATCTGGCCGGATATTTTACCGGATCTGGTCTTTGGCGGAGTAAATGGTGTGGTTTCCGCAATATTTGTTATCGGGACCCTGCCTTACTGGGAGACAACTTTCAATATCATAACGCCGATGCGTTTGGGAGAATTTGCTAATCCAAATCAACCGCTTTTAAAACGGCTTTTAGTAGAAGCTCCAGGGACATATCACCATAGTCTAGTAGTGGCTAATATGGCCGAAGCTGCTGCAGAAGTGATCGGAGCTAATTCATTGTTGGCCAGGGTAGGCGGCTACTATCACGATGTGGGTAAAATAAAACGACCCTACTTTTTTGTCGAAAATCAGATCGGAGCAGAAAATCCTCACGATAAGATCCAACCCAGGCTCAGCGCGTTGATCATACTTTCTCATCCGCGAGATGGCGTGGAATTGGCGGTAAAGTATAAATTGCCGAGTATGATAATCGATATTATCGCTCAGCATCATGGGACAAGCATGGTCTCCTTTTTCTATAGGCAGTTCTTAGCTAAGGCAGGCGAAGAAAAGATAAATGAAAATGAATTTCGTTATGAAGGGCCTACGCCGAAATCCAAAGAAGCTGCAGTGGTCATGATGGCAGATTCTGTTGAAGCTGCGGTAAGGTCCTTGGAGCGCCCCACGCCACACAAGATCGAAGCTTTGATCCGCAAGATATTTAAAGAGCGGCTGGATGACGGGCAGCTGGATGATTGCCGCTTAACATTGAAAGATCTGGATAAGATGCGTGAAGCGTTTTTGTATGTTTTGGGCGGCAGGTTACATAGCCGTGTTGAATATCCGGATAAAGAGATAGAAGAGGAGGAGGAATTAAAAACAGAGAATGCTAAATTCGATATGATTGGAGATTAATAATGAAAGTTTTAATAAATGAAATAGTAAAGGTCCCTTATAAAGAAGAAATTGATAAAGTGGTCAAGAAAGCATTAAAAGCAAAACGTAAAACTCTGGGAGTGGTCAGCATTACTTTTGTGGATGATAAATATATCCAGGATTTGAACAAAAAATACAATTTTAAAGATAAGCCGACTGATGTGCTTTCTTTTTCGTTGGGGGAGACCAGGCTCTTGGGGGATGTTTTCATTTCTGTACCTTTTGCACATAAAAATGCCAAGCGGTTTCAACATTCTCTTTTGGCAGAGCTTAAGCGATTAGCCGTACACGGCACATTACATTTGTTGGGCTATAAGCATAAGACCATAAAAGAAAAAGATAAAATGGAAAAATTTGAACAAAAGATCTTGACTAAGGAGCATTAAAAAAAGGAGCAGGCAATGTTAGATAAAAAATGGTCGGTAGTTAATAGTATAAAACATGCTTCCTTTGGGATCTGGGTAGCATTTAGAGATGAACAGAACATGCGTATCCATGGGATCCTTACCTTGTTGGCAATAATCATGATGATCGCGCTAAAGGTCAGTACTATTGAAGGCTTGGTCTTAGGCTTGGATATTGCTCTGGTTTGGGTCGCAGAGCTGATGAATACATCGATCGAAGAGTCTTTTAATATCCATGGGCAAGATAAAAATCCTCAAATTAAAATAGGCAAAGATGTGGCTGCGGGAGCCGTGCTAATTGCATCGCTAAATGCCTTGATCGCTGCGTTGATCATTTTTTTACCAAAACTTAATCTGCTTTTAAGATGAACATTTTAATCTTAGAGCTGGCGGTTCTGATATTACTTATTATATTTTCAGCTTTTTTTTCAGGCGCAGAGACCGCGCTGACCACGATAGCTAAATCCAGGGTCAAATTATTATACGAACAGAAACGCCGCGGAGCACAATCTTTAAATAATATTTTTAAAAAACCGGGCAAAATGCTGGCCACGATCCTGGTCGGCAACAACTTGGTGAATATATCTGCTTCTATCCTGGCTACTTTCATTATGTTGAGTGTATTGCAAAGATTCGGCTGGCAAGAGCATGTTGCCCTGGGCTCGGGGATTATTACCGGATTGATGACCTTCTTGATCCTGACCTTTGGCGAGATCACTCCCAAGACCATCGCTTTAGCGCATCGCGAAGCGTTCGCACTACTGGCAGCACCCATCATTAAATTCCTAAACTGGTTTTTATCGCCGGTAGTTTTGATGCTGATCTATTTCCCGGGGTTCATCATGAGGATCTTAAAAATATCAAAAAATCCCTACAGTCAATTTGTGACCGAGCAGGAAGTAAAAGCCCTGATCAATGCTGGCAAAGAAGAAGGCGCGATCGAAGAGGAAGAAAAAAAGATGCTGCATCGTATTTTTGAGTTCAACGATACTTTGATCAAAGATGTCATGACCTCAAGAAATAAAGTTGTAGCTGTTGAGGTCTCTTCTTCGCTTGATCAAGTCATGAAAATACTTTCAAGAAAACCGCTATCCAGAGTTCCTGTATATAACAAAAAGCTGGATAATATTTTAGGTGTGTTGTATGCCAAAGATGTCTTGCTTTGGCTTTCCGGGAGCAGTACCCAAAAACCACAATTTGCTAATTTGGGGAGTGCTTTGCGCAAACCAGTATTCGTTCTGGAGACCAGGAAAACAGATTCTGTTTTTCGGCAGATGAAACGAGAAAAGAACCATTTTGCTATTGTTGTTAATTCCCAGGGTGCCCTGGTCGGTATAGTGACCTTGGAGGATCTGGTCGAAGAGATCGTCGGCGAGATCGAAGATGAGTTCGATAGTCCCAACTCGTTTATTGATCAATCTGCAGTCAAGAAATAAACCTGCTGCAGAAGTATTTGTTAGGCAAAATATAATTTGTATGAGAAAATCTAGTTCTTAAAAAAAATGGAGCAGCAATGATACGATTAATTAAGATCAAGCAGGTCCAACTTGGGCTCATAGTTCTAGGAGCG
Organism: Candidatus Margulisiibacteriota bacterium; assembly: GCA_042562495.1. Taxonomy (GTDB): domain Bacteria; phylum Margulisbacteria; class Termititenacia; order CAZZFK01; family CAZZFK01; genus JBHPMC01. The sequence goes on from JBHPMC010000005.1 coordinate 27,136, forward strand.
TTCATAGTCCTTTCATCTTGGCTTTCTTTCTATCCGGATATCCTTTGGTTCTCAGAAGTTAAATTTCTAGGAGTATATTTAAAGATCCTGATCGTGCGTACGACCTTCTTTTTAGCTTTTGCCGCATTGGCAGGGATCTTCTTGGGCGGAAATCTTTTCTTAGCCCGTAAGATAGGCAGCAAGCATCGCTTAGTACAACGTACTGCCCAAAAAGGAAGCATAACTTATTTTATCGAAGTTATTCGCGAGAGCATGTTCGGAGAAAAGCCTACCGAAGAAGGCGAGATAAACATAACACCTACGGATGATCTGTGGGTAAAACTTCTTTTGACCGTTGCTGTTGTGGCCTTGGGTCTTTTCCTGGGAGGATTAGCCGCCAATAAATGGGAGATATTTTTAAAATATATAAATACTGTTCCTTTTAATAAAGTAGATCCTCTATTCAGCAGGGATATCGGGTTTTATGTATTTAAATTACCCTTCCTTTCTTTTTTGAAAAGCTGGTTGGTACTTCTTGTTGTTTTTTCAACTTTATTAGTAGGCTGGATATATTTTAGTGATTCGGTAGTGCAGTTAGCCAGAGGGCGTTTCGAGATACCTGATTCGGCAAAAAGACATTTACTTTTCTTGGTATCCATCTTTTTCTTGCTAATGGCCTGGCATTATCGATTGGACATGTTCTCCCTGCTTTATTCACCGCGCGGAGTCGCCTATGGCGCTAGTTATACGGATATCCATGCTACCTTGCCGGGGATGTGGTTCTCTTTGGTGATCGCGCTGGTGATCGCCGTGGTCTCACTTGTCTCTGCTTTTATCAGCATACCGTGGATCGTCTTGCTTTCTTCTTTAGCCCTTTGGGTATTAGGCCTGATCTTCATTCACGGTTTTTATGCCGTATTTCTGCAGAAGTTCGTGGTAGGCCCTAATGAACTTATAAAAGAAAAACCTTACATTGAATACAATATAAAATATACACAGGATGCTTATGGTCTCGGGAATGTCGAAGAGCGGGCCTTTAAATATGATCCTCAGCTTAGCAGACAGGATCTCCAAAAAAGCGAGAATACTATCAAGAATCTTAGGCTGTGGGATCCTCGGCCGCTGCGTCAAACCTTGCGCCAGCTGCAGGCCATCCGTTTATATTATGATTTTAATGATGTAGATATAGATCGCTATATTTTTAACGGAGAAAAACGCCAGGTAATGCTGGCTCCCCGGGAGCTTTTCTATGAAAAGATACCTGCCAGGGCGCAGACTTGGATCAACCAACATCTGATCTATACTCACGGATACGGCTTAGCTATGACCTCGGTCTCCGATGTTCTGCCAGGGGGAATGCCTAATCTGTTGGTTAAAGATATTCCACCGGTCTCAAAATTATTAAAAATAAACCAGCCCGGTATTTATTTTGGCGAGAAAACTTATCCGTATATTATCGTTAAGACCAGCGCTGATGAATTTGACTATCCACAAGGGGATAAAAATAAATATACGAATTATTCCGGTGCGGGCGGGATCAGTATCGGATCTTTCTGGCGCAGGCTTTTGTATGCTCTTTATTTTCGGGATTTTAAGATATTGTTAAGTAATTATATAAAAAAAGATTCAAAATTATTCTATGTTCGTCAGATAAAAGATAGGATCTATAAGATAGCGCCTTTTTTGAAATATGATCTTGATCCCTATATGGTCGTTGATAAAAAGGGCAAGCTCTTCTGGATCCTGGATGCTTATACAATGAGCACTAAGTATCCTTATTCAGAGCCTTTCCGCGGGTCCTTCAATTACATACGTAATTCAGTGAAGGTAATAGTAGATGCTTATACGGGGGAAACGAATTTTTACATCTATGCTCAGGAGCCGATCGTAGAAGTCTATAACAAGATATTCCCTAAATTATTTAGATCAGCAAAAGAAATGCCAGAGGATCTGCGTGCCCATGTCCGCTATCCAGAGAATATGTTCCAGATCCAAGCGAATATGTACCGGATCTATCATATGAACGATGCCCAAGTATTTTATAATCAGGAAGATCTTTGGAACGTCCCGCGGGTCAGCCAGGGCGGCGGACAGGAATCGATGACGCCTTATTATGTAATGATGCAGCTGCCCGAGACCAATAGGCTGGAATTCTTGATCATGCTGCCGTTCACTCCCAACGGAAAAGATAATATGATCGGCTGGTTATCGGCTATGTGCGATGGAGATGAATACGGCAAACTCCTGCTCTACAGCCTACCCAAACAGATCTTGGTCTATGGTCCTTCCCAGGTGGATGCCCGTATCGATCAGGATGCCGAGATCTCTAAAGATCTGTCTCTATGGGGTCAAAAGGGATCAGAAGTATACAGGGGAAATCTGATAGTCGTACCTGTACAAAATTCTTTTTTATATGTTGAGCCGATCTATCTGCAGGCGACCGAGGGCAAGATCCCCGAGTTAAAAAGAGTTGTAGCGGCTTCGGGGGAGAATCTGGGTATGGGCGATACACTATGGGATGCTTTAAGTTCTTTGGTTGGCGGTCGCAGGTTCATTTCTACAGTGAAAAGTACATCGACGCAGCTGGCAACCGAAGCCCTGCAGCAATACGAAAGAGCTAAAAAAGCTTTGCAGGGAGGCAAGTGGAGTAACTTTGGAAGTAATTTTGACGATCTGGGGCAGACCTTAAAACAATTGAGGAGCAAATAATGAAAAAGATCCTGATCTTTTTTGTTCTGTTCTGTTTGGCAGCGTTCATATTCGGCTGTGATTTTGAAGGTGATGAACAGCGCCAGCAGATCGCCAAGGTCCTCATGCAGACCAAGGAAGCCATCAACAATAAAGATCAGGCCGGGCTGGAGAAGCTGGTCTCCGATAAATATAGCTATGATGATCTAGATAAAGAAAAATTCATCGAAAGTATCCTCAATCAGAACTTAAATATCGCCGGTTATAATCTAGAGAAGATCACGCTTAAAGAGGATAATACTCAGGCCAAGGCTGTAGTTGAATGGAGAATGGACGGAGGAGTAACTTCTGTACGGGTGCCTGTTTTTCAGCAAGTGGTCACTTCGATCAACATGACAATTTACAGCCGTGTCCGCTTTTACCTGGAAAAGAACGAAGATAAAAAGTGGCAGATAGTCATGGCTGAGCAATTGGATAAGGTCCAAGAAGGAAGCTACGGCGAATTGCAACCAAGGATCACAGAGCTGAGTTATATCCCAGAAAATCCTCTCCGGGGAGAAGCGGTAGAAATGAGAGTGAAATTAGTAAAAGCCCAAGAGGAGGATAGCTCAATATTTTTATCGATCAATGGGATACTGGTCGGAGGATATTCTTTGAATGGCTTGGAAAAATATTTATTATCAGATCCTTTTATACAGATGTTCCGGGTGCCGGCAGATTTTCCGCAAAGAGCATTTTATGAGATAAAAGTATTGACCTTTGAAGGGCGGGTAAATCCTTTAAAGATAGATAGCTCGGAGCTTTTGGGCCTGCAGTACAAGGTAATTCTGCTTCCGGTCCGTTAAAATTTCTAAATAAACAGTATAAAAATAAAGCTAAATGGGTATATATCCTATGAGATCAAATATGACCCCGCTAAACGAATATTTAGCGGGAGAAAGCTATATTTATGAAGATAAATGCGAATAATTATTGGCAGATCTTTTGGGATGCGGATGAGAACAGGAATACCCGTGTTACAAAAAAAGAGCTGGAAAAAGAAATAGAAGAAAAGAAGATAGAAGGAATAAGTAAAGGTGATCTAAGTAAGATCTCTGAAGATAAAGATATTTCCGCTAAAGAATGGGATAACTATATAAAAAATAAGGTATTAACCGAGCAAGAAGTAAATATTGGAGTGGAAACTGTTGATCCAGATATAGCACAGAACTTGATAAATAAAATAAAAATTAAGAATTCCTTTAAAAAACATATTCCTGAGGAACATCTTTTTGAAATGCTTCAGAGAGGAGCACGCCCAGAAGAAATCGAAAAGCTTCCATGGGAAAGTATGATATATATAAAACATGTTTATGACTATGGTTATGATGTTTATCCGGATGCAAATCGGATACAAACTTTAAGCAAAGGAGTTTGTGAATTATTAAAAATGGGAATGGGATTTAAGGATATACTATTTTTACCATGGGTATTTGTTAGCAGTCATCATAGATTTAATGTTGATGAAGAAATAAAAATGACAAATACATTAGTAGAAGTAGTGTCAAAGAATTTGAAGGCAGGGATGAGTTCTCATGATGTAGAAAGTTTGCCATGGTATAAGATATTAGAATATAGAGGATTAATAGCAAAGAGTAAAGATTATACTAAGGGATTTTACGAGTACGCAATAAAATTATTAGAACACTTTGGAAATGGAGCTGCAGCTCTTTACACGGCTGGAATGAAAGCTGAAGATATCCCAAAATTAATATGGATTAAATCATTATATGAAATTAAGCACGATTTTAAAAACTATCGGACGTATGGGAGATCAGCGCTCGGTCGCATAAAGATATATCCTTATATAGTTAAGGTTTGTGAGGCAGGAATTACTGATGTAGAAGATATAAATAAATTACCCTGGATGAAAATAGATCCAAAACATTTACAAAGTTATGTAGTAAAGTTATATGAAGTAGGAATGACTGATGTTGATGATTTCAATAAATTACCTTGGCTGGAAACAAATCAGAGTGCTTTAGCACATGGTGTGGCTAGTTTGTATCAAGCAGGAATAACGGATATAGAAGATATTTTAAAAATTCCATGGAATGATCTAAATAAAGGAAGGGCTTATACAAATGAAGCCCAAAGTAATATTCTTGGTCATGTTATTAAAGTCTGTAAAGCATATGAGGCGGGAATGCACGATATAGATCTATTGAATGAGTTGTTTTTTGATAAAAAATGGCCTGCTTCTTTCGGAGAGGGAGTTGCTCAAGTATATAAGCTAGGAATTACTAAGCTTGAAGACATTAATAAGTTGCCCTGGCGAGATGTTTTAAATGTACTCGATGAGAGGGATAGGTATAGTGATGAGGGTGGCGCTTTAATGAAAGCATTAGGTGAAGGTATAGGTATTGTATATCAGGCAGGAATGACTAATATTGAAGATATTAATAGATTGCCATGGGTAGAAAGTATAAATGGTCTAGGATCTTATGATAAAGATAGATATGGCCCAGGTATAGTCAAAGCTATGGCTAAAGCTGCTGTTGAATTAGTTATAACAGAAAAAGTGCCACTTGAATTATTTAAGCAGATCAAATGGGCAAACTATAGATATGAGCCTAGTTTAATGCTTAAAATATTTTCTTTATTGAGAGAAAATGAATTTTCTTTAGAAGAAACAATAAAAATAGTTAATTCTCTCAAGAGAGATCATGAACATTTTCTTAGATTTATTTTGCGTTTAAAAGACTTGGTGATATCAAGTACTAAGGCCAAAGAATTGCTGGGATCAATAGTTGATAAGGAAAATCCGAGAGCATTAACAGACACTCTAAAGGATTTTGTTCTGTTTTATAATGGTGAGCCTGACGAAGATCAAATATTGATATACCTTAATAATCTATATCAAGCATATGAGTTCACAAGCAGAAACAATCTATTTATGGGCAAAAGAGATATCATTAATATTTTACTAACAAAGATCAGGAATTTGGATAAAGAAATAGAATTGTTTAATGGAGAGGTGATCGCAAAAAAGACAGAAAGATTAATTAATACGGGAAATTACACAAAAGCTGCTAATTTAAGAAATGATCTGCAATCAATCTCACCTGCCGAAGATACCTTGGCATATCTTATTGCGGAGGTTATAAATACAGAATACAGGTATTATTATTTTATTAAGAAAGAAACAGAAGATTCTTTAGTGTGGGCATTGCTTTTAAATGAAGCGAACAGTTTTTATCTTGAGAAATATCCTTATGCCATGATACCTAATGATTTTAGTTCAGATGTTTTTCGTAAGCAGATCTGTCAATCTCTTTCAGCGAACAGCTGCTATATGATGATCAAAGATAATGCTGCAGCGCTATCTATTTATTCCTTCAGAGAGATATGCACAAGATTAGGCCAGATAGAAGATATGGAAGAGGCTTTGATCCGTTTTGAGCAAGAAGATCCTCGGGGTTTTGAGCAATTTTTGACAAATTTAATAAAGCTTGGTGGGACGAGCTATATCCAGCATTATGATTTTATCTTTCCCAGAGTATTCAAATTGCTGGATAAAAGTACAAATGCCTTGGATACAGGCATGAACCTAACGGTAGCTTTAGAGAGATTATTCAAAGATGTTAATAAGCCATTTCAAGAACTGGATAGATTGTATGAGGAGTCTGAGGAGCTTTTTAAAAGCCATGGCAAAGACAGCAAAGCTTATGAAATGAAATTGGCCGAGTGGAAGCAGCAAAGGCAATGGATCCAGGATAATCTAAGCTTTTTGAACGCCCAAAAATATTATAAAGAAAAACTGGGCTTAAAGATCGTAAATGATTGGAAAACGGAGTACGAGGCCTACCTTGCAGATAATTCCAGAAATACCGAAAAACTCCGGCTGCTCAGCTTCTGGATCAAGGAATTTCATATGGAATTTGACGGAGAGCTGGGTGCGCGAATGAAAGAGGTTGCCGATGTATTGCCGGACCTTGGCCCGTATCGGGAATTTCCGGAATCTTGGCTGGCAGATAATAAGATCCGGGGTAAAGTAGCTCTTTTTGCAGATGCTGATTTTCAGCTGCAGCTTTGTCAGACTTTGGGTAGTACAGATCATTTGGGATTTAACGGCCTGGGCTACAATCTGGATTATGTGCGCTATGCAAATAATATCGAAAAACAGTTTGAATACTTGGAAGATGGCTCTGTTCGAATGACTTCATATAAACGAGTTAAAAAAGAGATCCCCAAGCAAAATGAGTGGGAAGAACAAAAATATGAATGGGTATTGGAAGAGCAAAGTAAAACAAAAATAAAATTCACTAAGAACAAGGATGAAGATGTATTTATAACTTATCTTGATGGTGAAAAAGAAGGCCAGACAGAGCTTTTGATCAGCAAAGAAAATCCGGGCACAAAAGCCAGAGTTTCACGTACTCTGGATAACGGCAATACAGTTGAGATAATCCTGCAAAAAGGTGTAGCAGGTATTGAGGCCGATCATCAAAGCCCCGGAGAAGACTTGGAAGCGATCTTTCAGCGTGGACATTTGGTGCAATGGTCTGTATTTCCTAAGCAGGATAAAGAAACTCCCCCAAAGCTGCTTGGGTTATTTGGCTGCGGCGGAGCTAATCCTGGAACAATTAATAAGCTAAGAGAACTAGGTTATCCTGAAGATCTGTTCATTGGAGATAGTGATGGGGCACATGGTTTTATAAGCAATATGTATATTGCTCGCACCTTGGAGGCATTAGCTTTAGGAGTAAAGAATTCTGATGAACTACAAGAACATCTGCAGGAAAAGATCAGCACTTATTACAAGGATGGTATAGTTTTGCCGAATGATCCGTTCATTGTTCTGAAAAGAAATTGTGAGAAGATCGATCTCAATGTATTCGAAGGCCTGGAAATAAATGAATGGCAGGAAATAGATCCAGCCATTAAAAGGGACAGCATCAAACTGGATATACCAGTAAAGACCAGGCTAGCTTTCCCTTATATCGAAGCAGGTAATTATAATTTTAAAATTGGTGATAGAGCATATAAATTTACCGTTACCCAACAGCAACTAGATATATTAAATAAAATAACAACAAATCCTATAGACCAGGCCGAGATCTTAATGACGATCTTTTTAGAGACCGGCACCGGCGGAGCTTTTAGCTGGCGGGCCGCGGCTAAGGCTATGGTCGGTTCTACAAGTGTCGGCCCGGCACAGGTGCGTTATGCTTCTACTCATAAGCTATTGTATAACTATTTGCAAGGCATTACAGATCTAAAGGCACGTTTTCCGGAAGGCTATAAGTTACTAGAAAAAATTAAAAAAACCAAAGATAAAACCCAGATAAAAAAAGCTTATGAAGAATATCTAAAGACAGATGAAGGAGCAATACTTAGCGCTTATTTATTATATAAAGATATTGAGCTGCAGATGATCACACAATTCAGAGCGATGTACCCCAGGATCTATGATACCGGCCAATATGATAAGAATCAGGCCGAGCACCGGATAATAAAGTATGCTACTTTCAGGTCTTCTCTTAAGAGCCATTTGCTGGCCTTGCAGGAATATAGGGTTTATAGGCTGGCCAAGCAATATGGTATGGAAATAAAGGAAGAACCACAATCACTAAAGGAGTCGATTTGGGAAGGCAAGGAACATCTGTTCATAGATGGCGTGGGTACTCAGGAGACGGTACGTTTGGTCAAAGAGATCTTAGTTAAAAACGGTTTTACGATAGTTGATAAGAATAAACAAAGCAATATTTACAAGAAGGAGATCAGTGAAAAAGATATTGAAAATTCCTTTTATAACGGTCATGCATATACAACGGCCATACGTGAGGGCGTTGCAGCTCAAGCTATCCAGAATATTTATCGCAGAGAATTTGGTATGGATGATCCGGCGGCCAATGCTTTGTATATGCCAAAAGAGGTCGCTGAAATAAAACCTCCAGGAATTGCCGAAGAAAATTATTTACAAAAGCTCAAAGAGTATAATGATTATAAGTGGATACGCACATCTACTCGTGGTTATTTGATGCTTAATGTCCTAGAACAATTTAAGAAACAATTAATATATAACTAAAGAATATATATTTAGGGGCGGGTATAAACCCGTCCCTAAAAGTATCCTATGATATAATCCAATAATGAAAATACCAGAATTATTAATTCCGGCCGGGAATTTGGAAAAATTACGTACTGCCATACGTTTTGGTGCAGATGCGGTCTATATCGGCGGAGCTGAATTCAGCTTACGTACAGCAGATACCGGATTTACCATTGAAGAAGTTGAGATCGGGGTGCGGTTTGCTCACGAGCGCGGAGCTAGGGTATATTTAGCTTTAAATATATTCCCCTCGGATTCTGATATTGATGAAATGATGAAGTATCTGGAAAAGACAGTGCGTCTGGGAATTGATGCGATCATTATTTCTGACCCGGGATTGCTCAACGAGATCCAGCAGAGAAGCTGGGGAATAAAGATACATTTAAGCACCCAGGCCAATACCACTAATGCAAAAGCCGTTCAATTCTGGGCCAATGAGGGAGTAGAGAGGATCGTCCTGGCTCGTGAATTAAATCTATTACAAATAGCTGATATTAAAGAAAAAGTTCCTCAAGTAGAGATCGAAGCCTTTATTCATGGAGCAATGTGTATGGCCTATTCCGGTCGCTGTCTTTTAAGCAAACAATTTACCGGGAGGGAAGCCAATCGAGGGGAATGTGCGCATCCTTGCCGCTGGAAATATTATTTGACCGAAGCAGAAGATAAGGATAGGCAATTGGAAATTGAGACAAATCCTCGAGGAACATATATTTTAAATGCTAAGGACCTGTGTATGATCGAACATATTCCAGCGCTGGTCAAAACAGGTATGGATTCCTTTAAAGTGGAAGGCAGGATGAAATCTCCTTACTATGTAGCAATTGTGACCAAGATCTATCGCCAGGCGATCGATCTCTATTGTTATGATCCCGAAAATTATGTCTTTAATCCTAAGTGGCTGAGCGAGCTGGAGAAGATCAGCCATCGGCCATATAGCACCGGTTTTTATATGGGCAAAGAAGAGCAGAGCGAGCGGATCGCCGTAGAAGAAAAACAATTCGAAACATCTTCAGCCTATATCAAAAAGTATGATTTTGTAGGAACTGTTGTAGAATATGATTTTGTTAATAAGCGAATACTGGTCCAGGCCAGAAATCGTATTCGTCTCGGAGATAAGATCGAGATAATTGATCCGCATCGGGCCGAGATCCTGCCTGTAACAGTTGAAAAGATCGAGGCAGCAGAAGGCGAAGAATTAAAAGAAGCACATAATCAATATACGGTTTTCATAAATTGTCCTTTTGAAGTTACGGAATATTCCTTATTGCGTGTGCCTAAGCCTGAAGTGAAACATATTGTTGGAGTAGATCAAGATGGTACTAAATAAAATAAAAGAAAACAAAGAACAGATCTTGAAGGTGGCGGGGATATTGCTGGTGATCTTCTTGTTCTGGCTGATATTTTTCCCTGGTGTTGAAGATTTCTTGAATATGGGTCCTCCGGATATGAAGAGGATAGAGGTCGAGGATGTTAAAGTCGTCGGTTATAACAAAGGTAACCGGACCTGGAAGATCACTGCTCGCTATGTATGGGCGCCACGCAATACAGATCGAGCAACTCTTGAGTATATCAGCGATGGAGAAGCTTATGACGCTGGCCGAAAAGTTCTTATTAAACTGCAAGCTCGTAAGGTCGTAGCCAATTCTAATATCGAACAATTAACAGCCCAGGAGGGTGTGCGGGCCTACCTAATACGTAAAGGCAAAAAAGCCAGTGATCTTAAAGAGCGGATCTTGATCTGGGCAGAAGGTATGGTCTATTCCGGCTTGGATAAAAAATCTCAGGTCAAAGGTTCTATCCGAGTACAGCAAAAAGATGCGGGTGTTTATGCAGATAAAGCACAAATAGATCATGATCAAGACCTGGTGATCTTCGAGGCTCCCTTTAAGATAATCCAAAAGAATATTTATCTGACCGCTGATAAGCTGGAAACTTTCCTGGACGAAGAACGTTTTATCCTAAACGGCGGAGCGAAGATCATTCGTAAAAAAGAAAAGATCACCACTAAAGATGTAGATAAACGGGATATATTGTTCAGGAAAGAGGATCTGCAGATAAATGCCGATAAGATCGATTTTATTTCAGCGAACGATAAAGCCATAGCCGATATTGAGGGGCGGATAGTGGTAGTGCAGCCCGGGAAAAAAGCTTTTGGTGATGAAGGGCACTATGATGAGCAAAAAGATTATGTTGAATTACGTAAGGCGCCGGAGGGCGCCAAGCAGGCGGGAATGATCTTGGATAAGACCGATTGGCTGGTAGACGAAGCTACTCTTAAAGAGCTAAAAAATCCTAAGACCAGGGAGACTTTTTCAAAGCAAACTACTATCTTGGCGGATAAGATCAAGATGAATATTGATAAAAAAGATGCTTATGCCACTGGCCAGGTGAAGGTCAAACAAAAAGGTAAGCTAGCTTATGCGGATAAGGCATACTATAAAGAAGATGATGAGAATATACGCCTAAAAGGATCGGTCCGTTTTCAAAGAAAAGATGGGACTTGGCTGGATGCTGATGAAGCCTTAGTTTCTCTAAAAGATAATACTTTTAAAGCTGTTGGCGAAGTAGAGACCAATATTATCCTAGAAAAATAATTTTTTTCTGTGGATCACGATAGATTCAAGTATCCCGATAGAGATAAGTGAAATAATGAAAGATGAACCACCGGCACTTAAGAAAGGCAAGGGGATGCCGGCAACCGGGAAAAGACCGATGGTCATCCCGATGTTCAAGACGATCTGAAAAGCAAAGAAAGTCACGATGCCGGCAGCCAACAGGCTGCCGAATCCATCCTGAGCATTTACAGCGATCTGTATGCCTCTAAATAAGATATAGCCAAAGAGGCCCAGGATCAAAAGTGTTCCCAGGAGCCCGAATTCTTCACCGATCACGGTAAAGATGAAATCGGTATGGTGTTCGGGAATATAATGCAGATGGGTCAAAGGCCCCTGCAAAAATCCCTGGCCTGTCAATTTTCCGGAACCGATAGCAATAACTGATTTTGCAGCATGATAGCGTGTGCCTTGAGCAAGTGGATCTAAAGCAGGATTTAAAAAAGAAAGCAGGCGCTGTTGCTGATAAAATTTTAAGGAGTTCCAGATAGAAGGTGAGGAGATGCCAGCTAGAATGTTCATACTCCAAAAGATCGCAGTATCAAATAAGTTTATTTTTTGAGAATGCAGGATATATAAAAGCAGCAGCAGATATATGCCCCAAAGTACCCAGGGGATCACCGGGATGATGTGCAGGATAAAAATACTGAGTAGTGGGGAGAGGATAAAAAATAAGAGCAATGGTTTTGCTCCGGCCCAATAGCTTAGGCCGAGGAAGATGGCCAGAAAAATAAAAGCTGTGCCCAGATCAGGTTGTTTAAATACCAGCATAAAAGGCAAGAAGGTCAAAATAAGGGCAGGGAAAATATCCGCCAGTGTGGCCAATTCTCCTTTATGTTTGGTGAAATATTTAGCTAGAATAAAGATCAAGCTAATTTTGGCCAGCTCGGAAGGCTGAAAGCTTAAGGGGCCAATATATAACCAACGTGCAACTCCGGTAATATTTTGCCCGGTGTTCATGGCTATCAATAGCAGAGCTAAGGAAAAGAAATAGATCAGCTCAGCATAATTTCCTAGAAAGTGATAATCAAAATAAGCAAATCCAAATAATAGTAACGTTCCTAAGGAGATAGCCAGGATCTGTTTTAAAAGAAAAGCAAGCGATGCTGTTTCATCCACGAATTGATCGAAAGTTGCGCTGTAGAGCACGAACAAGCCGAAAATCACTAAGGCAGTGATGCTCAGGAGGAGTTTGGTGTCAAAACGTTTAAATAATCTTAGGAGCATGCTCATTTTTAACTCTGCTTTCTGTTTTTATGCCACCATTTTATTAGTTCTCTGGCGATGGGAGCGGCAGTCGACCCGCCATGTCCGCTACCTTCTAAAAAGACCACTACAGCAAGTTCGGGCGTCTGATAAGGAGCATAGCAGGTGAACCAGGCATGTGGTTTTTTGCGAGGAGGATCTTCGGCAGTTCCGGTTTTTCCGGCAATAGCTATTTGATCAGTTAAGGCTGCTTTGCCTGTTCCCCGCAAGACTGTATAACGCATCGCTTCACGTAAGATATTCAAATTACTCGCCTTAAAGGATAGCCGACTAATTTCATAGGGCTCATTAGCTAGTAATGTTTGCTCCTTATTATTGACCACTTTTTTGCAGAGAAAAGGCCGATAAACAATATTGGAGCTGTTGGCGATACCGGCGATAAGCAAAGCCATTTGCAGGGGTGTGGCCTGAATATAGCCTTGGCCGATCGCGGCATTCATTGAATCGCCGGGGAACCAAGGTTTGCGATATTTTTCTAATTTCCATTCTTCAGAAGGAATTAATCCTGAGCTTTCTAAAGGAATATCAATGCCGGTCGGGGAACCCAATCCATAAGAAACTGCGTATTTATTGATATTGTCTATCCCTAAACGCAAGCCGAGGTGATAAAAGACCACATCACAAGAATTAACGATCGCATCAAAAAAAGATAATTGATTATGAGTGGTCCAGCACAAAGCTTTACGTCGTCCGAATTGAAAAAATCCGCGGCAGAAAAATTGCTTGGCGACCGAGGTCAATCTTTCCTCTAAAGCTGCCAGGGCGGTCACTAATTTGAAAGTGGAGCCCGGAGGGTAGGCAGTTATTGCTCGGTTGTGAAAGGGGTCCTGGCTTTTGGTGATCAATTTCTGCCAGCTTCTTTTTGTTAAAGCTCCCGCAAACAGATTGGGATCAAAGCCAGGCTTACTGACCAAAGTTAAAACTTCCCCGGAATTAACATCGAGCACTATTACCGCTCCATTGTAATTGGTCATTAATTGTTCGGCTTTCTTCTGCATGGCGGCATCCAGCGTTAAGTATATTTCTTTGCCGGGGATAGGCAGAAGCGATTGCGTACGTTTGATCGGCCGGCCCTGAGCATCAACTTCTATATGTTGGCCGCCACCGATACCTCGCAACCAGATATCGTAGGTCTTTTCTATACCGGAGAGCCCGATAATATCTCCCAAGCGTAATCTTTTGTTTTTTTGATCGATCAATTCTTGTCTGGAGACCTCTCCCACATGGCCTAAGACATGTGCGGCAAATGGGCCCTTTGGGTAGTAACGAATAGTTTTATTGCCGATACTTACACCGGGCAATTCATCTTTTTCTTCTTCGATCAGGGCGATCAAAGGAAAAGGGGCATAATCCTTGATGAGTACCGGCTCAAAAAAATATTTGCTCTTATTGATCTTGCTATTGATCTTTTCCAGTGGGATCCCGGTGATCTGAGCTAATTTGGCCAGGCTCTTTTCTTTGTTCTTCAGCTCAGAAGGCATGACATATATAGCATAAGCTGGTCGGTTAGTAGCCAGGATCTCTCCATAGCGATCGTAAATTATACCTCTAGGCGCTGTTGAAGGAATAAGCCGAGCCCTGATCTCTGCTGAAGTTTGCCGATAACCGCTGCCTTTAAAAAGCTGTAGGTAGATCAGGCGTGTACTTAAGATCAGCCAAAAGATCAGGAAAAGCAAAGCAAAAAATTGTTCTTGCCTGTTCTTATTCATTGTTCCTTAGTCCTAGGCCTGATCTAAATAAAGGAAATAAGATATAAGCGACCAGGCCGTTTAGCAAAGAATTAAAAAGAGGGATCTCCCAGGGTAAGTAATAAGCTTCCTTGCTGAAGAAGGCACTTAAAGTCCAATAAATAAAATAGAGTAGCCAAGTGCCCAGCAGGCAACTTAGGGCAGAAAGAGCTTTTAGATTATTGAATAAATTGCTTTTTAAAAGCCCAAAGAACACGCCGAACAATAACCAAACGGAGAAAGATAATAAAAAGTGCTGGTCCAAAAGGCCGAGCGTTATTCCGATTAATCCTCCGCTAAAACCACCCCAAAAAGGGCCTTTAAGGATTCCTGTTAAGCAGATCAGGATCAGGATCAAGTTGGGGTAGGAGCCCCAGAGGGCAAAGCGAGGCAGCCAAGTGGATTGTATTAGCAATGCAAGGCAGCCAAGAACAATAATAAATATAAAAGTTAGTAGAGGATTATTTTTCCTCATAAACAATTCTTTTTCTTCCGGTCAGGATAAAAACATAATGTAATTTGGAAAAATTCACTGCCGGGCTCACTTCTACTTTCTGGAAGACATTGTATTTTTCTTTTTTAACTTTAGTTATCATGCCCACCAGCAGGCCTTTTGGGAAAATATTGCTTATTCCGGAGGTGATTATCCTGTCCTCTTTTTTCACAGTCGCAGTATTTGCTATATAATTTAGTTTTAAAGGATGATGCAGGCGGCCCTGAGCTATTCCCAGGTCCCTGGATTCCAGATCCATAATGCTGATCCTGCTTTGTGGGGCTGTGATCGTTAAGACCTTGCAATAATTAGGACCAACCTCGACAATTTTACCTACCAAGCCTTCCTCGTTGATAACAGGCAGATTCTTCTTTAGGCCTGCTGCTGAGCCACGGTTCAAAGTAAGATATGAGAACCAGTTTTCCGGGCTGCGGCCGATAACTTCTGCAGGAATTAGTAAGTATCTTGAACGAGTTCTTAGGCGGAGCATTTTTCTTAATTGTCTGTTATCCATTTCTAAAGAATTGATAATATGCTGGGTAGTTTTCCATTGTAGCTGTTCCTTTTTTAGGTCAGCTTGTTTATCCTTGATCTTGGTGATCGTCAAAAAAGTATCCCCGCTGTTTTCCAGGACCTTTTCCAGGTCCACGGTTTTTTGCTGAAGATAGGCCACGAAATTAGAAGCATAGGGAGGAAGTGTTTTGGAAGGAATTGAACGAATTCCCCATAATAATAGGAAAAAAACTATCAACCAGACGATAAAAATGCTGAATCTTTTAAATATAGGCTGCTCCTTGCGGAGTAATATAGCTAATATTCATGGGGGAGGCAATAGAGCAGAAAAGTGGGAATATGGTCTTTTTTGAACGATATCTAACAAGAAAAGGTAACAATATGTTTACAAATATAAAAGCTTATACTGAAGCAATATTTAATTTAGATATACCTGATTATGTGTATTCAGAAAATGCCCAACAGAGGCTTGAGATATGCTACATAGTAAAACTTTATGAAGATCATGAAAAGTTCATTTTCACAGAATTCTGTAAATATAATGAGCTGAAAGGCAAGGAAGTTGATTTTAAAGCTGTTGTAAAAGAGATCTTCAATAAGGGAGCCAGATTAAGGATAACTACCGAAAGAACTGCCCTGGAGTATTCCAGAAGAATACTCCTTAGATTGATCAACAGTTCTTATGCCAGGATCATCAAGGGTACGGAAGCGCACCCTGAATCGTTCGTTCTTTTAGTGCCGGAACAAGCTAGGCAATTTGAACAAGTCGGCAAGACAAATAAATTAAGGGAATTATTCACAAGTGCGATAAGAGAGGTCCAAAGCGAGCTTGAGAATAAAGGCTGGCGATTTCCTACTTTTGAAGACGTTATGGCTAAAGTGAAATTCCATGACAAAGATAATCTGTTGGCGACAATATCTCCAGAAAAATTCTTTAGTAAAATAGAGGCAAAAGATTTTAATGAGGGTTTTATTGAAAATAATATTTCTGCAGAAGATCTGATTGAAATAAAGTTCGAAGATAGAGTTAATTCAATAATATTCCTTACCGGAGATTTTTTAAAAGAGTTGCTGCACGATGTGCTTACCTACAATGTTTCTGAATATGTTCGTATGCATGATATGCAAGTAATTATTTCGAGAAAATTTAGGGATCTGAACAGGAAGGCCCCTCCGATAGAATCAGTATTTGCGGATATGTTCAGCAATGATTCTTTTGACTGGATAAATACATTTTATAAGATCATGAAAGATGAAAAAGAAGAGATCCGTCTTAAGAACGAATTAAACGTTCAAATCCACAGGTTCATGTTACAGGTGGCGTCACTTTTATACTACTACGCCCTAACAAAGAGAGAGGCTCTGCGTCAGGCTAAAGAAGAGCACGACAGGATCAAGAAGGAAATAGAGCTTAAGATGATCCGGAAGTTCGATAAGCTTTGGAACATCAGTGAGCTCAGTGAAGAGATCAATAAGCTTGGTAAATTAAAGAATGATTATACACAGACAGAAGCAGAAGAATATATTCAAGAAGTAAATTCTGGATCGACCTATGAAAATAGATGGCCAAAAGTTATCGTGATCCCGCAGGATAGGGATCGTTTTTATGTACACAAATATCGGCTGACCCTTACTTTTTTTCGATTATTGAAGGTGGAAAGGAAAGCTTTTCTTAATGAATATATCAAAAAATGGTCAAAGAATCCGGAGCATATTCCGAGCAGTAATGAGCTCTTAGATAAATATATTGGTGAGAATATGAGCGGGGAGTTTAAATATTTACTAACTGTTGTAATTCCTCAAATATTTGCTCTGCAGGATGTTAGGTCTTATTTGCGGCCAAACCAGATGGGCGTTCTGCCCAGTGAAATAAAGAAAGCGGGACCAGATCTGGATAATAAGCAAAAATTAGACAGCGATTATTCTCTCTTTTTTAAGACACTTTATGATAAAAAAGATACAGCACACATAAAAGCTCTTAACAGTATTTATGGTTTAAGCATTCATGAGGTACATACTCGTGTGGAAGAAAGAAGGAAGCTGGATATCCCTCTTTATTCTAGAAGTACTTTCTGGTATGCGATATTTGGGTGGCTGGTCTGTAGATCTGATATAAGAGAAAAGGTAGATAATGCTTCGGCCAGCGCAGATCCTTTAACGAGTCTTAGTGAACTTGAAGAAAAGTATCTGAAAACTAATTATTGGCTGCGACCAAGTGCAAGAGATTACTTGAAAGAACATATCTTAATTGCAAAACACCCGATAAAAGCACTAAGAAAACAAGCAAGTATTAAGAGTGATGCAGATGAAAAACGTGCTAAAGATGAAGAAGCGTTGAAAAAAAGGATAAAAGCACAAACTGTTTTAGACCACTTTTTACCGGGATCAGGCAATACAAATACAAAAATTGAGAAGTATTTAATAAAGTATGCGCATGATGCCTTTAGGAAGTTAGGAGATACCAGAGAAAATGCCATTACAGATGTAAATTCAGCGATGGATTCAAAATTAATGAAAAAAGGCAGAAAATTCTTGAATATTAATGATATTGAGACACAAGCAAATTCCTATGTGGCACATAATCAAAAACTATTTGTCACACTAGGAGATATAGCAGCCATGCAAAGCTATATTGAGATATATATTCTTGATTATTATGTATGGGTGATGCGCGGCAAAAAAGACAAACCTATAGCAAAACGTCTTGAAAAATTAAAAAAACTATAAAAATCCAGCATATCTTTCTCGTAAGATGATATATAAGTTCATTAGAATAGCTTTTGTGCTAAGGCACTCAAGTTGCTACTCACGAACTATTTAAGATTTATCTGCTGGAAACCAAAACTCTCTTTAAAGTCTCAATTTCGTCTAATACTTTACCGGTACCATAAGCAACACAAGAAAGCGGATCGTCTACAACGAACACGGACATGTCTGTTTCCTGACTGATGTATTTATCCAAACCATAAAGCAGCGAACCGCCGCCGGCCATGACAATTCCTCTATCCATAATATCCGCTGCAAGTTCTGGTGGAGTTTTTTCAAGGGTCATCCTGATCGCGTCAACAACAGTAGAAATTGGTTCAGATAAAGCATCTCTAACTTCTGCAGAAGTGATAGTAAAAGTTTTCGGCAAGCCGGTCACAAGATCACGGCCGCGTACTTCCATAGAACATTCTTCATCGAATGGATAAGCAGAACCGATCTGGATCTTGATCTCTTCAGCGGTCCTTTCACCGATCAACAAGTTATAATTTTTACGGCAATGAGAAACGATCGCTTCATCCATTTCGTCTCCGGCAACGCGAATTGATTTAGAAACAACAATCCCGCCAAGTGCTAGAACAGCCACTTCAGTAGTACCACCGCCGATATCAACGATCATGCTTCCGGCAGGTTCAGAGATCGGCAGATTTGCACCGATCGCTGCGGCCATAGGTTCTTCGATCAAATAAGCTTCGCGAGCTCCGGCATGCATGGCAGCATCTAATACCGCACGTTTTTCCACACCGGTTATTCCGGAAGGAACACCGATGACTATTCTTGGTTTTACCAAGTGGCTGCGGTTATGTACTTTTTGGATGAAATGACGCAGCATGGTCTCGGTGATCTCGAAATCAGCGATAACACCATCACGCATCGGGCGTACGGCAATAATATTGCCAGGAGTTCGGCCCAACATGCTTTTGGCAGCCTCTCCTAAGGCCAGAACACGATTAGAATTTTTTTCTATGGCAACAACGGAAGGTTCACGAAGAACGATCCCTTCACCTTTTACGAAGACAAGAGTATTCGCAGTACCTAAGTCGATACCTAGATCCCTTGAATATTTACCGAAAATAAAATCGAACACTCCCATTTATTCCTCCTACGTACTACTATAATTTATTACTTACCTTGATCAATAATTCTTTTAATTTCTTTATAGGCAAACCAACGACGTTGTAATAATCTCCTGTGATTTTCTCGACCAATTTGGCACCTTTTGCTTGGATACCGTAGGCGCCGGCTTTATCTTTATATTCCCCGCAATTCAAATAAGTAGTGATGCTTTGCTGAGTTAATACTTTAAACTTAACTTTAGTAGTAACTACTGCCTTTTCTGTTTTCTTGGAAACCGTATTATAAATGACCAAGCCGGTCAGTACTTTATGTGTTTTTCCGCTAAAAGTAGCTAAAAAACGTTCTGCTTGGCTTCTATTTTTTGGCTTACCGAAAACTCGGTTATTATATACTATTACTGTATCGCCAGCAATAATTATGGCTTTTTTAGGAGTAGAAACGTATTTTGCTTTCAACAAAGCATTGTGGAGTAGTTCTTTTTTAATGTTTTTTAGCTGAAAATGTTCTTTCACTTTAGCGATCTTTACTTGAAAAGGTATTCCTAATTCTTTTAATAGTTTTTGGCGTCTTTTTGACCTAGAGGCGAGGATAAGAACATAGCCTTTTTGTTTAATTTTTTTCTTTAATATGATGTTCATTTTAATATTATATCTATTAAGAAACTTAGGTACAAAGAATTTTAATCACCCCGATCCCCTCCTTAATTAAGGAGGGGAGTGTTGTCCAATACTTTATATTCCCAGATAAAGGGGTGGTTATATATTAATATTATTAGGTAAATTTAATTGACTATCGAAGCTTCGTAACCGTAGCTTAAAGCACGCTCCAGCAGGCGTTGGGCAGAATTTTTGTTGGAGAAAGCGCCGACCTGTACCTGGTATTTTCCACCATCTTCTTTAATGAATGTATCAAAGCCATCATCCTTTAGTTGTTGCATGGTCAGCCTGGCGTTTTGTTTGTTGCCAAATGAGCCAGCAATGACCCTATAGACCCGCCGCGCGGGTGTGGTATATTTCTGGGACGGCTTATACTGAGTAGCTGTTGTCTTGGGTTTTAAACCAGTTGATTTAACAAAGATCTTTTCCGTTGTTTTTGGAGCTATAAGCTCCTGAGGAATGGTCACCGGAGCTAATTTACGTGTGCTGGGATTTAGAAAATCCGGGATCTGCTGTTGTTTGCTCTTTAAAAATTGTTCTTTAACCGGAGGCATGAATATCTTTTGACCCAATATAAAGCTTCCCCAAAAGCTTAAAGCAATGATGGTCAACGATATCCCGCCTAAGAACAATGTCCTTAAACAGCCTAATCTTGGTTCCTTAGATCTTAAGATCTCTCCGATGCTTTGACCTTGGTTGTATCCTGCATATTGAGGTTGTTCGTATTGTGTGGGATCTCCGACCGGGCCTGCGCCTTGAAAAGCCGGGATAGTCGTTGGTTGCCTTAAGGGCATTTCATAACGGAGCTCCTGAGCCGGAGGCATATAATATTGGTCTCGAGACATAGCTTGAGTAGAGCTTTGTGTTTCAGGATAATTATTTTGGGGCGTATCGAATTGAAGATCGTCTATGCCAGTACCAAAATCTTCTTTATATTCATCAAGCAACGAAAGGCCCCCCTTCCTTTTTTGCTGTAACAAAGCTATTTTATCATATAAAGCGGTTCTGTCAATAAATGAATGCTTAAAAATAAACATTAATACTTAGTATAAATCTCTTTAAAAATGGGTAAATAAACCATTAGGGATGCAAGTTTTTACTTGTTTTCTCCGATATATTAAGTGTAAGAGCCTCAAAAGTATTTTGAAGGGGTTTAAAATGATCTATAGTAACGATATAACTCATGATATGAATTATCTGACCCTAGGGTATCAGAAACTCAACTTTGAAGGTCAGAAACGTGAGCTCAGTAAAGAGGCCAAAAGAACGGAAGGTAAACTGGGTGAGCTGATCAGTGTAGCCAGCTCTTTAAAAGAACCTTTTGATAAGAGAAGCGCTTTTTGGAGCATCGTTGATCCTTTGATAAAAAAACACATTGTAAATTATAGCGACTCTATTTCTAAGAAATCCGGGATACATAAGGTTTTAAAAGATCTTAAGGTTGTTCTGGAAAGGGCCGGCAAGAATCCGGCCGTAAGATCATTAAGTGATATCGCCAGGCAAGAGATCATAAGTAATGAGGAGCGGCTACATATTACCAAGGGTTACGGGAGATCTTTGGCAGATGAATATTTTCCGACCAAGAACGATCCTGCTTTGAATTTTTATGTTTACGGCATAAATCCTCAATCAATTCAAACGGTAGACCCTGAAAGAGTTTGAAAACTCCATATTACAAAGGTACAATTTCAAAGTGCGTACTAAGTGTATCCAGATATAAAATCAGGTATCTCTAGGAATAATATATGGAAAAATTAGAGATCAATCATCAGCGCGGGATTTCAATATTAAAGATCCAAGGAGATATTGAGGGTGATGATGGCTCCCAGCTATTAGAGATAGTGCAGGGGGCCGAACAAGGTGCGTTGCCTTTTTGGCTGTTGGAGATCCCGGACACCAATTTTATGGATAGCAATGTTCTGGAAAGTATCTTGCAGATCGCCTTATATTTGAGGGAACGCAAAGGGGATCTGTTCATTGCCGCCCCTACTCCTGGAGTGAGGGAGATATTGATGATCACTAAGTTGGATAAAAAGATAAAGATCTTTGCTGCTGTAGAAAATGCTTTAGAAAACATATATCAGACACAACCCGGGAGATAAGCAATGGCTTTGAAAAACCTTGGTCAAGCACTTTTGGATAAAGGATTTGTCAGTCCTCAAGATATGGATGCTGCTAAAAAGGCCAATCGGGAAAGAGAAGAGACCTTTGTTAAGACGCTGATCGATCTTAATTTGGTCGAAGAGGAAAAATTGGCAGCGTTCTTAGCAGATTACCTGCAATTGCCTTTTTTTCGTTTTGAAGACAAAAAGTTGGATCTGAACGCAATGCGTTTGGTGCCGGGAGAGATCGCTCGCCGTTTTTCCTTTATCCCTTTATTTAAGGTCCAAAATACTCTCACTGTAGCGATGGCCGATCCTTTAGATTATCGGGCCATCGAGGAGCTGGAATTTCATACGCAAAGCAGGATAGAGCCGGTAGTTTCTATGTTGGCCGAGATCAATACCGTACTTGATCAGCATTTTGGTGTGTTTACTTCAATAAAAAAGATCATTGGTGATCTGGATGTAGATGGGCTTTCAAAAGTAGCTTTAGGCAATATGGAGAATCAGGTCTTTCAATCGTCACCTACTGCCGGTCCTGTGAACAGGATCCTGCATTTGATCATTTCACATGCCATCAAAGAGCGAGCCAGTGATATTCATTTTGAGCCTACCGAAGAAGATCTGAAGATACGTTTTCGAATAGATGGTGTACTGCGGTCGATGATGACCTTCCCGCGTCACATGAGCAATTCTTTGATATCCAGTATCAAGATCTTGGCCAGAATGGATATTGCAGAGAAAAGAGTTCCTTTGGATGGAGGATTTCAGGTAAAAGTAGAAAATAGGATCATCGATCTGCGTATCTCCAGTTTTCCGGTGGTCGAGGGTGAAAAGATCGTTATTCGTCTTTTAGATAAAGAAAGTGTTTTGTTCAATATGGAAGATCTGGGGATGCTACCGGAGACCTTAGAAAAGCTCTTGCCTGTTATTAGTAAAACTTATGGAATAATCCTGGTCACCGGCCCTACCGGCAGTGGTAAGACCACTACTTTATATGCCATTTTGAACCGGATCAAAAGTATAGAAAAAAATATTGTTACAATTGAGGATCCTATTGAATATCATTTAGATCTGATCAACCAATCTCAGATAAATCCGAAAGCGGGGCTTACTTTTGCTAAGGGTTTACGTTCATTCCTGCGTCAGGACCCAGATATCATACTCGTCGGAGAAGTTCGTGATAATGAGACAGCGGAGATAGCTTTTCAAGCCGCGCTTACCGGGCATTTAGTGTTCAGCACCTTACACACCAATGATGCAGCATCTACGGTCACCCGTTTAATAGATATGGGTATCGAACCTTACTTGGTCAGCTCATCGGTCATTGGTGTTCTCGCTCAGCGCTTAGTGCGCCGGGTCTGTCAGAAATGTAAAATAGAATATCAACCGGAACCTGATGCTTTAGAATGGGCCGGCTTGAAATCCGATGAGCATAAATTTTGGCAGGGAGAAGGCTGCCCGGATTGTCAAAATAATGGATACAAAGGGCGTATGGGCTTATTCGAATTGATGATCCCCGGAGATGATATGCAAAGATTATTAGGCAAAGCCAAGGTCACAGCCAGTGATATCCGTAGGCAGGCAGAAAGTGAAGGCATGCTGACCTTCAAAGAAGATGGGATCAAAAAAGCTTTGAGCGGATTAACAACGCTTGAAGAAGTGATGCGGGTAATAAGATAAATGTCCTCGCCTTCGCTTAAAGCTACGGCGAGCAGGCAATGGTCCAAGGAGAAAAATGCCGAAGTTCAGATATTTAGCACGTTCTTTAACTACCGGTCAGAATACACAGGGAGTCCTTGAAGCTTCTTCGCAGGAGATGTTGCTGGATCGTCTTTATTTCAAAGGATTACAGGCTGTAGAAGTTAATATCGTAGAAAAGAACTTTTCGGAAAAAGTCACAGATTTTTTTTCACGAGTCGGTCCTGAGGTCCTGATAGTTTTTGTCCGCCAGCTGGGTACTTTGATCCGTTCCGGGATCCCGCTTTTCAAGGCCATGCAGATCGTTATCGATCAGACCGAGGATGTGCGTTTTAAAAAAATATTAACTAATATAAAGGCCGATCTGGCTGAAGGCTCATCTTTAGCAAAAGCAATGGCTAATTTCCCGCATATTTTTTCCAGTTTCTTTATAAATATGGTAGCTGTTGGCGAGAATCGCGGGCAGTTGGATGAGGCCTTTGAGAGAATATTGCTTTTTGAAGAAAAGACCAGAGAGATCCGCAACAAGGTCGTTTCCGCCCTTACTTATCCTCTGTTGTTATTGATCAGCGGTGCCGGGGTTCTTGCTGCTCTGATAATCTTTGTGCTGCCAAAATTTGTGCAGATCTTTCAGCAAAGCAATATAGAGCTGCCGATACTGACCAGAGTATTGGTGAAATTTTCAAATGTTCTGCAAAGTCATTTTGGCTGGATATTCGGCGCGATCCTCGGGATGACGATCGGGACCTGGATATTTTTCCAGACCAAAGAGGGGCAGCACAGCAAGGATTTTCTTAAATTTAAGCTACCGATATTCGGGCCCGTGATCCATCATGCTGCGATCTCACGTTTTGCTCGGACTTTGGGGACTTTGCATCACAGTGGTGTTCCTTTGATCCGAGCCTTAGAGCTTAGTAAGGATTCGGTAAACAATATAATAATCGCGGAAGCTTTAGATAAGGTCATTGCCAGTGTGCAGGATGGAAAAGGTATTTCCGAGCCGCTTGGCCAGATCAAGATATTTCCTCAGATCATGGTGCATATGATCGGAGTGGGTGAAGAATCCGGCTCTTTAGATGAGATGGCTTTAAAGACCGCGGATTTTTATGACCAAGAGACCGATTACAAGATCAAGCGCCAAATGGCCTTACTGGAGCCTTTGGCCCTGGTATTTATCGCGATCATAGTTGCCTTTATTGCGGCTTCGATCCTGCTGCCAATGTTCAAGATGGCCGGTTCTCTGAGGAGATTATAATGAACAACCCCTTCGGCAAGCTCAGGGCAAGATCATTTCGTCAAAAACAGGGGAATAGCGGATTTACTTTATTAGAAATAATCATAGCTGTCTTTTTCGTCTCAGTCGCCTTGATCGGGATCATTGAGATATTTAATATTGATATAAGTGCGATCGAAAATACCCGCGAACAAATGAAAGCCAATTCTAAGGCTCAAGAGATCATGGAAGAGATCGCCATAGATCCTGGCAGCAGAGTAAGCAGGGGAGATGAATTACTTGTCGAAGACACCGGCTTATCCCAGCTGGTCACTGTCAATGTTTCCTGGCAGACACTTAAATCCAAAGGCGCAGTAGTGCTCAATAGAGAGTTCTTTAAATGGTAAGTAAAAAGTTATTAGAAAAGTTACGTTCAAAGAAAAAAGGTCAGCGCGGGCTTACTTTAATGGAAGTGATCCTAGCCCTGGCTATTGCCATATTTATTTTTGAGCTGGTGTTCTATGTTTATATGAGCCTGTTCCGCTCCTGGGATATCGGTTTTATGCGGGGCAAGGTCGAAGATGAAGCGCAGCGGGTCGTCACTCAAGTTTCCAAAGAGCTGCGCGGTGCATCAGCAAATATTGTTTTAAGTCAAAATAATCCTACCTGGCTAAGTTTTCGCAATCAGCAGGATAAGGTCGTCTATCTATATAATCCGGAAACTTCATATATAGATTTCTCTGTGGGTAATTATGTAACGAAAAATGCCATGTTAAAAACAATAAGAACCAATGTTCTTAATGAAAATAATTATGGTGAAGGTGCGGTGATCGCCAAAGATCTGGTACCGCCCAGCGGAGCAGAAGGTGGGACCAGGTTCAAGCTCGAGCCAACAGGCTTGATCCGTATCCAGGTCGTTTCGCGGGCGCCGGACACAGCACTAACTTTAAATGCGGCGGTATATTCGAGGAATTTATGAAAAAACAAGAACAAGGTTTTGTATTAATAACGGTCTTAATAGTAGTCTTTGTCCTATCAACTCTGGGGCTGACCCGGCTTTTGCTTTCCGCATCGCGTACTTCAGAGATCAACGGTCATACTCAGGATCTAAAGTTGCTGGCCCTGGCAGAATCAGGCATCAGTCTAGCCCAGGCCAATGCTACAGATCTTAGCGGAGTAAATAATGTAGAGTTTTTTCTCGGAGATGGTTCATATATTGTCATAGGGGATACAGCAGGTTTGATCAAGACGGTTACCGTGAACAGCTTTATTCCCAACCAAGCAAATTCAAAACAGACCAAGATGATCGTTATCTCAGGTGAAAGTATAACCAATAATTATACTTGGCAGGAGCTGTAAGTATGGGAAAGATAGTTAATATAGATCAAGAAGCATGTAACGGATGTGGAGCATGTGTTACGCTCTGTCCTCAACGTATTTTATATATAGATCCG
The DNA here is from genome assembly GCA_042562495.1 of Candidatus Margulisiibacteriota bacterium. Classification (GTDB taxonomy): domain Bacteria; phylum Margulisbacteria; class Termititenacia; order CAZZFK01; family CAZZFK01; genus JBHPMC01. The sequence continues at coordinate 53,477 of JBHPMC010000005.1, forward strand.
AATACAAATACCTGTCGGGTAACTGATGAAAGTTTATGCGATAAATTAAAAGGCTGCGAGCGGGCCTGTCCGACCGGGGCGATCGAGATCCGTTAAATTTTCTGCAATTTTCCTAGAAAAATTACGATATCTTAATGCCAGAAGTATTATCTAGCGCAGATAAAGTATATGGATGGGTGTAAGAGATATGTATAAAAAAATAATTAATACTGATCCGGGAAAAAATGACTGGAAGAAAAAAGATCTTTCATTAATAAATCGTATAATCGATCTGGTTAATGAGGATGAGCTATGCGCCGTTTCACAAGGGCATGATATTTCTCGGCAGAATGTAAAAGAAGCTTTTGCGAATATCATTCATCTGCTGGATAGTGATTATACAAGCCTGATATTTAATAAAGATAATTTTAAGGATGAATTCATTTCTTCGCATTTGTTAAGGTTCTGCAGTAGGGTAAGTCGGGCTGTAAGGCTAATTGGGCTTTGTGGCCCAAAAAACGTTATAGACTATGAGTTGAGAATGATCGAAGCAAGCATGCTGCTTTTGTTCAAGGCCGAGAAGGTCTTGGAGCTAAAAAGCACAGATATTGATGAGGTAGAAAAAAAGCTGGATGAGTTCAAGATATTAGTAAAATATCCTGAAATAAAGAAAAGACTTCTCTTGTTTGTGATCAAAAATATTGCCAGAGGATCAAATTTTAAACAATATGATTTTGAAGAGCTTTCGACTGTTGCGAAAAATGATGAGGATTCGACAAAGGAGCTGTCAGGAATATTCATAGAACTGCTCAATAAAATGAATCCGAAGGACATGGAGGATCTGCTGGTTTTCTCAGAGGAATTATTTAGACATATCATAGAATGTATTGAAAACTATCCCGGGAAAAAAGTACTCTGCATAAATAACGAACAGTTTTTAGCTGAGCTAATTAAGAGATTGCCTGAATTCATAGAAGATCATCTACGTGTATTAATTATACATGATGTAAACGATATACTTTATTTTTGGTCCTTATTAGATAGCTTTGTAAGATATTTACCTACAAGAAATGTAATAAAAAACATGGCAGGAATAATAACTGACCAAAATATGATAAATCCTCTGCGCTGGATCGTGAATAATATACCTAAGCATAAAAATGCCAGAGATTGCCGCAGGTCGGTCGGAAACCTGATCAATATGATCAATGTTCATGAATTATTGGAGGTTCATGGCCCAGCGCTGTTGGAATCTATCGAAGTTAGAGAAACATACATTGGAGATGAGCTCACAGAAGAAGAAATTGAAGAAGCGAATATTAAGTTACAAAAGGAAAAGAAAATAGTAGAGAACAACAAGCCCAGATATGTCTTAAGCTTGCTTTCGCAATTGCTGGGCTATTTAGATACTTCCCAAATTAATGAAGGCGGGGAAACGGCCCTGGCCTTTGTCGGATTTGCAGAGACGTTCGGTAATATAGCGGATGTTATTTTTGAATTAGATCTTGGCCCGATAGAAAGCTACTTAAAAGAGGTATATGCAGAAAAAGGACTAAAGCATTGTATAGGGTGCAAGGAGCTGATAAAGATCAATAAGTTGCTGGTCCAGGAAGCTTTTAAGTTCTTTTTTAAAGATATTCAGATGCCGGCAAAAATAAAGCAGGCGCTGAAAAAGGCTTACTTAGAAAAAGATTCAATATTCAGCAGGGATAAATTCTTGATAACAATACTTAAGTATTATTTTTTTCAGAAAGACAGAGGCAAGGAGTTGGTCATTGAGCTATTGGAAATCCTGTTGAAAAACGGTCCTAAAAAAGAAAACAATTTTTCTACTCAAGAATATAAGTTTTATCATACTCAGTTACCTAAAGAGGATCTCAAGACTAAATTTGTCGGGATATACCAGGACATTCTAGCTCATTTAGGTGTTAAAGATATTAATGATGTGCAGAACATCACTGTAAAGGGCACACTGCAAGATATAAAAAGCACTTTGCTTCTGGGCAAAGAGGTGCCTTTAGAGAAGCTTGAGAAATGGACCGGCTTATTCCAGAAAAAAGAGCTGATGAAGGATTTTCCGAATGTTCAAGAAGTACTTGTGAATTTTGAACAGATACAGAAAGTGCAGGAAAAACAGAATGTAAAGGGAGCAATTAGAATCCCCATGATAATGGAGATCAGCAGCGATATGATTGATATATTAAACTCGGGAATTGAGCCGCTTAGGACCTGCCAAAGGATAACAACAGAGACAGGTGTTAACAAGAACGGAGAGCCGATACAAAGAGCCATAGATCCGCGGTTCTATTTGGCCAGGGTCCGAAAAGAGGACGGCGGAGAGATCGTGGGCAGGGCTATTCTAGAACAGATACCAACAGAGGATGGCAAGCAGGTATTTTTGTTGGAGAGAAGATATTTAACAAGCATATCCGATAAAGATTTTGTAGGGGCTGTATTTAGAGCGATATTTGATGATATTGATATTTTGATACCTGCAAATGGAGCAGAATACCTTCCAGGGCATAAAAAGATCGCACTTGAACTTAGCCAATTGAGCGAAGGAGTGTACAGGGATAGCTTTTATGCAGGGCAAAAAGTTACAGGAGTTAAGACTGATCTAAATAGTGATGCCAAAGCATTACTTAAGCCAATGTTCCCTGGAATAAAATAATAAATTAAATACCATCTTGCGCAGTTGAGAGAGCTGTTTGCCAAGCGGATATCCCTTAATAAGTTGAGATTCTCTACTATAATATGTTAAAATCTACTCACTTCTTACGCGGGGTAAGGAGTTTTATAAATTATGTATATAACAGGTGAATTAATTTGGCAGAGTTCTCATTTGACGTTACTTCTGAAGTCAATCTTCAGATCGTTGATAACGCAGTAAATACAGCAAATAAAGAAATAGCAAATCGCTACGATTTTCGCGGTAGTATCGCTAAAATTACGCGCGAAAACGATGCTTTGCATCTGGTGGCCGAGGATGATTATAAGATCCGGGCCATGACCGAAATGTTCCGCGCCAAGGCTGCCAAACAGGGTATCCAGATAAAATTCTTCGATTTCAGTACGAAAGTAGATGATTCTTTAGGCGGGAATTTCAAGCAACAGGTGCCGATCAACCAGGGTATCAGCAAAGAAAAAGGTAAGGAAATAAATATTTTCATTAAAGACCTGAAATTAAAAGCACATTCGCAGATCCAGGATAATAAGATCCGAGTTTCCGGAAAAAGCAAAGATGATCTGCAAAAGGTAATGGTAGCGCTCAAGGGTAAAGACTTTGGGATAGCATTGGAGTTTGGAAATTATAGGTAGCAAGAAAATAGCTGTGATCAGCTTAGGCTGCCCGAAGAATCTCACGGATAGTGAGGTAATGCTCGGGCAAGTGCTCGAGGCAGGATATGAGATCGTTAGTGAGGCCGATGGTGCCGATGTTCTTTTGATAAATACTTGTGCTTTTCTGGAAAGTGCCAGAAGCGAAGCTTCTCAGCAGATAACCGAGAGCGTGGAACTAAAGACCAAGGGTAAAGTTCAAAAAATAATAGTTGCCGGTTGTTTGCCTGTTTATGACAAAGAAAAGCTTCTGGAAAAATGGCCGCAGATCGATGCAGTGATCGGTCCGGCGGAGATCTACAAGCTCTCCGAGATCCTAGAAAAGCCTGAACAAAAAGTTTATGTTGGCAGTTTGAAATATGATCTACTGCCGGCGAGCAGGGTAATTGCCACAGGAGCGGGCTCGGCTTATTTAAAGATAGCTGACGGCTGTGACAATCGCTGCGCGTTCTGTACTATTCCGAGATTGCGGGGTCCTTATCGTAGCAAAGAAGAGGAAGTAGTACTGGCGGAAGCAGAAACTCTGGTCAAAAGCGGTATCCGGGAGATCATTTTGATCGCTCAGGATACGACAGCTTACGGGAAGGATCTGCCCGGCCGGCTTGATCTGGCAGGATTGATCAAGAAGCTTGCTAAGTTCAAAGAGCTGGAATGGATCAGGATCATGTATGCCTATCCGACTCACATCACAGATAGCTTGATAAAAGTGATGGCGGAGGAAGAAAAGGTCTGCAAATATCTTGATCTGCCGCTGCAGCATATTGATAGCAAGATACTACAGAGCATGAAAAGAGCCGCGGGAGAAAAAGAAATTAGAAAGGTAGTTAAGAAATTAAAAGCCGCAATACCGGAAATAGCATTGCGCACCACTTTCATAGTGGGTTATCCAGGAGAGCGGGAAGAACAATTTGAGAAGTTATTGGATTTTATAGAGGAGTCAAGGTTCGCAAGAGTAGGTGCTTTCACCTATTCCAAAGAAAAAGGGACTTCGGCAGCAAAACTAAGGGAACAAGTTGCCGAGGGAACTAAAGAACAGCGTTATATGAGATTGATGAGTTTGCAGAACAAGATCTCAAAGGAGCAGAACAAGATGTTCGTCGGAAAAGAATTAAAAGTCTTGATGGAAACGGCTAAAGTGGGCCGTTCCTTCCGCGATGCTCCCGAGATCGACGGTATCGTCCAAGTAGATGGTACAAAAAATGCTCCTTCACCCGGCGATATGGTCACCGTTCGGATCACAAGATCCAGCGATCACGATCTGGGTGGAAAAATGGTCACTTGACCTTAGCATCCTGGATCACATTATTACGCTGTTTTGGCGGTCCCTTAGTTGCCTTCTTTGTCCAGTTCCCTGATAAAAGATATTTGGCGGCCTATTTGTTCGTGGCCTTTGCACTGACAGATTGGCTGGATGGTTTTATAGCGCGTCGTACAAATACGATCACGAACTTTGGTAAATATATAGATCCCTTTGCGGATAAGATCCTGGTCATGTCGGTTTTTGTGGCAATGACGTATTTTCGCCTGTTGCCTTTATGGGGAGTGCTCATTGTCTTGATCCGGGAAATGGCCGTGATGCTGATAAGGATCATCGGGGTGGAGAGAAAAAAAATATTAGCGGCCAGTTGGTCGGCCAAGTTCAAAACGGTGGTCCAAATGGCAGCGGTCTTTGTGAATTTAATGGGGTGGCCTTATGCACTGCCGCTGTTCTGGTTCGCGGTAGTGGTTACGGTCTATAGTTTTTTGGAATATGTTTGGGTGAACCGGAAATTGTTCGTACAGATAGGATAACCCCCTAACAGCAAATCTAGGGGTTGTCGATGTGGAATGCTCCCCCTAAGGGGAGATTTAAAGGAAGAGATAATAGATGGATCAATTTCAAGTGCTTTTGGACCAGGCTTCCACTCAGGCGAATCTGAAGTTGGAAGAAAAAGTGGCGAATCTTTTAAAAAAGCACAATCATACGGTGGCGGTAGCCGAATCTTTGACCGGTGGGCTGATCAGCTCGCGTTTGACCAGAATGCCGGGCAGTTCGGATTTTTTTGTGGGGGGAGTGGTTGCTTACCATACTCTGGTCAAAGTACAGCAGGTGGGAGTGGATCCTAAGCTCATTGCCAAGCATGGTGTGGTCAGCGAAGAAGTTGCTATGGCCATGGCCGAAGGGATCCGCAGTCGCTTGAAAACAGATATTGGCTTAGCAGCAACTGGTGTTGCCGGGCCGGATCCTCTGCCGGGTGTACCGGTGGGGACAGTGTGGCTGGGCATGTCAGTTGCAGGTGAAAAGAAAGCTAAAAAGTTCGTGTTCGAGGGGCAGCGTGATGATATTCGTCAGAGGGCATCACAAGCAGCTTTGGGCATGATCTGGATACATTATGGAGAATTAGTTATATGAGCGATAAAAAAAGATTATTTGTAGCGGTGGAGCTGCCGCCGGATATAAAAGAAAAGATATATAAAGACGTAGAGCCATTGCTCTCAAAATCCGATCAGGTCAAATGGGTGGAGCAGGAAAATTATCATTTTACGCTAAAATTCCTAGGGGCTGTGGCAGAAGAGAAGATCGAGAAGGTCGTTGAAAAATTAAAAGAAGTGTCCGCCAAGACGGGCGAATTTGAAATGTATCTCGGCAATTTTGATATTTTGCCGGAGCAAGGGCCGGCCCGAGTGATCTATGTCGAAGTAGGCGGCGGAGAAGAAGAAATGAACACTTCTGCTTTTGAAGTAGAAGAAGCAATGGCGGGTTTGGGAGTTACTAAAGAAAAAAGGCAATTCGTAGCGCATCTTACGGTGGGCAGGATAAAGAAGGACAAAGGCCTGGAAGAGCTCAAGGAGGGAATTAAAAAGCTCCAGGGTATCTGTTCTTCGATAAAAGTGAGGGAGTTCGTGCTTTTTGAAAGCAAGCTTACTCACGCGGGGCCGACCTATCAGGCGCTTGAAAAATTCGCTTTAGCGGGGAAAATTGCAACAAACTAGTTTAAGGAGGAAAGGTTATGACAATGGACAAAGAACGAGCTAAAGCAGTAGATATGGCTTTGGATCAGATTCAGAAGAATTATGGCAAGGGTGCCATTATGAGAATGGGAGATGCTTCTAAATTACAGGTAGAATCCATTCCTACAGGAGCCTTATCTTTGGATATGGCTTTGGGTATTGGCGGCTTACCAAGAGGACGGATCATCGAGGTGTATGGCCCGGAATCTTCGGGGAAGACCACGGTATCTTTGCATGTGGTAGCGGAATGTCAGAAAAGAGGTGGAGTGGCTGCCTTTATAGATGCGGAAAATTCTTTGGACCCGGTCTATGCTTCGAAATTAGGAGTTAAAGTGGATGATCTTTTGATCTCCCAGCCGGATTTCGGGGAACAAGCTTTGGATATCTGTGAGACCTTGGTCCGCAGCGGAGCTATAGATGTCATTGTAGTAGATTCTGTCGCGGCCTTGGTGCCAAAAGCAGAGATCGAAGGTGATATGGGTGATTCGCATATGGGTTTGCAGGCCAGATTGATGTCTCAGGCCTTGCGTAAATTGGCGGCGATCGTAAATAAATCCAAGACGGTGGTCGTCTTCATCAATCAGCTGAGAGAGAAGATCGGAATTGTGTTCGGAAATCCGGAGACTACGCCGGGTGGCCGGGCCTTGAAATTCTATTCTTCCGTACGTTTGGAGGTCCGCCGTATAGAATCGATCAAGAACGGCATGGATATCACGGGCAATAGGGTGCGGGTCAAGGTGGTCAAAAATAAAGTGGCCCCGCCGTTCAAGAAGACCGAGCTTGAGATATTTTTTGGAGAAGGGATCTCCAAGATCGGGGATATCCTGGATCTTAGTGTTAATAATGGCCTGATAGAAAAGAGCGGTACCTGGTTCTCTCATAGCGGGACCAAGATAGGCCAGGGTCGGGATAATGCCCGAAAGTATTTGAAAGACAATCCTGGATTACTGGAAGAATTGGAACAGCAGATCAGAGAAAAGATGAATCCGGAAAAAGAGGAAGCAGTAGTGCAGCCGGTTGAGATAAAAGAGAAAAAGGTTAAGAAGGAGGAGGCAAAGGTTAAATAAATATGGGGATATTTGTTGAATGTTCAAAGTAAATCGTGCGGATCTAAACTAAAACAGGAGGAGTGATAGAGGATGTGGATTAGTATTGGGGTAGCAGTGTTCTTGGCTTTTGTTGGTTTTGGCATCTATAAATGGATCTCGGCCAATCAGCATGTTCAAGAATCGGAAAG
>JBHPMC010000006.1:0-55992 GCA_042562495.1 Candidatus Margulisiibacteriota bacterium
CAGATAAAATCACCTCAAAAAATACAGGGCATACCTTTACCTGCGGATTCTTATGTGCAATATCGTAGATCAGGTAATATATTTATGATCCGTACCGAAGGAATACCTCTAAATATAAATGGCTTTAATTTTCCTGCCCACACTGACATATTGCTTCATGATAACAAAGAAAATATACCCATTCGTATGGATCTAAAAGAAGAGACTGAAGTTAATGGCCTGCGCTGCCTTCCATACAACAGCCATGGAAAAAGAGAATCATTATATTTTCATCCGAATGGTGAAATTGCGGAGGCGTATCTTGTGCCTGGCCAGAACGTCCAACCAATGGATGAATTGAATAATTATCCTTATGAATTCGTATATTTTCACGAAAATGGCCAGCTGAATTCATTTGTGCCAAGCCAGCCTCAAGATATTATGGGTATAAAGTGCTATGGAAATACGGGGAAAGGGGGCAAGTACAATAGAATATCTTTCCATGATAATGGAAGTTTTGATTCATCTCTTCTGGAAAAGGGGCAGAAGATCAATGGTATAAAATTCAAGGAAGAAACTGTCATCGCTTTTTACCCAGGCCAAGCAGGGGAATTAGGAAATATAAAATTCGGCACTACAGCAGAAGAGCTGCCAATACTCTGGAAAAGAGGTAAAACAATATCCATACCGGCCGGAAGTACTATATTTTTTGACGAGAACGGCAGAATAACAAAAATAACCCTTGCTGAGCAGCTAAAAATAGGCCGGAAAACATATACAGCAGGACAGAGTATACTATTTAAATATAAAAATAATACTCCTAATAAAATAGTTCTTGATGAACCTAAACCAGAAAAAACTGGTGGTACATGGAGGTTCGAAGTAAATATCCAGACGGATCAAAAAGGATACAGGTAGCTATACCCAAATTAAACATCATACTGCTAATACCGAATGCGAAGCACCAAATAATGAGGTTTCGACATTGGGATTCTCCGGATCGGTCTTGAATTCACCATCAACTACATATTGATACTTATGAATACCTTCATCTAAAGGCAATATCGTATACCACAAGCCATCACCATTGATCTGGGAGAGGGGAGTGCGCTCCGGATCCCAATTATTAAAATCGCCTGAGATCTGGACCGAGCCGGCAGCTCCTGCTTTATGCATAAAACAAATACCTATCGGAGTTTTTTGCGGTTCAAGTTTGCCATCAGCCAGGATCTGCTTGATCAGATCTTCGTTCTTCCACAAGATGACCTCGTGAGCTAACGACATAAAATCTACGAACGAGATCGAATGCTGATCATGATCTACTACAGAAACGCCTAAATGAGTTGATTCTCGAACCACGCTGGTGCGGTGGATCTGGGTATCAAAAAGATCTGAGCCAAGTTTATCTTTTAGTTCTTTAACAAAGTTGTGCGCAAAATCTGAATCGATGTCGAACAAAGAGATCAAATATTTTGCTTTAATGTTATGCCCGACCTTATTACATAAAGAACTGATCGTCTGGTTCAGCTTTTTTATGCCATCCAAGCCGTAACGACTTGGCTCGACCGGTACGATCAAACGATCGGAAGCCATCAAGGCATTTACACTCAATAAACCCAAATGCGGCGGACAATCAATGATCATGAAATCATAATCGCCTTTTATCTCTTCTAGTTTGTTCTTTAAAACATTTTCTCTACCGTCCGTACCGGCTAACTTTTGTTCTAAAGCAGCCAGACGAATATCAGAAGGAAGTAAAGTCAGTTTTTCATTCACAGGGATCAAGGCAGTATCGATCGGGACGCCTTCTGTTAAAACTTGGTAAATTGAATACGAAAATTTATCTTCTGTGATACCTAGCCCAAGAGTAGAGTGGCCCTGCGGATCAAAATCGATCAAAAGCACTCTTTTTTCTTTGAAGGCAAGTGTTGCCGCAAGATTTATCGAAGTAGTTGTCTTGCCACAGCCGCCTTTTTGATTAATTATAGATATTACGGACAATTTATTCTGCGCCCCCTCGGAGTTTTATAAATTAGTTAGAAGTTTAACGAAAAATTCTTTTTTTGTAAATATAAGCGAAGAAATGAACGGTTTACGTAATTTTTATTTCATGTTATTCTCCTTTTTCTGCGATGGAAAAAGTTGGCCTATTAGGCGGCACATTCGACCCAATCCACAACGGTCACATCAAGATCGCCCAAACCGTACAACAAAAATTCAATTTAGCTAAAATTATCTTTATTCCTTCCAAAATTCCACCACATCGTGCAAAACAAATGGCTAATGATGAGCAGCGTTTGAAAATGCTGGAACTTGCGGTCAAAGATCATCCTGGTTTTGAGATATCAACGATTGAGCTTGAGCGGGATGCTGTGTCCTATACTCTGGAAACGTTGAAAAAGCTAAAAAATGAGGGGCAGGAGTTTTATTTCCTGCTTGGGGCAGATGCCATGGAGATACTGCCGACCTGGAGGGAGCCGGAAAAGGTACTGGAGCTGGCCAGCTTCATCGTGGTCAGCCGTCCGGGATATGATTTCAAAAAGATAAAGGAGTTCCTAAATAAGGAGCCTTTTGTAAAACACAAAAATAAAGTACAATTTTTTCAGATGGATAGTTTGGATATTTCTGCAAGCGATATCCGCCAGGCCATTTCCGAGAACAAAGACGTTAGCGGTTTAGTTCCTGATAAAGTTTTAAAATATATTCAGGAAGAACAATTATATAAAAAGTTTTAGGGGAAGTATGACCACCCCGCCCCCCTCCTTATCAAGGAGGGGAAAGAGGTAAAAATGATAAGCAAAGAAGTAGTAGCAGAACACGGTTTATCACAGGAAGATTATCAGCGGATCCAAAAGATCCTTAAGCGTCATCCGAATATGACCGAGCTGGGTATGTATTCAGTTCTCTGGTCGGAACACTGCAGCTATAAACATTCCAAGCCTGAACTTAAAAAATTCCCAACTTCTGGTCCTCAAGTTCTGCAGGGTCCCGGTGAAAATGCCGGCATTGTGGATATTGGCGACGGCTTGGCCGTTTCTTTTAAGATCGAATCACATAATCATCCATCATATGTCGAGCCATACCAAGGAGCAGCGACCGGAGTAGGTGGAATTATAAGAGACGTTTTTACGATGGGTGCACGTCCGATCGCAGGTTTAGATTCGCTGCGCTTTGGCCCGATCGATACCGGGAATAAACATATGAAATTCCTGGTTGGCGGAGTGGTCAGCGGCATAGCCGGCTATGGGAATTGTATCGGTGTGCCCACGATCGGCGGAGAAACTTATTTTAACGATTCTTATAACGGCAATATTTTGGTTAATGCCATGTGTATCGGTATCGTCCAATCCGGAGAGACCAAAGTTGATGATCTATATGGCCCAATTGTACGAGGCAAAGCGGCCGGGGTAGGCAATAAAGTATTTTATGTCGGCGCGGCAACGGGCCGTGACGGTATACACGGTGCAACTTTTGCTTCTGTAGAGCTTAGTGACGAATCACAAGAAAGTCGCTCATCTGTTCAAGTAGGTGATCCTTTTATGGAAAAGCTCTTACTTGAAGCATGCTTAGAGCTGATCAAGACCGGCATTGTTGTAGGCATGCAGGATATGGGTGCCGCAGGCCTTACTAGCTCAACATCTGAGATGGCCGGACGTTCCGGAACAGGAATTGAAATGAACTTGGATAAGGTCCCACGTCGGGAAGAGGGCATGACCCCTTATGAACTAATGCTTTCTGAATCCCAGGAGCGCATGGTCGTTATCGTTGAAAAAGGTAAAGAACAGCAAGCCATAGATATTTTTGAAAAATGGGGTTTACACGCAGTAGATATTGGCCGCATAACTGATGATAAAATGCTGCGCTTGATAGAAAACGGCAAGGTCGTGGCGGAAGTACCTGCCAGTTCTCTTTCAGACGATGCCCCGGTGGTCCATGCGGAAGACAAGGAACCTTATTACATTAAAGAAGTGCAGAACGTAAAAATTGAAACCTTACCTGATCTGCCAAATGAAGCAGCGGGAAAAGTCCTTTTAGAGCTTTTAGCTTCGCCTAATATCGCAAACAAATCCTGGATCTACGAACAGTATGATCACATGGTCCAGACAAATACTGCGCTCATACCCGGCAAAGGTGATGCCGCTGTCTTAAGAATTAAAGGGTCCAAGAAAAAATTAGCGGCTACCACCGATTGCAATGGTCGTTATTGCTATCTCGATCCTTTTCGCGGAGGAAAAGCTACAGTTGCTGAAGCAGCCAGGAATTTAGTATGTGTAGGCGCCAAGCCTTTAGCTGTTACTGATTGTTTAAATTTCGGTAATCCTGAAAAACCAGAGATATTTTGGCAATTTAAAAAAGCTGTGGAAGGCATGGCTGAAGCTTGTACGGTTTTAGAGACCCCGGTCATCTCCGGCAATGTCAGTTTTTATAATGAATCAAACGGCGAAGCGATATTTCCTACTCCTGTTGTGGGCATGGTCGGAGTGATCAAAGAAAATGTTGAGCCGGTCAATATTTCCTTTAAAGATGAAAGCGATATTGTCGTCCTTTTAGGTAAAACCAGAAATGCTATCGGTGGCAGTGAATATTTAAAGCTATATCATGGGATGGAGACCGGTAAACCGCCGGCAATACATTTAGATCTTGAAAAACGCCTGCAAACTTTAATGTTGGAGGCTATTGAAAAGGGCTACATCAAGTCTGCTCACGATACTGCAGAAGGCGGCTTGGCAATTACACTTGCCGAAAGTGCTCTGGTCGGCAAAAAAGGAATTGATGTTGAGCTAAACGAGGACATTAGAAATGATGCCCAGTTGTTTGGCGAAACACAATCCAGAATCGTTATCACCTGCGAGAAAGCTAAAACAGCTGATATCAAAAAGCTAGCCGATAAATTTGAGATACCTTTTTATGAAATAGGGCAGGTTAAAGGTGATGAATTTAAGATTTCGCTCAACGGCGCTGAAATAATTCGGCACCCAGTTGCTAAATTAGAAGAAGTCTATAACACTAGTTTTGCCAAAGTAATGGCCTAGAAGGATTATTTATGTGTGGCTTATATGGTGTCTATGCTCCTGATAAGAATGTCGCCGAGTTAACATATCTTGGTCTTTTTGCCTTGCAACATCGCGGCCAGGAAAGCGCCGGTATTTCTTCGGCAAAAAACGGCAAAATAACGACCTATAAAGCAATGGGGTTGGTCCCCCAAGTATTTAATCAGTCTAATTTACCTGCTTTAAATGGAGATATGGCGATCGGCCACGTACGTTATTCAACTACCGGCTCTAGTAATCTCGAAAACGCTCAGCCCATAGAATTCTCGGTTGGCCAAGACGAGATCGCAACTCTTGCTCATAATGGAAATTTAGTAAATGCCGAACAACTACGTAACCAACTATCAGGTGAAGGCTATACTTTCTCTTCAACTTCTGATTCTGAGATAATCTCCGTACTTTTTAAGAAATATTATTCTGATGATCTTGAAGAAACAGTACATAAAATGATGAATGATCTAAAAGGCGCCTATTCTGTTCTGATCATGCTCAAAGATAAGATCATTGGCTTCCGAGATGAATTTGGTATTAGACCGCTTTGTATAGGAAAGCTCGAAGGGGATTATGTAATTGCTTCTGAAAGCTGTGCCCTGGAAACAACTGGTGCCCAATATCTGCGTGATGTGGAAAATGGTGAGGTCATAATCTTTGATAAAGACGGCAGCCGTTCCCGTTCGTTCTTCAAAAAGAACCGCAAAGCACTTTGTATTTTCGAGCATATTTATTTTGCTCGCCCTGATTCGGTAATGCAGGGCAGAACTCTTTATAAAGTTCGTGAAAAAATGGGCCAGATCCTGGCCCGCGAACATCCTGTCAAAGCTGATATTGTGATCGCAGTTCCGGATTCCGGTATCCCTGCAGCGATAGGTTATGCCAAAGAATCCGGAATTCCATTTGAAGAAGGCATGATCAAGAATCGTTATGTAGGCCGGACCTTTATCAACCCAGATCAGACTATTCGTGAATTAGGCGTGCGGATCAAGCTGAATCCGATAAAGGAGGTCTTACAAGATAAGCGAGTGATCATAGTCGATGATTCTATCGTGCGGGGCACAACCAGCAAAAAGATCGTTAAATTATTACGTGAAGCAGGCGCTAGAGAAATACATATGCGGGTCAGTTCACCACCTATTGTCAGCCCTTGTTTTTATGGGATCGATACTGCGACAAAATCTGAGTTGATCGCGGCCAACATGAGCATTGAGGATATTGCCAAGCATTTAGATGTAGATAGCCTGGGTTATTTGAGTATCAAAGGCCTTATCAAATCAACTCATGCCAAGCATAAAGAGTTCTGTTTGGGTTGTTTTAACAATGATTACCCTGTAGACGTTCCAGAGCAACTTTCGCGCTTAAAACTTCTTTTTAAATAATGAGAGTAATCGGCATTACCGGGATAATTGGTACTGGAAAATCCACTGTATGTGCGATCTTAAAAGACCTTGGCTTTGCAGTGATCGATGCCGACAAAGTAGGGCATAAATTATTAAGATCATCTAAGACCGTTAAACAAAATGTCTTAAAAGCTTTTGGGACCGTACAGCGTGCAAAATTAGCAGATATCGTTTTTTCCGATCCTTTAAAACTCCTGGAGCTGAACAACATTCTGCATCCCCCTATGAAAAAAGAGATCGCCGTTCAAATAAAAAAACTGAAAAAACAAAAATATAAAGGTATCGCCTTGGAAGCTGCTGTCTTTGTAGAGATGCAGCTAGCCGGCATGGTCGATGAGATCTGGATGATCACCGCCAGTCAAAGCAATATCATCAAACGCCTTAAGGTCAAAAACTTGGAATTAAAACAGATCGTCAAGCGCCTCAAGGAAGCGTCCTCTTCAAAGGAAATGAAATTAATGGCCAATGTGACCATAAATAACAATTCAACTATCACAGCTCTGAGAAAAAAACTAAAAACACTGATCTCTTCGAAGTAATTTATTCCTTCTTAAGCAGTAGCCCTAAGACACTCATGGCCAAGTAAGGGTAAAGCTGTTCAGCGATCTTTACTGCAAAAACTGCAAATGATCTAATAACTAGTTCTGCTTCATCCCTTGGTAAGTTATCTATCTCCATTTCAAGAGCCGCTACGAATTTTTTATCTGCATTATCATCTCCTCTAATATCTTTCGCTAACATCTTCTTGGTTAATTTTTTAAGAATATATTTGAACTCGGCACTCTTTTCGAGGTCTTTTATCTTCAATATAACTGCTTTTATGTTCTTATTTAACAACATTATTTACTGAGCTCCTGTGCGGACTATCCCTTGGTTACTAGGATATATTGAATAAACCTTCCAATCCGCATAAACATCTTCGGCGATCTTTTCCAATTTCTTTACAGATATTTTACGCAGATCAGAATTTGATAAATGATTATATTTCTTGTTATTATCTTTCCAAACGCATACGGTATGGCCCTTTGTAGCAGAGAACACAGAGATTATTTCAGTTTCATAACCATGTTCTTTAAGCACATATTCTGCAAAAAGCGCATAATCATCACAATCACCGTAACGCAGGCCGAAAGTCGTCTGGGGAGCCCGGAACTCATCGTCATAAGAATCATCCGGAACATAAGAAAAATTTATACGCATCCATTCATATACTTTTTCAGGAGTATCCAGCTTAGTGACTACTTCTTCGAAAGAAGAAAGATCCTTAACTGATTCCACTTCTTTAGGATCATAGAGATTTCTGTTCATCTCTGCACAACCGGAGATAAATAAAACTAGCAAGATCAATATAATTATTATTCGATACTTCTTTAAAAAAGAGTACATTTTACCTCTCCTATTAATGTCATATAGATATCGCCAATAAAATATTTTTGTTTCAAGGTTATCCACAATAAATTTCATTTGGGGATAAGCGTATAAAACCTTCGCAAATGGCTTATAAATTGAAAATACTTCTATTTTTTAGTGTTCTTAGCAAGAATAGCTAGTCATGAATAAATTTAAATTGACCAAAGATAGCAGCTCTATTGTAATTCGAACTTCAAAACAACTTTTGTTCCCTGCGCTATAAAAACTTTTGCTCCAAGATAAATAGTATTTTTACCGGAGATATCATAGACAAGCTTTTCGCCTTTTGAAAGACTGCCGTTTATAAAATTATCATGTACGGTTTTGCCTTCTGGTGCAGGAAATTTACCATTATTGGCTACGTCATAACTTTCAACTTTAGTACTGTCTATAGAAAGCCCTAGTGCTTTCCCTCCCCAAATAAAATTTCCATCTATCGAAACAACAGTTACTACCAGCTTTTTATGGCCGGAAACATTCACTTGGCCAAGATAAAGAGAATCCACATCAGGAGAACCGGCACCTGTTATGGTCAGGGTATTGCCGCTTGTAGAATATTTACCAGGTTTAGTAAAGCCCGAGCCTATATACTGCTCAAGGGCTACTGGTTTTGCGGAAGTAGCTTGAGGAGCGGTCGCTACTGGTACGATCTCTTCTGGATCAGGCCTTCTAGAACAGCTAAAAAAACCAAAATCTATCGGAACGCTTTCCTTGGAAGGATCAACATGTATCTTCCGCGGGAAATAGGCATCGATCATTCCCAAAAGAAATAAAGTATTTTCATAATATTTTGTTTCTGGAATAGAAGCAGAACCTAAGGCATTCGTTAAAGATTGAACTGCCGCCCTATCTCCTATAGCGATCGCCAAGGGCAAGTACATGGCTTTATCCATAATATTTGAGTGAGTATGTGAAAAGTTTTTATTTTGACCATGCTTTAAGGCCAGCCTGGCATTTTCAAATTCAGCACTGCTCTCAGTGCTTGAAATAATATAGCGAGCTATCTCCCAAGGAGACCTGATACCGTCACAGGCCATACTGGTATTATGCTCAATGGTAACCTTAATACTATTTGCACTTTTTACGGCTATCTGAGTATGTGCCGGAAAAGTTTTGGTATCTTTCAAAGTTTCTTTATACAATTTCATGCTGTCTTTGGCAGCTTTATCCCAAAATTCTACTGTGCTGTCACCCAGACCGTTCTTTTTAGAAAAAGCGGCAATTTCCATGCAAGTAGCAGGGGTCAAATAGTCGGTAAAGTGAAAATCATCCCAATCTTCGGAGGGGCGCATTACCAGAACTCCGCTTTCATTTATAAAAAGTTTATTTTGAGCGTGCTTGATAAGCCTTGCAGCCATCTTTCCGTAGCCCTGATCTGTCCATACGCCTTTATCAACAAGCTCTTGCGCATATATAAGCGATCTGATCAGATCAAGATCAGCATCTGAAGCGGAATTGGCAGTTTTTCCATATTTATCTTCATCTAATACTACAGAGCTGCCTGATAGCTTAACTTTCCAGGCAGGAAATTCACCGCTATTACCAGCATCTTTAGCCAGCTTTATCATATGTTTTGTACCTTTTAAGATAGAATCAAAATCACTTTGATATTTTTTGGCCTTACTCGGATCCAGGCGTGCCATATCAGTAGCCAGGATCTGCCAGTAGGATTGCCCCTCGCTGACTATCTGGTTATTTTGGCTGGGATCTTTAATAAATCCACCTTGGCTGTTCTTGTGTAAATATAAACCAATTGAGGTTTCATACTTTTTGATCAGCATGGCCTTTGTATTATTTACAGAGCTGGCATTCTGACCGCTTATTTTCTGCAATCTTTCTGTATATTTTTTGTTATCAACTATTAATCCCATTTTTTACCTCCACTTAATTTAATACGGTTAGATATCGAAACTTTTTTAAATTAATTTCATTTATTATTAGCTTTTGAGAAGTACGCATCAAGATCAACGAAATTCAATTTATGAACTACGATATAATCCTGAACATCATAGGCGAACTTTGGGTCGATCACAGCCTTGGCTATCCTGAAAAGATAACTGCGCAGCTTGATCCTCGTCATATCTTTTTCTGGTCCCTCGACCTTATCGGTCAGCCTGTCTAATATATTTATAAAATTTGCGATCGTTAGACGAAAGGCAGGGTTATCCTTTAAATATTCCCAGAACTGAAAACAAAGATTATAGTAATAAAGTTCATTCTGAATATTTTCCATATCATAACTTTTTGTTTCTTTTTCCAGCTTATTTATTATTGTGCTATTGTCCATATATTCACAAGAAATTACTTTACATAACATAAAAACTCCTTCAATAAGATATCGCTTCAAAGTCATTTATAATGCATTTTTATCCACAGAAATAAGCAAATGTGGATAGAATGTTGTTTTTCCTACAACAAAGGCATTTTTACGTATATATGACCACTAAAATCTATATAGATCAGAAAATAACACTTTAAAAGCAGTGCAAAATACATATAAATTGAAAATGCTTGTTTTTTTTAGTGTTCTTAGCAAGAATAGATGGCCATGAACAAATTTAAATTGACCTCGGAGTTTAAACCAAAAGGTGATCAGCCCCAAGCGATCACTCAATTGGTTAAAGGAATAAACTCCGGAAAAAAACACCAAGTCCTGCTTGGTGTGACCGGTTCCGGAAAGACATTTACTATGGCCAATGTCATTGAGAAAGTACAAAGGCCGACCTTGGTCCTCGCCCCGAATAAAACCTTAGCAGCCCAGCTTTGTTCGGAATTCCGGGAATACTTTCCAAATAATGCTGTTGAATACTTTGTCAGCTATTACGATTACTATCAGCCGGAAGCTTATATGCCGACAACTGATACTTATATCGAAAAAGATTCTTCGATAAATGATGAGATTGATCGCTTGCGTCATAGCGCTACAAGATCATTGCTGACCCGTAAAGATGTTATCGTTGTCGCCTCCGTATCTTGCATCTATGGCTTGGGGACACCTGAGGAATATACAAAATTCATGGTCTATCTTAAAAAGGGGAACAAGATCGATCGGGATGAACTGCTGAAAAAACTTATCTCCATAAAATATTCGAGGAACGACCTGGCCCCTGAGCGAGGCATGTTTTCCGTCAAAGGTGATATTGTAGAGATCTCTCCGGCTTATGAAAGAAAAATAATCCGTATAGAATTTTTTGGAGATACTATAGAAAACATAGAGACCAGGGATCGGCTAACAGGCAGATCCAAAGAGATACACAAAGATATTGAGATATATCCTGCCACACATTTCGTAACAGATCCTGCTGAACTTAATAGATCCATAAACAATATCAAGCAAGAATTACAGGAAAGACTTAAAGAACTTAAAGCTAAGAATAAGCTTTTGGAGCAACAGCGCCTTGAACAGCGCACCAAGTATGATCTGGAAATGATAAAAGAGATCGGTTATTGCAGCGGGATAGAGAATTATTCCCGGCACTTAGATGGCCGACAACCCGGAGAGCCTCCTTACACACTTTTGAATTATTTCCCCAAAGACTATTTACTTTTTATAGATGAGAGCCATATCGCGGTCCCACAGCTCAATGGTATGTATCGCGGGGATCAGGCCAGGAA
The DNA here is from genome assembly GCA_042562495.1 of Candidatus Margulisiibacteriota bacterium. Classification (GTDB taxonomy): domain Bacteria; phylum Margulisbacteria; class Termititenacia; order CAZZFK01; family CAZZFK01; genus JBHPMC01. Next base: position 11,450 of record JBHPMC010000006.1, read on the forward strand.
AGAGACCTTGATCGAACATGGTTTTCGACTGCCGTCCGCAAAAGACAACCGTCCTTTAAAATTCTCCGAGTTTGAAGCAAAGGTAAACCAACTCGTCTACGTTTCAGCCACCCCGGCCGATTATGAGCTGCAACAAGTGGGCGGCAGGTTCAAGGTCGTAGAACAGATCATTCGCCCCACTGGCTTGCTTGATCCGAAAGTTGAGATCCGGCCTATGCAAGGACAAGTCGATGATCTTATTTTAGAAGCAAAGAAGATCATCAAAAAAGGCGAACGCATCCTGGTGACCACGCTTACTAAAAAAATGTCCGAAGACCTTACCGAGTATCTGACCGAGAACGAATTCAAGGTCCGCTATATGCATTCCGATATTGATACTTTAGATCGCTTGGATATCTTGAGGGGATTGCGTTTGGGCGAATTCGATATCCTGGTCGGTATCAATCTTTTAAGAGAAGGCTTGGATCTACCCGAAGTATCCTTGGTCGCAGTACTTGATGCCGATAAAGAAGGATTCTTGCGAGCAGAACGTTCCTTGATCCAGACAATAGGGCGGGCAGCTCGTAATGCTAAAGGCAAAGTCATTTTATACGCAGATAAAATGACCGGCTCTATCAAAAGCGCAGTACAAGAGACCAATCGTCGCCGCAAGATACAAGCAGAATTCAATAAAAAACATAAGATAACACCGCAAACAATTAAGAAAGCCGTAAAAGATATACGTAAAAGAGATGAAGTTGAAGTGCATAAATTAGCCAAGAATATCCTGCCGACACAGCTGCTGGAAATAATTGCCCGACTTGAAAAAGATATGCTCCAGGCTGCCGAAAACCTTGAATTTGAAAAAGCAGCCGTATTGCGAGATCAAATAGAGGAATTGAAATCCCGCGACCAGGAACTCCTTGCTCCTAAGAAAACTTGAATTTATGATTGCAAATCTTGATTTTTTTTATGATATAATCTTCAAAACACGACTGGGGGTCATGTAAAATGAAACTTAAATCCTATTTATTATTACTGATCATCCTTCTGCTCACAATTAACGGCTGCAGCAAGAATAATCTACTGCAATCTCTATCTAAACCCGGCGAAAACGAAGATCCTCTGGAAATGGCCCAAAGATATCTGGACGAAGGCAAGTATTCTAAAGCAGAATATATTACTCGCGATCTTTTAGGCGATAATACCTACGATAATGATGAGGAAGCCAAGGTAATCCTAGGGCAAGCCTTGATGGGCAGTGCCGGGCTGGATTTGAACAAGATCCTGCTTAATCTCACTGATCCGCCAACATCTGCAACCAGTAATTTTTCTTTGCTTAATTTTATTGCCCTAGAACAAAGGCCTAAGATCTTCGAAGCTGCGGATTATCTTTTAAATTCTTCAAGTACAGAAAAACCTGTTCGGCTCTCTGCTGGGATTGCAGGCTTGTGCGCTGCGGTCTTAAAAGTGAATACCACATTTAATCCATCAGGTGGCGATGTCGGATCAATGACGGCCACACCCGATATTCGTCCACTATGGAATATTGTCTCAGCAGACGTAAAATACTGGTCTGTGGGAGGCCTGTCTTCTTTAGCTTATGCAACTGATGACCCAGACCTTAGGGAGTCAGCATCCAGCGTTGATGCTCAGATAGATGATGTAAATGCTGCCGTTGCCGCAGGATTCCCTGTACCCAGCAGTACTTTTATAAATCTTTTAGGTTATTGATCTTGAGGAGAAAAATGAAAATTAAGCATATATTATTGATCATATCTTTTATTTTATTACTTGCTTTCCCATCCCTTGCAGTATATCGCACCACAACTCCCGTTGAATATCTGGGCATTCGTCAAATGGGCATGGGCGGAGCAGGGGTCGCTGTTTTAAATTCCGTAGAAACTATTTATTTAAATCCTGCCAGCATAGTAGATGATGGAGATCACTTTAATTTCCCGATCATTCCTTTACTGATAACAAATGGAACAGGTTCGGTCGGGGATGATTTTTTAACTTCATACAATGATTTTAAAGATGCTTGGTCTGAGAGCGGCGATGATAAGACGGCTGCTACAAAATTATTTACAGAACTTGTCCCAAAAAGTTTTACCGTTGGAGGCTCGGTCCCTTTCGGTTATGTTGGAAAAAGCCCTTACCCCGGACTTGGTACTAAAATGGCCCTGGCGGGTTATTCAAGAATTGCCGGGAATTTTTCACTGTTTAATCCTGTTACGCCTCGCATAGAATATAGTTTCAAATCCGATCTTATTTTCGGCCTGACCTTTGCCAGAATAATTGATAAAGATGAAAAGATCCTGCCTGGAGTCAAAGATTTCGCGATCGGTTATACCATAAAACATATTAACCGCCTTTCCGCGTTCGATATCTCTAAAGATAATGAAACAGCAGAGATAACCGTAACAGATATCATTAATGATGATGTTTATTATCAGTATTATGATGCATCCGGCTGGGGTTTTGATCTTGGCTTTGCCGGCAAATTTGATACTGATCTCGGTCCAGGTCGTTTTGGTCTTGCTTTTTACAACATCGCGGCTTACTTAGATGGGCACTCCTTTTTGACAACTTCTGAAAATTCAGGAGTTGAAGGCGTTGTTCATCGCCAAGTTGAACCAACAGCCAAGATCGGTTGGGCCATAGAGACCAAGCTTTTAAATACATTGACCAATGATTTTTTTAAAGAACCGACCTTGGTAGCCATAGATTATGATATTGTTTACCCTTCACGAAGTTATATAAAGCGGATGCACCTCGGATTTGAACAACCACTGCACGATTGGTTATTCTGGCAGTTCGGCTTGAACCAAGGCTATGGCACAATGGGTATCCAATGCCGCTGGGATGCCTATCAATTAGGTTTTGCTTATTTTACTGAAGAAGCAGGACGCGAAGTCGGCCAGCAGCCTAACGGTTATTATCTATTGAACGCCGGATTACTTTTTTAAGGAACAAAAATGACAGTGACCAAAGAAGAAGCCCTGAACTTAAATACGCTTAAAGAGATCGCTAAAAAAATGCTCTTAGCAGCACGCACAGCACCAAAAGGTAAAGGAATAGACCACACTGCTATGGCGATCGCCGATGGTGATGATATAAAGAACCTATCCAAGAAGATGAAAGAGATCGGGGAGAAATTTGAACATCAGGCCTTTATAAGGGATTCTGAGAACATTTTATCCGCTCCTATAGTTTTACTCCTGGGGACCAAGATCGCTTCTCTGGGGCTTAAGAAATGCGGCTATTGCGGCTTTAAGAACTGTGCTGAGAAGGATAAACACCCAAAGATACCCTGTGTTTTTAATACAGGAGATCTTGGCATTGCCATAGGCTCAGCAGCCAGCATAGCCATGGATAATAGAGTAGATAATCGTATCTTATACACAGCCGGTATGGCAGCGGTGGAATTGGGCTTATTAGGCAAAGATATAAAGATCGCCTATGCCTTTCCCTTAAGCGCCACTTCAAAAAATCCGTTTTTTGATAGAAAATAAAGATTATGAAGATTAAAAAAGAATATATTATTTTATTTATCGGAAGCATCCTGATCTTGCTCAGGCTGCTTTTTAATATGGTAGATAGCGCTTTCTTTGCGAAAATGTTCTTTATTCAAGAGATCGCCGAATCTGAATACTATGAATTCTGGAATACAACTTTCCAGGTACTCGGCATCGGTATTGCAACTTTTGTCCTTTATTACTTAGCGGAAAATAAAAAGATATAAGAACCTTGGGTCCCCGTAGCTCAGCTGGATAGAGCAACAGTTTCCTAAACTGTAGGTCGTACGTTCAAATCGTATCGGGGACGCCACTAATTATTCTTGATGAATTAAAATTTTGCAGGAAGACCTCTTCTTATCCAATCAAACTTGAGACCTTTAAATATCAATATAGCAAATTTATTATTAATGAATTCCAAGATGTCCTCTTTATCTTCAGTACTGATGCCAACTTCTTGGTCAAAGATACCTAATTTATCGATAAATTCATTCCATATTAAATACTTGTTCAATTTCTTTCCTTTTTCCTGGTACTTATCAAGAACAGCATATGAAATGGGCAAAACATAAACAAAATTATCTGCTTGAACAGCATTTTCTATGATCCTATGGCCCTGTATATGAAAGAAAATACTATCCTCATTTCTATAATGATGCATACCCATATAAAACCAATACGCGAATCCATTACCCGAGATCGGCCAATGTAGAATATGACAACCTGTAGTATTGGGCGGCATATCCAAACATTGAGCAATCCCCACCTCTTCATCAACATTATCGATCTGCTCATACATATTGATTAAGGGCTCTAGTACTTTATCTTTCTCCTCGGCACTAAATTTGTTATTACCTAGGGAGACAACTGTGAAATCAAGGTAATAATTATCCTTATACTCGATCAATACTGATCGTTTTCTTAAAGCGTTTATGAAGTAAGAGAACAATGGCCCTTTGCCAGTTATTTTCAAACAAGAATGTTTGAATGCTTCGTTATTTTTATTATCAACGGCTTGCAATCCTATCGGTTCCAAACATATTCCATAATTAGTGAATTTTTCTTTGGCCTTTACATATGTTCTAGCTGCTGAGCTTGCACAATCATAGATATATTTATCTGCTTCCCTCTGTGGATGGCTATATACAAAAGGCATACTGACCCTTTTTACCTCAGGAACTTTGTCCCACTGCAGGTCATATAATGCACAACGCTCTAAATATCCATAATGGCTGTTCTCTGAACGGAAATATTTATTTCCCCAGGCAACAAGAGCTTCCACTTCTTCTATAAAGCGCGGATCAATTCCTCCGTATATATCGATTATTTTCTTTAACATTATTTATATATCGTTACTTATTGGTACGAATCCCAAAAACTTTGGGATCCCGGTATACTCGCTCATATATGATATAATTCCTCTCATGAAACTGCCTCAGAATATCATCCTGATCGGCTTTATGGCCTGCGGAAAGTCGGTTATCGGGCATAAATTAGCAGAAAAACTGAAGTGGAAATATATCGACATAGATATGCTCATTGAAAAAAAGACCAAGAAAAAGATAAAAGATATCTTCATTGAAGAAGGTGAAAAAGCTTTTCGTGATTATGAATCAGAGATCGCCAAGACTTTGATCGAACAAAAGCACAAAGTTATTTCAACAGGTGGAGGAATAGTGCTTAAACAAGATAATGTAGCTGCACTCAAGCAGGCAGGGACCTTGGTCCTCTTCAAGGTGGAATCGGAAACCGTTCTGCGTCGGGTAAAAGATCATGTCAGCCGTCCGCTACTTAATTATCCTGATCCTGCTAAAAGACTCGAAATTATCAACAAATTATTAGACGAACGAGCAGATAAGTATGAAAAAGCAGCCGACCTGATCATTGACACAAATGAAGATAATATCGAAAATAACGCTGATAAAGTTCTAAAAGCATTGGAAGGATAAATATTATGGGGGTCAAGAGCATCCTTAAAGTTAAACTTAAAAATCGCGCTTATCCGATATATATAGGGCAGAATATCTTCAAAAAGATTCCCTCCTTGTTCTCTCGGATCAAGACCGGCAATAAAGTAATGATCATTACCAACCCTTTATTGGCCAAATACTTTGGCAATAAATTAAAAGGTCTATTGGAAAGCAAGACAGATAAAGATATCTATTTATTGGTATTGCCTTTAGAAGAAAAAAATAAGAACCTTAAGACCATCGAGCGGATCTTCCAGGAATTGACCAAAAATAATTTTGAAAGAAGCTCTTCTCTGATCGCTCTCGGCGGAGGTGTCATCGGGGATATTGTCGGCTACGCTTCAGCGACATACCTGCGTGGCATCAATTATTTTCAGGTCCCCACAACTTTGCTGGCTCAAGTAGATAGCAGCGTAGGCGGCAAAACAGCCGTAAATCTAGCTACAGGCAAGAATCTGGTCGGCGCTTTTTATCAGCCCAAAGCCGTGTTCATTGATTCTGATCCCTTGGAATCTTTATCTAAAAAAGAATGGCTGGGTGGCTTAGCTGAAGTGATAAAATACGGTGTTATCCAAGATAAAGCACTGTTTGCCTACTTAGAAAAACTTTTCCCTGTTCTACCGGCCCCGAAAAAGATCTGTTTAAAGGATTTTGATCTACAAAAGATCATCAAACGCTGCTGTGAGATCAAAGCCAATGTGGTCAGTAAAGATGAAAAAGAAAGCGGGCTCAGAGCTATTTTGAATTATGGCCACACCATAGGGCACGCCATAGAAATATTAACCAAGCATAAATATAACCACGGCGAAGCCGTAGCCTTGGGTATGACCGCTGCCAGCTATATAGCTGAAGATATGCACTTAGTGAACAATAGCTTTGTGCAAAGACAAAAAAACCTGCTTAAGAAGGTCGGTTTGCCGATAATGCTTAAGAACATCAATTTACGTAAGCTTATCGATATTATGAAATTGGATAAGAAAGTTAAGAACGGGAAGATCCGTTTTGTATTGCCAGTAAAGATAGGAAAAGTTAAAATTTTTAATAATGTTACAACTGCACAAATTGAAAATGCGCTGCAAAGGTTACAAAATGAGAAAGGGGTGCTTTCATGAATAAAATATTGGTCCTACATGGTCCCAATCTGAATATGCTCGGCACACGCGAAGTAGAAGTTTACGGCAAGACATCTTTAGAAGATATCAATAAAGAGGTCACCGCTTATGCTAAAAAGAAAAAAATAACTGTAAGTATTGAGCAATCCAATGAAGAAGGCGCTCTGGTTAATCATATCCAAAAAGCAAAAAGCAACGGCTTTCAAGCAATCATCATTAATCCGGGAGCGTTCACTCATTATAGTATCGCCTTAAGAGATGCTTTGGCAGGTATCGAACTTCCTGTTATTGAAGTTCATCTTTCTAATATTTACGCCCGCGAAGAATTTCGCAAGAATTCCGTGACCGCACCAGTGGTCAAAGGGCAGATCTCCGGGTTTGGGCCGCAAAGCTATCTTCTGGGAATAGATGCTGCTCTAAAATTATGTCCTTAAAGAAAAAAATATCCTGCATAAAACAAGCTATAGTGATCGGTAGCAAAGTATTTGAGGATATAATCCGATACATTAAGCCTGGAGTAACCGAAAATTCTGTTGCTAAACTTATCCGTAAAAAGATCAAAGCATATGGCGGGGATGGCCCGGCCTTTAAGGTCATTGTTGCTTCCGGCAGACGTTCGTCGATGATACATGGTTTTGCATCAATGAAAAAGATCAGGAAAGGTGAGCAAGTACTGCTCGATTATGGTGTAAAATATAGGGGGTATAAATGTGATATCAGCAGAACGATCTTTATTATAAAAGCTTCAAAACGTCAACGTAAAATATACAAAATTGTCCTAAAAGCGCAAAATAAAGCTGCCCAAAAACTTTATGAAGGTGCTGATTGTGATGTTATTGACAACCACGCGAGAAAAATCATCACCTTGGCCAATTACGGCAAGAATTTTCCCCATAGTACAGGGCATGGCCTAAGTAAAAAGATTCATGACGCTCCGAAGATAGGGTCAAAATCAACTCAAAAACTGAAAGCCGGGGATATTGTTACGATCGAGCCCGGGATCTACATTAGGGGTTGGGGTGGCGTAAGGATAGAGGATGATTACCTGATAACAAAGAACGGCTCAATTTGTTTAACAAAAAATATACCTAAAAACACTCCACTTGTGGTATAAATTACTTCTTTAAGGAGAAGGTTAATGAAAGTATCTGCAATCATTGCTGCCGGAGGAAAAGGTTCCCGATTGGGTGCACCCGGTGGCAAACAATTATTAGAATTATCAGGTAAACCTATCTTGATCCATACTTTAGAACGGATAATTCCTGAAGTGCAGGAGGTCGTAGTTGTCATTGATAGTTCTCACCTAGAAATACTTGAGAATATTTTAGAAAAATATGATCTGAATTCTAAAGTTGCCTCTATCGTTCCCGGCGGAGAATCACGTGCCCAATCTGTTAAGAATGGTTTTTATAAAACGAGAACGGATTCTGATCTTATCTTGATCCACGATGGCGCCAGGCCTTTTATCAAAAAAGAACAGATCCAGGCAGTAATAAAAGCTGCTGAAAATAATGGTGCTGCTGTGCTTTGTGTGAAAGTTAAAGACACTATCAAGCAAGAAGTCGAAGGTTCTGTAAAAGGAACTCCGGATCGTAAAAATCTCTGGGCCGCTCAAACTCCTCAGGTAATTAAAAGAGAATTATTATCAGAAGCCTATACTAAATTAAAAGATTGGCAGAACATCACCGATGATGTCCAATTAGTTGAAAAGCTCGGCAAAAAGGTTAAAATTGTAGAAGGCAGCTATGACAATATCAAGATCACAACTCAAGAAGATCTACTTATTGCAGAAGCCATGCTAAAGGAGCAAAAATAGATGAGAGTAGGAATAGGTTATGATGCTCATCAATTGGTTAAAGACCGTAAGCTAATTCTGGGCGGCGTTGAAATAAAATACAATAAAGGCCTCCTGGGGCATTCTGATGCCGATGTACTGATCCATGCCATAATGGATGCCATATTAGGTGCTGCCGGCCTGGGTACTATCGGGGATCATTTTCCTGATTCAAATAAAAAATATAAAGATATCTCCAGCCTTATCCTTCTTGATAATGTCTTTCATCTTATAAACAAACTAGGTTATGAAATGGCTAATATTGATGCTGTAGTTGTTGCCGAAAAACCCAAATTAGCTCCTTTCTTTAAACAAATGGCAGCAAATATCTCCAAAGCACTGAAAATGCCGGAAACTCATGTAAATATCAAAGCGACCACGACCGAAGGGCTGGGATTTGCCGGACGTAAAGAAGGTATTGCCGCACAAGCTGTCTGCTTGTTGCATTATTACCGCAAGACTTAATGATAGAAAAGATCACCAGCTTAAAGAATCCCAAAATAGTTCATATCAAGAACCTCATCAACGAAAAAAAGTATCGTGATAAGCATAAAGAATTTATTGTAGAAGGTTTAAAAAATTTCAAAGAGCTCCAACCAGCGCAGATCTCTTATGTTATTATCTCTGAGCAACTTAATCCCCAAGAATACCCGGGTACAACATATCTAGTTCCCCATACCCTCCTGACTAAACTATCTGATACTAAGACAACACAGGGGCTTATTGCTGTTGTTAAACAGCCAGCTTCTTCATTAGAGCAAGTTGATCAAGGCAAATGGATAATTGCTGAGAACATCCAGGATCCCGGCAATTTAGGTACCATAATCCGAACTATAGAAGCCTCCGGAGCTCAAGGATTGATCTATACTGAAGGCACTGTCGATCCGTTTGCTCCTAAAGTTGTCCGTGCCGCAACAGGGTCCTCTTTGCGGATACCATTGATTAAAGTTAAGAACGTTGAAGAATTAAAAGAAAGCCTACCGGCAATAAGACTGATCGCTACCGTTGTCAGTGGCGGCAATAATTATCTTAAAACAGATCTCACCGGCTTTTGTGCGATAATTTTAGGCAGTGAAGGGCAGGGGATCTCTGCAGAAAGCTCAGCGCTTGCCGATGTTAAGGTAAGTATCCCCCTCAAAGGCAACGCCGAATCCTTGAACGTAGCTACAACTGCAGCTGCGTTACTATTCAAATCCTAGTTTTCTAAATATTAAGTATAAAACTGCCTAAAAATGGGTATATAAACTTTATAGAAAGGATCATCTATGAATGATTTTCGAAAAGTATCAGATGATAGTGGGCTGATCGTTAGCTCGGTCAACACAAATGCTCCTTTGCAGCCACAAAATCTTACCAATAGCTATAACGATATAAAAAAATCCTTAGAGGCCCTGAAGCAGAATAATACCTACCAAACTCGCCTAGATTACGGTGCTAGCTTTGCCAGATTCAATCTCGCCTATTTAAATTCCTGGCGGAGTACCGCAAATAAACCGTATCTGTCTTCTGCACTTTTTACAGAACATCATGTTTATGAGAAACAATTTCAGGAAAGACTAGGATTTTTCATAAATTCGTTCAACTTGATCAGTGAGATGTCCGTTGCCAGCAAGTGGCCGTCCACTAAGGATCCTCATGGTAATGTCACAGAATTGTATAAAGATGACAAGAAATTCTTTGGTGAAAATCTTATCAAGGAGATCCAGCCCGACCCGAACAATCTGTTGCTTTTCCTGGAAAGAGCGACCTTATACTTGAACACGCCTGTGGCCAGACAAGAATTCGTCAAGTTGCTCTTAGATGTGACCATACAACAAAATATAAATATATCTGAACTAGAGATACCAGATCATTATGTTGAAGGGCAAAAAGAGCTAAAAGGCCTGGACGTCTTGGGTGATTATCTATATAAAATGTACAATAGTTCTTTGGCTGAGATCAAAAAAGAAGGCAAAGATACTGTTCAGAACAGGGAATTTCGCCAGGACTTGTTGCTCTTATACAAAAAGAATACAGGCCATATAGCTTTTGCCGATCGAACATTATTGGAAACGCTTCTGGCAAAAGAGCCGAATAAAGCACTTCAAAATGAACTAAAGGAAATGCTTAAACCTTACTAGCGACACTTCATAACATTTGCGAATCCAATCTCGGGTGTTATAATTCATTTCGAATTTTAAATTAAAGTTATAACTATGCAAGAACAGCTTGAACAACTCAAACAAGAAGCTTTAACATTGCTGAACAGGGCCAAGACCTCTCAGGAAGTAGAGACTATCCGCGTGAATTTTCTTGGTAAAAAAGGTAAATTAACCGATATTCTCAAAGGTATTTCTACATTACCGGCCGAAGAAAAACCAAAGATCGGTCAACTTACCAATGCAGTTAAAATTGATATAACCGATAAGATCGATTCTAAAAAAATAGAATTGATTGATATCGAACAAAATAAAAAAATCCAACAGGAAACCTTAGATATAACCCTTCCCGGGAAAAAGATCGAATACGGGCATGAGCATATTGTCATTCAAACCATGAATGAGATCATAGATAATTTCCGCTCCCTGGGCTATTCAATAGCCGAAGGTCCGGAAGTTGAATCGGATTATTATAATTTTGAGGCGTTGAATATGCCTGCAGATCATGCTGCCAGAGAAATGTGGGATACTTTATATTTAAAGAGCGGCTATTTATTGCGTACCCATACCTCTCCGGTACAGATACGGCTCATGCAAAAACAGCAGCCTCCGATCAAGGCTATCATGCCAGGCAAAGTATTCCGCCACGATAATGATCTGACACATTCACCGGTGTTTCATCAAGTAGAAGGTCTTTTTGTCGACCGTGATATTACTTTTGCCGATCTTAAGGGCACTTTGGAAGTATTTATTCATCAAATGTTCGGCAAAGAAAGGCCGATCCGTTTTAGACCCAGTTTTTTCCCGTTTACCGAACCAAGTGCCGAGATCGATGTGGAGTGTTTCCTTTGTAACGGCTCCGGTTGTCAGCTGTGTAAGAACACCGGCTGGATAGAGATCCTTGGTGCAGGCATGGTAGACCCTAATGTTTTTGATGCGGTGAGCTATGATCAAAATGAATTTACAGGGTTTGCTTTCGGACTAGGAGTGGAACGTATAGCCATGTTACGTCACGGCATCAACAATATTCGCCTGTTTTACGAAGGCGATCTGCGTTTTAGTAAACAATTTTAACCACCTATGGGCCGGCAGGAAATTATTGCCTGGCCCCGAATCCTCCTTGGCAAGAAGGGGATAGAGGAGATATATGAAAGTACCGATTAAGTTATTAAAAGAATTCATTCAGATTAAGGAAACTCCCGAAGAGCTGGCACATCTATTTACGATGCACAGCATGCCTGTGGAAAGCATCTCCGGGATGAAAGATCCTATAAAGAACGTTGTCGTTGGCCAGATAAAATCCATGGCCAAACATCCCAACGCCGATAAATTACAGATCTGTCAGGTAAATACCGGGAAGAACAGTGTACAAGTACTGACCGCGGCGACCAATGTCGAGCCCGGACATAAAGTTCCCGTAGCACTGGTCGGCGCAGAGTTATCCGGAGGATTTAAAATAAAAGAAGCTGTAATGCGCGGCGAAAAATCATACGGTATGCTTTGTTCGGAAAAGGAACTAGGCATTTCAGCAGAAGCCCAGGGAATCTTGATCCTCCCTGAGGATGCACCTCTTGGTCGAAATATCATCGAATACTTAGGCCTAGATGAGATCATTTTAGAAGTGGAGATCATCCCCAATCGACCTGATTGTTTGAGCATCTTAGGTGTCGCCCGCGAATTAGGTGCAATATTAAAAAGACCGATTAAAGAACCAAAATATATCATTCCAAAAAAACAGAGCACCTCCCGTCACCGTGCCTCGGTCAATGTTAAAGATTATGAAGCTTGTCCACGCTATATGGCCATCCTCTTGGAGAACGTAAAAGTAGGGCCTTCTCCTGAATGGCTGCAAAAACATGTCAAAGCCGCCGGGATCAGGCCAATCAATAACATTGTCGATGTTACCAATTATATTTTGATCGAATTAGGCCAGCCGCTACATGCCTTTTCATATGAAAAACTAGAAGGCGGGCAGATCAATGTGCGCCTGGCTAAAGATAAAGAGGAGATCGTAACCCTGGATGACAAGAAACATATTTTAGATAAGAACACGTTGGTCATCGCCGACAAGAAAAAACCTCAGGCCTTGGCCGGTGTAATGGGCGGGGCTGGTTCTGAAGTGCATCCCGAGACCAAGACAGTCTTGCTCGAATCAGCTTTTTTTGATCCGGTACTTATCCGAAAAACAGCAAAAAAATACGGTTTGCAATCAGAATCCTCGACCAGATTTTCCAAAGGTGTCGATTGGAACGGAGTTCAACAAGCACTTTATCGAGCAGTACACTTGATCAAAGAGACCGCCGGCGGAGAAATAGTCTCCGAAGTATTTGATAAGAAAAAGAAAGATCCCGTCCCTGTTAAGCTTTCTTTAAGAATAGACCGTGCCAGCCAATTACTTGGATTTAAAATATCTGAGAAATTCGCAATTGATATCCTGCGGTCACTTGATTTTGAAGTAAATACTTTAGGCGATAGGGTGGATGTGATCGTGCCTTCTTGGCGTGCTAATGATATAACCCGAGAAGTAGATCTTATTGAAGAAATAGCCAGGATAATCGGTTACGACAAGATCCCAAGTACTTTACCTAAAAAACAGATCGTCCCGCAAGGCATCTCCAGCGCAGATCAAACTTCAGCTAAGATCAAATCTATCTTGCTTGCTTCAGGATTAAACGAGCTTGTCACGTACTCAATGATATCCCCTAATTTTTATAAGAAATTGGGCCTGCCTCAGAACGAGAGCACTGCCCAGCTCACTAAAAACATGGTCGAGATCGCCAATCCCTTATCCCAGGAGACCTCGGTCCTGCGCAATTCTTTATTGCCGGAGCTGATCAATGTCCTTGAAAGGAACTGGTCCCACCAGATATATGAGATAAAAGCATTCGAGATAGGCAATGTTTTTACAGAACAGGAACAGCTTGCCAAAAAGAACACAGAAACTTTACCCCCAAAAGAAATAAATATGGTCGGCGGGATAATCTGCGGAGATTTTTTGACCAGGCCTTGGGAAAAGATCAAGGAAAATGATAGCGATTTCTATGTTATTAAAGGTCTGCTGGAAAATATATGTCATAACATAGGGATAACTGAGCTCTCTATAAAACGCTCCGCTCATCCTTTATTTCACCCGGGGAAAACCGCCTTGCTCGAAGGCCTGGGGATCTTTGGCGAATTACATCCGGCTATCTTGCGTAAACTAGGTATCTTAAAAGAAGCTTATGCTTTTGAATTAAATGTGGATGCATTGATCAAACAAGCCAAGTACGGGAAGACACAGCAATATATACCTAATCTGCCCCATTCACGTCGTGATATCGCTTTCCTAGTCCCCGAGAAGACTTCTTTTGAAATGGTCGAAAAAGCAGTGCAATCATTGAGCAGCGAGCTGATCACTGATTTTTATCTATTCGATCGTTATCATGGGCAACAAGTAAAAGAAGGTTTTGTCAGCCTTGCTTGCGCTGTCCATTATCAGGGCAAACATAAGACCTTAACTGATGGCGAAGTAGATCGAGAACATCAAAAGGTATCCACTATCCTTAAACAAAAATTAGGAGCTGAGATCCGCTCTTAGAGATTGATTGCTATGATAAAACAATCCCCCATGGTCAGACAATATCTCGAGATTAAAGATAAGCATAAAGATGCCATCCTTTTCTTTCGCCTCGGTGATTTTTATGAAATGTTCAATGATGATGCCAAGCTCGCCTCAAAAGAACTGGAACTAACACTTACTGGCCGAGGGAAAAAAGATGATGAGAACAGAATGCCGATGTGCGGTATCCCATACCACGCTGCAGAGAACTACATTGCTCGCCTGGTCGGTAGAGGCTACAAAATAGCTATCTGTGAACAAGTTGAGGATCCTGCAATTGCTAAGGGTATAACAAAAAGAGAAGTAGTGCGTGTTATTACTCCCGGGACTGTGACCGATGCAAAAATGTTACCGCAGAAAGCAAATAATTATCTTGCTTCAATTGCCGTTCTTGAAACAAAAGATAAAGAGACCAAGTACGGCCTTGCTTTTGCAGATCCATCCACCGGCGAATTTAAGCTCACCGAGATCGGTAACGAATCCGATCTGTTCAGCGAACTAAGCCGAATTCAACCTGCTGAAATACTATTAGCTGATGAATATCAGAAAATCCAAAGCTTAGAAATTCCATACTCTATACGTTCTTTTCAAGCAAAAGATCGGGCAGAAAAACTTCTAAAAGAGCACTTTAAAGTATCTTCGCTGGAAGGCTTTGGCTGCAATGGTTTTGGCCCAGCACTGATAGCCGCCCAGGCTATTATTGATTATCTTAACGAGACCCAGAAGACAAATATTACCCATGTAAAAGATCTGCAGGCTTATTATCCGGCAGACTTTATGTATTTAGACCGTGCTACGCGCAGAAATTTAGAACTAACAGAGACAATGCGTGAAAAAACGCTGCAGGGTTCACTCCTTGGGGTCCTGGATAGAACTAAGACCGCCATGGGTTCCCGGCTTTTAAAACAATGGCTGACCCAGCCTCTGCTGGACATGAAAACAATCAAAAACAGATTAGCTGCGGTTGCAGAATTATTCGAGGACATAATCTGCCGTGAAGAGCTTTCTCAATTCCTGCAGCAGATCTATGATCTGGAACGCATCATAGGCCGTGTTGCGCTGGGCTCTGTCAGCCCACGCGATCTGATCTCTTTAAAAGAATCACTCTCTATTCTGCCGGAGATCAGCTCATCCCTCAGCGTAAAGAACTCCGATCTGTTGAACACCATTGATAATGATCTTCTATCGATCACAAATCAAATAGTAGAGCTTATAAATAAAGCAATCGTTGAAAATCCTCCCTTAAAGATCAGGGAAGGGAATATTATCAACGAAGGGTACGATGCAGCGCTGGATGAGCTTAAAAAACTCAGTAAAGGCGGAAAAGCGTGGGTGGCCGCCTTAGAAAAAGAAGAAAGAAGCAGCTCCGGGATCAAATCTTTAAAAGTCGGTTACAATAAAGTTTTTGGTTATTACATCGAGATCACCAAGTCGAACCTGGCTGAAGTGCCGGGACACTATATCAGAAAACAAACTTTGACCAATGCTGAACGTTTTATCACTCCGGAATTAAAAGATAAAGAAGCTCAGATCTTAAGCTCGAACGAACAGGCCGAAAAAAAAGAATATGAGATTTTCACCAAGGTCCGCGAGCAGATCAATTCATATACTCCTACGATCCAAAAACTTGCCGAGTTATTGGCCCAGATCGATACTTTGTTAGCTATGGCCATTGTCTCTGTAGCCAATAATTTTAAATGCCCAGAAATATTACCCATGGAAAAAGGCACTCTGGAGATCGTTAATGGCCGCCACCCTGTTATCGAACAAACTACAGCGGTCAATAACTTCATTTCCAATGACTGTCATATGAACGAGGCCGAACATCGTTTTATGCTGCTTACAGGCCCGAATATGTCGGGAAAATCTACTTATATACGCCAGATAGCACTGATCATCCTTTTGGCTCAGATAGGGTGTTTTGTCCCCGCTGATAAAGCAAAGCTTTCCTTGGTCAGCAGAATATTTACCAGGGTTGGTGCCAGTGATGATCTGGCTTCAGGCCATAGTACTTTCATGGTCGAAATGACCGAGACCGCTAATATTTTAAATCAGGCCGACAAACATTCTTTATTGATCTTGGACGAAATAGGACGGGGGACCAGCACTTATGACGGCATGAGTATTGCTTGGGCCGTTGCAGAATATATCCATATAAAGATCGGGGCCAAGACGTTATTTGCCACTCATTATCATGAGATGACCGGAATGGAGAAAAAATATAACGGCGTTAAGAATTTTAATGTTGCCGTAAAAGAAGAGGGCGATCATGTTGTGTTTTTACATAAAGTATTACCGGGAAGTGCTGATCGCAGCTATGGAATTCATGTGGCCAAGATGGCTGGCCTACCTGATCAAGTTATCAAACGTGCAAATGAAATATTGACCGGCCTAGAGAAAAATTCAGAATTGCGCGACAAAAGCAGTCAATTGGCAATGTTCTAGATCTAAGCTCCCAAACTTTCTCCATTTAATTTCAAATGCATTTCTTTTACTGAATGCATATGCAATATTTTCTCAGGAGAAGGAACTTCGGCATAAGCTTCAATGTTCATTGTCATACAATACAATTGCATAATAGCCTTTTCTTTTTCTGGGCTTAATTCGATATTTTTTATATTATTTATAGGAAGTTCTGGCCTATATTTTTCCCCAAATGTAAGAGGTCCCATCATATATTTCACCTCGCCTTCGCTCCTCGGGTCCTATTAATATATACCCACATATTCTCAGCTTTATACATAAGCCATAGCCAGAAAAAAGGATTAAAAAAGGAGAGCTTTACTTTTTAAGTTAACGTTGCCCCATCAAAATCAACGTTTAGTTGCTTTTGCGTAGAAATAAAATTTAAAAAGATATGGTTTTTATAGCTGCCCCAGGCCAGCCTGAACTCATCCCTGGAGGCACCTAAAAGCCATTTTAGCTCATTGTTATAATAATTATTAACTATCATCATCACAGGCCCCAGCTTAAGCTCTTTTGTTCCATTAGTTTCAATATCACAGGGAATATACTTTTTATACTTGCGTTGCATTTCTATTGTCTGCACTAGCTTTACTAGGATCATTTTTTGTAGCCTATTGAGCTTTAATGTATTGTTTATAAGATATTTTGCCAGTTCTTCCATAGGTTTTTTTGAGCATTTTTCTCCTGATTCAACTTTAGCAAGATATGCTAAGAAACCATTGCGGCATTCGGGGTATAAACTCAAATATTTTTTTAATGGCATCTTAGCCAGATCTTCGGGCCTATTAAGATTCTTCTTATTCCAGATGAATTCAATAATCCTTTTCTTTATTTTTTTAATAAATATTCTGAGAACATCCTGATAATCCTCTACTTTATCAAAGATAAGTTGTATCTTATTTGTGTTACTTATTATCTTGTGCTGCACAACAGGCCCTTTCTATAGGATATCGCAAGGAAATAATCAGAATTGCAAAATAATTGAAATTCCGCATTTTCTCTTACGATAAATACTCGGCAAACCCAAGGAGGCTATTTATGTATTCAAAAGTAATTTCTTTAGAAAATTATATAAAAATGACCGTGGTATCCAGAAAACTTAAATCTGGAGAAGCTTTTTATGTATTACATAAAAAACATGGGAAACCTTTCAAGGTCAGTTATAGTGATTATAAATCAGCCTTCAAAAAAGCCAATGGATTCACCAAGGATTCACAGCTAGATAGTCTTCGCGCAGGTAAGACCTATAAGATACCTACTTACAGTAAAGTTGCTATTGTTGAGAAGGATATTTCTAAAACAGCAAGCGCCAATAGCAGGATAATCCCTGATTCAAAATTTAAATTTGAAAAGACCAATATATTTGGCATTGATATTCTTGATGAGGAAAATATTGGACTCGGCTTAAAAGATTGGGCTTTTAAGAAATTATATAAAATATACAACGATGCGATTAGTACTGAAGTTCCAGAAGTCGAGGATATCAAGAAAGTAGAATACACTCTCCCTAATGCTACTAAACTTGATGATATGTACTATGAAGATAAAGGGAAAGAAGTATTAATGGTTCAGAAGATCTTTTCTCTGCTTACTGCCTATGGCCCTCGTTTTAAATTTGATAGCTACTACGGAGCTAATATGCTTGGTTCTATTCTCTATGTAAAAAATCTTATGGTCGAAGCATACGACATAAAGCCAAGCGCTATTGGATATGGAGATACCGACACCTTTGATCAAATGAAAAAATCCGCTGAATTTAAAAACAATGATTTTGCAAAATATCTGGCCGAGATACTTGCTACCAGGACTCTAAATAAGAAGCCTGCTTTTCTACTGCCCAATTCATCTGAAGTATTACAAGCCGATCTAAGCAATACAGCGCTATTAGAAGATATTGCCAAAGAAGAGAAGGTTACCTTCCCGGTCGAATACTATAATTCGATCTTAAAACACGAATCAGGCGGCAGTCATTTCTTTAAATTGAACATCAGTGAACTTAAGACCGATCTGGATAGCGACGGCAAATTGGATACGGATATGCGCTTCGTTATTTTTGGCATGGATTGGCGAGGCTGGAGAGGCAGTAAATCAAATTATAAATTCAGCGATCGGGTAACTTTTTATCCAAAAAAATTGAGAAATGCCAACAAGCCACCGAATCAATCCGAGCCTTGGAAGAACAGTACAGGATGGGGCTTAACCCAATTTACAACCTTTACTCACCTTTGGCCTTCTACAAAAGCAGCCTATATTTTCTCTAAAAAAGAGAACTTACGTGCAGGCTTAAAGCTTTTTATAGAAAAGTATAAGATCGCTAAGCGTGTATTAAAAAGAGATGCAGACAAAAAGAAAAATGTCCAAGATCTAGCGGCAAAGAATGGCTTGAGCACCGCTGATGACAATATCAACTGGTTGGGTGCCGTCTGGTGTTATAACGGCTATTCTGATGCCGGATTCAAATATTTGACTTATATAGTTGAACATTATCTAAAAACATAAAATACTCTATAAATATGTGACTGATCTCTTTTCTTGTGCGAAAATGATCGCATGAAGAACAAGTTTTTATTCACACTTATCTTTATTTTTCTAACAACGCCGGTCTTGGCCAAGATACAGGGCAGGGTAACCCAGAGATATTTCAGCCGCCAGATCAAACAGGTCGTTTTTAAAGACAATGGGAATAATATCGCCAGATATGATCTGGATGTGGCCGGTAATTTTTTTAAAAAAACCGGAGGGCCCTTAAACGGGAATATCCTGGTCTATCATGAAAACGGTAGGCTGGCCGCCAGATTATATTTTGTGAATGGTAAAGTAAATGACCAAGCTAAATTCTACTTTAAAGATGGGCGCCTGGAAGCAGAATTCCAGTATAAAGATAATAAAAAAAGTGGGCCTTATAAAATATATTACGATCACGGAGGCCTGCAGCAAGAAGGTTCATTCATATTATCCAAAGTTACTTATCCTCAAAACAATAATAACTTACGTATTGCCAAGGCTAAGGAGAAAAATATCTTAAGCAGGCTTATCAGCGGTGGTGCAGAGCTGGTTCAATTCGAGTTTGATGACAAAACCAGCTATAGCAAGCCGGACGGCACTATAAAAAGCTACCAGCGTGACGGTTCTTTAGAATTTGAAGATATCTACGACAAAGGAAAACTTATAAAAACAATTGCCTATGATAGAGCCGGTAAGATCAGCTGGGAAAGATCCGCAAGGTAATAAGTGTAAAAAACTCTTCTTTTTAAAGAATATCCGGTGTAAGCATAAAGGAAGTCGACCACTTGCTATCTTTGCGTTCTAAGCAAAGACAAGAACCTTGTTTAAAATTAATGATATTACACTCCGGATTTCCAACTAATAAATAACAGGCCAGTTTACTTAGAAAGGGTAGGTGCCCCACGATCATTTGGTCGAGATTTACAGCATGTATCTCTTTGACCAGTGGATCTATAGGATCATTGGGATTCATATCCGCTCTTTGTTCTATTGGTTTAGCTCTTGCAATGATCTCTGCGGTCTGTTTTGCCCTTAATTTTCCACTATGATATGTCTTAGCTGGTTTAACAGCAGCTAATCTGATGGAAAGCTTCTTAATATCTTCCCAGCCCCTTGCTGTAAGTGGCCGATCAGGATTTACATCCTTATTTTCTGATTCACCATGCTGAATTAGGTATAATTTCATGGGATTTACCTCTTTTTCTGTAGATAATTATATCAAAGGACGGCTAACAATCTCAAAATATCTTTTTTTAATTTTTAAATATATTGAAGATACTTAGATGCATTCTTTTATGCTGTTTACCTATACTGCACATGCTTTTTTTATAAAATATCCTCTAGAATTATTTAGAAACGTAACTATTCTGCTTTGAGAAGTACGAATTTTATTTTAATGATCATAATTTATCACTGAACAAAATATTTTCTTATAAATATTGCCCTAATAAAGATCGGCCCTTAAATGAGAACTTGCTAATATTTTTTTTCGATGATCATTGACAAAATATTTTTATATACTATAATTACTAAACGTTCTAAAACTTTAAAACATTCTAGGAGGTATTTATGGTAGGTTCAGAAGAAGTTCTAAAAAAAGCGGAAGATAAATTTGTGGAAGGAATTCAAAGTATAGGGTCGGTTTGGGGCCTAAATTCAGTTGAATCCAAGATCATTGGTTATCTTTCGACACAAGACCGCCCAGTGTCACTTAACACCCTTGTAAACAATCTTAAAATAAGCAAAGGGAACATTTCTGTTAGCATCCGAAAATTAGAAGAAAAGCAAATTGTTAATAAAGTATGGGTCAAAGGGGATCGCAAGGATTATTATGAGATAAACCTCGAATTATGGCAGATTTTTCTAAAAAAAATGCGTGAAAACTATCGTTTGGAGACTTTAAAAGCATTGGAGACAATTGAACATACTATAAACACGATCCAGGGCTCTTTTGCTAAACTCAGTAATGAAGCTTCCGATCGAGCCAGGAACTTTATGCAGAAGCTTCAAAAAATGAAAAGCTATTATCTTATTGCTGAAGAGATCAGCAAAGCTATAGATAATGAAGCCAAGCTAGAAATACCTAAGATCAGGGTTCTTTGGGGCTCTCTTAAAGGGCATTTAAAAGCTAAGAAATAATTCCCGAATTATATATCTAAGAATGAAGGATTGGCAGCGTCATCCTCTTCATCTATCTCCGGAGCTTTAGCCGATGGCCTGGTATCAGCATAATCATCTCCGGCTACAATAGGCGGAGAATCTTCCTTTGTCTCGCTAGCTTCATTGATAGGCTCTTCTTCTCTTACAGGAGGCTCAAAAGCTTCTTCCTCTGGCTCTTTTTCCAGTGGAATATCTTCTTTAACAACTTTTGTAATTTCTTTCTTTTGTTGTTTTTTGACCTTTTTAGGGCGTTTTATTGCAGTTTTAGCAGGTGCTGGTTTTTCCACTTTCGGCTCTTCTATTTTTTCTTTTAACTCCGCAGCTTCTTTTTCTTCCTCAAACTGAAAAAGCTGACCATTGTTCGGCAGAGCTTGTTCGCTTTCAGTTTCAGTTGCGGGTGGGGTAGTGGCGGAAATTTCTTTGCTGGCCAGGACATAGACAGTACTGCGCCCTTGACCCTCAACTTGCAGCACGCCTTTTTCTACAAGTTCAGTTAATTCTATATGAGCTGTTTTATGAGATACATCACAGATCTCTCGGTATTGTTTATTAGAAATACTGGTATTTTCAGTAATGAAATTCAAGCCTTTTTTCTGCCGGGGATTGATCCCGCCCACTCCCCAGGGATTTAACTCTTTTTGCTCTTCAATAGAGGCCTCTCTGGTCTTTACACCTTCTCGAGTTAAGACATTTCCATCGGTCGTACGATAAGGTTTGTTGTTCCCTTCTTTGACCTGCATAACAATGATCTTTTTTTCATTGCGTATAAATTCTCCGACCTGGGCATTGATCGCTGGCTCACATTCATTTTTACATATCGTAGTGACCCATTCTTTGCTGATATCAACACCATTGAGATGGCCGTTCTTATCATCGATACCGGCGACAACTGTCCCTCCTTGCGCATTTGCAAAGCTGACTAGTACTTTTGTGAGATCCTTTGAATTTTTGATGGTGGGGATGAATTCCAGAGCCGGACCTTCCCCCTGCTGCATAAGCTTAATAATATCCTGCCAAGTTACTTTTATTGCCATTTTTCATCACCTCACCGTGAAGTATACCATGAAATTTCGACCAGAATCAACAAAATAGGCCTTAAAGTCGTCTAAATAGATGAAAAGTGATGGTGCGTGATGAGGATAGACGATTGGTTAGGAAAACACCTGGATGCGTTATGTAATCTCATATTTCCACCCAAATGTTTGGTCTGTGGCAATGAGGGGGTATCCTTTTTGTGCCCGGACTGCATCAAACAAATGGATAAGAAAATAATACATCATGTTCAAAGCTTAGCCAGCGTTAAGGTTCATTCACTTTGTAAGTATGAAGAACCGTTCAAACATCTTATCTGGTTGATAAAGTTCCGCAATAAAAAAGTATTGATCCCTTTTATTCAGAAATTCGTAGAAAGAACATTTCCTGCTGAACTAATAGATATCGACTATATAATTCCGGTACCCATTCACAAGCATCGACACAATGACAGGGGATTTAATCAAGCTGAAGAGTTCATAAAAACTGTTTCGGAAAGATTTAATATCCCGATTTTAACAGATTGTCTTATTCGGCAAAGCTCTACAAAGTCATTATATGCTCAGGACAAAAATGAAAGGGCCAAAACTATCTCGGGTACTATTAAATGTATACATCCTGAAACGATCAAAGACAAAAATATTCTGATCTTTGATGATATTCTGACCTCTGGTGCGACCCTTACTGAATGTGGACGTGTACTTATTGCAAATGGAACCCATAGTTTATTCGGCCTGACTATTTGCCATGCTTAGACATTCCTGATTTGCTTCGCTCATGTTAAAATACTACGCATTTTTTATTTAGGAGTTTTTATTAATGAAGGGCATAGTTCTAGCAGGTGGTACAGGATCCAGGCTTTTTCCTTTGACCAAGGTGACCAATAAGCACTTATTGCCTGTTGATAAAAAACCGATGATCTATTACCCGATAGAAGCCCTCTTGAAAGCTGGTATTAAGGAAATTTTGATCGTTACCGGCACAAATCATATGGGCGATGTCGTTTCTTTATTGGGCAGCGGCAAGGATTTTAATTGTAAATTCACTTATAAAGTCCAGGATGAGGCCGGCGGTATTGCCCAAGCCCTCGGTTTAGCTGAAAATTTTTCCGGTAAAGAACCTGTGATCGTCATTCTGGGTGATAATATTTTTCAGGATGATATAACTCCCTATGTAAAGAACTTTAAAAAACAAAAAAGCGGCGCGAAGATTCTGTTAAAAGAAGTGAAAGATCCCCAAAGATACGGTGTCGCAAATGTAAAAGATAAACTGATCGTAAATATTGATGAAAAGCCGAAAAAACCAAGATCAAATTATGCTGTGACCGGAATATATATGTATGATGCTAATGTATACACTGTTATTAAGACCTTGAAGCCTTCCGGCAGAGGAGAGCTGGAGATCACCGATGTGAACAATCATTACATCAAAGAAAAGAAATTATCTTTTGATATCTTCAAAGGCTGGTGGACAGATGCCGGTACCTTTGAATCATTGGACCATGCCACTAAACTTGTTAAAGGAGAAGTGAATTAAATGGATTTGATAGCTGGAGTTAAGACAAAAGATCTCAAAGTAATTCCTGATGAACGCGGCCATCTGCAGGAGATAATGCGCAATGATGATGAAGTTTTTACGGAATTCGGCCAAGCTTATGCAACTACCACATTTCAAGGAGTAGTGAAGGGCTGGCATTATCATGATGAGCAGAGTGACAATGTTGTTTGTATCAGAGGCATGATCAAGCTGGTGCTTTTTGATGATCGAAAAGGGTCCAAAACAAAAGGCAAGATCAATGAATTCTTCATCGGCGATCAGGGCCCCAAGCTGGTCCATATCCCCAAAGGTGTATACCACGGCTGGAAATGTGTCAGTGAAGAAACAGCTTACATAATTAATTTGCCGGATAAAGTTTATAATTATAAGAAGCCGGATGAACATCGAGTAGATCCCCATAAGAACGACATTCCCTACGATTGGGCAACGAAAGATGGCTAGAAATAAGTCTAAAGTCATTGGTCATTGGTCATTGGTCTACTTGAATAGACAATGTTGTAGCTATTTCTTATTTTTAAATACAGCAAAAACAAATGACTAAAAGCAAACGACAAACGACAATTCTGGTAACTGGCGGAGCAGGATTCATTGGCTCGAATTTCGTTCAACACATGCTGCAAAAATATGATCACCAGCTCATTAATGTCGACCTGTTGACCTATGCTGGTAATTTAGAAAATCTTAAGGTCGTCGAAAAACATCCAAATTACAAATTCTACAAAGCGGATATTTCACAAAAAAAAGAAATGGAAAAAATATTTGTAACTGAAAGACCGAATTGGGTGATTAATTTTGCTGCTGAATCCCATGTGGACCGCAGCATTCACGATGCTGCTGCTTTCATTGAGACAAATGTTGGTGGCACCCAAGTACTTCTGGATCTTGCTAAAAAATATAATATCAAGAAATTTTTACAGGTATCGACTGACGAGGTATACGGCTCTCTGGGGCCAACGGGTCATTTCACCGAAAAAACACCGCTTGCTCCCAACAGTCCTTATTCCGCCAGCAAGGCCGGGGCCGATCTGCTTTGCCGTGCCTATTTTGAGACCTTCAAAATGCCGATCGTCATCACACGTTGCTCGAATAATTACGGGCCTTATCAATTCCCGGAAAAACTTATTCCTTTGATGATCACCAATGCCTTAGAAGGAAAAAAAATGCCGGTCTACGGTGACGGAAAGAACGTTCGTGACTGGCTGCACGTATCCGATCACTGCAAAGCTATCGATACCGTCCTGCACAAAGGTAAGGATGGCGACATCTACAATATCGGCGGTAACAATGAATGGCAGAACATAGATATAGTTAAGATCATCTTAGAAGAATTAGGCAAGCCAGAAACGTTGATCGAATTCGTTAAGGATAGGCTAGGGCATGATCGGCGCTATGCAATTGATTCTTCTGAAATTCAGAAAGAGTTGGGCTGGAAACCTGAATACACTTTTGAAAAAGGTATTAAAGAAACGATAAAGTGGTATCTGGATAATAAAGACTGGTGGCAGAAGATCAAATCCGGAGAATACTTAAAATACTACGAAAAACAATACGCCTGATAAATATGAAAGAAAAAAAAGCTGTAAATATACTTTGGATAGTGACCTGGGTCATCTTGAGCATCTTGATCTTGTTCTGCCTGCTTAATTGCCTCAATATATTACGCAATCCTTATCCGGATAATTATGTAGATGGAATAATCGTTACTCACATAAATCTACTTCTAGAAAAAGGTACTTATTTTCTGGATATTCAAAGCTATCCTTTTATTCATGCAGCTTATCCTCCGGTATTTATCATGCTGGCCGCAATTTTCTTTAAGATCTTCGGCCCCGGCTTCCTTATCATCCGCTTACTATCGTTCATGTTCTTTCTGGCCTTAGCCTGGCTTATCTATATATTTATAAAACAACAGACCAAAGATCAAAGACTTTCCTTGTACTTTAGCGGATTGCTTTTTGCGCCAATATTTATTTATCACTGGATCGCAGTGGGCAGGGTAGATACTTTAGCCATACTTTTTACGGTCGCCGGATTATTCTTCTACGTAAAAGATCAAAAGAAGATCGTCCTTCCCATACTCCTTTTTACATGTGCCTTTTTTACCAAACAAACTGCCATACTCGGCGCGGGAGCTGTCTTTCTAGATCTTTGGTTGATTAAAAAAGACCTTAGAAAAGCCTTGGATTTCTTTGCCTATCAGGCAGGAGCTATCTTAGGCATCTTTTTGGTTCTGACCCTGCTGACCCAAGGACAGTTCTTTGCTCATTTAATTACTTATACGAAGGTCGCTAACATAGAATTGCCGGTCATGTTCACGAAATATGTGCGCTTCTTTAGGCCGCTGGCCATATTATCTGCATTTGTTGTATATGGACTGATAACTCAAAAAATGAACGTGCTGAGCATATACTTTCTTTTAAATGTTCTTTTTCTGATTACTTCCGGTAAGGACGGGGCCGCATCGAACTATTTTATTGAACCTTTCATTAGCATGATCTTATGCTCGGCACTAATGATCAGCAATTTTTTGAAAAAGAATAAAAAGGGAATGATCCTGATCTTTTGCCTCCTTTTGTTCCAGGTCGTAGCGTTGGTCCAGAATCCGCGTTTTTATTTAAATATTACTCAACAAGCACTAGATCCTCAGTTCCCGGCACAAGCTAAGCTGGCCAGATTGGTCCGCAATACACCTGAAAATATTCTCGCCGAAGATGTCGGTTATTTAACTATGAACAATAAACCTGTCCTGTTCCAGCCTTTCCAATTCATGAAAATGGCCAAAGCCGGTATGTGGGATCCTAATTTGATACTCAATGATTGTTACCGTAAAAAATTCAGCTTGATCCTCGCTGGTGAAAGGATCAAAGATCTGCCAGGCATGAAGACTTGTTTAAGGAGATCTTATCGCAAAACCGGCCGGATCCTGGATATGGATATTTATCAATAACCAATGATCTCTTTTTTCAAAAAAAATAAGATACTTTTAGGAATCATACTTTTTAGTTTTGTGCTCAGGCTGGCCACGAATTTTTTTCTGCAAGGCACTTCCGCCCCGCTCTTGGGAGATTCCTTGGCTTACGAAACTCTTGGCAAAAATCTGATCCAGGGCAAAGGTTATGTACTTCCCGGGATCGGCCAAACCGCATATCGCTTACCCTTGCTCCCTATGCTGATCGCGTTCTTATATAAACTTTTCGGCATGCATGAATTTATTATCAGGATATTTATTTCATTATTAGACAGCTTGCTGGTCGGTGGTATTTTTCTGCTTGGTAAAAAGATCTATTCCCAAAATACCGGCTTATTTGCCGGGCTGATCTATGCTGTCTCTCCTTTTGCTATCGGCGAGTGCCTGCATATCTCTACGGAAGTGCTTTTCACTCTGATCCTTTTCTCGTTCACCAGCTATCTGATCTTTAATCAAAACAAGCTGGATATTAAAAAGATCTTCTTTGCCGGCGCCTTGCTTGGTTTAGCGACCATGACCAGAGCTGCCTCGCTTTATTTGATCGTCTTTATTATTCCAGCCATCTTTATATCCACAAAAAATAAAAATCAGGCACTGCAGTTTATTCTCTGCCTGAACCTGGGCTTCATCTTGGTTTGCTCTCCTTGGATCATAAGAAATTCAATTGTTTTCGATAAAACTGCCTTGGGCGGTACAGGAAGTGGAGAAGTATTGCTCGGCTCATATAATCCGGATGTTTTTGAAGATGGCCGCAAAAGTGGCACTTGGTTCTATGGAAAAAAGACAGAAAGCTACCCCGTAACTCAGGATGAATTTAAAAGGGATCTGGCCATGAAAAAAGCGGCTTTAGGTTATTTTAAAAAATATTGGTACAAGCTGCCTTTGCATGAGCTTAATAAGCTGAAATATTTTTGGAATTTCATCCCCAATCTTGCCGAAAAAGTTACCTGGCCAAAAGCACTGCTCGGCTTTGTTTTCTTTGGTATCTTCTTGCCTTTCTTTATCTGGGGATTGCGGGATATTAAACGTGCCCCGCTGATCTATTTGTGGACGGTCATCTTGTACTTTAATATCCTGGCCTTGCTAACCTACGGTTCAATACGGATGCGTTTTCCGATAAATCCTTATATTTATATTATCTCCTGTAATTATATGCTAGTATTTTTTAAACAGATTTTCTCAAAAAAGAGGCTTTGATCATGGCTCCAGATATTTCAGTTGTAATTTTATGCTACAAAGCCGGCCGTAAGGTCGAAGATTTCGTCAATAAGGTTGTTGCCGAAACGAATAAGATCTCTCCAAATTATGAAATAATCCTGGTTGGCAACTATGTAAAAGGCGATACAAATGATGATACTCCCCATGCAGTAAAAGAGATCGCTACTAAAGATCCTAAGCTCAAAGCTATTACACTTGAGAAAAAAGGGATGATGGGCTGGGATGCCCGCGCTGGCATGAACGCCGCTACCGGCAATACTATCGCTTTGATAGATGGTGACGGGCAAATGCTTCCTGAAGACCTAGGGAAAGTCTATAGAAAACTTATCGATGAAAGATTGGATATTGTAAAAACTTATCGTCAAAAACGCGAAGATGGCATCTTAAGAAAGATCAACAGCAATGTATATAATTTGCTATTCAGGTTCCTTTTCCCCGGCTATAAAGTAAAGGATGTGAATTCTAAACCAAAGATATTTACCAGAGGATTTTTTAATAAATTAAAGCTTAGTTCGAATGATTGGTTCCTGGATGCCGAGATCATGATCCAGGCCCGACGGTATAAAGGCAGGCTGGGAGAGATCCCCACAGTTTTCTTAGAGATTCAGAACAGGAGATCGTTCATACGCGCAAAATATATTATTGAATTCCTGGTAAATTTTCTTATAGCCCGTCTTAAAGAATTTTTTACTAAAAAATGAAGCTCTTCATCACAGGCGCTACCGGCGGCCTGGGTAAAAAACTGATCCCAAAACTTAATTCCGAAACATATGATCTAACTTTATTAAGTATCGATCAGGCAGATCCCTTTAAGCAAAAAAATGCCAAGATCATTACAGCTGATCTCCTGGCTCCTGAAAAATACCAGGAATATCTAACAGACATAGATACGCTCATACACTTTGCAGCGGTCACCCATACCAATGATGAAAAACTTTATTATCGGATCAATACGGAAGGCACACGTTTGCTGGTCAAGGCTGCCCAGAAAGCTAAGGTAGGGCGCTTCATCTTTATTTCAACCAGAGCGATCGGAGAAAAGGGCGGGGCTTATAGCAATTCTAAAAGATTAGCAGAAGAGATCGTTAAAAATAGCGGATTGCTTTGGACTATCGTGCGTCCAGCCGAAGTATATGGCGTAACAGAAGGCGAAGCCATCACCAAACTTATAAAAAATATCAAAAAAATGCCCATAATTCCGATCATTGGCAAAGGTAATTACAAGATCGCTCCTGTTTATATCGATGATGTCATAAATGCTTTGCTAAAAATAATCAAAAATAATGATCTTGTCGGCAAGATCTATACTTTGGCCGGGCCAAATGAATTTTCATATTTAGAATTCGTAAATAAAGTTCTCGAAATAAAAAAAACAAGAAAGATCAAGGTAAAGATCCCGCTTCACTTGCTAAGGCTTATTGCCTTTATGTGTGCACTACTACGGATAAAGAATCCGCCTTTAGTCAAAGATCAATTACCTCGTTTGATCATTGAAAAATCAGCAGATATCTCTTTAGCTAAACAAGACCTAGATTATGAACCGGCAGCAATAGATCAGTTCATTAGTGGCTGACACGCATTGACACATATTGACACTTGCTATTCTTACAATATTTAAGTGATGATTTATGGCTAAACAAAGCCATTTTTTGCACAATCATCACTCATAGCTTTACAAAAAGGTTGTTTTAAGTTTATTATATGCGTCCATTATACAGCGAAGGAGTATGTTTAATAATGAAGATCAATTTTATCGACTTGCCCGGTCAATATAAACAAATCAAAAAAGAGGTCCAAGAAGAAATAAACAAGGTATTGGACAGCGGTCAATATATTTTAGGTAAAGCAGTTAAAGACCTAGAAAAGCAATTTGCTGAATATGTTGGCGTCAAACATGCTATCGCTTGTGCTTCAGGAACAGATTCTCTCCTTATAGCTTTATTAGCTTTAGATATTAAACCAGGGGACGAAGTGATCACCACGCCTTTTACTTTTATCGCCACCGCAGAAGTTATTTCTTTGATAAACGCAAAACCTGTTTTTGTGGATATAGAAGAAGATACTTTCAATATAGATCCTAAAAAGATAGAAGCTGCGATCACTAAAAAAACAAAAGCAATAATCCCAGTAGACCTGTACGGCCAAACCGCTGATATGGATGCTATTAATTCTATAGCAAAAAAACATAATATAAAGGTCGTCGAAGACGCCTGCCAAGCTTTTGGCTCAGAATACAATGGTAAGCTCTCCGGAAACTTGGCCGATATCGGCTGTTTCAGTTTTTTCCCCAGCAAGAACTTAGGCTGTTATGGTGACGGCGGCATGCTCACAACTAATGATGATAATATCGCCAGAAAATTAAGATTGATCGCCAATCATGGTTCTGAAAAACGTTATGAACATGAAGTGATCGGTCTTAACGGCAGATTAGATACTCTGCAGGCTGCCGTGCTTATCGTAAAAATGCGCTATATTAAAAAATGGATCGCAGATAGAAATACAAAAGGAGCGCTCTACGCTAAAAAACTTTCCGGGATCCCTGGTATAACACCTCCTATTGAAAGAACAGGCAATAAACATACTTACGGCCAATTTACACTGCGTTGTAACAACCGCAGTGAATTACAGAAATTCATGACAGAAAATGAGATCCCTACAGCCGTGCATTATCCAAAACCACTAGATATCCAACCGGCTTTTAAAGCTTTAGGTTATAAGCAAGGTGCATTCCCTGTCAGTGATAAAGCTGCCCAGGAAGTGATCTCACTGCCTTTCTTTCCTGAGATAACTGAGGAGCAAATGGATATGATCGTTAGCGCTGTTAAAGAATTCGCCAAACAACCTGTAGCAAAATAAACATGTCCGGAAAAAAATATCGGATAGCATTAGTAGGCTGTGGACGCATCTCCAAAAATCATTTTGAGGCGATAGCAAAACTTTCCGACAGATTGGAACTTGCCGCTGTTTGTGACATCGTTGAAGAACGCGCCAAAGAATATGCGGACAAATACAAAGTTCCTTATTATTTAGATCACAAAGAACTCATAAAAAAAGAGAAGGTAGATATTGTAGATATCTGCACTCCCTCGGGCTTACACCCAACAATCGGCATTGATTTTGCCAAAATGAAGGATATAAAAGCAGTTATATCTGAAAAACCAATGGCAGTAGAAAATAATCTGGCCAAAGACCTTGTGCATATCTGCAAAAAGAAAAAAGTTAGGTTATTTGTAGTAAAACAGAACCGCTTAAATCCCACTATGAAATTACTTAAAGAAGCTATTAATAAAGGGCGCTTCGGCAAGATATTTATGTTCAATACGAAAGTATATTGGCAAAGACCTCAGGAATATTACGATCAAGCCCCTTGGAGAGGGACCAGAGATCAAGATGGCGGAGCATTCATGAACCAGGCTAGCCATTATGTTGATGCAATCCATTGGTTATTTGGAGAGATAAAATCCGTCGAAGCCAGGACAGAGTGTATGAACCATGATCTGCCGGGCAATAGATACAGGTCTTTCCTGGAAAAGCTCAAATATGACCGTGATATCGAAGATTCAGGTACAGTTATATTTAATTTTGAACCAAATGACAAATTAGGTACTGACAAGACCATAGGTACTATGGAAGTTACTATGTGCGCCTATCCCAAGAACTTGGAAGGATCTATAACAATTCTCGGCGAAAAAGGTTCGGTTAAGATCGGCGGGACTTCTTTGAACAAGATAGATCTATGGGAATTCCAAGATAAAGATGCTATGGACGAAAAAGTAACAGAAGCCTCGACAGAGCCACCTAATGTTTATGGTTTTGGTCATTATAAATATATCGAAAATGTTCTGGATATCATGGACGGCAAGACTGGGCATAAAGAGACCGATACTCCTGACGGTGAAGAAGGCTTGTATTCGCTTGAGCTTTTAAATGCGATCTACAAATCTACCATCATTCGCAAAGAAGTGTATGTTGGAAAAAGAAAGTTGCTGGAACATATAGTTTTATTCAGGCATTGGTCCCGCGTTTGGCTATCAAACTTTATCAGGTCTATATATGAAAAAACTCGCGATCTTTTACTCTGGCTAAGAAGACAATTTATATAATAGAATAAGAACATGCCAAAGAAAAAAACGACAAAACAAAAACCAAAATATTTCGCTGATAAGACCGCCGTGATCGATAAGGATGTAAAGATCGGCCAAGGTACGAAGATCTGGCATTTTTCGCATATAATTAAAGGGACCCAGATCGGCGAAAATTGTCGTATCGGGCAAAATGTTGTTATCGGCCCAAACGTTAAAATAGGAAATTCCTGTAAGATACAGAACAATATTTCAATTTATGGTGGAGTAGAACTCGAAGATTATGTTTTTTGCGGACCTTCGATCGTTTTTACAAATATTCTTGATCCACGCTGTAAATATCCGCAAGCTACTCCTGATAAATATAAAAAGACCCTTGTCAAAGAAGGCGCATCGATCGGCGCCAATGCAACTATCGTTTGCGGGATAACCATAGGCAAGAACGCTTTTATCGGTGCCGGCTCAGTTGTAACAAAAGATGTTAAAGACTATCGTCTAGTTTATGGTGTGCCAGCCCGAGAAATGGGTTGGGTATGTGAATGCGGCCAGAAACTAGATCTAAGTAAAGAAACAGCTAAATGTACAAATAAATGCAAAAAGAGCTATTCGCTTAATAATAATATTCTTAGTGAACTGTAAATGCCATTACTGAAAACCCTTAAAGAAAAACTAAGACCGTTAAAAAATGTGCTTGCCCCAAGCGATATGAAAAAAGTATTTATTGGCTTAAAAAAAAGGGGCGTAGTGCTAAATTCTTTAAATGTCTTAGAGGTCTTTGCTTATACCGGAGAAAATCATGCACAGGATTATTTTAAGCTGGTAAATTCTCTGGAAGCCTGGGAAATCAATGCTGTGCACAAAGCAGCTCTTGAAAAAAATCTGCCCGGTGCAAAGATCAAAATAGTTGATTCCTATGCAGAAATAAAAAGCACACCAAACAAGTTCAACATAATAATAATTGACAATGAAATGGGCTTCTTTGGAGATAATCACTGCGAACACTTTGAAATATTTCCTGATATTTTTCGTTGCCTGGATAATTCCGGATTAATAATCGTAAATGTATTAACAAAAAAAGATAAGCTTGCTCAGGAAAAGTTCAGCAGGCTTTTTGATACAGCCCACAATAAAGAAAGGGCTGAATTTTACCAGACGAACACGCCGGACAATGTATCTTTTAAAAAGATGCTCGAAACATACCAAACGATCATCGATAAGAATAATTACCAGCTTGAATGGTGTTTCTTTCAAAAAAGGCTTTCCTTTTTGCATTATCTTGTACTAAAAGTGAAAAAAAAGAGTTGATTTTATATGTCCAATAAAAAAGAAACAGAAAATTTCGGCTTGCTGCTTAGTGTAATACTTTTATTATTGAGCCATTATTTCGGCTATAAAAACCATGATATTGCTGCCCGCCGAATATTGATCGCCGGCATCACAGTATTTTTAATTTATATTATAAAACCGGGCTTGATCGTCTATATTCAAAAACCTTGGTTGGCAATAGCTAATGTCATCAGCACTATAGTCACTTCTGTAATTTTAACTGTAATTTATTATGTATTTTTCGTTCCCTATGCCATGCTTTTGAAATTATTCAAAGTGCGTTTTTTCAAACAATTTCATGCCGCGACTGATTCTTTCTGGATAGATAAAAAGCCGCCTAAAGATGTTTCAGGTAAAGCAAAAATTAAATATTACGAGAGGCAATTCTAATGAACATCTTGAGCATCTCAGCTTTTTATCATGATAGTGCCGCAGCGCTCCTGCGGGATGGTGAGATCATTGCTGCTGCCCAAGAAGAACGCTTCACTCGTAAAAAACATGATTCCGGTTTTCCGATCAATGCGATCCAATATTGCCTGGAAGAAGGACAATTGAAAATCGACGATGTTGATTACATAACTTTTTATGAAAAACCGTTCATTAAGTTCGAACGCTTACTTTTTTCTTATTTAACGACAGCACCTTATGGCTTGCGTTCATTTATCAAGGCGATCCCGATCTGGATGAAGAAAAAACTATGGCTACCTCAACTTATAAATAAAGAGCTGGAGCCGACCAAAAAGATCCCGATCTTATTTATAGAACACCACGATGCACATGCAGCTTCTGCTTTTTATCCATCGCCTTTTGATGAATCCGCAGTGCTGACCATGGATGGAGTAGGCGAGTGGGCGACCAGCTCGATAGGCAAGGGTAGCGGTAAAGAACTCAAGCTTTTAAAAGAATTGCATTTTCCTCATTCACTGGGTCTGCTTTATTCTTCTTTTACTTATTACACAGGTTTTAAAGTAAATTCCGGAGAATATAAAGTAATGGGCCTGGCCCCTTACGGTGAAGGTAAATATACAAAAAAGATCCTTACCGAGTTGATCGACCTTAAAAAAGATGGTTCCTTTACTTTGAACATGGAATATTTTGATTTTGTCGGCGGCTTGAAAATGACGAACAAGAAATTCAACAAATTATTCGGGGGAAAGCCACGCAAACCCGAATCTTTGATCACTCAAAGAGAAATGGACCTGGCCAGATCTGTCCAAGAAGCTGTCGAAGAGATCATGCTGCGTATGGCAAATCATGCTCATAAACTAACTGGCTCTAAGAATTTATGTTTAGCTGGTGGTGTTGCTTTAAATTGTGTGGGCAACGGTAGAATATTACGTGAAGGGCCTTTCAAAAATGTCTGGATACAGCCTGCAGCAGGCGATGCCGGAGGTTCTATCGGGGCGGCATTAGCTGCCTGGCACCAGGTCTTGGATAATGAACGTAAGGTAACTGAAAAACAAGATAGTCAAAAAGGATCATACTTGGGACCGGAATTCTCTGAGCATCAAATAGAGACCTATCTGCGCAAGAACCAGATAAAATATAAAAAATATTCGGATAAACAATTTCTCTTAAAAGATCTGGCCAGTATCTTGAAAGATGAAAAGGTCGTCGGCTGGTTCAATGGCCGCATGGAATTCGGCCCCAGGGCTCTGGGTGCACGCAGTATCATCGGTGATGCGCGTTCGGAAAAGATGCAAAAGGTAATGAATTTAAAGATAAAATACCGTGAATCTTTCAGGCCCTTTGCTCCTTCTGTGCTTGCCGAAGATGTAGCTGATTATTTTGAGCTTAATTCCGCCAGCCCTTACATGCTCTTAGTCGCCCCGATCAAAAAAGAGCTAAGAAAAAAGATGACCCCGGAACAGGAAAAGCTTTTTGGCATTGAAAAACTTAATGTAAAAAGATCTGATATGCCGGCGATCACTCACGTGGATTACTCCGCGCGTGTTCAGACCGTACATAAAGAGACCAATCCTGATTTTTACGGCCTGTTATCCGAGTTCAAAGCTTTAACAGGCTCTGCCGTATTGGTAAATACTTCTTTTAACGTGCGCGGCGAACCCATAGTATGCACCCCTGAAGATGCCTATCGTTGTTTTATGCGTACCGAAATGGATTATTTGGTCCTCGAGAACTTCCTTCTGGACAAAAAAGACCAACAAAAACTAAAAAAGGACGTTGACTGGAAAAAGCAATTTGCTTTAGACTAAACTTATTATGTTGGATTTTATAAAAGAATTTATTGAATTTATTAAAGAAAGAAAGCTATTGATCATTGCTCCGATAATAATCATCCTTTTATTGGTCGGAATATTGATCTTTGTTACTGCTAATTCAGCAGTAGCTCCTTTTATATATACTCTTTTCTAAATAAAGTGCAGAAAACAAAAAAAATCGTTTTCAATATACTTGCTGTGGTTATTGGCTTGCTTTTGGCAGTTTTGGTACTAGAGTTGGTCCTGAAGATCCATAATCCATTTGATCCCAGGATCAAAGGCGATAAGATCATTCTGCCAGTCAATAGAACTTATAATATTGAAGATGTCCATACCAAAGAAAAGATCCTCCATAAAAAGAACTCTCTTGGCTTTAGAGGGCCTGAGCCAACCAAGAACATGAAAGAAAAACTAACGATCATAGCAGTCGGTGGCAGCACTACTGAATGCTTCTATCTTGATGATACAAAAACTTGGCCATTTTTATTGGGGAATAAGCTCCAAAAAAGATTTCAAGGTCTCTGGTTAAATAACGCCGGCCTTGATGGACATTCTTCGTTCGGCCACTTGGTCTTGATGGAAGATTATATTGTAAAACTTAAACCTAAAGTGGTTTATTTTCTGGTCGGCATAAATGATATGGGTATCCAAGAACTGCGCACTTACGATCTGGCCAATGTCAAAGCAGGCATGAACTTTAGTTCGCCAAAAAGATTGTTTAAATCCTTGGCCCAGCATAGTGAGATCATGGCCATAGCTTTAAATATTGTCCGTTACTTCAAAGCAAAAGCAATGAAATTAGAGTATGGCATAATAGATCTGGATGAGGTCCGTTCTGATAAAGTTTCTACTGCTGAAAAGAAATTAGCCTTACAGGAAAACCGCCAAAAATTCTTAGCGCCTTACCAAGTACGGCTTATAAAGCTGGTAAATATCTGTAAAGAAAATGGTATTACGCCGATCTTGATCACCCAGCCGGCATTATGGGGAAACCAAATAATTACGACCAAGAACGGAAAGCCTATGGTGATCGACCTGAAAAATACCCGCTATGCTCAGGATTGGGCGATCTTAGAACTTTATAACAATGTAACCAGAAAAGTAGGGCAACAGGAAAATATTCTGGTCATAGATCTTGCTAAAAAAATGCCTAAGAAATTGGAATATTATTCCGATCCTTTTCACTTTGTACCTAAAGGCTCTAAAATAGTTGCCAATATTATTGCCGTAAGTTCTTATCCTTATTTAAGATCTCGTTTTCCGGAATATCGGATAAAATGAAAAATAAAGCACTTATCACCGGGATCAGCGGTCAAGATGGTTCTTATTTAGCAGAATTTCTTCTAAACAAAGGTTATGAAGTCCATGGAATTGTAAAAAAAGATTGCCCCCTAAAAACCACGAACATTGAACACATCATCACTAAATTAAGTTTACATCATTGTGATATTACTGATCGTCCTACTTTAGAAAAAATATTGAAAGCGATCGTACCTGATGAAGTTTATAATTTAGCAGCCCAATCACATGTACAGGTATCCTTTGAAAAACCTGAATATACTGAAGAAGTAAATACTGTTGGCGTATTTAATCTTCTGGAAACAATTAACAATACTCCTAAGTTAAAAAACATTAGATTTTATCAGGCTTCTACATCTGAAATGTACGGAAATTCAAAGCAATCACCTCAGAATGAAAATACTCCCTTTAATCCATGCTCACCTTACGGCAAAGCTAAATTGTTCGCACACAAAACAGTACAAAATTATCGTTCCACCTACGGAATGCATGCTTCCTGCGGAATCCTCTTTAACCATGAATCACCCCGGCGTGGCGAAACATTTGTTTCGCGAAAAATAACTTTAGCTGCAGCTAATATTAAAACAGGTTCACAAAATACTTTATTTATCGGAAATCTAGATGCGAAAAGAGATTGGGGCTATGCTCCCGATTATGTAGAAGCAATGTGGCTAATACTCCAGCAAGAAAGACCCGATGATTATGTAATTTCAACTGGAGAAAACCATACTGTTCGAGAATTTGTCGAAAAAGTCTTTCAAAAACTAGACATGAACATTATCTGGCAGGGGCAGGGTGAAAAAGAAATTGGCGTTACTTCTGACAATAGAACGGTCATCCAAGTTGATCCCAGGTTTTTCAGACCTACCGAAGTAAATTCACTAAAGGGCGATCATTCTAAAGCCAAGAACACTTTTAACTGGAAACCTACAATATTATTCAGTGAATTGGTCGATATTATGTGTGCTCAGGAAAACACAAAAAAATAAAACACCAACAAAATACCCCGGCATATAAACTTTGTTATTCTTGGCTCTCCAAGATAACTCTAGCTGGAGCCCCATCAGCACCTTTTATCTTCAAAGGTAATGCTGTAATTTTATAAACGCCGGCCATTACTTTACTTAGGTCCAACATCTCTATTATAACAACATTATTCCCCAACAATATCTGATGAACTGGATGATCCGGCTGTTTGTATTTATCAATAGAAGGGCCATCAATACCCACCAATTCAATACCCTTGTTTACTAAGTATTGTGCAGCTACTTCTTCCAAATATATAAAATACTCATTAAATTTACCCTTAGGGAATATCTGGGAATTTTTGGTCTTAAATAATATTATTTTTACTCCATCTATAGAAATCCTCTGTAATTGATTCAAACTTATACTCTTCGCATCTCCAATATCAACAACAATCGCATTCCCAACAAGTTTATTTAAAGGAATATCATCAAGAGATGCTCCGTGGGAAAGCATGTGTATAGGTGCATCTATATGCGTACCCGTATGTGTACCTATTTGAATAATCTTAACATTACTGGAATTACCACAAGATATATCTTTAAATTTTTTGATCTTAACAGCCGGATCGCTTGGCCAACAAGCCATGGCATCATGAATTAAAATTGTTACATCATAAATCATTTTACTTAAAAACAAGAGTACCTAATTATTATTTTTTTTACAATACCACGCTAAATTATAAATACAGCAATAATGTCAACAACAAAACAAACAAAACCCACCTATTGACATATCTTGACGTGTTTTGATACTATTCTCTACATGGAAATTAAAGAAAACGAAGTATATACATCTGAAGAAGTAAAAAGCATTTTAAAGATCAGTCAAAGTACTTTTCTACGGCTTATTAAAAAAGGTTTACTGAATGCCAGTAAAATTGGCGGTCAATATCGCATTTTAGGTAAAGAATTACTTCGCGCCGTCTGTCCTGAACCGGTAGTTGATGTACTGCACAACGTTAAAGATAAAATAAAAGATTTCGCGGAAGATACAACTTCTCATAACGGCAAAAAATCCAAATAACTTTCTTGGCTTAGTATTTTTAACTATATGAAGTATAAAACAAACAAAAGTACTTCTAAAACATCTGAGTGGACTACTGTCTTAAAACCAAACACTAGTTGGTTTGATATTAATTTTAAGGAGATCTGGCCATATAAGGATCTAATTAAAATTTTTGTTCATCGTGATTTTGTTGTCTATTACAAACAAACGATCCTTGGCCCTTTTTGGTTTTTAATAAAACCCCTGCTTACTACTTTTATTTTCACAATAGTATTCACAAATATTGCTAAAATTCCTACAGATAATATCCCTCCTGTTCTTTTTTATTTATCCGGCACTATCCTCTGGAGTTATTTCGCCGAATGTATAAATACCACTTCCAATACATTTGTTATTAACTCGGGATTGTTTGGAAAAGTATATTTCCCTAGAATAATCGTGCCTATCTCGGTTGTGCTAAGCAATCTTATAAGGTTTGGTATTCAATTCGTTCTTTTTATAGCTGTTCTTTCCTTTTTCTTAATGCGCGGGTATCCTTTAACGCCTAACATAGGCATTATAATGACACCCTTTTTACTCTTACAGCTAGCAGCCTTAGGTTTAGGATTCGGCATGATCATATCTTCAATGACCACAAAGTATCGCGATATGACCTTCCTTACAGCTTTTGGCGTCCAATTGTGGATGTATGCCACTCCCATTGTCTACCCGCTTTCACAAATACCTGAAAAATGGCAGTTTTTTTACAGCTTAAATCCTATCTCTGCAATAGTTGAATTATTTAGAGCTGCTTTTCTGGGCACAACTTTTCTGCAGCCCTGGCACTATGTTTTAAGCCTCTCTATGACTTTTTTTATTCTAGTATTTGGAGTAATTATATTTAATAAAGTAGAGAAAACGTTTATGGATACTGTTTAAACCAGGAGAATAAATTGACAGATACAGTAATTAAGATCGAAAATTTATATAAAGAATATCGCCTGGGCGTGATCAGCCATGGCACACTCCGGCACGATCTACAGTCTTGGTGGGCACGCATAAGAAAAAAAGAAGATCCTAATTCTCTGGTCTCTATCCATCACAATAAAGAAACCGAAAGAAATAATATCTTAGCGCTTAATAATGTTTCCTTTTCAGTAAAACAAGGGGAAGTCCTCGGAATAATAGGCAGGAATGGCGCCGGAAAATCAACGATTTTAAAGATCTTATCCAAAATAACAGCCCCAACTAAAGGTAATGTAAAAATTAAAGGCAGGGTAGGTTCTTTACTTGAGGTGGGCACCGGATTTCACCCCGAACTTACCGGCAGAGAAAATATTTACCTCAACGGTGCAATTTTAGGTATGAATCAGCAAGAGATCAATAATAAAATAAAGGAAATAATAGATTTTGCCGGAATTGAAAAATTTGTTGATACTCCTGTGAAAAGATATTCCAGCGGAATGCATGTGCGCCTGGCTTTTGCAGTAGCTGCTCACTTAGAGCCGGAAATATTAGTAATTGATGAAGTGTTAGCAGTAGGAGATGTTGCTTTTCAAAAAAAATGCCTGGGTAAAATAGAAGATGTTTCAAAAAAAGACGGACGGACGATCTTGTTTGTCAGCCACAATATGCAAGCGCTAAAAGATCTATGCCCCAAGGCACTTTGGATCGATCAAGGCCAAATAATGGAAACAGGCGATTCTTCAACAGTTATCGGTAATTATCTTAAAAAAATGGACCAGGAAAGAGAGCTTTTGCCTATAAATGCCCGAGCGGAAAAAACCTTCGAAGTCAACCAAGAAGATGCCTTTCAAGTAGTATCGGCAAAGGTTCTGAATGAGCACGGTATCCTTTCAGAAAATCTAAGTTGTGATGAACCAATTATTATCGAAGTTATCTGCCAGGTAAACCAGCCAATTACGGATATGTACGGCTGGCTGCAGATAACAAATGTTCAGGGCCAAGTTTTAATGGCCGCCGACAGCAGGGAATCCGGATTGAACAATGTTGAAAATTTACCGGCAGGCAAGCATAAGATCAATATTACTATCCCGCCAAGGATCCTAGGCTTTGGTGATTATCTAGTGAGAATAAGTTTCGCTGATTATGTGGGGAATAATTTAGTTCCTCCTCTAGGGCATGTCTGTAGTTTTCATCTTGATGACACATCTTCGTTGAGAAAAAATAAAAGAGGCAGCCTTTTAAGCACGTTATATAAGTGGGATATATCTTAATAATAAAAATGATGGCAAATAAATCTATTACTTTTTTTGCGATCAACACAATAATAATTTTTCAATGAAAATTCTAATTGTAGCCATGATCGAAAGCATACACACTAATAAGTGGATTAAACAAATTGTTGATCAGAATTGGGATATACATTTATTCCCAAGCACTGCAGAAAATTACGAGAGTATTTATCCAAAGCTAAGAAATAAAAACATCACGTTCCACTGCCAAAGGAGAGCCAATATTCTTTTTAGGGTCACTAGAAAAATTTTAGCAAAGATCTATAATTTGCTGGGCATACAAAAAAATAATATAAGAAGCACCTCGGACAGAGGAGAAAAGTTAGCAAACCTAATAAAAAAGCTCAAACCAGACCTTATTCATTCTCACGAAACACAGGCCGCCGGATATTTAGTGCTGGAAGCTAAAAAACATCTTTCCAAAGATTTTCCATTCTGGGCACATACGGTCTGGGGCAGTGATCTTGTTCTATTCGGCCGACAACCAGAACACAAAGATAAAATAAAAAATGTTTTAAATGCTTGTGATTTTTTCATCAGCGACAACCAAAGAGATATCGAACTGGCCAATTCTTTTGGATTTACAGGCAGAATTTTTACTATAACAACTGTGATCGGCGGTTTTGATCTTGATCAGGTTGCCCGCTCAAGACATCAAGGCCCAGCCTCTGAAAGAAAAGCTATTATTTTAAAGGGCTACCAGGGCTGGGCGGGCAGGGCCTTAGTTGGCTTACAAGCGTTAGAAAAATGCCAAGAACTTATTTTGAAAAAAAATCTAGACCTCATTATATA
The DNA here is from genome assembly GCA_042562495.1 of Candidatus Margulisiibacteriota bacterium. Lineage (GTDB taxonomy): Bacteria > Margulisbacteria > Termititenacia > CAZZFK01 > CAZZFK01 > JBHPMC01. The sequence continues at coordinate 53,494 of JBHPMC010000006.1, forward strand.
TGCTCCAAATAAAGAAGTTATCACCGCTGCTAGATCATTCTCAAAGAACACCCGTATACCCACCACGATAATTGAACATGATCCACATAACTATAAATACATTATGGATTCCTTTGGCAGATCACGCATATTTATCGGGTTGAGCATCAGCGATGGCGTACCCGGCTCTTTTTTAGAAGCCTTGGCCTTGGGAGCTTTTCCTATTCAATCCTGGACTTCAGCAGCCAATGAATGGTTACTCGACGGCAAAACCGGCATATTAGTACCTCCCGAAGAACCTGATACTATTGCCCAAGCTATCCGCAAAGCAATTAATGCTGATGAACTAATTAATAAAGCGGCTGAACATAATTATCGCCTAGCTAAAGAAAAATTAGATGAAAATATTATCAAAAAAAACACCACCCGGTTATATAAGGAAATTCTGGAGGATTGCACCAAGTGAAACTTTTCGAAGCAATTACAAAAACAATTAAAATTTGTTTAAAAGTATTGATCGGCCGAATTCCTCTAAAGCAATTCTTAGGCCAATTGAAGTATGGCTTTTACAGTACTTATGGTTTTCCTCTTCACTGGAATATTTACCGTGATATTCATCTGGAGCTAACCAGCAAATGTAATCTCTCCTGCAAAGCTTGTTACCGCAGCGGGGGACTAAAAAGCTCTATGGAGCTTAGCTCAGATATGGATTTAATAGGGCTTAAGAAATTGCTGCAAAAATATGACCCTCAAAAAGTAAGGAATATTATTTTGTCGGGAGGAGAGAACACTCTGCACCCACAGTTCTTTGAAGCTTTAAAAATATTACGCAGTTATTTTCCAACAAGCTCGATCTATCTTTCGACAAACGGAGTATATATTTCAAGGAATAAAGAACTTTTAGATAAGATCTGCACCTCCAGCCTGGATTTTCTGCAATTTTCATTGCATGGAGCAAAACAAAGCACTATAGACCTTCTCCAAAAAGGTATTGATCTTGCAAAAGTTATTGACACTATAGTTTATATAAAAAGACACTCTTCAATAAATATATGCGTTAATTTTGTTATTCAGAAAGAAAACATTGATGAGATCCCTTTATTTTTAGAACTTATGGCCAAGGCTAAGGTCAACAGCGTATCTTTAACACCTATAAACTATGCTGGCCATACAGAGAAGGTCATAGATTATAAAACTTTATGGAAAGATATGGGCCTTAAAGAAAAGTTAACTTCAGCTTATAAGATCGCTGCTAAAAATAAAATTTCTATTCCCCCGTTCAATCCTCGGTGCACTATGAACATCCTTACCATGGACGTAATAACAGCAAACGGCTCGATGCTCACTTGCTGCGGCAATTATCTTCCTAGAAAATATTCTGTCGGCAATGTATTTGAACAAGATCTCCAGCAAATTCGCAAACAGCAAAGTGTAAAGCTATTGTATAATTCCCTTAAGAAAAAGAAGCCGCTTAAATTATGTGTATCTTGCTGGGCTAATGGCCTTTATGATTTTTAAGATCTCTTTTATCTGAACAGGAGAACTAATGGCTAAAACGAAAATTCTTATCTTAGGTGCTACTGGAATGCTGGGGCATACTTTATTTACTGAATTGTCCAAGAACAAAGATCTTACGGTATTGGCAACTTCTAGGGCTGCTAAAAAAGACCTATTAGCACAGTATTTTCCTAAAGAACTTCTTCAGAACATTTTGTTGAATATTGATGCTGATAATATTAAATCTATTGAGCAAGTGATCGAAAACAATAGGCCCGATATTGTTATAAATTGTATCGGCTTGATCAAGCAGCGGCCCAAGGCAAGCAATTCGGAGTTGATGGTATCTTTAAATGAAGTATTCCCGCATAAACTTGCCGAGATATGTAAAAATTTACATTGCCGCTTGGTCCACATGAGCACAGATTGTATTTTTAGCGGTAAAAAAGGCAATTATAACGAAGATGATCCATCAGATGCCGAAGATATTTACGGCCAAACAAAATATCGGGGAGAGGTTAAAGGCAGTAATTGTCTGACCATACGCACTTCTATTATCGGCCATGAATTAAAAGGGCATTACGGCCTGATCGATTGGTTCCTAGCTCAAAAAAGTAAGATCAAAGGATTTTCTAAAGCTATTTATTCCGGATTCCCCACTATAGAATTGGCACATATTATTGAAAATTATATTATTCCTAATAATTCCCTGCAGGGTATTTATCATGTTTCCTCGGAACCGATCTCTAAATATGAGCTTTTATCTTTGGTTGCGAAAATATACAAAAAGCAGATCAAAATCGAACTAGATAAGGAATTTATTTGCGACCGTTCCTTAAATTCCGCCCGTTTTCGCGAAGCAACCGACTATACTCCCTCCAGCTGGAAAAATCTTGTTAAAAAAATGCATCAACACTATAATAAATTTTATAAAAATAGAGGTATATCATGAAATTATTTGAGAATAAAACGGTAGTTATAACTGGCGGCACCGGGTCCCTAGGCAAAGTTCTGACCAAAAGG
>JBHPMC010000007.1:0-55220 GCA_042562495.1 Candidatus Margulisiibacteriota bacterium
TTTAAAACTACCCGGATCTTTTTATTTTTACTTTTAATGAGCTCCTGCAGAAAATAAATGATGTTCTTTTTAGATGCAAGAAAAGAATGATTATGCAGCTTTTGGTAGGTCCGCTTAGTTGCTGCATCGATAGAGAAATTGATATGAAAATGGTTGTTATGCAATCCCAAGAAGCGTTGCACGAAATGTTTTGGCAAAACAGAACCGTTGGTATTAAAGATAAAATGCTTGCCTTTAAAATTAGCATCAAAATATTCAAGCATTTGGGCGAATTTTGGGGTCAATAGTGGCTCGCCAAGATTGTGGCCTACAAAATTCTTGATAGGCAGTTTTTTTAATTGAACCAAGAGCTTTTTATAATTGGCCAAGGAAAGGTCCTGTTTCTTACATGGAGGACGATCAGTGCGGGCACACATCAAACAACGATAGTTACAATTATTTGTAGTCTCGATCTGTACCGTTGTTATTTTATTTTTGTAAGAGTTGCTCATATGCTTTTAAAGTTTCTTTAGCGATATTTTCCCAGGAATAATATTTAATTTGTTTCCTTCCCTGGGCAATAAGCTTTTTACGAAGCGGCTTATCATACAATAAATTCTGGATCATTTCAGCTAGTTGCACAGCATTGTGTGGTGAGAAGAAAAGGGCCGCATCAGCAATGATCTCAGGCAGAGAGCTGCTTTTAGCAGCAACAACAGGCAGATCGCAAGCCATAGCTTCCAAGGGGGGCAGGCCAAAGCCTTCATATAAAGAAGGATAAGCTAAGAGCGCAGCTGTGTTGTACCACAGATTTAATTCGGCATGGTTCACATAAGGTATGATCTTGATCTCTTTTTGCAGCTTGTGTTTGTTGATCAGCGTTTCCTCTTCTTTGTTGAGTTGAGGGGAAGATCCGATGGCGATCAGTTTCAATTGTTGATTAATAGCTGTTGTTTTTTTCTTTATAATAGCAAAGGCCCTTAAGAGGGTTGAGAAGTTCTTGTGTTTCCAGCGGGGGCCGACAAAAAGCAGGAAGGGAAAATCCAAACCCTGCTTTTTTATGAATTGTTCTTTGCTCAGAGCATCGATCTTCTGGAAAACAGGATGCGGAGCCAGGGGGATCACTTTTATTCGTGAATCCGGGATCTTATAGATATTGATCAGATCTTTTTTGGTATTTTCGGAAGGGGCTATGATCAGCTGGGGTTCTTGGGCGATCATTTTAGCAGTCCTTCTCAATAATTTAGCTACTTTTGTATCGATATTTGGATAAACCTCTTTGAGCACAGCCGGGTAATGTTCGATTATAGTATCAAAAATAGTCTGGACCCAGGGCAAAGACCTATGCTGGGGATTGGTCAAGGTAAAAGAATGAAGTATTTGAGTGGGGTGTTCGGCAGGGGGTAGTTTGTTTTGGTTCGGTTCAAAAATGTTGGGGAATTCATTAAATAAAGAAGTTTCGTTCTTATGAAAAACACTGAGCAGGGATTTTGATCGGGCTAAGTTATAAATAAGCTGCAGGATACTATTGCTGATACCAATGTGCTTTTGTGAACCCAAGAGGTCTGCTTCAAAAAGAATGTGCATGTGGTTTATTTAGTGGAGCTTTCTTTTGTTCTAAGCAGGGGATAGACCTCATCTATAAAGCTACCGACCATTTCAGCCGTGAATTCTCCGGTCACTTCCAGATTGTGATCCAATTGGTATCTTTCAATACACTCTTGGATCTCTTTTGCTTTGGGTAGTTTTTTACGGGAAGCCCTATCTCAAGCAAAGCAAACAGATCAAGATCAGGTTCAATCCTTTAGCTTGGAACCAGACTTTGAAGAAAAAATATGATTATGATGTTTGGACCAGGGCCCACCCTGATGCGGCGATATTTCAATTTAAGAAGGCTCGTCAAAAAAAATGCCAAAAACCCTGGCAAATGCTTTCCGTGCGGGTCAATGGCGATGTCGGTGTCTGCTGTTACGATACAACATCCGATCTGTATATCGGCAACATCTTAAAATCCTCCCTATCCCAGATCTTAAAAGGCCCACGCTTAATAAGGATAAGAAGATCTTTTAAAAATAAACAATTTCAAAAATATCCCCTCTGCTATTTTTGTCATGCCTAAGCTGCTCTTTGCTCCCTTGCCCAATTCCTGGGGACATGTTGGCCGAACATTAGCTTTAATAGATAAGCTGCCCAAGCGCTATGAAAAATGTATACTCCTGGATAAGACCAAGGCAGCACTCATAAAAAAACTTGGCTACAGAGTGATCCTTGTCCCTGAATTTAAAGAAAATAATTTAGCAAGAGATTTTTTTAAGCTGACCAGGAGCTACCTTAATGTGTTCTCTAAGCTTAGTCCTCAAAAAATAATTGTCGACAATAATCCGTATGCGTTACTCGCCGCATTCATCAGTAAAAAACCAGTGCTCGAGATCCATACCCCCTTAAGCCTGGCAGGACAATTTCTGATCAAGCCCGACATCCTTCCTCCAGCTTGGCAAAAACTCTGGCTGCAACTAAAAAAACATTACCCTTATTCGTTTATACGAAAGTTCCTTAAAAGAAAGAATAAAATAATTATCCCCAGCATCCCTGCCTGGGAAGAGCAGCATCTGCCCAACAGTAGCTTTATAGGACCATTATTTTGGCAAGGCTGGCAGACCTTGCCCACCCTACAACCATATCTTCTGAAAAAGAACATTTTGATCACCTTCGGCAGTGAGCTTTTGCCCAATAAGATCTTAAAGGAATTAAAAAAATATGCTCACCATAATGATCTGCGCCTACTATTCTCTTCCAAGCTGGCCAACCTAGAAAAAGCCATAAAAAGATCTGAGGTTGTGATCTGTCATGGCGGACATACCACAGTGCTTAAAGCCTTAAGCTACGGCAAACCTTTACTATGCCTTCCTCAAAACAAAGACCAGGAAATCGTAAGCAGACAGGTTCAAAAAAAGAAATGTGGGCTGAGCAGCAAGGATCTCCATACCATAAAAAGCTCTCTGGATTTTATATTGAACAATAGCAAATTCAAGAAAAATAGCATGTACATTAAAAATAAAATATATTCATTCCGTACAAAAACAATTAGAATATAAAAAAGGAGGATTATTTGGCGACTGACGTTACCTTAGTAAATTTAAATGTCTTTCGGCCCATCCTTACACCGAAATGGCCGATGTTCATAAAAAGATTTTTCTTAAAAAAGAACATTCCTTGGCCCACGGGAGCTCTTTACATCGCTGCTGCCCTGGAAAGATCTGGTCTTAGAGTAGACTTCAGGGATTATCAACTTAATAAATATACCAAGCCTTTTGATCCGGTCAATATGACAGAATTCATAGCTAAAGATAGTGCTGATCTTATCTGTATCAGCTGCACTAGCTCTTTTCTACCCTATGCTGTATTGGTCTGCTCAAAATTAAAGATCCTTTTCCCCTACAAGATCATTGTTTTAGGTGGCATAGGCCCCTCCGGTGTTCCTACAGAATTGATCGAAACTTTTCCCTTTATTGATATTGTGGTGATCGGCGAAGGAGAAAAAACGATCGTACAGATCTCCCAGGCCCTAAAAAATAGAAAACCAATGGATACGGTCAAGGGCATAGCTTTTCGCAATGAAAAGCAAGAAGCGGTCTGCACTCCAGGGCAGGAACGGATCAGAAACTTGGATGAGCTACCCCTGCCAGCCTATCATCTGACCGATCTTAGGAAATATAATAATGGCGGGATCAGTATCGGCCGTGGCTGCCCGTTTGGCTGTACCTTCTGCAATCTGGTCGGCATGTGGAAACAACAAGTATTCTATCGCTCAAACGATCTTATCCTGCAAGAGATCGAATATCTGAAAAAAGCCGGCAAACGTATAGTTTCTTTCGTCGACGACACATTTATCCTGGACAAAGAACGCACTATCGATCTCTGCCAAAAACTGATCCAGGCGAAACTTAAGATAAATTATGTCTGCCAAGCCAGAGTGGATCTTTTAGATAACGAACTCCTGCAGATCTTAAAAGCTAGCGGTTGCAAAGAAATATTTTTTGGAGTGGAATCGGGATCCAATACCGTACTGGCCAAGATCAAAAAACAATTTACGATCGAGATCGCCATTAACACAATCGAAAAAGTATTGGCCGAAGGCATAGCCGTCACAGCCTCTTTTATCTGGGGCTTCCCTTTTGAGACCAAGGATGATTTTCTCAAAACATTACTTGCCGTACGTAAACTAAAAAAAATGGGGGCCAAAATCGCTTTTTCGATACTTACGCCTCTCCCTCTTTCTCCGATCTATCAGGAATATAAAGATCATTTGATCTTTCCTGATGATGGACCGAATTTTGTTTCCGGGATGCTCGGACAAGATTGGCAAAGTGATCGAGAAATTGAACAGTTGGTCAAAAAATATCCCAAGCTTTTTTCCAGCTTCTACTATTATGATTCCCCGGCCCTTCAGGAAAAAATAAACCTCATTAAGATGTCTTTAGCTTACAAAGGATTGCATTATGCGACAGATATCTAAGCCCAGGATCATTGATCTGGAACTCACGGATCTCTGCGACACTACCTGTGCTTTTTGTCCCCGAGATAAAATAACCCGCCCGCTAGGCAAGATGTCCAATACTACTTTCAAGAACATACTAAAACAGTTCCAGGCTCATTATCCGCCTTATATCATAAATTTCTCCGGCATGGGCGAATCTTTATTACATCCCAAGCTTGTGCCCTGGATAAAAACCTTAAAAAAAGAATTGCCCTGCGCTATCGGCATCACTACAAATGGCTTGGCTTTGACCGGATCTCTTGCTAAAACTCTTTTGAGATCAGGGCCGGATTTTATCAACATAAGTTTTAACGGAGACAAACAAGTCTTGGACAATATTAAAAACCTGCTGCTCTTAAGAAAACAGAAAAGACCCAGAATCCACATCACAACTTTAAAGAGATCTCCCAAGAAAGATCTTTATACTTATTGGCAGAAAATCGGTGTTGATGGTGTACTTCATCAGGAATTGCATAATCGTGGCGGTTATTTAACAAAAAAGATGGCTAAAAGAATATTCTCTGCACCCTGTCAAATATTTAATAATTCTTTGTTCATAACCTGGGAAGGAAATATCCTATCCTGCTGCCATGATCTCTCAGGAAAAAACATGCTTGGAGACCTGAACACATCCTCCTTAAACAGTATCCTTAAAAAAAGAGCTCCTTTTTTAGCCCAAACAACTCCTTTCCCCATCTGTAAAGCTTGCAATGACCCACTGCGTGCTCATTATTTTGCTCAGGAAAGGTTCATTTCATGCAAAAAATAGCACTACTGCCGCCCTTGATAGAAGAACACAATAAAAGCATGGATATCTATGCCAAAGAATTATTGAAAAGCTTTAAATCCAGCAAATTGCCTATTATGCCCTCCCTCCATACTGCGCACTTTTCAACTAATACTGCCGTCGATATACCGTCGGATTTTCCAGTTCAGCTAAAAACCAAGCTGCCTCCTAATCTTGCTTTTAAATATTATAATTATCCACGAAAAGTAAAATGGCTGCAGGATTCCTTGATACATATAACGGATCATAGCTACGGTCATTTACTTTATGCCTTCCCGGAAAGCAAGGTTGTGATCACTTGCCATGACCTGACCTTGCTTAAATATGAAAAAATACTGGTAAAAAATGATGCGGATGCAGATAAAATAAACCTTTTTAAATACAGCATCTCGGCCCTTCCCAAAGCTGCCGCGATCATTGCCGATTCTAAAGCAACTCAAAATGATCTGGAAAAATTCCTGGGCATACCCCGCTCTAAAATAAAGGTGGTGCCCTTGGGCGTTGCTGCGATCTTTCAGCCAGAAAAAGATCCTGCTCCGGTCGAAGATTTTAAAATAAAATACGGCCTGCAAGATCATTTTCTTTTACTGCATGTAGGCAATAATGCTTTTTATAAGAACATCAGCTTTATTTTAAAGACCTTATATATATTACAAAAAAAACATTCGGCAAAAGTAAAATTGATCAAGATCGGAACAGATTTTACAGAATTTCAAAAAATGATGATCCGTAACCTGAATTTACAGAAGAACATCCTGCACTTAGGTGAACAATCTATCAACACTCTGGTCACTGCATATAATGCCGCTGATCTTTTGATCTTTCCTTCTTTAAATGAAGGATTTGGCTTACCTGTCTTGGAAGCTATGGCCTGCGGCACTCCGGTCATGGCCTCCGATCAAGGAGCACTGCCAGGTGTAATCGGCAGCGCCGGTATCATCTTAAGACCAAAAAAACATGAGGAATGGGCCAATAAGATAGCTAACTTGATCGAGCATAAAGATAAGCTGCAAATACTTGCTGAATCAGGCCTGGAACGAGCTAAGCAATTTTCTTGGGAAACTACCGCCAATAAGACCTTTGAGATCTACCAACAGGTGCTGAAATCATGAACGCTTATATTTATATCCCGGTTTGGGGTAATCTCAACGATCTAAAATATTGTATTCAGTCTATTAAACTGAATACTACCCATCCTTTCTATACCATCAATCTCATTGATGACGGAAATCCCAAAGATATCGCCAAACAATTATCCCAGCATGGTCGGGTTATCAAAAATCCAGAAAATACCGGCTTTACCCACAGCTGCAACGAAGCTCGTCAGGATTTTTTTAGCACAGCACATAAAGATGATGTCTTTATCCTTCTAAACAGCGATACGCTCCCTCAAAAAGACTGGCTTACAGAACTAATTAAAGCTAAGGATAAATATAGCGATACAGGTATCTTTGCATCATTAACACTCGGTACTAAAAACAAATTTTATGGAGGAACAAGAAATCCTTTAAACAAGAATAAGGGCTTGATCCCATTAGATAAAATGGTAAAGACCGGCAAACTTGCAGATTTCAAAGGTAACAAAGTAAATCCCTGGGCTGAGTTTGCCGCTGTCCTTATATCTTATCAGTGCTTAAAAAAATGCGGAGCCTTTAACGAAAAACTTATTTATTACGGCAGTGATGCTGAATATTGCTACCGGGCCAACAAAAAAGGTTTTAAGACCAAGTATATTTCAGCAAGCCATGTAAAACATAAAAAACATTCTAGCTTAAAACAATTGAATTGGAAGCAACGGCTACAATTGATCGCAGATCTAAAAATGCTTAAAATATTACTGAGAAAATATTATTTTCTTCATATGTAAAATAAAGAACTGCAAAAAGGTGCTATTTAAAAGACCAGCTTCGCGACTTGAGAAAATTTTGATAAAGCCTCTTTTTTGATTCTATATTCCTTTTGTAAAAGCTTTAGTTTTTTTTGAATTCCTTTATCCCACAAGATCTTTTTCAGCAGCTCGATAACATCTGCTTCATTGAAGAGCTCTGCTTCACAAAAGGTCTTATGCAACGGATTATCCTTAAATAAATGTTCAACGACTTCCCACCAGCCCAGTGGATATATCGCATAAGGGAAGACAGCCTTGGGATTTTCGGCCAACATTCTCTTAAGTGTCTCTGCCACAAATCCTGAGATATTAAACTGTGCCGCACAATCCAGTTGCCCCTGCCTAATGCTTGCCTTGATAGAGTTTTTTAGTACCAAGACAGGCGTTTCGGCATTAGTAGCGATCTCGATCGAGCCGGACATCCCATTGTCGGTCAATAAAAGATCGGCGGCCCTTATCCGCTGCTCATAATCTGTGATCTTTAGCGAAGCTTCATGCGATACAGTAACATCATCCCATTTATTCTCAAAAAACAACTCTTTATCTCCGATCGTATGTATGCGCATTGGTTTTTTTAATAACGAAAAATAATGCGCTAATAAATTGGGCAGATACTCTTTATAGTAATTCGAATTAAAATAGGCCGCGTTATCATAGATCCAACGTGAAACAGGGAATATTATCACCGGCTCATTCTCTGGCCATTTGAATTTTTTTCTCAATTCTTTTTTTTGATCAATATCCATATCATTTCTGTAAAACAACGTGTTCTCCGGCGCTTTAGCCTGCTCGATAAAATCTGTCGAAAATACTTTCATGCCCGGAAGCAGCTGTGGAAGCTTGTATTCTCGATTGATCAGCGGCCCGGAAGATATTTTTTTCAGCTCTCTTTTATATTTTTCCGGATCAAAAGTAGCGGTCGGTATGTTTTTTTCACTGATCCACTCGGGCTCGAATACTTTCCCGATACCAATACCCAAGTAAATATTCCTAAAAGATGCATAGACTACACCCTGTGGCTTGAACTGCAGTAGAACATTCTCTACCAGCTCTTTATTAGCCTCTTTTTTATGTGATAAAAACGTTACTGACAGGCCATGCTGCCTCACATACTCCCCCACCTCCGGCATAGCCAAAACCTGGCAAGCACCCCCGTTTTTAATAACATCTTGCGCTGCCTTGATCACTAAATATGCTTCACCCCTGCTCTTGATGACCGTGATTATGAACAATATCCTCATGAGCTCTTCTCCTCAAAAAGTATCCGTCCTTCGGCATCAAGCTGTAGAAAATATTTGGATTGCACACCCCTGGCTTGAGCTGATTCTACTCTCTCTAGAAACACTACTCCTACGCCAAAGTTTACTGCGGATTCTTCAGCCATGATCACCAAACAACCTTTTTGCTGATGATATTTCATACCCTGTACAGCTCCTGCGCATATTTGTTTAACAGAAACATCATTCGGCCAAAATATCAGAGAATGCCCCCGGAACATAATCTGCTTGGCTAATTTATTAAGCACTCCGTTGGCATAAAGCTGCGGCAATAATCTTGGATTAAAATGCTTACTTGGCTGCTGCTTTTGTATCTCTTGAAAATATTTCAGCTGGGCCATTTCACTGCCTTCTTTTGTAACCAAGTAGATCCCATATTCTGTAGTTGGCTTTGCCAAGTTCTGCCAGTTGGCCATTTCCAATGCTCTTTGCACGGCCTGGATGATCATTAAATTAAAATCATTATCCGATCTATCCTTATCTTGGAGCCAGCGTTTAAATTTCCAGGAAAGCAGCAGATCTTTCTTGGGAAAACTAAAGAATTTATCGCTTTTGAACAATTTCCAAATATCTTCTTTTTTATTGATGCCTGGAAAATGTGCATATCCAGACATGGTCACCCTATTCAATTTTCTTCTCCTTTTTCAAATACTACCGACGAACAAATACCGCCAAATCCATAAGCATTTGATAAAACATGCCGCAAACGTGCCTGGTTGGATTGATTCGGCAAATAATTGAGATCACATTGTTCATCTTTTTCTTGATAATTATAAGTGCCTGGAATAACCTGCTTTTTTATAGCCATCAATGCTACAACTGCATTGATCAGTCCAGCTCCCTCTAATAAATGCCCCACTTGCCCTTTATTTGAAGTAACCGGGACCTGATAAGCTGCCTCCCGAAATATTTGCTTGATCGCCTTGGTCTCTACTTGATCATTGAGTTGCGTCCCCGTACCGTGAGCACAGATCCAATCGATCTCTCCTGGATTTAATTTCGCATCCTGTAACGCCCACCATAAAGCAGCTGTAGGACCATAAGCACTTTCTGTAAAACCTGTTGTGCTCTGGCCATCCAAAGCGCTGCTCCAGCCTTTGATATAACCGTAGATCTGAGCACCCCGCTTCTTGGCCTCTTCTGCATTTTCCAAAAGGATAGCTACTGCACCCTCCCCCAAGCCCATTCCTGTTCGGCTCTTACTAAAAGGAGTGACCGCTTGTTTGGATAAGATCTGCAAAGAACTAAATCCCTGATAAATGACTTCATTGACCTCATTGCCCCCGAATATTATCACTGAAGAACATTGCTGATATCTTATGAGATCCGCTGCATAACCCAAAGCTAGATTGCCTGCCGCACAGGCTCCGTTGATCAATAGCGGATGCTGACGATTGCGGTATTTTTTGGTCAATTCTGCCAACCAGGAAATTAAAGATCGCTCCAAGGGATGATGTAAAAAGGGATGCAAAGCTCCCAGCCATTTAGCCGGGGATCTGGTCAACTGCGCATCTTGCATGGCCTGCTCTATAACAACATGTATCCATTCAAATAAACGAGGATTGGTATTGGTCTTCTCCGGAAAAACATAACCCCCTGCTTTTAATTCGTTCGCCTTGGAAAAACAATGGATCGGCCGAAAAGCTGCTTCGCCGAAGATCAGCCTATCCCAAAAAGATTCTATTTTTTTACCAAGTGGAGAAAAGATCCCCAGACCAGTTACCGCAACGCGGGACGCCACGATCTATTTTTTCTTTCCGGATTTGCGCTTTACAAAATCAGCCAAGGTTTTTACGGATTTAAATATCTTTTCTGGCTCATCAGCCAGCTCTTTTTCGGTCAAAGCGATCCCGAATTCCTGATCCAGCCCGACCATGATGGCCAAAGAATCTATTGAATCAAGGCCCAAGCCTCTCCCGAACAAAGGCTCTGTATCTTTGATCTTCTCTGGTTTTATTTTTAGATCCAATTGCTTTACTATCAATTTCTTTATCTGGGTCTCTAAAGCTACTGCCATATATAACTCCTTCGGTCTTAATTTGAGAAGTAAAATATTATACTATGAGTTCCGTTTTTTAAAAGTAATTTTTTCTTTTATCCTGCTCAAATACTCCTTGACCTTTTTGGCCCAAATCGGATCTTTCAGCCAGAGCCAATCTTTTAACAGATCATAATAACCAAAATAATTAATATATTTCTTTTTAAAATCAGCCCTTAATTCTTCTTTCTGCAGCGCATCCACATCGATGATCTCCAAACTGCTATAAAAACCATTATTGAGCCCCTGGTTGATCTTCATTATCTTTTCCATTGAAAAGAATTTACCGTATTTATAACCGGCGTTGATCTCCCCCAGCAAACGCTTGGTAAGCAGCGCCAGCCGTTTATAATGAACATATTGATAGTCATATGCCGGGGTCATAAATACGCCCACCAATAATTGCTCCAACATACTGCCTAGTTTCTCGCTCGAAAAGGCACTTTCTTCCATACTTCTGATGCCGCCTAAAATAATATAACGAAAGACCGGTTCCAGCCCTACTCGGGCATCACGTGCAGCCAAAAGGACCACCGTAACGATCTCAACCATTATTGCCAGGAATTTCTCAGCTTGTGTTTTTTGCGCTTCATTCAAAGCTTCGACTATCTTCTGGCCGACCCAAGATCCAGCACTTTTCTTTAATAAAAAGGATTGGCGTAGATCCCGCAACAAATTAAAGGCTATCGGATTTAACGATTGTGGATTTATCCTGGAAGGCAGCGCCTTCATTCCCTGCACAAATGCATCGACCATGATCTTTAGATTCTATAGGTATAAAAAGAACTGGGCAAGCCAGGCAATCATTTCCTGCCGGCTGGGCAATCAAAGGAATCCGAGTGGAACGAGGATCCCAACCTTGCCCGCCTACTAGGCCCATAGAGCAATAAAAAACGGAGCATAAGTATTTCACACTCACACTCCGTTTTAAGCTAATAAAAAGCGCTTAACTTTTTAATTTATTTTTTATTGCAATACAGATCTTAATATTCTGTGAGCAACCATAAGCGCATTTTCTCTGATCTCTTCGTTTGCCAATAGCGCATTAGTTACAATATGTGCAACTTCCTCCAGATTCTCGGTACCTTCGACCTCTAATCCGGCCCGGACTTCCATCGCGATCATTTCATTATCACTTTTAGCAGTTGGCAAGGCCTTCTTTAAGATAGCTACAAATTGCTTGACCTTTTCCTCTCCCGTGATGCCGAACATTGGCGCTGATTCCGGAAATACCGATTCTTCCTGACGCTGTCTTGGAATTAAACTTTCTTCACGCATGGCTTCTCACCCCCTTTACATTTGGTTTCTATATATATTATCGGCCTTTTGCTCCATAAACTTGCAGAACCGATTTTCACTATAAATATCGTCCTCTGGGGAATATAAAATGCATCGATATATTTTGTTGTATTTATAGCCTTAGCTATACCAATTTTATAGCCGGGATTTTGAGATTTGATCTTGGGATATTAATACAATCTTTGATATTCCCAGTAGCTTCTCAGAACGCGTTTTACATAATTACGAGTCTCGCCAAAAGGGATATTCTCTATCCATTCATCTATATCCTGGGCCGACATATCCCTCTGCCAACGCACGACCCGATGGGGACCGGCATTATAGGCCGCCAAAGCAAAGACCTGGTTCTGTTTAAATCTCTTCAATAATCCCGAGAAATACCGCACACCTAAGTTGATATTCAATTTCGGATCATATAAACGAGCTGGGTCGATCTGCCGGTTCTTTAACATGCCTTGGGCTGTCTTCGGCATTAATTGCATTAAACCTCTGGCCCCAACATTTGATATAGCATCTGAATCAAATTTACTCTCTTCCCGGATCAAACCACAGATAAGGTCTTTGTCAGCATAATATTTAGCTGACATGTTTTTGATCAGCCTGATATATGGCCGTGGATAATAATTCAACCAAAAACCCAAGGGCAGTTCGGCCCTGGGCACATACCTTAAACGCAGATATTTTTCCAGGAATCCTAAATGAGGTAAAAGTTCTCCCACATCTAACGCAGCCTGTGATAACTCTAAATAAGTACGAGCTTTTACCTGAATATCCGCTGTGACCATTGCCGAGCTTACTTCCAACCAGGCATCATCATAGGCTTTTTGTCTTAAAAGAAATTGATAACGCTTACTCCAAGGATTTCTGCCTTTGAATAGGATGACCTTGTCTTTAGGGATCTTAGGCATCTTAAGCCTAGCCTTCCTGGCGGAAAGATATGCATAATAATTATGATCATAATCCTGTACCGCTTTTGCATAATACTTCTTGGCCAGATCTGCTTGGCCAAGTTTTTCTGCTGATTTGCCGGCCCAAAAACAAAGTGCTGCAGAATAGCCATTATTTGGCAGCTGCTCCACACCGGCAGCGAAAAGATGATGGGCTTGATCATATCTTTTACGACGATAATAATTCCAGGCTTCTTTCCAGTAGCTTTCCCCCGCCAATAGATGGTTGGAATATCTTTTTCTCAATAAACTAAAAAGATAATTAGCATTCTTATATTGCTTAAGATCGGTATAAACTTCAGCTGCGGCGACAAAGGCCTCAGGAGCCAGATCATGCCGAGGATAATTCTTATATATTAAACCGTAGCGCACTAAAGCAGATCTGTACCAGCGTATACGGCGATAAGCCCTGGCCGACCACCACAAGGTCTTTACATAATATTTATTCCCATATCGAATAGCATAATTGAAGCTTTCGCTGGCGCTTTTATATTTTCGCAAAAAGAACTGACATAGACCAAGATAATGATAGGCTTCGCCCCTTTTCTTAAAGCGAGGATAGTAGCGGATTATGTTGGCAAAATGGACACTGGCCGGGCCATACTCCCGATCATTATACATACCTATAGCTTGGATATATTCCTGCTCAACACTAAGCTTTTGTTTTTTCTGCAGCGCTATCTGTACTAATCGATACTCTGCTTTTTCGATAAAATGGTTTTTCGGATAGACAGCCAGAAGATCTTTAAAGCCCTGGTCAGCCAGATTATATTCTTTTAATTGAAAATAAGTTTCTGCTAAATAATATTGGGCATAATCTCCAATATATCTGTCTCTGCGCAACACTGTTTTGAATAAGGGTATCGCCTGGACATATTTTTCCTGTTTAAAAAGCAGCTTTGCCCGCTTGTATTGATCCCCCAAAGAAAAATGATCTGCCACTATTATCAACACTAAGACGAAAATAAGAACATATACTAAGCGGAGGATCCGTTGTGACATAAAACTATCTTAACATTGAAATAATTAAAGTAAAATTACTTGCTGTATTTTTTTACAAAACGTCCCAAACGCAATAAGGCTTCCTTTAAAAGCTTCTGGTCGGTAGCATAGGAACAGCGGACAAATCCTTCGCCACAAACTCCAAAGGCAGTCCCAGGGACCACTGCCACCATCTCTTCTTTCAACAACTTCATAGCGAATTGCTCGGAATTAAGCTTTGTCTTTTTGATCGACGGAAAAGCATAAAAAGCCCCCTGCGGCTCTACTGTCTTTAAACCGATCTTGTTCAGACCATCAACAAATAAATTCTTGCGATGCTCATAACTTTTACGCATCTTCTCGACTTCAGGCAGGCCTTCCAGCAGCGCTTCTTCTGCAGCGTATTGGGCCATCACCGGTGCGCACATCACAGAATACTGATGGATCTTAAAGATCATAGCCATTACTTCTTTAGGCGCAGTAACATAGCCGATCCGCCACCCGGTCATCGCAAAAGCTTTGGAAAAACCGCTTAAAAGTATTGTGTACGGGCGCAACCCTGGAAGGGCAGCAAAACTTACCGGCTTATTTTGGCCATAGACCAATTCAGCATATATTTCATCTGTGAGCAGCCAAATTTTATGTTTTTTAATAACTTCAGCGATCTTCAACATCTCACTCTTTTTTAAAATAGTCCCTGTAGGATTGGATGGATAATTCAAAAAGACCGCCTTGGTCTTGGTTGTGATATTTTTTTCAATATCTTTAGCTGTTACCGCGAAATCTGTCTTTGAAGTATCGATTACAACAGCCTTGCCGCCGGCCAACTCCACCATTGGTTTATAGGAAACAAAACAAGGCTCGGGGATTATAACCTCATCTCCGGGATTTAATATCGCTCGCAAGGATATATCTATGGCCTCGCTGCCACCGACCGTCACTAAGATCTCGTTATGACCATCATAATTTAAACTAAATCTTTTCTTTAAATACTCTTGTATTTCCAGACGCAGCGATAATAAGCCCCAATTGGAAGTATAGGTTGTCCGGCCACATTCTAGAGAATAGAACGCCTCTTCTCTGATATGCCAAGGGGTCACAAAATCAGGCTCACCTACACCCAAAGAGATAATATCTTTTGCCCCGATGACCAGATCAAAGAATTTCCTGATCCCCGAAGGAGGAATTTTTTGTAATATATTGTTAAATCTTTTATCTTCTTTTTTTATCATAGCATTTTTCCTCATTAAATTAAGTCATTAGTCTTTAGTCCTTTGTCATTAGTTATTTTAGCTAACGACTATAGACTAACGACAAACGACTTTTTTAGGCTGCAACAGATAATCGTGCGGACTTCTCTTTGCCGGCAATAATGGCTCTATCTTCTTTATATTTCTTCAACATGAAATGAGTAGCCGTACTCTGTACTCTTTCTAAGGTCGCCAGTTTTTGCGAGACAAAAAAAGCTACGTCCTGCAAGGTCTTTCCTTCTACTAAAGCCAAGAAATCGTAGCCGCCGGACATTAAATATAGTGAATTTACCTGGGGGAAGCGGGCGATACGATCAGCCAGTGAATCAAAACCGGTCTCGCGCTCAGGACTTACTCTGATCTCGATCCAGGCCTGGACCGTTTCTTTTTTCTTGGAAAGTTTTTCATTATTTATTACTGCACCGTATTTGACTATTATGCCGTCTTTTTCCAGCTTTTTAATGGCTTTTTTTACTACCGTTTCAGATTTTTTCAACATCGTGGCTATTTCTTTCACCGTCAAACGGGAATTCTCCTGCAATAGCTCTAATACTTCATCCATAATAGCTCCTCCTTAAGTAATTGCAGTACATTCTAGCAAATAAGCGATATTGTCACCAACCCCTTATTAACAATTCAGAAATATCTTTGTATAATGAGGCCAATTCAAGTCTTAACAGGAATATAAATTTGACACATAGCAAACAAGGTTTAGATATAATCCACCGCTGGGAAGGCAATCCCTTAATAGAACTTGAGGATCTTCCTTTCAAGGCCAATACTGTTTTGAATGCCGGAGTATCTCATATTAATGATGAGATACTGCTGCTCATCCGCTATGAAGATCTGGCCGGATATTCAAAATTCGTACTTGCTCGCAGTAAAGATGGTTATCATTTCGAGATCGGGAAAAAACCTTTTATGGAACCTATGAAGGATGGGCCTTATGAAGCATATGAACAGCTTGGCATAGAAGATCCCCGAATAACTTTATTGGATGGAACTTACTATATTCTATATACTGCTCATTCCAACAACGGACACCGCATCGGCATCGCAAAGACCAAGGATTTCAAATCTGTTGAACGTATCTCCCTAATCACTCAGCCAGATACCAAGAACGCTATGCTCTTTCCAAAAAAGATAGACGGTAAATACTGTATGCTCTATCGGCCTGCAGAAGGCGGTAATATCTGGATATCTTATTCTGATGATCTTATTTATTGGGGTAATGCCAGGATCGCTGTGCCAAATCGTGGGGGTGGCCGTTGGGATGGCAAACGTATCGGTGCTTCCGTACCCCCGATCGAGATAAAAGAGGGCTGGCTTTTGATCTACTATGGTGTCAAGGAGACCATGGGTAGCAATGTTTTTCGAATGGGCGCGTGTATTCTGGATAAAGAAAAACCCTATAAGATCGTGGGGCGTTCGGAAATACCCATTCTTTCACCACGCGAATCTTATGAACGCACCGGAGATGTACCCAATATGGTCTTCTCCTGTGGTGCTTGTATAGAACCACATACTAATGAACTAAGGTTATACTATGGTGCTTCGCAAACATCTCTTGCCTTGGGTGTCGCTCCTCTGCAAACGATAATTGATAAGTGCTTAAAAGGAGATTGAAATGGTAAGGTCAAAAATACGTCGTGATCTTGTACACCGCTGGGAAGGCAATCCTGCTCTGACCCTGGATGATATCCCCTACCGCTGTAACACTGTGTTCAATACAGCGGCCACTAAATTCGAAGGCAAATACCTGCTGCTCTTAAGGATCGAAAATCTCAAGGGGCATTCTGTATTCGTTCTCGCCAAAAGCGATGATGGCTACCATTTTGATGTTGATGATAAACCATGCATGGAGCCTGCCAAGGCAGGGCTGGAACCTTTTTGTTATTATGAAGAAAAGGGCATTGAAGATCCCCGGATCACACTTATCGATGGCATTTACTATATTATGTATACCGCCTATTCCGAATACGGGGCCCGGATCGCCTTGGCTAAAACCACCGATTTTAAAAATTTTGAACGCATTGCTCTGATCTCCGATCCCGGCAATAAGGATGGCGTGCTCTTCCCGAAAAAGATCAATGATGAATATATACGGCTGGATAGGCCATCCGGCAAAAGTATCGGAAATATCTGGATATCCTATTCCAAGGACCTGATCAATTGGGGAAGATCTGAAAAAATAATCTCTGTCCGCAATGGTTACTGGGATGAATATAAGATCGGAGCTTCTGTCCCTCCAATTGAGACCCCTAAAGGCTGGCTTGAGATCTATCATGGCGTGAAAGATATAGCCGGAGGACCTCTTTACCGCTTGGGTGCTGTTTTATTGGATCTAAAAGAACCGCGCAAGATCTTAGGTCGGTCCGATATTCCGATCCTTGCTCCGCGTGAATATTATGAGCGCGTCGGCGATGTGAACAATGTCGTTTTTTCTTGCGGAGCGATCGTAGAGCCCAATGGTGAACTTAAATTGTATTACGGCGCTGCCGATACCAGCATTTGTGTCGGCACAGTCCATATAGATGAGATCATCAGCCGCTGTTTAGATTCCAACGAAATATAATACGCTTTATTTCTTGATATATTTTTCCGGATATTTTAAGAACT
This sequence comes from Candidatus Margulisiibacteriota bacterium, assembly GCA_042562495.1. Classification (GTDB taxonomy): domain Bacteria; phylum Margulisbacteria; class Termititenacia; order CAZZFK01; family CAZZFK01; genus JBHPMC01. Next base: position 17,603 of record JBHPMC010000007.1, read on the forward strand.
CTTGCTTGCAATCAGGACAACACATGTAATAGGTCTGTTTTTCATAAACTACTGTATCAAATGCTTGTTCTTTTTTTATCCTGGTACTGTTGACCGGACAAATAACATATTCTTCAGCTGTACCGTAGGCCGTGGCCTTTGTTGTGGTGACAGGCTTGTTGCTCATCGCCCAGACCATGGTCACCGCCACCACAACAATAAGTAAAACTAATAATACTCTCTTCAACTAAGACACTCCTATACTTTTGCTAATGCTTGTTCAATATCAGCAATTATATCATCAATATTCTCTATGCCGATAGACAAACGTATAAAATCCGGTGTAACACCTACCGCAGCCTGCTCTTTTTCATCCAACTGCTGATGAGTGGTCGATGCCGGATGGATGACCAGAGATTTCGCATCCCCGATATTCGCTAAGTGTGACAGAAGTTTTACGTTATCGATGAACTTCACCCCGGCTGCTTTGCCGCCCTTGATTCCAAAACCAATTATCGCGCCTGCCCCTAGTTTTAAGTACTTATCGGCCTTCTTTTTCTCGGGACTGGACTTAAGGCCCGGATAATTCACCCAGGAAACCTTATTATGCTTTTCCAGGAACTCCGCAACCTTCAAAGCATTTTCTGAATGGCGTACGACACGCAGATGCAATGTCTCTAAACCCTGAATGAATTGGAACGCATTAAATGGAGAAAGTGCCGAACCAAGGTCCCTCAAAAGGGTAACACGAGCTTTAATGATATAGGCAATGTTACCAAGAGGCTTCAGCGCTTCTATGAAATTTATACCGTGATAGCTTGGATCTGGATCAGCGATCAAAGGAAATTTATTCTTTCCGCCTTCCTGCACTGTCCAATCAAAGTTACCGGAATCTACGATCACACCACCGATAGATGTGCCATGCCCGCCGATGAATTTTGTTGCTGAATAAACCACTATATCTACTCCATGCTGGATCGGCCGCAAAAGATAAGGTGTAACAGTATTGTCCAGAATGAACGGCACTTTATTCTTTTTAGCTATATTGGCCACAGCTTTAAGATCAGTAACGTTCAGCTTGGGATTGCCAATGCTTTCCGCATAAACAGCTTTGGTCTTTGATGTGATCGCTTTTTCAAAGTTCTTAGGGTCGGAAGAATCAACGAAATTGACCTTGATACCAAACTTAGCCAATGTATATTTGAACAAAGTATAGGTGCCACCGTAGAGATTGTCGGCGGACACTATTTCATCGCCGTTCTTAGCAATGTTCAGTATCGCCAGAGTTATTGCGGACATCCCGGAAGCTACTGCCAAAGCTGCCACTCCTCCATCTAGTTCCGCTATCCTTTTTTCAAAAACATCTGTTGTCGGGTTCATTAGCCTGGTATAGATGTTCCCGAACTCCTTCAAGCCGAATAGATCTGCGGCATGTTTGCTATCCTTAAAAGTGAACGATGTCGTCTGATAGATCGGCACCGCCCGAGCACCTGTCGTTGGATCCGGCACCTGCCCTCCGTGTAGTAATGTAGTTTCTGCTTTATAATTTGTCATTTTTTTTCTCCTCCGTCCGCCGAAACCTTGGTGAAGGCGGACTTTCTTTTTATTTTCTAACTTTGAAACAACGTCGTACTTAAATACCTCTCTCCCGTATCAGGAAGCACGACAACGATCGTTTTCCCATTATTTTCCGGCCTCTCGGCCATTTTCTTAGCAGCTGCGACTGCCGCTCCGGAGGATATACCGACCAACAATCCTTCCGTTTTAGCTAACTCACGAGTATTTTCGAAGGCCTCTTCATTTGTAACTTGGACTATTTCATCAATGATCTTGGTATTCAGCACTTTAGGTATAAACCCTGCCCCGATCCCTTGTATCTTGTGCGGCCCGGGTTTTCCACCGGACAATACCGGTGAATCTGTAGGCTCAACCGCTACTATTTTGACAGCTTTCTTTTTCTTTTTAAGCACTTCTCCGACACCTGTGATCGTTCCGCCGGTACCGACACCTGCCACGAATATATCAACTTTTCCATCTGTATCATCCCAGATCTCAATAGCTGTGGTCTTGCGGTGGATCTCTGGATTAGCAGGATTATTGAACTGCTGAGGCACAAAAGAATTTTTAATATCCTTTGCGATATCATCAGCTTTATCAATTGCACCTTTCATTCCTTTAGCACCATCGGTTAAAACTAACTCTGCACCCAATGCTTTTAATAAGTTGCGGCGCTCAATGCTCATTGTATCGGGCATCGTGAGTATTAATTTATATCCACGAGCGGCTGCTACCCAGGCTAAGGCGATCCCTGTATTGCCGGATGTCGGCTCTATAATAGTAGTGCCTTTTTTTATCTTGCCAGACTTCTCACCGGCCTCGATCATCGCCACACCTATACGATCTTTCACGCTGCCGCCCGGATTAAAAAATTCAACTTTAGCAACGACCTTTGCTCCTGTTGCTTTAGACAAAGCCTTTAATTCAACTAATGGCGTACCTCTCGCTAATCTCGTTAAACTGTCATTAATATTTGTCATTTTTTTGTTCCTTTCTTTTATATATGGTAGCTTATCGCTTCCTTTTCCCTGATCTTTCTCGTTCTCTCCTTGATCTGTTCGAAATTAATATTATCGACAATATTTGCGATCCCATCGCCGACCTCTTTCCATATCCCAATAAACGCACATTTTTTTGTTTCTTTGCATGTTTGTGTCCCTTGCGGGTCACAACAAGAAATTGGATAGACAGGCCCTTCAATAAAACGAATTATCTCTCCCAGGGAGATCTCTTCGGGCCTACGGGTTAGAGAATAACCACCATTGGGACCTTTTTTACTCTGAACAAAACCGCCTTTTTTTAAGGTCAACAAGATCTGTTCTAAATAGTTCTGAGGAATATCCTGCCGTTTAGCGATATCCTCAATATGAGCTAATTTATTGGGATAGATCTCAGAAAGATCTAATATTATCTTTGTTGCATAATCACCCTTGTATGACACCTTCATCCTAAGATACCTTCTTTCACTACTTAGTTGTGCGATATAGTAGACTATATACCCACTTTTGTCAAGCATTATACCTGCTATTTTTTTAAGCCCATTATTGTGCTTGAAAATTGACCAGGATCAAGATTTATGGGAATATCAATTTCTACTTACGACATCCTCGTAACTAAATACAATACCGAACTGGAGATCAAGATGCATTGTAAAATCGCAGCAGAAGAACTAGCATTTTTTAATACCGAGCTGGCAAGAGAACTTAGCAAGATATTTCAAGCCAAGACGAACGATAACGCCTTCTGGTACATGCCTATCCCACTAAATAACATATTAAAGACCCTGGGTTTGGAAAAACTCGATAAAGACCTTAAATTGATATTAGATACTTTTAGAAAGAATGATTTGATCTCTTACTTCCCCGGCCGGGATGTTCTTATAGAGGATGTATCGCTTATTAACTTAACTTTTTCCGGATATACTTTTTTTAAATATAATGAGACCTAATTAGCTACTCTTGGATCTCAAAGCCGCCGCTATCATCTTCGCTCTCTTTGATTTCAACATTACCTTCTTCGACATTAAGATTAAAATCCTCAACTTTATCAATTTCAAAATTAACTTCTTTTCCTAAATCGCCATGACGGCTCAAAGTTGAAATGTCGTCGGCCGACAACTCTCCATAAGCAGTCTCTCCCTCTTTAAAATATTCATAAAGCCCTTTAAAAGTAACATCCGCCGCATCAGGCTCCTGTGTTCTGACTTTGGCTATAACTGCTAATAATTCATCCCTTGCCTTCGAAAAAGATACCGGTTTTTCTGAAGCTGCTTTTTCAGGTACTTTATTTGTACTAACTACAATATTTGTACTTGCTTCTACTGAAGATGTTTCGATTTTTGTTAACTCATAGATATTCAACAAACAGAATATTTCCTTTTTTAAAATATCAAGATCTTCTTTAGCAGCAACATAGGTCACTGTATTTCTATAAAGAAAAATTACTTTAGGAAAGAACTTCTTGAGCTGCTCAGGGCCCGCAATCCCTGCCTCGCTCATGCCTTTTAAAATAGCTGCAACTTTCTCTAAAGCAAAAGGATCCTCTTCCTGAACAAGCAGCTTATTAACGAACTGCTTTGTTTCTTCTTTACTTTTACCCGCTTCCAGACAACTTCGAGTAATAATAAAGTAGCTGGCGACCTTGCTGGCCGGCACAACACCGGTATCCGGATCAACCTTTTTCATAAAATATTCAAGCATGGCCTTTTCGTTCATTAGATCTTCACAATCCTCATTTAGATCCTTAAAATTCCGCAGATCTATTTGAGAGCGGATATATTTATCCCATTCAGCGATCTCAACTTGATCATTGCTATTTTTATCTATGCTTTTTATTTTTTCTAATGTAAGTTCCGGTGAAGCATCTGCTAATTCGGCTGTGGCTATCTTTCTATCCCCGTTCTTATCGGCCAGCCAATATTTATTCCATAAACCTATTTCTTTTATTTCCATATGAACACCTCATAAGCCTGATCTCCCCGACTGCTAATAAATCGTAAGTAACTTAATGTAATCCCATTTATTTATATTAGAGCTGATCCACAACAAAAGCCCTCTCCGGCTGGAGAGGGCTTATTTAACTTAAATAAATATAAAATGATTATTTTTTCATCATCATACACTTATGCCCGCCTGGGGCCTTACCGAATTTGCACATAGTACTGCAGATCCATACTTTGCCAAGCATAGAGATAACAGTTAGAACAACTATGCTCCAGGCCAGTACCTGCCCGATCTTTTTAAGGTCTTTCTTCTCTTTGCTGGCAAATACATACACGATATAAGCTAGAGACAAAGGTAATATAAAGCTACTCAACATCTTTACAATATGCATTAATATCATTTAATCCACCTCCTTTGTTTCTTATATAGAATTTATGACTATCACCGAAGAAGGGATCAGCCAAATATTCAATAAATAGGATATAAAAGAAAACAACAAAGCTCCGGCTATAGCATCTCCCATGGTCTGCACTTCAAAGCCATCCACAAGCTGAGCTACCAACAAGAACATGAAACCGTTCAAAATGAACAAGAACAGCCCCAAAGTAATTACCGTAAAAGGCAAGGTCAGCACAAAAAGGATCGGCCTAACGATAATATTCATCAAAGCCATTACGCCCACAGCTATAAAAGCTGTTATGCTCTGACGAATGTAAATACCTTTTATGATCCGAGAGGTTAGAAATAGAGCAAGTGCACCCAAGATCCATCTTAAGAAAAGTATGCCCATTATTATTTATCCTTTGCTGCAGATCGCTTCAATAGCTCGATCTTTATACTTTGTGCTTTAGGATCTTGTTGGATCTTTTTTAGCCGGGAACGCTCAGTTAAAAAGACTTTTTTCAAAACTTTGCCTTTACCCGGCAGCAAAAGACCCAGTCCTTCTTTTTTATGACGGATGACCAAGTATTCCTTCTCTACCGCCGCGCTGATCTTATCCGGTGCCACTCCCTTAGCTTCAACTTCTACACTTTTTTTATGCTCTTTAACCTTTATCAAGACCCGGCCCTGCTCCCGAATAGGCCCATCGGCAAACATGCCTGTCTTTGCTACAACAGCCTCAACTTTATGCCAATCATTATCCTGATCCATAAGCTTATCCCTCCGTTTTGATCACATCGACCGGGCAGCTCTCCACTGCCGCCTGGATCGCCGCTTCGTTAGAGTACTCCGCGCCTTCTCTCACCACGGCAACGTTTTCCTTCATTTCAAAAACATCCGCCATCATGCTGACGCATAATCCACAACCGATACATCCCTCTGTGATCGATACTTTTGTTATGGCCATATTCTGCTCCTTTATTTTTTTAAGGACAACTACCTCTGCCGTACATAGGAATGATAGACCCAGCCCTGAACGCTTGGCTCTACCAAGCTGCTGACCTGTACCCATTTTTTTTCTTTGGTTATTAATTTATAAAGCTCTCCACCTTTTAAGAATTTTATCCTTTTAGACTTAGACGTTGGATTTTCCCGGAGAGAGACCCTGCTTACGATCCGCACAGTATCCTCTTTAGCATATTTTTCCATATCCGCCATGATACTATTGCCGACCTCATAGACTTTAGCCGATGCTTCCAGCCCCGAAATAGGGGCCTCATAGGTCACCTTCAACTTTAAGCCCAATTCTCCATTTCTTTTATAATCCATATTTAAATAAGATTTCAACTGCCCATTATTATCACAGCCATAAAGATAGGCAGCCCGGCTGCCCCGCCATTGATTGACCAAGTACATCTTGTTGTTATTTATGGTAAAAGCGGCGTTCTCATAGAAGATACGATAATCTTTCTTATCGATATCACTATAGGTCTTTTCGAATACTTTTTCTACTTTGGAAAACTCTTCTGCGACACTGCTTTGTAAATATGCGCAGCTTAAGATGAATAATATTAAAAGAAGACTTAATATTTTTCTCATAAATACCCTTGTTTTACTACATGTTATAATGCCTGATAATGACTAAATCCGCAATACCTAACAACCGTTATTTTTTACAAATAGCAGCTATTCTGACAATAGTTCCTCTATTTTTTCTTTGGCAGAGCTTTAATAGCTTTACTTTGCTGAAAAATCTAAGCTTCCATATATTATTCGCGATCCTTACTGTTTATTTTATTTTTTCCTTCAAAAAGAAATTGATAGTACCGGATGTTTTTAAATATTTTTTGTTATTGCCCCTTATCGGCCTAATAACTGCTCTTTTTTCCGATTCCATACTCTTTGCCCTACTGAATTCTTTTTCACTTTTCTTATATATTTCTTTTGGCCTGATCTTATTTAATTCACTAACCAGAAAAGAGCTGCCACCCCTTATCGAGATGATCATCTATGCCACGGCCTTTATCTCCGCGCTCGGCATCATTCAATTCTTTTGGCCAGGGTTTTTGACGGATACCCCTAATGTACCAGGCAAATGGAAGGTCATCTCTACCTTCGGCAATCCTGCTTACTTAGCCGCCTACCTGGCAGGGATCTTGCCTTTAGCTTGGCAAAAATATTTTAAGGACAAGAATATTACTAATTTAATAATGGCCCTACTTCCCCTGCTCTGCTTAACTTTGACCTTCGCCCGCGCCAGCTGGCTAAGCTTGCTGTTCATTCTAACGATCTGGATAATCGTCAACAAAAAATTACCTTATAAACAAATTTTAGCTTTGGGGCTATTGATCCTGATCCTGATCACCCTGATCATCTCCAGCCAGCCTGATTTTAAAAAACATTTCCTGAACCTAGATTCTTGGAAGGGGCGTTTTTTTCTCTGGCAGATAAACACGCAGGTCATCAAAGATCATTGGCTGACAGGCGTAGGATTAAATCAATTTCGCATACACCAGCTAAGCTACCAGCAACAGCTTTTACAGGAAGATCCAAAGCTAGTTAAAATATATGCTCCCTTTGCCCCTGTCGAGGAATATGTACATAATGATTTTTTACAGGTATTTGCAGAATTAGGAATCTTCGGCTTTTTGCTCTTTTTATACAGCTTATATCTGATCTTCAGAAAATTTAAAAAGCTGGCTAAAGATCCTGCTTCTCTTGAATTCGCTGCCCTGCTGGGCCTGGCCGCCCTTGCTATAAATGCACTTTTTTTCTTCCCGTTTTATCTGCCGGCCACCCTGCTGCTAGCCATCTTTTTAGTGACCATTTTATGTTATTCAGACAAGAGTAGCCTAAATTTATCTATCGGCATTACTGCCCAGCTGCTCACAACTCTGGCAGCGATCATTATTATCTTTATTAGCTTAAGTACTTTTCTGGGAGATATCTATCTGGAAAAAGGATCTCAAGCTTTACAAGCCGGGCGCCCCCAAATAAGTCTGCGTTACCTTAAAAAAGCTGTTTCTCTAAATCGCTGGTCCGGCGAAAACCGCTATTTTTTAGCTAAAGCATATTATTTTAATGAACAATACGCTCTGGCTTTGCCCCAAATAAAGCAGGGATTAACATCTTTCCGTAACTATTATATTTACACCCTCCAGGCTTTTCTATATAATAAACTCCAATTCAAAAAGCAGGCGAAAGAGTTATTCTGGTTATTACGCACTGCTTTGCCCGGTCAGAAATTAAATTTAAATTACGGCTTGGCTCTTGAATAAAATAAGTAACAGGAAGGAGGGTTATTATGAGAATTAAAGCTATCGCTTTAGTACTTGTAGCTGTTCTTGCTGTTGTCGCTCTTAATTTAGGTTGCGGCACAACTTCTCAAACAAGCTCTGTTCGTTACAGCACTGGTGCTAGATAAAGATCATTGAATGATATTCAAAAGCCTTCCCCAATGGGGAAGGCTTTGTTTTTTTATAAGCTCTCCGGAAAGATCAGCCGCCTTTTTTACTGATTATTACATTTTCCAGAACTAAACTATCCAAATGCATCTTTAAAAAACATTCATAGGCATCCTCGGGGGTGCAGACCACCGGCTTGGTCCGCGATCTGAAAGGCATGTTCAAGAGCATACCCAGGCCTGCTTTTTCTTTATAATTCAAAAGCAATTTCCGCAAACGCTCATTACTCTTATCAACAGAATGTACCCGCACCCTGCCTTGCGCATCGATCAGCTTAGGGAACATTTCTCTGTTCTGCTGCTTAAAAGATAGCGCACACATAAAAGGAGAAAGGCCAGAAGCCAATTCGAAATAATCCTTTAAAAATTCTTCAACAGTTGATACCGATCCCCAGCGCCTGAATTCTTTTTCTGTACTGTGGTCAAAATATTTATCGATGTTTATCTTGCGTGGATCGGCTAAGATACTTCTGGCCCCCAAGGTTTCCTTGCCAAATTCCATGCGGCCGGAATACCAGCCTACCATCTCTCCTGCCTGTAATTTTTCTATCACTTTTTCCAGAAATACTCCCTCATCTGCATACTGATTGAACGGGATCTTCCTTTGTTCTAAATATTCTTTTACATCTTCACTGGAAAAAGCCGGGCCGGAATAAGCTCCTGAAGCCTGCTCTTCGCTATTGCTGGCCTTGCGCTCATTGTTTTGGAAAAAATACCAGGCATACAAAGCAGCGCCCACAGCTCCCCCGGCCTTGCCGGGATCAGCAGGCAGCCAGACCTGGTTAAAGCTGCCGCTTAGCTTTAGCTTTTGATTATTATAGTAATTAAAGGCCAGCTCTCCACCATAACAGATCGCCGGTAGCTGATAATGCTCCTTGAGGTATTCCGCTTTTTTTAAAGTGATCTCTTCTATAACGGCCTGTATTGAAGCAGCCAGATCGAAGTAGATCTGAGTAAGCGAATCGCTTTTCTTCCTCTGCGGGATCTTTAAAGTATCTTCCAAAAAATGCAAGGTCCTCTTTTTATCGACGATGTGCCTGATAAATCCCGGAACTAATTTAAATACACCATGCTCTTGCAAGATCAATAATCTTTCCTTGATCTTGTCTTTATAGATCGGCCGCCCTAAACTGGTCAGCTCTAATACTTTATATTCTTCCCGAAAGGGCTTAAAGCCTAAAAACGCCGTGAAATTGGAGAATAATAATCCCAAGGAATGCGGATAACTCTGCGTCTGTAATACTTCCAGCTTATTCCCGGAGCCCATCCCCAGCCACTCCACAGCCTGATCACCTTGATCATCCAGGATCATGATCGCCGCTTCTGCATAGGGAGATGTATAAAAAGCTGCTGCTGCTTTAGTGACCTGCTGCTCTACGAACAACAACGGCACATTTAATATCCCGAATACTTCATGCAGGTTCCCCTGCAGGTTCTTTTCCCGCCAAGAATATCTGGCCCATTTTATTAGATTGGACACAGATCTTTTTGCTTTAAAATTATTATGTAATAATTCTTTTTTCTTCCAAGGCTCTTCATAAAAAGCGATCAGCTTTATTTCCTTAGCTTCGATGCCGGCTTCGGATAGACAATAATGGATCGCGCGAAAAGGGAAAGAGGCATCCTCGGGCCTGCGTGAAAAACGTTCCTCTTGGGCGGCTGCGATGATCTTGCCCTCTTTTATAAGGCAAGCAGCGCTATTGCGATCAAATGCTGAAATTCCCAGGATATACATAAGGCACTACATTACACTACGCATCCACTCCTTTTCAAGAAGAAGCTAAACAATTAAAATGTGGCCACTTTAATATACAGAGAGGCTGGACCACAAGAAATGAACGCCCGTGTGAAAAAGATATTATCTATTCTGAAGAAACTTTATCCAAAAGCTAAATGCAGCCTTGTTTTTAAGACGCCCCTACAATTATTAGTTGCTACGATCCTATCTGCCCAATGCACCGACGAGCGCGTGAACATCGTGACCAAAGAATTGTTTAAAAAATATAAGACCGCTGAAGATTTTGCCAAGGTCAAACAAAATACTTTAGGCGCTACCATCCGCTCCGTCGGTTTTTACAATAACAAATCGAAGAACATCATCAAATGCTGTAAGGATATTGTTGCCAAACACAAAGGCAAGGTCCCTAAAACTATGGAAGAGTTGATCAAGCTGGCCGGAGTAGCCAGAAAGACCGCCAACGTAGTGCTCGGCAACGCATATGATATCCAAGCCGGCATTGCAGTGGATACACACGTCATGCGGCTTAGCAAACGCTTAGGCCTGACCAAGAAAAAGACGCCGGAAAAGATCGAAAAGGACCTGATGAACATCTTCCCTAAAAAAGAATGGACGATGTTATCGCATTATCTGATCTGGCACGGCAGAGCTGTATGCAAAGCGCCGACACCTTTATGCAAGCAGTGTAAACTTTCCAAATTGTGTCCGAAAATATTTTAGGTTATCTTTCGTAAGCGCCCATATCGTAATCTGCGCCCTGCGGGCGGGATTCACCGACCTTATCCGTTGATAAAGCACCGGAAGATGTCCCGGTATCTTCACAAGGAGAACCAGCGCCAAGATTAAAATTATAATTAGCAGCATCCACAAATAGAGGATTAGCATCTATATTTCCAGGCTCACCCAACAAAGAAACATCACCAGGCACCATAACATCATAGTATTCGCCGCTCTCGATACAGCTATAGGTAAGATCAAGAGCTGTGGTTTGACTTTTAGCAATGTCTTGGCCCCAGCCAGCAGCAGTGTTGCCCCAAAATATATTATTTGCTCCGGTAAGTGAAGATCCGTTCTGGGTCAAGTACACGGCGCCCGCATCGGCAGCATCATTATTATAAAAAACATTATTATAAAAGTAAGTTGTAGCAGCCCCTCTTATCAAAGCCGCACCCCCATAATCATCTGTTTTATTTTCACAAAAAATATTATTGTAGGCATAGGCAGTTCCACTATATACTTTTAAGCCTCCACCGCCTTCCGCCGTATAGTCATCATAATTATCCTTGAACAAGGAATTCTTAAGTAATAGATCTCCTCTGGATAATACTCCGGTCATATTGCCCAAAAATTCAGAATTATCGATCGTTACACTTTCCGCAGTATCCATATCCACTCCCCAATCGCAACTAGATACTTTACATCCGGCCATGATCAATCCGCCGTTCTTAACGAATACTCCACTGTCGCCGTCATACAGCTGTAAATTTTCTAGTTCCAGAACAGCGTCGTTCTGTACCTCCAAAATATCATGAACACCCCCGCCATTCAGGATAGCTTCTTCGGCCCCTGCAATATTGGGGGCCCCTTTTATCTTTAGGGATTTATTGACTATGATCTTATGCCCCGGATCAAAAGTGCCTTCCCCTACATAAACAGTATAACCGCTGGCCGCATCCAGTACCGCGTCAGCCATGGCATCCAATCCGGTATACATAGTGACCAGCTCCAGGTCTGCATCATATAAATGCACATAGCCGGTCTCAACGACAATATCCGCATCCGGCAGAATATATTCACGGATCGTGGTCGTAGAATCTCCGCCTTCGGTGATCTTTTCCGTAGTACTGCAGCCCACGGCAAGTATTAAACTTAGGATGATCAAGGCAATTACAGCTTTTCTCATCAATTCCCCCAACAACTTGGATGTACCTATCTCTTTCCCTTATATACGAAAAATATACATTGATTTTATTTGGTATGAAGAAATTGATCCGGATCAAGATTGGGAAACGAGATCTTTCGAACTTATTCTTTATTACTCATCAGACCACCTATAAAGCTCAACTTCAGCTTTATCCGCTGTACATTCGAACTTACTGATCCTCAAACCGCCTACGGACTTAACTGCCTGCTCCAATATACGTTTTGCAAGATCACAATTCAAAGGACAAGTGCTAGTTAGTGTAAATCTAAAGAGCTTATGCTGATCATAATAATTAAAATAATCTATATCGAACTTACAGCTCTCATCATGGTTCCAAGCCATCAGTTCTTGGAAACGTATAAAAAAACTGAATATTTTAGCTTTCCATCTTTCCAACGGGTTCATAATAGGTTTGTTAGTGAACCTGGAATTTATATCTTTAGGCCCATCTAAGATCAACGGAGGCTCATCATCAGATAATCCTAATGGTGCTGGACCTAAAGGAAGCGGCGGTGCAGCATCCAGAAGTATGCCCGGCAAATTTATCCTGCGCAAAGCTTCTGCTTTTCTCCCGTCAAAGCTGAGTTTCATCTTCACGTATTCTTCTGAAAATTCAAAAGTGTCTGCTGCCCAGATCTTTTTACCCAAAGCTTCGATCGTATCTTTTAGAACGATCCCATGCTTTTCACCCATTAAAAGACTTAGTTCTTTTACTTTTTCCATTTGCAGGTCCGCGATCAAGTATTCCAGGTCAGCGTTATTGACCTTCCCGTCCTTACCATCAGCTCCGCTGCTTTTAGCAACATCATAAGGAACGAAGTCGTTCGGGCCGAATATCCACCATTTATGGGTTTTTACATCGAAAGTTTTTATTGCTGTAGGCATAAGCTCCTCCTTTTTATTTATCTCCTGGTGTTATGGTCACTTTGTAGCAATTGGGGCCGCAGCTCTCGATCACCCAGGTAAAATCCTTGTCGAACTTGATATTGGCCTGTGCCAAGAACAGCTGCAGATGGTCCCGGGGAAGCTCGCAATCACATTTGATCTCTAAAATAAGACGCTCCGTCCCGTCCGCGGCCGGATAGATATCCACATCGCAATCGCAATCCCTGCCTACCCCTTTCTTAAGATAGGTCAAAAATACCTTGTTGAAATTTATGGACATTTTTTCCAGCTCTCGATCGACCGGCTTGGGGCGAGGTGCATCAGTATAGGAAGTCACAAAGGGCCCGATCATCCAATGGAAATTCGGGTCTAGCGTATAATGGTCCGGATGAACATTAGAGGAATCGGTCGTTGTACCAGAACTGCCAAGAGGGCCGGCTGAACCGCCGCCTAGCTCCACCAGGTCCGCATGCGGCATTTCGATCAAATTAGGGATATGTACCGAACGGAAAGTGCTGAGCTTGATATGGATCTTGAAATTGCCGTCATCCAGCATTTTAAAAGAATCCGCACCCCATATTTTCTTGCCAAGTTCCTCTATTGTAGGTTTAAGATCTATACCTTTTTCAGCCAGAGTGAGCTCTCGAAGCTCCGTTAATTTATTGAACTTGGCATCACCGATCAAATAGGCCAGATCGCTATTATTGACCCTTCTATCTTTTCCTTTTTCACCGCTGGTCTTGACCACATCAAATTTTTCGAATTTATTTGTAAACAAAAACCATTTTCTCGTACTTATATCTATAGTTCTAACTGGCATATGCTCCTCCTTTAATTTGAACACTAGGCCTTTTGGCCCGGCATTTTGATATCGATACAAAATTGCTCACAATTCAAAAACCTTCCCAAATGTTAAGCATATATAAACACAAGGGATCGTCACTGAAACTATTTGATCTATCTTCCGATAACCATTAGCAAGTAGGAAAAAATAAATGCAGAAAAAAATTATCAGCTACCCACATCATGAATTGGCCATGCATTATACCTTCCAGGAAATGCTGCAATTATCCTTATCCGATCTGGCCAAGATCGCTTATTATAAATTTATCCGGGGCAATTCAGCCGAAAAGACCTATCTACTTAAGCGATTTGGGGATATTGATTGGCAAAAATTGACCTCTGCAACAAAAAAAGAGTATCAAGGATTGTTCAGGAGAATAACATACAACGCGCCTTGTAAAGGTCTTGCAACATTACACGAACTGAGGTTGTCCGATAAACGTACCAGGAATTTCCTATCTTTTAATATTGATGGTTATTTCTTTGAAATAGATTTCAAAGGTGCTTGCTGTTTCCAATCCAAGATCTTAGAACTTACTAAAGTGATCGACGAGATCAAGGGGAAAGACCTGGAGAGCTTCCTGCGTAATTTTATGGATAAACGCAAAATGATCATGGGCTTAAAACCATTCCTGAAGACCCTGTTCAAGATCCTGCAGGCCTTTGTTGAGTTCTCCGGAGAGAAGTAGCCTCCTCGGCTTGAGGAAGAACATCCTCGTTTTTGGTAGGCTGATAATGCGGAGACCCGACAGCCTCCCAAAGCTCGATCCTTTTTTCTGCGGCCTTCTCTAAATAAATATCTAAATACTTATTTAGCCCAACAACTTGTTTTTTAGAAAGCGGATCCTTGTTTTTATTGATCGCTATAAGTAATTTTTTATAGAAATTGATTATTAGTTTGTTGACCTCATAATAGGCATCCTTGCCCTGCTTAGTGATAAATTCTTTATAGTAATTCACATTGCGCAGGTCGGTGATCCTGGCTCGCACCGCTTGGCGGATATAGCTTTTACTGGCAGGAAACTTCTTCTGCCTGACCATCTTTAAATAACCCAGAGCTGCAGACCTGTTCAATTTAAGCTCCCTATCGAATGCCTGAGCATCGTACAGCTTATCTTTTTGAGTGATGGGAGCTTTGGCCAACGCAATAGAGATAATAGCTAATAACATTAATATAAAAACGATCATTTTCTTTAACATATTCTAATTATATCAGATTGAAGGACTTGGGCTTGGTTACTTTGCGACCTGAATAGCTTTAAATTTTTGACATCCCTATTCTGAATATATTATAATGTTAAACATGTTAAACCTCATACAAGAGAGGATTCTCATATGGCTGGTAAAGTAAAGATCGGGCAAAAGAAGAAGGATAAATTCATTGGTTTTCGGGCCGAGAGTGAATTAATAGAACGTTTGAATGCCGTATTATCCAGCGATACTCTTTTTAAAGGCTACAAGATCAGTATTTCAGATTATGTGCGCAAGCTTGTCTTAAAGCAGCTTAAAGAAGACGAAGCAGTCATACTAAAGACCACCGGCATTGATAGATCAGAAATAAAAACAGTCCTCGAAGATATCTTATCTAAAAAAAGGATCACACCCGTGGGCTATACCACCTCCCCCATATCGCCTGCTATGCTTTCGTCAAGAAATAAACCGATCTAATACTTATCTTTTTTACAATATTTTACAGATCTTCTTAATGATTTTTTTCCTACTGTTGAGCCATTAAACAAGCCTTCATGGCTTTTGATAAAATCTCCTGTATTTTTTTACGATATCTAACCGAGAAAGCATAGGTGATCCTTTTATGGATAAAAAAATAATAGCTATCAAGAAACACATTGATCTTAAGAAACTGGCCAAAAAAACCTGGAAATATATTCTAAGGTTCAATCCGATAGTTAGCGTTGCCTCTGATGTCCATGGCCTGCAGATCTCTTTATTTAATATCTCAACCGGCAAAGTTAACGGAGCTCAGATCGGCCTTCTCAATAACTGTGAGGAAAATGTTAATGGCGTTCAGATCGGATTTCTTAATGGCTGCGCGGGAAAGGTCAATGGTGCTCAGCTCAGCTTCATCAGTAATGAATGTAATGATGGATTGAACGGCTTGCAATTCACTTTTTTTGGTGAAAATTCCACAAGCACCGGAACAAATAATGGCCTGCAACTAGTCGGGATAGGGCTCAATTACACTTTTAACACCAGAGGTCTTCAGTGTGCATTTTTAGGTTTAAATCATACCTACTTTACTGTCAAAGGTGCTCAAGTTCTTTTTGGCGGGATAAATGCCAGTGATAATACTTATGGCTTTCAAGGCGGGATCGCAATTAATGGAACACAAGCTCCTAGCAAAGCTTTTCAAATTGGGATATATAGCAGTGGCGTTCTGAATAAAAAAGAACGCACAGGTCAATTGATCGGCCAAATAGGCATTTCTAATTCCATTGGCATATATGATCAGGAAGATCAGAATACTATTTTGCTTAATCTTAACTGGATAAGATCTTAAGGAGAACTTATGCTTTTTACTGACACTAATATTTATGCATTTTACGGAATGAGTTTTTACAATAATCGGGAACCGCAGCAACCGAAGCAAGACAAGAAAAATCACCTGGTCGGCCTGGAGATCGAGAGTATGAGCGTTGAGAAGCATACTCCCCAATTCAGGTCTTTTGAAAAAATAGAGATTAAGTTTGAGTATTTGCACAATGGAGCAGAACTTTATTGGCAAATGTATGGAATAGCCTGGAAACTTAAGCCTGGCTTATACCTATATGCTTCTTTACCGACCTTGGGATTGAGATCTTCGAATAGGCAAACCAGCACACATGAGCTCAATCAGCTTAGCTTTAGTGGCACAATGAATTCCGGCCTTGGTTATATTCACAGACACAAGAATTTCACTGTAGTCCCCAAGCTTGATCTTGCGGCCGGTTACATCAAGAATTTCATTGATATCTATGAAAAGGATTCTGAATACAGCTTAGATACACGCCATCCTACCAAGAATTGGCGCTTCTCTTCTGAGGTAGATATTTCCTGGAAAAAGAACAGATACTTGGGTTTTGCAACAGAATTTAAGTACACCTTAGACCAAGTGGATATCAATAAACAAGATGGCACTACCAGTATCAATCGGCCTAATGTTTTAAATCATGAATTTGTACTGTTCGCCAAGGTCCACATTGAAGAATATTTTGAAATAATTATGGATTGGTTTACGCCATCCATTGGGATCCCGACAGGGAAATAATTAACAATATTAAATCTTATTAGGCCAACCGTACTTTTTCATACTCGATCCCCAAAAAGATCTTATCCCGATAGAATTCATACAGCATATAAGCTGGATCATTTCTGGGTAACTTACGAAAAAGATCACCATACTTTATATAGGCCATAAAGGTCTCTGCCCTGGTCTCTCTTGGTGAGCGCTTGGAATT
The DNA here is from genome assembly GCA_042562495.1 of Candidatus Margulisiibacteriota bacterium. Taxonomy (GTDB): domain Bacteria; phylum Margulisbacteria; class Termititenacia; order CAZZFK01; family CAZZFK01; genus JBHPMC01. Next base: position 34,770 of record JBHPMC010000007.1, read on the forward strand.
ATCCAGATACGGGGTCTTGTTCTTGATTGTCAGCGGATATTTCTGGAATCTCCCAATAAGATACTGGCTAAATATCTGATCTGATTCATAGTACCTAGTATATATTCGCCGGACCCGATTCTTCTCCGCTCCTTTTTTCCAAAGATAGTCGTTGATGACCTCTTGTATATCTTTATTGAGCATTCGAGCATCGACTAGGTGCCCGTATTCATGTAGTAGAACTGTCAAAGAAAGTGAGTATTTTTCAAGATAAATGATCTGCAACTGTTTGGTATCTGCTCCGGCCACAAAATCCGGATCATCATGTTTTTTTATCTTACGAAAATGCACCGGCATTTCGAACCTCAAATGTGCCGGGATCAGCTCGCCGATCGCTGAAGTAATATATTCTCTTTCTTCTGAAGTATGCTGCTCGGAAAAAGTAGGCTGATCAGCTATAAAATACTGCACAGTAAGGATATCCTCACGGGGATCCACCAAGGATCCCTTATCTCTATAGAGAGTAAATTGACATCTTTCCATGTTTGCTATTATTTTTTTAGGCATGACATTGAGATATCGCAAGTTTATGATCAGAATTGCATGAATTTCCCCCAGGAACAAAACAAAAAAATAAATGGTATTTTCTGACATAACTTACGATATATATACGAGCTTATAAGAGCTTAATATTATTTTATGAAGGAGTATTTTGTATGTTAAAAAAAGTTATCTTATTGGATTTCGAGGCCCTGCATGATTTCATGCAAGCAGGTGCTTTGACCATCAATCCTGAAACCACAGGAATGACAGAAGATCCTTTATCAATGCCGAACAAATTTGATGTACTGATAGCAAAGCTGCCCCTGCGTATAGAAGATGAAAAATCTCTGCCTCCCGCGAAGCTAGCAGCGCTAGAGAACGCTTTAGAGCATTTGCGTTCGATAAATAATAAATTGGACTATGACCACCTTTTTTCCGTGGATCACGCCCTTGAGCTATCCGCTAAAATACAAAAAGTAATGGAATATGAGGAAAATAGCATCCAGCAGATATATGAATTCCTTTTATTCGTCAGAAGCAATAAATATATCTGGTTCTCTTTAGATGATACTTCCAGAGAAAAGGTCCTCTATGCCATCAATAAAGACTATAAATATGAGACCATCAGCGGACGGGATGATGTGGAAGAGCGGTTCTTAAAACTGGTCGGTAAAATATACGAACCTTACCAAGGCAAGACCTTTAATCAACTGTTCCTGCACTATTATATTAATATCTATAAGCTCTACAGCGAGCAACGGAGAATAAAAGTAGGCATGGACGAAGCAACCCTAGGCAAAAAAGAAATGAACCGCTTAAAGTGGCTGCGCGAGAATGTCGATGCGGAATATGATTACTGCGGAAACTTGTGCCCAGAAAACCTGGATAAACTGAAAAAAATATACATGGGTTACACGAAAAGAAAGAAAAAAATGGAGTTCATGTATAATTTTCTCCATCATATGAAATATGATCCAAGCATTAATACAGATGCTGGTATTGATGCCATGCTGGAAAACAATATGCAGAACAACTTCGATTATACTGAGAAAGATAAAACTTTCGAACTAGGTGTAGCCAGGGATTTCAGAATAGATAATACCCTCGATATTTTAAAAAGAGCGCTGATCAGCAGCGATGATTATGATATGGGTAGCCATAGCCTGCCTGAACTATTGATCTTTCTGGCCCGCCGCTGCGCCTTTCGTCGGTATCATTGGCTCGTCGAAGGAAATATCGTCTATAAGGCGATGAATATGATTTTAGACAAGATCGACGAGATCGGCCGCTTTAACCTACCGGGAACCGCCTGGGAGCGTGCCAAATTGACAAAGCTCAAGAAATGGTTCGAAGAATATAACTATCTATCTCCCAAGCAAAGAGCATGGATAGGAAATATGATCAAAAAGATCGAGCAAAGCATCGCCAAGTATGAATATGTAGAACAGCCGGAACCAGATCCCGATCCAGCTCTAACGGAAACAGAGCTCAATTAACTTATCAAGAGGATCGAAATAAAATGTACACCAAGATCATAAGTGATGTTTTTTCATCAGGCGCTGTTAGCAGAAAGCTAGCCTTGGAACAGATCTATTATAAAAAGATCCTCGAGGACGGACAAGCGCTGCAGCGTTCATTTCAGCTGGAACTAGAAGATTTTCTAGAAAATATAGTGGATAAAAAAATAGAGGCCTTAAAGGGCCTGAAGGTGAAGGTCCATCCGGAATTAACAGACAAGGATATCTATACCTTGGCCATGGCAGAAGTCCCGGCAGGGGACTATCAGGAGATCACCCAGATAACTTCGATCAGGCAAGGATCACTTAAGGTCGTCGGCAAGAACGGAACACTTACCACCTACAACCTGCAGCAAGAGCTGCTGGATCTTTTAAAGCGCTACCAGATCATCAACATAAATGAAAGTATTACTCTTAAAGAACAGCATGATAAGGTCTTTGATCTGGTGAAGGGCCTGGTCATCAAAGAAATACCTGATCCTTCTTCGGCAAATGAACATTTATTCAGGATAATAAACATGGCTGAGCCAGGGAAAAAGAGTAAGCTACAGGATCGTGATCCGCAGCAGCGGAAATTAATGGCCAATATCGATCTGGCTGATCATTTCAGAGGAAAACAGCTGGATATCATGAGCAAGGAGATCTTGGTCTCTCTGATCTTAAAAAAGTTCCCAGATCTGGACCTAAAAGGCCGGTACAGAGTAGCTTTTTCTTTCACGGATATCATCCTCCTCGATCAGGATTTAGAGGAAATTTTCTATATTCCAGCAGATGCACTTATGGAATATCCGATAGATCTTAAAAAAATAGAAAGAGTCCTGAAAAAAAGCACCAAGACCTTCGAACTTCTGGAGCGGGTTCTAGAAAACCGTAAAATATCTTCCGACAAAAAGCTCCGCATCGTATCTAAGAACGAGCTCACCGCCAAGGATCATCGTGAAGAGATCGGGAAAGATCATATGGCCGCAAATCTAACTGCTGCAGAGAAGATCACGCTTAAAGCTATGCTGCAGTTTTTTCCAGAAAGACTGCATAAATACTTCAAAGTTATCAGCAAAAAAAATAGTCGCAATCTGGATAATAAAAAATATTTAAAAAAGCTTCTGGATATACTGTTCGGCCAAATAGATCATTATGATCCGATCAGCTTTGAAAAAGAAAAGAAAAGGCTGGTCGTGGAAAAAGGCTTAATGAACATCTGGGCTGACCTGGCGGATACGGCCAAGCAGTATTTCTTTGCCCGCTGCCTGGCAGTTTCTGTTCTGAAACCTATAAAATTTAAGGATCGTACCAGCGGGCCGTACCAAATATTAATAGATAATTATACAAAACATTTTGCTGCCAAGATCAATCCTGCACGGCAGAGATATTTAGAGGCTATCGGCCAGGGCAAAATGGGTGAAGCAAAAGAAAAAGCAGAGCATGCTATCCATGTTAAGTTCGTCAAATACATACAGAAGATAATTTATTCAGAAGCCCCGAAAGATGCTGAAGAGGGAATGAATGCGGTCGAAAACGCGCTTATCAGCGGAGCAAGAAACTTGGTCTTAGGTGACCAGGATATCCTCCTGTTCAGACAGATGTTACAAGCCGAATATCCTGAATTGTTGGAGTAAGTAACCAGGATTTAGTGCCCCAGCACACCGATCGCTGACGTAATGAACTCTTTTTCTTCTGGCATATGCTGTTCTTAAAAAGCAGGTTGATCAGCTATGAAATACTGCATAGCTGTGCATATTCGCTATTAACTTTTTATTGAAGAACATTACCCTTGAATATTTAAGTATTTACTTTATTTTTGAAATCTTCGCTCTTTGCTTACGATATATTAACGAAATTTACTAAAGGCAAAATAATGTATAAAAAGATCATCGCTTCAAAATCTTATAAACGTTTTAAACGGGATGTATCAAATCTCAAGATCGCTCTTGGGGTTATAGAAAATATTCTCCTGGAGCAGCATCAAGCCTTAAAAAAACCCTTATTCAATTTCTTTAAAGGAGAAGAATACCGCTACAACAAAGAAAGGCTGGAGATCGAGCTCTCAAGCTCTTATTTGCGGGAGAACCTGGCCAGGATCAAAAGCAACCGCAAGGTCTTTTTTCCTAAGGAATGCAAACCCAATGAGAACCGTTTTATACTGACCACCGAATTAATATCCGTCTTTTCTCGGGCCAAGGTACCTATGGTAGTACAAAAAGGCGCCGGATTGAACGTGGGCTTAAGCGACAGTGCGATCCGCAAGCAAGTTAAGCACCATGAAGGCAAGGTCACCTTTGTTAATACTGTTGCCCAAGGTTTAAAGGCAGCGGATATGATCTACATGGTCAAAGAACCCTATGGCGAGATCCGCAAACAGCTGCTCAATACCAAGAATAAAATAATTTTTTCATACCTGCATCCGCTGGCACCCTCTTCAATTGAGACCACCAAGGCCATGAAGAAGCGAGGGCACATAGGCATATCTTTTGACATGATCCCACAGGGATTATGTTTAACACCCATGAGCATAATCGCCGCTAAAAAGACCATCGAGCAATTCAGGAACCTGGATGCAGTAAGCACTAAAAAAACGGACAGCACACCTCCTATTACCGCCAAAACTCTGGGCGTTATACCTGGATTTCCGGCTGGAAATACACGGGAGAACACTGTATTGATACTAGGTGTTGCCGGTACTGCCGGGCAGACCGCGGCAATCGAAGTATTAAAAGCAGGCGGAAAAGTCATCGGATTAGATATCTCTACAGAAAGCTTTAAAGAACTCAAGAAAAATATTCCTGAAAAGCTAAGGCTAAGGATCGATTTCATTAACTCTGCCAAGAAGCCCAACTATGCAAAGCTTTTAAAAGAAGCCCTTTATGTCGTTGATGCTGTAAAAATTCCGGGAAAACCAACACCCACGATAATCACCGAAGCTATGCAGAGCCGTAGCCGGAATATTTACGGAGTGATCGCGGTGGATGAAGGCGGTGCTATTGAGAACGCTCCCAATACCAGCAATCAGGATCCCTGGGCCTGGAAACATAATTCTTTATATTACACTTCACCCAATATGCCTTCGACCAAACCAGTGGAAGCCAGCTCTATTTTAGCGTTGGTGACCGCCCCTTATGCCCTGCTTCTGGCAAAGCTTGGCCCGACAAAGGCTTTAGCGTCCTCTGAATTCTTACAGGAAGCTCTGGTCTATCAAAACGGTGAATATGGTTCCGACGAGATAGCAGAAGAGATCGAGAAATAACTGCAATCCCGATCCTTTCCTTAAGATATCTTCTTGTTCAATTTACTGTTCGCTATCATCAAGAAAATTATCAAAATAGGCATCAGTAGATCGCTGAACAGTATCACGCCTGTATTATATGGAGCAAAATTATTATTAATTATCGCCTGCCGTACATGCCCCACGCCGTCACCAAACAAAAATATGCCCGAAGCTATGGCGGTAGCCCACCAGAACTCTTTGCGGAACCACAGACAAAGAATGCCCAATGTACCAAAAGCAAGATTAGCCATAGCTACTTCGAACTGAAAGGGGCTGCCTATTGGCCAGCCGATCTTGGCGGCGACCATATCCGCAAAAAAAGCATGCCCGATAAAGGCCCAGATCCCTGCCAACCCGATATTTATGACCAACAGATACTTTAATAATATATTTACGATATCTTTTTGCTTATATTTCTTTTTTAAAACGATCTCTCCTAATGTAAATATCCCCGTAAGTGCCAGAAAAAATAATATGAACATATATTCCTCCTTTTGGGACTATTATAACTTAAAAATGATCATGGAAGGATTGCTTGCATTAACTTCCCGGCCGGGATTTCAGTGATTTTAGATTTGGGAGTTGAGATTTTTTATGCAATCCATACCTTTTCCTTACGATATCTTCTCGCAATAAACACAGGAGGCTCTAATGCATAAAAAGCTGATCGGGGGAAATAAATATTTTTATCTGCACAAATTCCAGCCGCCGCTTGCTGACCGCCGTTATCACGAAGCAGAAAAGATCCTTAAAAAGCTGAAAAAAAGAAGAGCTACTATTTGGCAGAAAATGAACATAAAAGGCTTCTACAAAATATATGCCGAATATTTTTTCTCCGCTGCCGCTGACCTTAGGTCCCTGCCCCAGGCCAGCAGCTACTTACGCTCATTGGATATTGAAAAATGGCCCGCATTAACTACTTCCAGAGATGATATGGTCATCTATATGGATGTATGGGAGCAGCCGCTGGCCAGCGTAGAAGATGATGAGCTGGTCGATCCCGCCCTATCCGGTGCTGATACCTCCTCGCGCACAACTCCAAATGAAAAACTGCACAGAGATCAAGAGCTCTTTCCGGCCAAAGCCATTGTCTGGCGCAACTTCTTATTGGCGAATTATCTGCAAAAATATCTGAAAGCTATCGATCCTCTGAAAAAATACTGGGCCAAGTATGTACACGCTCTGCTTTGTTTTGGCAAAAAGGGCCGCATCGAGATCCAGCTCAGGGATGAGCATGGTATAGATCTGAAACGCGTCAAGAAATTCCTCAAAAAATACAATACTGATCCTCACCGAGAATTCAGGGTGAAGATAGTGAAAAAAGGAAGGTATCGGGTGGTTGTTGCATTGATACCGCTGCCCTATACCCTAGTTTCTTGAAATCCTCTCCCTTTCCTTACGATATATACTCGATATTTCACAAGGAGGATCTATGAACAAAAAAATGATAAGCATGAATACAGCAGGAAACAGAACGTTTTGGCAGAAGCTGTGGAGAGGTATTCAATATATAGTTATCTGTCTCAGCTACGGCTCGGTACATACCCCGTCAGACATAGAATTTATTTCTGATCAAATGGGAAAAGGTGAATAAAGCTCCGATCGGGATCGCAAACTGATCCGGGCGGCTTGGCAAGTATAGATTATATTTTATTGAGCATGCTTTAAGAAAAAGGCCTACTTACTTCTTGGGAGAGATTACTGAGCTTTATAAAGGCCATATTGTACAGATCTTTCACTTTACTATCACTCTTCTTGATTATATTCGATAGCTCCTTATGGGAATCCTCAACATTTTGTATCGATTGGCCAAGGGGCATATAAATGATCATTAATTTAATAATAAAAGCTGGAACAAATATTGAACCTAAGGTCAATATTATTAATTCGATGAGTTTCTTTTTATTCCTATATTTATCTACTGGCATATTCTTGAGCTTATTATCAATATATTTCTTAATAGCTTCATTGCGGGCGACATCATTCAATAAGCTGCTCATGTTGCCCTCCCCCTTGATATTTGTCCTCAATAGAGCTTCGTATTCTTCCTTGAATTTCTCGACACTAGCGGCAACTTGCTTCTTCGGATCCTTTAGCTTTATGCCTAAACTGGCGAATATACTTTCATATACAGGCAGTTTTTCTTCTATCACCGTCAACCTTCCGCTATTTCTCAAGCCCCGAGCAGTATTCTCTGCTATCATTTCAATTAAGACTTTATCTCGTTTACTTAAGACTTTTTCAAATCTATTGAATAACTGATTCCCTATCTCTGAAACATCCTCATCAGTGTACTTAGCCACATCATCAAATTCTCTATCAAATTCATAGTTGTATTTTGTCTTTATTTTCTCCAGATCAAGCCTTGTTTTATTCTGTTCTATCTTGCCTATCACCCATTTTTGATATTCAGGCAGTTTTATCCTGTTTATCTCGGCAGCATCAAGCTCTTCTCCGATCTTATACAACAACTTCTTTATTGCTTCATAACCTTGTATCTTTTTCTTAACATCAGTTTCTGATCTTGCCATCTCCATCAATACAAACGATAAATAGAGCTGATACGGCCACTTAATTTGCACGATACTATCCTTCATTGCTTTCTCCAGATGTTCTTTTGCCTTTTTATATTGATCCATACCAAAATAAAGAAAACCAATTTTTGCGTTAACCATATAGGCATTATGTTTATCTGCAAGCTTTAGTGCGTTCTTATATTCATTTATTGCAGTTTTATTTTTTTCATTATTAATATAATAGTCCGCCAGACTCATATAAGTATAAAAAAGCCTTCTTCTAATATTGTGCTGAGAAGTTTTATTTGCAAATTCCTTTATCAACTGTTTCATGACAAATATGCTCTCTTCGAACATATTATAATGATGATGAACTAGGACCAGGTGTTGATAATAATCGAACTTTGATATCTTATTTTGCTTATATTGATCATTAACAAAAGCAATGGTTTCCTTATAGCTCTTAGAATATAAATATATTATAAATGGACCTTGGGCATCTTTTTTTGATAGCATGTACTTCTTATGATGCTTAACCAAATGACATCCCGCCCATTGCGCCATTTTTCTATCATTGATCCCCATATATAACGTATATAGGCTTGCATAAGTATCTGCCCGACACTCTTTATTTCTAACATTTTTTAATACAAGATGATTTTCTTGTATTGCTCTTCCAAGCTCATAGGTATGGAAGAAATGTACTACAAGAGATTTTGTTGCAAAATAATAGAGAAGACTATTTTTTTCTTTTATTTGCGCTCTAAACTGGTACATCTTTTCCGGAAACTTAGCAGGCCCTGCTGTTTGTTTATATGTTTCCGTGATCACATCCGCCGCATTTGAAATGTTTTCCTTAGAAATATCAGCATCTGAAACATGGCCATATAAATACACATAAAATCTCAAAGCATTTTCATGGTTATTTACCAAGTACCAAAAACCAGCTACAAACCAACAAAACTCCTTTAAGCTTGTTTTCTCTTTGCAATTTTTATTCAGCTCTTTAATGATCGTTTTTACTTTCGGATGATCGATCCGGTCTATATTATATTTGGCCACATTTAAATAAATAAAATATTTGTGCCCAAAGCCCTTTTTCTTTATGGTCTCCTGATCAACGGCATCCTGCCAGATCCGCATTGCTTTATCGATAAGGCCTTTTTTATAATAGTCTGTTCCAGACTGATAATATTTCAAGGTCTTTTTTGAAAGGCTCGTGCTTATTATTTTAGTTATCATCTTCTATATATCGTAAGTTCCCGGCCGGAATTTCAGAAATTCTCCGCCCTAGCGAAGCTTGGGCTTGGCCTGCCAGCCGTAGCCTTCGGCGTAGGCTGGCTTCACTTCCCTTAAAAGAGTAAAATTATACCTATTCTAAAGGAGTTGTGCCTATGTTAAAAAAACCTATTCTCCGTCTGCTGGCCGTAGCCCTGGTGCTGATCGCGCTGTTTATCTTTGCCAAGGACATATTCGGCAACGCACTGGTCAAGAACGAGGTCCTGCTCAAGCGCGGCCCGGGAGAATACCTGGAGATAAAGCATATTGTGCTCCGCGGCTCGAATAAAAAGATCGGCCAGGCGGTCGGCGATATCGCGCAGAGCTGGCTGAAGATAAAACTGATGCCTCTGCCCTCGCCGCTCTATGCAAAAGCGAGGAATTTATATATCAAGAATAATTACCCGGCACTTTTAGAGCGGATGAAAGGGGTGGCCAGATCTTATAAAGTCCCCTGGAACAGCAATTATGCTTTTGATTCTCTTTTTTATGACGTTGGCCCCATGTCCTGCTCTACAGTTTTTTACCCGGGAAACTCGACGACCACAGAACACCCGATCTTCTGTCACAACCTGGATTTCTATGTCGTCGGCATGAGCGAATTTATGGGTATGAAGCCGGTCAAAGGCGAGGATAAGCTCTATTCCCGGGATTATGTCATGGAGGTCTATCCAAAGAACGCCTACGGCTATATCGTGATCGGAGGGCTCGAACTTCTCAGCGGAGGCATGAGCGGTATGAACGAACATGGTGTTGTCACTTCCATCCTGGCCGAGCATGGCTGCCCCACGAGCGAGGACCCGGCGCAGACCGGCCTTACTCCTTTTCAGATGATGAGAGAGGTACTGGAGACCTGCCGCACTGTGGAGGAAGCCAAGTTGGTCATCCTGCGCAATAAGCTGGCCTTTGCTTTTGAGGGCGTGCATTTTCAGGTCGCCGACAGCTTCGGCAATTCCTTTATCTGCGATATAGACCCCAAGGACGTGACCTATCATTTTACGGATAATAAGCAGCAGCCGCAGGTCATGACCAACCATTCCGCCTATCTTTATCCGGACCCGAAAAAATTCCCGAAATATTCCAAGCGGGAGACCTACAATACTTATTACCGCTATAACGCTCTGCTCAAATTCATCAAGGAGCAGCAGGGAAAAAAGATAGCACCTCTTAGTGCTTGGGAGGCCATGAGCCGGGCTTATGCGCATACGCATGATGCCGACGAGGGCGCGGCCAACCCCAGCCCCTGCCGCACCTTGTGGACCATCCTCTATGATATGCAGTTAAAGACCGTACAGGTGAAATTTTATTTAAAGGACGGCCCCACGGACAAAAAGACCGGCGACCCTACGCTGCTCTTTTCAAAAGTATTTGATTTTAAGGTCAGGTAAAGGTTTCGCCTCACTCGTAGAGTTATAGCCCTCACCCCCAATAAGCGCTCTTATTACATTACGCTCATATCCCCCTCTCCCTGCCAATCAGAGGCTCCTCTCCTGCAAGGGGAGGTCGGGTGGGGTCTAAAATAAACGGGAGAGGGGGATAAATGAAATACTTGTTTACAGGAATAATTATTCAGGGGGTGCGGGCCAATACCATCTTGAAGTCGCAAATTGCGACCTCAAGATCGGATATCACAAATTGTGATATCCAATAAAACAACTTTTTACCTGGTTTAGTCGTCTAATATATAGAAGGATCTTTATGCATTTAGTCCCCCTAGAAGTCATAGAAAATAAAATACTTTTGATCCGCGGTGAAAAGGTCATGCTGGACAGGCATTTGGCCAAGCTTTACGGCGTACCTATCAAGCGCCTCAACGAACAAGTAAAGCGTAATACTGAGCGCTTCCCGGAAGATTTCATGTTCCAATTGACCAAAGCAGAAGCAGATCGTTTAAGGTCGCAAAATGCGACCTTAAAGCGTGGAGAACACCGCAAATATCTGCCCTATGTTTTTACGGAACTCGGTGTGGCTATGTTATCGAGTGTATTGAACAGCAAGACCGCCATACAGATAAACATGCAAATAATGAGAACGTTCACTAAGCTGCGCCGTATCCTGGCGAACAATAAAGAGTTGAGCAGGAAATTCGAAGCTATATTAAAAGTACATGGTCACAAACTAAAAGAACACGATCATCATATCGCTGCTATTTTTAACCTGATCAATAAACTGCTGGATCCGGACACCAAACCCAAGGCCAGGATCGGCTTTAAGTAAGGCTAACTATCCATAATTCCTTATTTTTTACTTTTAGCTTTTAACCTTTTACTTTTTCTGAAATCCCCGCCCTTTCCTTACGATATATACCCGTATGTATAACAAACTAATATCATATCCGTTTAGAGACCCCGCCCAGGGAACTTGGCTGGATTCTCCTATCACTTACAAAGCTACTCGAGAAACTTTGGCACCTTCATTTTTTGAAATGGACAGCAACATGGTCGGCGGCCAGGTGCTGGAGGAGGATATAGAGCTCATTAAAAAAGTATTGAGCAATAGCATAGATATAAATGAGATCGGCGGATCAACCAAGGGCCGTTCTGTATATCTGCCCCTAAAAAAAGAATTCAAATTAATGGGCTCTACTTTTCGGGACCTTAAGCTAAAAGGGATCTTATATGATCAGGATCCCGAGAGCCTTAAAACCTACTCGGATCGGGCCTCTTTGGTAGACCAGAATAAATTCCTGCTGCAAGTATCCGAGAACGGAGAATTTTCTAGGATCAAAGACACCCCCAAGCCGGACGGAGGCCTATATCTATATGAAGCTGTACACGAATACAAATTAATGAAGCAGGCTTTTGACCTGGACCTGCCCGTTCCCTGCCCTCTGGGAGTCGGAGCTTTTACTAAATTGAAATATGACGGCTTAAGATTGGGCTACATCTTAATGGCCGTACCTTCTAAGGAAGATAAGGATATTATCGGTTTTTCCCGCGAAAAATTGGAAGCCCTGGAAAGATCACTTGTTGGGACCAGAAGGGAAAAAGCCGAAAAAATACTTATGGAGTTAGGCGGCTTATTCATTGGGCAGGCTGCATTGCTTCGAATGATGAACGATTCAGGCATAGTTCCTTTTGATCGTCATCCCGGAAACTTTGCGGTACATGAAGATTCTTCTATTTATACTTTTGATTTTTCCAGAGGCATTACTGCGGCTGATACTACCAGAGAACAGTTCTCCGCCTATATGACCGAATGCTGGCTGATGTTCTTCTATAACGTCTATATGATCGCAGAAGAAATGATGACCATTCTAGGTAAGTATTTGCCTGATCCCGCACTTGTCCCTTACGTTACCTTGCTCATTGTATTGGATAAATTACTGACAGATGAGGAAAAAAAGAACATCGGCGGTTTATCAATAGACCCGGTAGTAGAGCTGCGCTCCGGCACTATCCAAGCTTACATGAAAATAGCTAACCCTAAATATGATCATGAGCCCTGGGAATTCTCTACTTACTTGAACAATCCCATAGCCAGAGAACTTCGCGATATCAGCTACAGGGCTTATAACAAGGTCAATAATCCATGATGCAGCATAAGGTGATCGCCGGCAAAGCAGAACATATCACCAAGCTAAGCGCTACTACTTCAGCTTTGGCCAACAAGAGCAATGCCGAGCTGGCCGATCTTTTTATTTATCTGGCCAATGATCTCTACGGCATGCTCAATAAAAAATTAAGGCTCTCCTCTATGGAAATGGCTTTCGGCAACAAGACCAGCTTGAACCTTAACGCCTTCTCGCCAAGTGAGCTGCAAAAAGCCTGCACTCTCCTGCTGCTTTTGGCGCCATTGGAGCTTTGTGCTTCGGCATATGATCGTTTTAAAGATATTTTTGATGTCGGCGGCCTGCACCTGGATTGCATTTCTCTTGGACACATGGACGATTTTAAAGGCTTTATTAACTTCTTTAAAAATGCATCGATCGAGGTCATTCCTAAGGGCGATAGACAAGGCTTAGTGGACCTTTATGAACGCAGCTTGACCGGGCCGGACGCGAAGCTGCTATCGTATTTAAAAAAAATATTAGCCCCGAACACATACGGGATGTGCGATTCGGTTGAAGAGCAGGTCTTAGGCAAGCCCTGCAAAGCAAAAGTTTTCCAGAAGGATCAGGTCGGGGCCAGCATTAACAAGTTGTTCGGCAAGAGTTCACAAAGGCCATCTTCGGCGTTATTAAAGGAACTTTAGGGCCAGGATCGACTTCCGTAAGGATTGACCGCTCAGTCGCCAACGTTCAAACTCACCCCTAATTCAGAAAAAGGCACTAGCTAAACGCTCTCCATCCCCTCTCTAAGCTTAGAGAGGGGGCACTGTTTATTTAGTCAGCGCCTTTCTCTACCACAGGGGAGAGTTAGATTTGGGTATTTACTTCTGATACCTTTTAGGATCTATCAACTTCTGACCTTCGTGTAATTTACCGAACTGCCAAACATGCCATTTTCCGTCGATCTGACCTTTAACACCCCAGTACACATAGCCGCCGCTTGGAGGCCTCGGCCCGCTATTGCTGACTAAGAACAATATCTGCGCATCTTTCATATTATATTTTTTAGCGATCACATCCACTGCCCTTTTCTGCAGCTGCGGAGACTTTTTCATCTCTATGCCGCCGATATTCTCCGGGAACGGCCTTGGTTTTGGTTTGGGCCTGGGTTTTGGCAGTGGTTTGGGCTTGGGGCGGATAATATCTCCCGTACCGACAAGAACGAACGGGGGCTTTTCTCCGGCCAGATAGAACTTCCCGCGCGTGCCTTGTGCTAAACCTTTATGGGTAATTATTTGATCACGGCCTTTGATGGAGATCGTTATTATATTAGTTGGCGGCGTACTGCCTTTTATGACTTCCAGGATTTTTATCTGTAGCACTATCTCCTTAAGCTGGTCTGGTCTTCCTAGCATTTCATTAGAACGCCTATCCCAGATCTCTTCTCTGCGCACGACCATACCGCGGATCACAAGCTCTGCGTCTTCTTTTATCTTTTGCTGATCTGCATAATGCTTGCAGTGAGCACAGCCAACGCTATGCGCAGGCCTTTTTACTCCCCGCTCGCCTGCGGCGAAGCAAGAGGTGGCGACTATCAATAGTATTAAGAATAATAAAAGGTTTCTTTTCAATATTATCTTTTATATAGGGCTAACTGATCCTCTAAGTGTTTTGTAAAATCAGCATTGGTAACGATCTTATCTCTGCCATATGCACATTTCCCGCGAGCATATACTTTTTCATAATATTCTTCGATATTCATAGGCAAGAGCTCTTTCATTGAGCTGATCGAATCTGCATAATCACCGACAATCAGCTCCTCATCAGAAGTCCTATCTTTTTTTGCACTGAATTTTTTATATCCTTCCTCGCTCATCTCAAGCTCTTTTTGCCAAAACCCTCTTAACTGATCATACAAGGCTGTATTCTTTGCGTTTTCCACATATTCTTCTTTTTCACAGGCCTTTTCTCCCATAGCCATGCAGGCTGTGACGGACATTATAAACACTAATAACACTAGTAATATTTTTTTCATAGTTGGCCTCCTGGATTTTGCTTATTATACCTTGGGCTTCCCCTCATTTCTCTATCTCCTTCTCATCTCACAGCTCATGTTATAATCCCCCATGCCAAAAAAACAACACATCACCCACGAAGAAAGAAAATTAAGCTTTTTTGAAAAGTATCTAACGCTTTGGGTCGCCGGCTGTATCGTCTTGGGGATCCTTTTGGGCAAGCTATTCCCTGCTGTTGCGGTCACTTTGGACAAATTTTCGATCTACCAGGTCTCGATCCCCATCGCTATTTGTTTATTCTTTATGATGTATCCGATCATGGTGAAGATCGACTTTGCGGAGGTCATTAAGGCGGGGAAAACGCCCAAGCCGGTCATTTTGACCTTGGTAGTGAACTGGCTGATCAAGCCTTTCACAATGATAGCTATTGCGACATTATTCCTTGGCGTATTATTTAAGGGCTGGCTGCCGGGTGTGGAGATATTAAAGGATGGCTCGCAGGTGGAGCTTTACCGCTCCTACATTGCCGGCTGTATACTGCTTGGCATTGCGCCCTGCACTGCCATGGTCCTGATCTGGGGGCATTTAGCCAAGGGCAATGACGGGCACACGCTGGTCATGGTCGCGATCAATTCTCTAACGATGTTATTTCTTTATGCGCCATTGGGCGGCTGGCTTTTGGGGATAAACCTGATGCCCATCCCCTGGCAGACCATCGTATTATCGGTTGTGGTCTATGTGGGTTTGCCGCTCCTGCTTGGTTATTTTTCGAGGAAATTGGTGATAGCGCAGAAGGGTATGAAGTGGTTTGAGGAGGTCTTCATTCATTATTTAACACCGGTCTCGATCTTCGCCCTCCTTTTGACGCTGATCCTTTTATTTTCTTTTAAAGGGGAGCTTATCATCAACCAGCCGCAGGTCATATTCCTGATCGCCATACCATTATTAATTCAGACCTGCCTGATCTTCGGCATTGCCTATATGCTGGCCAGATGGCTGAAGCTTTCTTACCGGGATGCGGCACCGTCCGCGCTGATCGGTGCGAGCAATCATTTTGAAGTGGCTATTGCTACTTCGACGATCCTTTTTGGGTTATCTTCCGGAGCTTCACTTGCTACCGTCGTTGGAGTATTGATTGAGGTGCCGGTGATGTTGCTGCTAGTGCGACTATCATTAAGGACACAGGGTTGGTTTAAATAGGAGTCTATTATCTCTGCTTGCTATTGCTTTAATAAATGACTTAAACACAAGCCAAGTATTTCTACCGAACTATTGTTAACCATTGAAAAGAAATACCCCTTTTCTCTACCCGCTTTATATAATTCAAGTCCATTCTTATATGCCTGGTATGACAATATTTTATCCAACGGTATACTTAGCGGCTTATTCCCTGGAAAAGGTTGTAAAAATAATCTTTTATTTGTAATCAACAAAATACCTTGAGAGGTATCAACATACCTGTCTTCCTTAACAATACGCCCTCTGTGTGCACCTACCCTATAACGAACACCCTTAGCAATAGGAAAACTTATCCCATGAGAACCACCACTATAGCCTAAGCTTACAGATCGCATCTCCTTGAGAGCTGCTCCATCAGCAAAATAAGCTTTCTCGTTTTTCTTTAATATAACTTGGCTCCCCCCTTTAATAGTTAGGTCTATTTCAGGCAATTCACCTTTTTCCCTTATTGAATTAACATATAAATAGGGAAGTATGCGTTCATTATATTCGACTTCTTCTTTAGATAAATCGAAAGCTTCCTGAATTTTTTTCAACACAGCTATTTCATTAGCTTCAAGCTCTTTATCAGATTCAAATTCCTCATACACTCTTTCATATATCCTAAGCATATCTTTTTTCTTTTGTTTCTTTAATAGTTTTAGCTGTTCATTGCTTACTTTTTTAGATTTTATAATATCTTCTTCTGCAGCTTCTATTTCCTTTTCAATTTTATTTGAACATTCTTTACACAAAGCACTAAAACTTATAAAGGAAAGTTTCTTTCCACACTCTTTACATTTTTTTATTGCCACACAACACCTCCAAATACATTATCCTTAATTTTAGATCCTAGGCACTTCTTTACTAATCACATACACCTTATCTTCATCTTCTAGCTTTGTTGTAATTGCAGGATTTACAAGAACCTTATCTTTTCTACGTATTCCAAAAACATTTACACCTTTATCGATAAGATCATGACATATGATTTTATATTCCTTGTTCGCATATTTTTTGGGCAGGTCCACTAAATAATACTGTTGCCCTTCTCTTGTGCTAACCAGCTCAGAAACCACATCATTTACGCCAGGATCTAAAATGCTTTGTATAATGATTTTGCCTGTTAGGCTACCAATATCGATAATGGCATCACAATAAGCATCTTCGAGCAATTTCTTGTTTTTAGTATCTACAAGCTCCGCACAGGTAAATACTTTGCGCTCTATCCTCTCAATAGTTAGTACTGTTGATACAGTCTCATAATCAGACCTAGGATCTTCAGGATTACGGGCCAAAATAATCGCAGAATAGCACTCTTTTACATTAGCTCTTTGCAACACTTCAGGATCAGTTGCCCTGCCTTTAACAAAATACACATGTTTATATTCTTCGGGCAACTGTTCTAATTTATCATCAATAATAATTACTTCTTTATCTTGATATCTCTTATCCCCCTTAATCTCTAAAATCAACTCCTCTGTCTTGGGATACCAACCACATATAACAAAATGCTGCTTAAAATTAAATGAAGCCATGCCTTTTGTCCTCCTTTCGTTGAATTCAATTAATACACTTACTATAGATCCCATAAGCGTTGCCAAAAAACCAATGCCAAATAACATCATAAAAACACTAGTAATTCTTCCGCCAACAGTAACGGGAGCAATATCCCCATAGCCTACTGTACTTATCGTAACAATAGACCACCAAAGAATATCTCCAAAACTTTTTATATTAGGATTTTTACCAATTTCAAAGAAAAAAACCAATAATGAGCAGAGAACTACTAGGGATAGTGTTAATCCAAGGGCTCCAAATATGCGTTGTTTTTTAAAGAGGGATTTTAAATATCGTAAAAGATAGATAATCGGCATATAAATATTATACCTCAAACTTAGCCTACTTATCGCTTTCTAATTGATCTAACTCCCCTGATCAAATATAATCCTACTAATGACGCCTCACAGCTCGTTTACTATTACCCTGAAAAACAACACTACTGAAAAGGAAGGCATAAAATATTTATTAAGCCAAGACAAAGGCTTTATTCCTCTGGATAAAAATGAACGTAAAATAATATTAAAAGCTTTTAATTTACCTAAAAACAAATCAAGGGCATTCGACATGGTTTATCTAAAAAACGACAAAAAACTATCCAACATTAATCCAGCTGACATAACTCTAATAGAGCTAAAGGTTACCAAAAAGAAATTGCGGGATTTCCCCAAAGGCTTTTTCTTTGGAGCTACGGAAAGCGAATTTGAATTGGCAAGAAAAATGGGTAACAAGTATAAATTTTGCTTTGTTTGTCTTCATCCGGAAAGCAGATCTTATAAATTATTAACATTAGAAGAAGTAAATAGGCTTATAAGGACTAAAAGGACTCAGTATCAAATTAACTTATAATCAACGCCCAAGAAAGTAATAATATAATAGTTATTGTTTTTTCCTAACCAAATCTACAAACCCTTCTACACTCATTAACCATTTTTGTTGATCAGCTTTATATGTTTCATGTATATTCCCGGGAATTACAAGCTGCAATTTATTAGCCCTCATCTCGTTTGTCTGATTTTCACTAATTCCAGGCTCCAAAGTAATTAAATGTTTATTTTTAATTCGGGCTGCCTCCGAAAGAACTTGCCTCCAACGATCTTTACATGTTGTTTTAGCTCCCAGCATTGTTAACTTTTTAATTGGAAATTTCCTATTATGGTAATCTTTTATGCTGGGGAATATGAAATCTGGAGTAGCTTTGTTTTCAGTAACTGCATCCCTGTCAAAATTAACTTTTTGTATTTTAAACAATTCTTCCAGATGATGTTGCAAAGCATAGCCTGCTCTTGATTTTCGACGATTATGGACACTCAGAGAGAAACTCACAAAGGAATCTACATCTTCCCCGAAACCTTCCTTTAATCGTTTGGCTACAATATGCCGCTCAAACGTTCTAAACAATTTTTCTTCCTGATCCATCCAGGCAATAATGACATCATCTGGAGAATCCTTAATAGTCATTTCAGGAACAGTACTCCGGGAATAACTAGAAAATACTTTTGTAGTTGGAAATTTATCTCCATATTTTTCGACCAATTTATCAAGCATAGAAATTGTAACGTCTTCAATTTCCACGCCAATATTTTCAAGAATTTTATTAGATATATAATTAAGAGGCTTATCTTTTGAGTCCTCTACTTTAATCGAATGTATTTTTGAGTCTATTTCTTCCGGGATTCCAAAAAGCCATAATATTTGATTCTCAACAGTGCTACCTTGTTTGGCAATAATAACTGCTATGTCTCCACTAGACTGCTTGCCAATAACCAGCAAATCACCTTCAGATGATTCCTCACTTACATCTGTTCCAGTATAGTACAACCTGTATTCAGCACTTCTTTCATCATTACCCTCCCTTGAGTCATACCATGTTAAAAACCCTGCATCTATTACAGGATCTTCTTCTTCAAAATAAAGGAACATTGTTGGCATCTTTTCAACTTTTTGATCACCAAATATTGATCTCAAACTACTAACACCATTAAATTCATGCTGATTTGATACCTTTGGATTTGCCTCAACAGCGCTTAAGCGTTTGTATGCAATTTCCTGGAAATACTGGGAAAGGTGCCCTTTTTTCATAAAACAACGCCTTGCTTTCTAAGCACAATTTCAGCACTTTTTGATTTTGAATTCAACCATTTTGCTGCCCTGTTAACTACTCTGGAAATATCTGATTCTTTTCTGCTCTTTATTGCACATTCCCAAACAACCAATACACGCCATCCAAGCTTTTTCAGCAAATTCCTGTTTTTTCTATCCCTTGTTTTATTGCCATTTATTTTATTTTTCCAAAATGCTTTTCTCGTTTTCGGCCACTTGAATATATGACATCCGTGTCCATGCCAAAAACAACCATTAACTAAAATTACAGCCTTATGTTTTAGGAATACCATATCGGGCTTACCCGGGATATTTGAGCTATGCAATTTGTATCTGAATCCTTTTTCAAACAAACTTCTTCTTAAAATTAATTCGGGTTTTGTGTTTTTACTCCGAATATTCGACATCATTTTGCTTCTTTTTTTGGAAGAAACTATATCTGTCATTTATTTTCTGTTTGCAGAGAAAGACTTTATTCTCTTTTTATTGCCAGCACCATTAATATAAGGAAGTATCGATTTTGCTATGGCCTCTACAACAGGAACAGCAACAGCATTTCCAAACTGTTTATATGCCTGCGTATCAGACACTACAATTTTAAAAGTATCTGGAAAACCCTGTAATTTGGCACACTCCTTTGGGGTTAACCTTCTTGGATTCTTCCTAGCTTGCGGAATCAATATTTCAGACCCATCTTTATAATATCTGGCACTTAGTGTTCTTGTAATCCCATCCAAATTCGCCAAACCATACCCAAAACCATTCCCCCTCTTCCTGTGTTTTTCTGCATATGCTTGAAGAAACTTCCACAATTTATCCGACAATGTATACTTGGAATCTACTTTTTTCTCCAGAATATCTTTAACAGACTTCTTTATTCTCCTCATTTCAGGAAACTCAAAAATATCATCATCTCCAAATACCAAGCGATCCATACCAACAATAAATATTCTTTCACGATGTTGAGGAA
>JBHPMC010000008.1:0-53366 GCA_042562495.1 Candidatus Margulisiibacteriota bacterium
AGAAAGTATATGATAAAATATTGATTCCCAAGGAGGTGAGAAATTTGAAAAAAAGTATAATTATTATATTGTTAATCGCTTTGTTCTGCACGCCACTTAGCGCTGCGGAAAGGATCTCAACCGGCGAGATCACCGGATCTACCGTGTTGGCCGGCTTGGCCTCATTGATATTATGGCCGGGAATTGGGCAGGCTATCAATGAAGATGCTCAGGATAAAGTTGTCTGGCATGCTGTATTTGGCTTGATCGATGTGGCGACCAGAGTGCCAGTAGTAAGGCTTTGGTCCGGATACGATGGATTAGTAGACCGCAAAGGCGGCTATTTAGACGGCAAACTGTAATTATGGTAGTTGCTAAGATCTTGGTTTCGGCAGTGATTATTGCAATTCTCAGGGAATTAACGAAAAAGCTGCCGAATCTCTTGGATTTCTTGGTCCGCAGAAAGCTTATTTCCTAAATACATAATAGTAATGATATAATCTGGTTTTCCTGTTTGCAAGAAATGTTGGAAAGGCGGATGTTTTTATGAAAAAGATACTAGTATTCTTAATTCTTCTGATCCTTGCTTCTGCTTCGTGGGCTGTTGATATAGAGTCTATTCTAGAAAAATCCGATCAAATAATGCGCGGAGATACGATGTCCGGGGAATACGATATGACTGTGGTAACACCCCGCTGGACACGTACCGTAAAAATGAAGAGCTGGTCGCAGGGCACAAAAAAATCTTTCATTCTGATCACCTATCCGCAACGTGATAAGGGTTCAACTTTTTTGAAGATCAATAATGAGATGTGGCAGTATGTGCCAAGGATCGAGCGTACGATCAAAATACCTCCTTCTATGATGCTGCAATCCTGGATGGGTTCCGATTTTACAAATGATGATCTGGTCAAAGAAAGCTCGGTCGTTGAAGATTATAATGCGAAATTACTTTCTGAAGATGATACTAGCTGGAAAATAGAGCTTATTCCTAAGCCGCAAGCAGCGGTTACCTGGGGTAAGGTAATAATGTATATGACCAAGAAGACCTACTTGCCCAGCAAAGAGGAGTTTTATGATGAAGACGGGGAATTAGTGCGGGAGATGACCTTCGGAGATGTTGTTAAGCTTCCGGATCGTTATTACCCGACCAAAATGGTGATGATACCCAAGACAGCAGATAAAGCAGGGCATACGACGACCGTTATAATGAAGAACTTGGTGTTCAATGCGCCGGTTAAGGCCGGGTTGTTCAGTTTGGGATCGTTGAAGAGTATGTCTCAGTAACTCTTTTGTCACTCTGAGCGCTAGCGAAGAGTCTATGTATTAACAAGAGACTCTTCGGCCGCAGGCCTCAGAGTGAAAATGTTTGAACAGAGAATTGTATAACAGGAATAAGTGTATAAATGATATTTAAGATCGCACTACGGAATATTTTCAGGAACTTGAGGAGATCTCTGGTATCTCTTCTGCTCAGCATACTTTGCGTGGCTGTCTTGATGTTCTTCCAGGCTATGAACGATGGCGGGCACCAGAAGATGATCGACGACAATGTCGAGGTCTATGTAGGGTATATCCAGGCCCAAGGTAAAGGCTATGAAGAAAACCCAAATTACGATAACTTAATTTTCAATGTAGATGAAGTAAAAGAAAAGATAAAAGATGTAAAAGGCGTAAAAGCCTATACGGTGCGTATGGAAACTTTTACCCTGTTCTCTGTCGGTGAAGAATCTGTGGGGGGAATGCTGACCGGTATCGTGCCGAGCACCGAAGCTGAGATATCCAGAATAAAGAAAGGCTTGGTCAAAGGGCGTTATTTAAAAGACAGCGATACCAATGGTGTATATATAGGAAAGCAATTGGCACAAAGGCTCGGAGTAGATATTGGGGATGAGGTAGTATTTCTTTCTTCAGCAGTAGATTATTCCATGGCAGCGGCCAGGCTTAAGGTAGTAGGGATGTTCGCTACGAACCTTTTTGATTTTGATAAACAGAACGCTTTTATCAATAAAAAATATATGGATGTGCAATATTTATCCGATAATATCGCTTCAGATATCGTTGTTCTTCCTGAAAATAAGTTAAAGACAGTACAGCTGCAGAATAAGCTGCAGAAAGTTTTGGATAAACAAAAATATGAAGTGGTTACCTATCAACAGACGCTGTTCGGCTTGATCCAGTTCATAAACTTAGATAATGCTTTCGGAGCACTGACCTTTGGCTTGCTGGCTTTGATAGTCTTCTTTGTGATCATGATCTTTTCACTGATCTCGGTCTTCCAACGCACTAAAGAGATCGGCATTATGCGCGCTATAGGGACATCTCAAAAACAGATCTATAAGATATTGATCTCGGAAGGATTGATCCTAGGTACTGTTTCTGTGCTCATCGGCGGTGCTATAGGTATCTGGCTTTGTAATTATTTTTATGTGCATCCTATTAATTTTGCCAGTAATAATCCGGATGTGCTGGCGATGTATCAGCAGTTCGGAATGACCGATCTGACAATGCCGGCGCTGCTGACCAAGTATAGCTTTGCATTAGGGGTCATACCGGTATTTCTGCTGAATATCTTAGCTATACTTTATCCGGCCTGGGTCGTGAATAAAATGAAACCGATTGATGCAATAGAGGAGAGATAAACACCCCATATCCCCTCTAAGAGAGGGGATAAAATGAGGAGATTATATGTTCGGATTTAAGTCGACAATTTTTAAGATAGCTTTTAGCAACCTTTGGCGCAGGAAGTGGCGGACAATGATCGTTATCACCATGATCACAGTTTCTCTTGGGCTTTTGATCTTTATCAGCGGCTTATACGATGGCTGGATCGATCAGTGGATAAATGATGCAATAGAATCAGATACTGGGCAGATCGCTGTTTATGAAAAAGGCTATCGTTTGTCCAATAAACTTTCGGATCGTATCAGAGATCCCAGAAAGATAAGCAAAGCTCTAGCGGAAGTCGAAAACGTTAAGGCTTTTGTGCCAAGGCTAAAAATTGATGGCATGGTCTCATCTGCTCGTTATTCACAAGGAGTTCAGGTCATAGGAATAATACCTGGAGAAGATGATAAGGTGACCAATATTGAAAGGTCTTTAACTCAAGGCGTATATAAGATGCAGCAGGGCAAAAGAGAGGCGATAATCGGTTATCAATTGGCGGAGAAGCTAAGGGTAAAGCTGAAAAGCAAGATCGTCATAATGGGGCAGGGGGAGGGCAAGGATATAGCCTCCGGTGCTTTTAGAATAGTCGGCATTGTACGCTGTAATAATCCGGCCATAGATAAGTATGCGGTCATAGTGCGTTTGGATGATGCTCAGAAAATGTTTAAGCTGGGCCGGGGGATCACTCAGTTCTCAATAAATGTTAAGAACAGCGAATTATTGGATCAGACCGATAAAGAGATCCAGAAAAAGATCGGCGGGAAATATGAGGTTTTTACTTGGAAGGAAATGTTCAAGGCATTTGAGTGGATGCTGGATATGATGAAGAACTTTAAAAAGATCTCGTTCATTATCGTATTTATAATAGTAGCTATCGGTATCTTTAATATAGTCCTAATCTCTATAATGGAAAGAGTTCGAGAATTTGGGATCATGATGGCGCTGGGTACAAAATTCTTCCAGATCGCCGGGATCGTGATCTGGGAATCAATGCTTATGGGAACAATGGGTTTGATCAGCGGATGTTTCTTTGGTTTCTTGATCCTATTGTTCTTTAAGACCTTTGGTTTGAATATGGGTGCTTTTTCTGCCGGCTTATCTGAATTTGGGTTTGCCGCGGTGATCCACCCTGTTATAAAACTGGAATATTTTACGATGTCGGCCACGGCAGTGTTTATTACATCATTTTTGGCATCACTTTGGCCTATACGTATATTGAAAAAATTAAAGCCGATACAGGCGATACATTTTATGTAGGGTGGGTTTCCAGCCCTATGGGCTGGCAGGAATAGATTGCCAAGCTCACAAGAGGGGCACAAGTAATACAAGGGAGGTTTTTGATATGGGATTTATAAAGATAAAAGGGCTGAAAAAAATATACCAACAAAGCAAGACGGTGCAGGTAGAGGCGCTGAAGAGCGTTGATCTGGATGTCGATAAGGGGGATTTTATTGTTATCAGCGGTCCTTCGGGTTCAGGTAAAACAACGTTCTTGAACATGATCGGCGGCCTGGATGCCTGTACATCAGGAGAGGTCCTTTTTGAAGATACTGATATTACTAAGCTAAAGGAAAAACCTTTGACCGAAGTGCGTCTGCACAAGATGGGGTTTATTTTTCAGGCCTATAATTTGATACCGGTTCTTACCGCTATGGAAAACATCGAATATCCGATGATGCTGCAGGGCGTACCTGTGGCAGAACGTCAAGAAAAGGTAAAAAAGCTGGCCGAGCATCTGGGCATAGGAGAGCTGCTTAATAAAAGACCTAATGAAATGAGCGGTGGTCAGCAGCAAAGAGTTGCTGTGGCCAGATCTATCGTTAGTGAGCCGATGTTGGTCTTGGCCGATGAGCCCACAGCAAATCTTGATTCTAAAACAGGAGCTCGGCTGATCGATCTAATGAAAGAGATGAACCATGAAAAGAAGATCACCTTTATTTTCTCAACACACGATCAGATGGTCATGAGCAAAGCTGAGAGAAGAATAGTGCTTCAAGACGGGCAGATCATAAGTGATAAACGCAACAGCGATTAAAGCCAGCTTAGTATTTCTTTTTGTTTTTCTAATGGGGGGAAGTGTCTTTGCTCAAGATGTTACTGCTGATGTAAATGTTACCAAGTCTGTTGCAGTAACAGAAAATAAAGTAGCAACTGCTGATGCAGGGCCGGCCATCCCTGAGATGAACTACACGCCTAGTAACATACAAAACCCTTTTTATTTTGTTTATAAGGGTTCAAATACTAATTTTACGATCGATTCCCAAAGTCTTTTAAGTAAAAAATACTATACGGTCAATTACAATCGCTTCCGCACCGATATCGAGACCGGTTGGCAGAATAAATTTACTTTTAATATGATCTTGGACCTGAATAATTATTGGGGCGATTCGTATATGCGCAGCCCGGATTGGCAGCTGTCTAAAGCTGTTTCATTTAATATGCCGCTTGATCCGTATCATGATATTGTCAGCGGGAATAGTTCAACGTTGCGCAGTTATTTATACCGAGCTTATGCTACGGTCTATCTGCCTTCAAGTTCACTAGTCCTTGGTTATCAAAGAATAGCTTTTGGTGTAGGCAAGATATGGAATCCCACCGATATTTTAAATCCTCCTAATCCGATCAGCCTTGAGCCGGGGGAGCGTGTGGGAGTATATGGAGCAAGCTATACATATAATCTTGCAGATCTGAGCCAGACGGATCTTTTTCTTACTTTAGATCGAGATAATAAGACCAGGGATTATGGATTTCGCATAAAAGGCAATCACTTTGGTTATGATGCTGCCATATCTACGATTCGCAATAAAGATCTGCGGATGTCAGGTTTAGAACTGGATAGAGAATTATTTGATACCGGGATAGAAGTGCGTATGGAGGCGGCTCATTTTGAGGTTGTTAACAAACTGAATGAGAATAAGGATTATCAAAAATATATCATGGGCGCTGATTATGCTTTTGCCTGGCCGAATAATTGGTATGTCACTATGGAATATTTATTTAATGAGAACGGAGAGAAGAATAAGTATGAATACGATCTTTTAAATGCCGTAAGTGGTACTACCTGGGATGGTCTGGGCCAGCGTTACTTAGGTTTTTTGGTCAATTATGAATGGTCGCCGCTTATAAATATAACAGCCAGTGAGATCGTAAATTTAGATGACGGAAGCTACTTCCTAAGCCCGGG
Organism: Candidatus Margulisiibacteriota bacterium; assembly: GCA_042562495.1. Taxonomy (GTDB): domain Bacteria; phylum Margulisbacteria; class Termititenacia; order CAZZFK01; family CAZZFK01; genus JBHPMC01. The sequence goes on from JBHPMC010000008.1 coordinate 5,831, forward strand.
AGTGAATTGGAGTTTGGCCGAGAATGCAGACCTGATCCTTGGAGCCAGTTTCTTCTGTGGCACACAATATTCAGAATTCTGGTATCTAAAAGATATTTATTATTTAAATCTGGGGATCTATTTCTGATAGATAGTGACCTTTAATCCGAATACTTCAGCATTCTCCTTGATCTTGTCATATACTTCTTTACTTACTATCAGTTCCACGCTCACTGCTTTCCTGTTGATCAAGACTTTTAACCAGTTTATTGATTCTTCATCAAAGGGTAGATTGCCCAGGCCTAATGTTTCAATATGGTCACCCATGCCAGTGTAGTTTGACTCTATTGTTTTAAGAAGTTCTTTGGTTCCTTCAAGTGTTAAACTAGTATTCGATACATTTAAAAGCTTTCTATTTCCCGAATATGATAAGAAGCCGGTTGTTTTCAAGAACCATACGAATTTATTGTCGTTGTGAAAGCCGTCTTGATTGCCGATATTTTTATCATTTTCAAAGTCTAATCCAGAAATATTACTTAAAGAATATGCTGTTGGTTTTGTTATCCAGGGAAATATCATGTCTAGTTGTGAAAATTTTGTAGTATAAGCCCTTTCAAGATCTTCACCTCCAGTGTCCGAATAAGGATGGAGAAGTTTGAGCTTTGGATTATCTGCCATTTTTAATATAAGGGGAGGGACGGTACCCTGATGTGCTCTATTAAGGAACATAATCCTGGTTAAATCAACGAAATCCAGGTTAGTATCGGAAAGATCCAATACCTTTAAGGTCAAGTTGTTCTCGATCAATTCGCCTAATAATATTAATTCTGACTTTCCTTTGCTTGGTGTACCAAAAAGCTCATCGTATGCGCCCTTGGTAAATTTAGTATCTGAGTATGGGCTGTTTCCTCTTAGATCCAATTCTTCAAGATATTTATATTGTTTTAAGGCTTCAAAAAATGGAATATATTCCCATTTTTGTTTTTCATCCTGTTCGATCTGGTAGTTGATCTTAGTGCTACCTGCTTTGATCTGCTCGATGAATCCTTTGTTGGGGATCACTCCGCACTCAATGCATTTTTTATTGTAGATATCCAGAGTATCTTTAATATTCTGTTGCTTATTAGGATCGATAGGCTTTGGATCAGGAGTGTAATCTCTTGGTTCCTCAGGTATATAAGGAGGTCTGTCTGGTCTGTCTGGTCTTTCTGGCCTGGGCTGATCTTCTGCCATAACAGTAGGGGTGGCATCGATCTTTAGCCAGCGTTTTTCAGCTTCTATCCATATTTCTGATACGCCATGTCCCAACGGAGTAATGGTCCAGGATGTTAATCTTGCTCCCGGTGGAGCAAAACCGACTGTCAGCCTGGCCGGGATCTCAAAATAATCTCGCAAGATCACACAATAAAGCGCGTTGATCACATCGCAATCACCCTGGCCGTGTTCTAAAAGGAATTGATATTGATTGAATTTTTTACCTTCCTTAAGCATTGCTTTTCTGCGAGCATTATCGATCGGGCCGTATTTAAAGAACTCCAGGATCAATTCTTTTACTTTTATGGCAATTACTTTTGGATCAGAGATTGTATTCTTAATATCTTCCAATGAAGCAATGAAATTACGAAGGCCCTGGTTCATGGAAGGATAAGCTCTGGCTGCGTTGTAATCGAGCTTAAAATTAAGGTCAATATAATATTTATCTAGAAAAGGCTGAGTAACATTGTCTATTTTTTCGATCATTACTGTTTGAAAAGATAATAGACAGCGGATGAAACCATCTGAGCCGCGCATTGTCACTGGTACATTCGTGAACTTAATAGTTTCACCAACAGCCGGATCGAATTCAACTACATAGTGCACGCCTTTTACCAAGGGTACTTCTCTGAAACCGGCACTTCTATCATTAATATTTTTAGGCACTCTGAATTTTAGAGTATCTGTCAGGACCACTCCTTCTTCAACGCGAAGCAAGGGGATCTGCCGCTGATCTTTGACCTTTATGTTCAGGATGACCTCGGAGCTTAAGTTCCGCTGCAGATGAACCTTGCTGTTGGTGTAATCAGTTTCCAGGTCAGAAGAGCGTACTCTTTTCATTGCTCCATTTTGTTTAAAAATATTAAAAGTAGCATCAGCTACCAGCGGTTCCAAGGCTCTGTTCTTCACCCTAAGGATATCACTGGAATTATTAACTCTCCCATAGCCATCCAGCATCCAAGGTTCTCTATTCCCAACTATCCAACTGGCTGGTCTTACCGGACCAGTCTCTCCGGATGCATTCGGTGTATATTCATCGGGCATATCCGGGACTGTGCCATCATCAGGAGGTATTACCGGCCCGGGTTGTGGTCCAGGTCCAGGTGGATCAGGATCAGGACCCGGTCCAGGTCCCGGCCCAGGGCCAGGAGGTTCAGGCAAAGGTGGTTTCGAATCATCTGCTCTTACTATTGGTGTAGAATCGATTTTTACCCAGCGCCCTTCTTCATCCATCCAAACCTCAGAAACTCCATGACCAGTTGCAGGGATATACCAAACTTCACGGCCCGGCCTTGATGGAGCAAATCCGATCACTAGTCGTGCTGGTATTTTGAAGTAATCTCGCAAGAGAACACAATAGAGAGAATTTATTACATCGCAATCACCCTGACCGTGTTTTAAAAGGAATTGATAATAGTTGAATCTGTTGCCCAGGGCTCTTTCTTCAGCCATCATTTCATTATGAATGCCTCCGTATTTAAAAAATTCATGGATCAATTCTTGCAATCTTTCGGCGATCTCCCTGGGATCGGATGTCGATCTGCGTATATTTTCCATTTCTACGATAAAGTTGCGGTCGCCTTTCTGCATTTTGGGATAGCTTTTAGCAGAATTGTAATCTATGGTGAAATTAAGATCTGTATAATGTTCCTTTAGATAATCACCCCGCAGATTGCTCCGCTCGCCAAGAACAACTGTCTCAACAGATAATAAGCAGCGAAAATAGCCATCGCCCCATCTGTTCTTAAGTTCTTCCGGGATATTTATGAATTCCAAGATCTCGCCATAGGCAGGATCGAACTTGATCCTATAGTGTTCTCCGCGGTTGAGAACGATCTCGGTAAATCCGGGATTACTATCGGTTATGCTATCCGGTACCATGAATTTTATTGTCCCAGGCAGGACCACGCCTTCTTCAACGCGCATTAGTGGAATGGTCGTTACTGTCTTTATCATTATATTCAAGGTTACTGTTGCTTTTTGGTCTTTTCTTATATTTATCTTACTGAGAGTATAGGTACGTTCCAGCTCCGGTGTATGATCCCTGTCTGCAACACCATTCATGTGAAAAATATTAAAAGTTCCGTCGGCAACCAGTGGCTCAAGGCCTCCTGGTTTATACCTTAACAAGGCCGGGGAATTTTCAACCTTGCCATAGCCCCGCAACATCCAAGGCTCTCTTTCTCCTTCAACCCAACCATGTCCCCTGCCGGGCACTCCCCCTGTAGAATCTGGCCGATATCTTTTGGGCGGTACCGGCAAATTACTTTGTTCTTCACCATCAGGTGGTTTAGGCACGGGTTTTGGTTCTGGCTTTGGTTCTGGCTTTGGTTCAGGTTTTGGCTCAGGTTTCTGGGGTGGCTCCTTTTCTTCAATACCTATCATTTGTTTTAAGATATTTTCAATTACCATATATCTTTCTTGTTTAGCGGTAGGAGTTAAGAGCTTCTCATCGGTTGATTTAAAGATCATATTAACAGTGCTTTCCATGGCTTCTTTTTCTGTAGAAGAAAGACCAGGTTTGCCGTCTATTTTTGAGGCAGCATCATTTATTCTTTCATACCACTCTGGTGGTATATCATAATTGCCAATTCGGACCATAAAAAAGTCCCTTTCTTGGTTAATATGCTTTTCAAATATGATATTCACTGTTATTAGGCTAAATATACATTGATATATTCTGTTGTATTTATTATTTTATTATCTATAAATATGCGTTAGACTTTATTCATGTTAAAAGACCGCGGCAAACAAGTGATCGTCCTCATAATAGTAATCCTATTAGGTACGTATTTTCTATATAATTCTTTTTCGTCCAGGTTCAATAAGGTCCCCAAGCACATGGAATTGACCATTTTTAAGAATACCAAGCATTTTAATATCAGTGTTTTTGGGGAGGAGCTTAGCGAAAACGATGTAAAGTGGGTGATGAATCTTTGTGAGAGCTTTTATGGCAGGGCCTATCAATGGTACGGAGACCAAAGCGGCAAGGAATGGCTGACCATCTATATTGCCAAAGGATTCCCGGATTATTACCGTACCAATAATGAGATGATCCTGATCCCGGCCGAAAGAGTTAAAAAGCGTGATTCCCGGTTCTTGGCGATCAAGATCGCCCATTTGCTGACCGGATCCTATAAATGGCCGTGGTATAAGGATCATATTGCTGCCGAAGGTATGGCTGCATATCTTGCGGATAAATATATTGGAAAGAGATTTGTCTTTCAAAAGAAATATGAAGGCAAGGCAGATCTGGTCAAGCTTGATAAGGCCACCTATTTTGTCTGGAAAATGCCACAGGAGCAGCAGGATTATGTATATGCTAAAGCTGGGGCTTTTATACGCTATATTACCGAGGCCTATGGGATAAATAAGATCAAGGCATTATATGCCGATCAAGGGGAGGGTTGGGAAAAAGTGTTTGGCCATAGCCTGGAAGAATTAGTGAATAAATGGCGGCGCAGCTATTAATCCGCCTTCGCTGAAGCTACGGCCGATAAGTGTGGATTGGCTTAATTCATAGAGGCGCTACACCTCCCAAAACGGGCATACTTAGGGTTCAGCCTATTGATTCTAAGGATTTATCAATTAACAAAACGTTGCTATACTTAAGTTCAAGATGAAAGACCTCACTGTAGATATTCTTGAAAATAAAAAGGTTTCCTCAGCATTTTCTCTTTTAAAATTCAAATACCCTGAAAAAATACTGCCCGGGCAGTTCTTTAATATCCGTATCAAAGACGGGCTAGATCCATATTTAAGACGTCCCATAAGCGTGCATGACCTGGATAGTAAGACCAAGACAGTTTCATTGCTATATAAAGTTGTTGGTCATGGCACCGAAGTTCTTTCCGGCAAGAAAAAGGGCAGCCAATTGAAAGTTTTAGGACCACTGGGTAATTCTTTTGACGCTAAAGGCTTGACCTCCAAGAGCAAGATAGCGATTGTAGGCGGAGGAGTAGGAATAGCCCCGTTCTTGTACTTGGTCAAAGAGCTCAAGAAAAAAGGAATTAAAATATATGCTTTCCTTGGATTTAGGAATAAAAAAGAGATCTATATCGATCCGGAGCTAAAAAAGGCATGTCAGGAAGTTTTTATTGCAACAGATGATGGCTCGGCCGGTCACTGCGGCGCAGTGACATCTTGTTTTGCTGAAGAGTTGAACAAAATAGATCTTAAAAGAGTGTTCGTCTGCGGGCCAGATCCCATGCTTAAGATAATGCATGCGATCTGCAGAAAAGCAGAAGTTCCGGCAGAGTATTCTTTAGAATCGATCATGGGCTGCGGGATCGGGGCTTGCCTGTGTTGTGTGTGTGATACTATCAAAGGCTATAAGAAGGTCTGTTCGGACGGGCCGATCTTTAAAGATGAGGAATTAAAATGGTAAAAAAGAAGAAAAAGGTCGCAAAGTCAAAAAGTTTAAAAGTTAGAGCAGCGCCGCAAATAGATCTGTCGACTAATATTGCCGGGATAAGAATGAAGAATCCGGTCCTGGTCGCTTCAGGGACTTTTAACTGCGGTGAAGAGTATTCTGAATTATATAATATTGAAAAATTAGGCGGGATAATTACCAAGGCTGTGACAGCAAAACGGCGGACAGGGAATCCTCCGCCGCGGATGGCAGAGACCCCGGCCGGAATGCTGAATACCGTAGGTTTGCAGAATGAAGGAGTGGATTATTTTATCAGGATGCAGCTGCCGAAGCTGTTGAAAAAAGATGTAGCGGTCATAGCTAATGTTGCCGGCAGTACTGTTGAAGAATATGTGATCGTTGTTAAAAAGCTTTCCAGGTTCGGAGGTTTAGCCGGGATCGAGCTTAATGTCAGCTGCCCCAATGTGCATAAAGGCGGCATGGCGTTTGGTGTGGATCCTCTGGCGATCAGAGAAGTCGTTTCGGCAGTACGCAAGGAGACCACCCTGCCGTTATTCGTAAAGCTTTCTCCAAATGTAACTGATATCGTTCAATTGGCTAGAGCTGCCATGGATGCCGGTGCAGCTGGCTTGTCACTCATTAATACCTTACTGGGTATGGCTATTAATGTAGAAACACAAAAGCCGCGTCTTTCTATGAAAATGGGCGGCCTATCCGGCCCGGCCATCAAACCGGTAGCGGTTAGAATGGTCTATCAGGTCTATAAAGAATTAAAATGTCCGATCATTGGCATGGGCGGGATCGCTTCGGCAGAGGATGCTGTAGAATTTATGTTGGCCGGAGCAAGTGCTGTGGCTGTAGGGACATCAAATTTTACTGATCCAATGTTCGCTGCGGAGCTTCCTTTGAAAATTAGCGAGTATTTAACAAAAAAAGAGAGCTCTTCGGTCACTGAATTGATAGGTTCTCTTCGCGAATAGCACTCACTGTCTTATTTTAACCACTTCTTGAAAAACATATTCTGTGTGCTAGAATATGTTCAATATTAAACAGTTGGGGGATCTTCATGGGGGAAGACCAGGAACTAGAAAAAATTTCCAGAAAATTTATCCACGATATTCGTACGCCGATATCCGTATTAAGTATGTTGACCAACCTATTTGAATCAGGGCAGATCAGCGCTGATGATCTAAAGATCATGAAAGAAGAGCTAGGTAAAATGGAAAAGCTTGTTGAAGAGCATTCCAGTAATATGCAGGGATTTTACAAATAAACCAAGGGGGTACCAGTATGCCAAATAAAAAAGTATTGATAGTTGATGATGAAACAAATTTTCGGACCATCCTGAAAAAGACCTTGATGACCGCGGGTATCGCCGGTTTAAAGGTTGAAGAAGCCGCCAGCGGTGAAGAAGCTTTGGAGCTTACTAAAAAAGCCAATCCCAATCTGGTACTGATGGATATCCAAATGCCGGGTACATCTGGTTTTGAGACATTTAAAAAGATGAAGGAAAGCCAACCTAAGCTCAATGTGATCATGATGACCGGTCTGGGCACGACAGAAACTGCTATTGAATCGATGAAGCTGGGTGCTTTTGATTATATTACCAAGCCTTTTGATGCGGCGAAGATCAAACAAGTTGTCGACAAGGCTCTGCAGGCCAGCACTTTAATGGATGAAGTTGTTAAATACGAAGATGTTACCGGCAAAGAGCCTTTGGGAGTTCGCAGCATTATAGGTATGTCACCTCCGATGCAGGAGATATATAAAGTAATAGGCCAAGTTGCCGGGAGCGATGTTTCGGTCTTGATCAACGGGGCTTCAGGTACCGGTAAAGAATTGGTAGCCAGGGCGATCTATCATCACAGCAAACGCAACAAGAAACCTTTCTTGGCGATAAATTGTTCCGCGATCCCGGATACTTTATTGGAAAGCGAGCTTTTCGGTTATGAAAAGGGTGCTTTTACCGGAGCTAGTGAAAGAAGGATCGGGAAATTCGAACAATGTACTGGCGGCACGATCTTTTTAGATGAGATCGGGGATATGGCAGGATCAACTCAATCCAAGATCCTAAGGGTTTTGCAGGAAGGCGAGATCGAACGTTTGGGCGGAGCTGATCCGATAAAGGTAGACGTAAGAGTGATCTCGGCTACTCACCGTGATCTTCCGGCCAGGATACATCAAGGTAACTTCCGAGAAGATCTGTACTATCGCTTGAATGTCGTCAATATTAATATTCCTGGATTGTACGACCGCAAAGATGATATCCCGGATCTGGTGAAATATTTCCTGAAAAGATTCAATTCTGAATTCAAGAAAAAGATCAATGAGGTGCCGAGCAGGACCATGGAACAATTATTGAATTATAATTGGCCGGGCAATGTGCGTGAGTTGGAAAATGCAATAAAAAGAGCAGTTGTTATGACCGTAGGCAAGACCCTGCAATTTGATCCTGGAACACTTGGTAAGGTAGAGCAAGCCACTCCTGCTGCTGATCTGGAAGCGATATCGCAGGGTGCTTTTAACGAAGTGTTGGAAAAGACTTCAGAAGCTTTGTTCCAAAAGACCCTGAGCTTAGCAGATGATGATCCCCAAAAAGCAGATCTTTTGGCCAAGATCGAAGAAGTTCTGATCAAAAAATCTCTGATCGCTTTTAACGGCAATCAGGTAAAGACCGCTAAGTTGTTGGGGATCACTCGCAACACTCTGCGTTCCAGAATGGAACAATTCGGGATAAAAAAGTAAATATTATTTCAAGAGGACGCTATATTTGATCTTCTTTTTATAGAATTGATTTTCTCGGGTTCTAATATAGATCAAGGCTGAGTAATCGCCCGGAGTTAGGTCTTTGGGTAGAGTGATCGAACCGAACCAGTATTCATCCTGATTAGTTATATTTTTCACATAAAGCTCGGCGATATTCGCTTTGCCTCCACTTTCTCCAAAGAAGATCGCAACTTTTTTTGCTTTTAAACTGCGCGGCACTTTTATTTTAATAGTACTGCCCACTCCAGGGATCAGCGGATGTGGATAGAAGATAGGTACAACACGGTCGATCCAAGTCGAGGATCCCTGATCGATCACCTGAAAGGGGAAGCGGGTCTTTAAGTAGTGTCCCGGGCTTGTCTTAATGTATAAAGTGCCAAAATAATTGCCTTTATTTATATATGAGGGCATAGAGGTAACTCCATGCCACCAATTGTCGTTGGTTTTTTGTAGTTGACTAGAGATCAACTTGCCGCTGCTGTTCATAAGCAATACAGCTACTTCTACTGCTTTGTATTTAGCAGGGATCTCTATTTTTACACGTACAGGTGATCCGGCGCGGATCGGATTAGGATAAAAGATCGGCGATAAGTACGGAGCGGGGATAAATTCGCCCTTCATTGCTTCGGGGTAGACCATTTCGGTAGGTATTTGCTTATCCGGAGTAAAAGAGATCTCTTTTCTATCGGCAGGCGTGAACATTTTTTGGGGTACTGTCTTTGTAGCAATGGGCCCGCGTGGTGTTCCTTTATAAACGATCTTCAGATCATCTAAATAAAATGTTCCTTTTTCTTTATTGTTCGGCGAATAAAGTATGAGGCTATATTGAGTAACTTGGTCTAAATGATCAACAATATGTTTTGGTATCGGCATTTCGATACGCTGCCAGCCTTTATTGCTCAAAGGGAAAGTATATTCCGAAGAAGGGAATTCCTTGATCTCTCTATTCCAGGTCTTGTTGTCCTTGGTGCGTATCTTGATCGCTGCTTTACAGACCGGAGAACCGGAGCCTTTAAGCAGAAAAGATAGCTTTGGATATAAGCCAAAGCAGTTCTTGGGCAGGAATTCACGCGAAGAAAAAGCAGCCCAATTTTGCTGCCCCGCCAGATCATATTCAACTTTTAAAACTCCTGTTCCTCCGCTTTTTGCCGCAATGTCTTTTTCAGAAGATGAATCTATGTTCTTTGCCAGGGCATGATTTGTCCAGGGAAAAGCTTTACCTAGTATCTCAAAATCATCTAAGAGTACAGGGCGGGAGGAATCTACTTTTAAAGTATTGGGATCGATCTTGGTGGCCTTATTCCCTGCCTGGTCAGTTAATATAGCCTTGACCTCTGCATCTATTATTGGCGTATATGGCTTGATCTCAAAAGCCCCAGTATATTCGCCGTCGTTTTTCTTGGCATCGGGATCTTTACCATCGTCTTCAAGCGGGATATTAAATCCGACTTTTGGGATATCAACAGTTGCTTTTTGGCCGGGATCCCCTTTTAATTTAAAGGTCACTATATCGTGACCCCGTAAAACTCCAAGTGGTTGATGAGAGATCGAGAAGATCTCCGGCGGAGTGGATTTCCGGGTAACATTCACGGTCACTATTTCACTTTTGTTCTCTAAATTATCTATAGCTTGCAGAGAAAATGTTTTGGTCTCATTTTCTTTGAGATCACTTAGATATTTCCAGTCCGTGGTAGCGATCAGCGCGACTTTACTGCTGGAGCCATCTACCAATATTTCGATCGTATCCGGTGATTTTGAGCCATAAAGTATATTAGTTGAGGTCATAGTAGTGAAAAACTTTGGAGCAAAGGGAGGAACAGTATCAATAAAGATCGTGTCGGTGCCGGGAGCCGATACATTGCCGACATTATCTACGGCAAAAACATAGAAAGTATTTGTTCCTTCATGGGCAAGCTCAGAATCACCACTGCGGTGTACACTATTCTTCCACCATTGATTAGAAGTACCCATGACATGGTATCTAAGCCCGGCTTCTTTATCACTGCCGTTCTTCCAGAAGATATATACTTTGTTGCGGTTATATTTTTTCCCTTTTAAGGTCTGGTGTTCTTCGCGATCCGGATTTATGCGTACCCAAAGCGGCGGAGCTGGCGGATCTGAATCTTTAAGTATATTTACGCGAGCCTGAGAAATATTGCCGTTATAATCAGTAGCTGTAATTATTATTTCTCCGGAGGTATCAGCGGATTGAATAGAATATTGGACCTCCCAATCACTGCTTTCAGGATTTGTGATAGGGGGCGGAGTATTGTTGCCAAATTTTGAAAAAGTGATCTCTTTTATCCCGCTGTTCTTGCCGATAGCCGAGCCGAATATAGTAAAGGCTTTGGGGCTATCCAACCCGTTCCCAAAAAATAAAATATTTGGCGAAGGGCTATATAAATACAGGCTGTTTTCTTCGATCCCTTTCAAACGTAGCCCGGGGCCTTCTTTTATGTGCTGCAAAGATACTTGATATTTATACGGTTCTGACCAATTACTCCAATTGCCATTACGATCAGCTACTTTTACCTGGATATACAATTGATTTCCAGAGAAAGCAAAGGCTTTAGTTAGCAGGGTAGGAGCAGAGTCGTTAATGATCCCGCTATCAAATGCATAAGGCGTCACTACAGGAGCAGAGTTGCCGACTATTAAACGAAAAGCAGATTGTACTTTGGCAGTTTGCCAGCTGACCGCTAAGCGACCGCCTGTCTGCGTGACCGATGAGATTATAGGCGCTTCGGAAGCTGGGATAAAAGAAGAGCTGGAATAAAAACGAGGCTGATAATCCTTGCTTTCCAAGGAAGTACGTCGGATAAAGATCAGATCAAAACCTTTTTTAGGTTTATAAGCTTCTTTGGTCCAAGCCGGCCCCAAGATAGGTACGGATTGAAAGCCTTCTTGTAAACGAGCAGGGAGCTTTTGTTTGAGCCCCCAGGCAGCACGAGCGGAATCATATTGCCTGAGGATCGTTTTGCCTTTTTCGATCCAAGCACTATAGATGTTGTCTTCAGTATCAAAAGTACAGGTAGGGGCACCGAACCAGGGCATGGCCTCTCTGGTCAGCAAGGTAGGCGCAGGAGACCAGAATTCTTTTACCCGCAAACGATGAATTATTTTTGAGCCGTTAGCCCAAAGGGCATGAACACGTTTTTTATTATCGATCAAGATCTGCGGCTTTATATTAGCTTTTTTCTTTAAGGTATATAAGCTTTCTGCTTCACGGCTGATGATCTCTTTTTTGTCCCAGGTAAAGGAGGGCAGGACCATTTCCCGAAAAGCGATCTCTCCGTCTTCGATCCAGAGCACTCCTAAAAATTCTCCGGAAGCAACAGCTACTTGTGGTGAGCGGGATAAAGCAGCGGTTTGGCTCAGATTATATAAAGTAGACCACGCTTCATCCTTTACTTTGTAGCAGCGATAAAAGATCTCTCCATCGCTTTCAAATACAGCATGGATATCACCTTCTTGGCTTATGATGGCCGAAGGATTATCGGCATGATCATAGCGACCGCTTACTTTATAGATAGGGCTCCATTTTTTTCCAGCATCTTTAGTATTGGAATAAAGTATTTTGCCGGAATCAGCCCAAAATACGTAAAGCTGCCCTGTTTCATCTGCAGTTAAACAAGCATGTTGGGAATCTTGGTAATTCTGGCTAAGGAGAAAAGCAGGTGCCCAAGTACTTCCTTCATCTTTGGAGTTAATATAGTAAAGTTTGGAGATGCCGTTTTCTTTCTGCCAGTAAACCACATGGATGGTCTTATCCGGAGTACGTATCAAACAGCGCGGACCGAAAGCATTATTTTGGGACAGATTGATCTCTTGAATGCTATTAGCGAAGGAGAAGGTAGGAATTGCGAAGAATACAATTAGAAGTATTCCAATAAGGATCAGGAAAGCTTTTTTCTTATACATATGACCCCCAGATAACTTTCCCTGGAGCATATTTAATGCTCTTGAGGTTAAAAGAAATATATCATAATTTTAAGACACTTACAAACAAAAAACCCGATGATGGTGCGGAAAATCGAAGTTGTTTGGCCTTAATATTTTATGGATCTTTGGGATAGATTTTCCTTGTAATAATTAAGCAAGCTGACCATTTGGTAGCCATTGCCGATCTCAATTATGTTCAAACAACAATTATCTTGTTTAATTTGCCAAAAGCTCTGGGCAGGATCTTGTTTTAAGAAATGGCTAAGGATTATCCTGTTCGATCCGCCGTGGGCAACAATAAGTATGTTCTCGGCTGGCTTTAAAGATCTGAGGATCTTTTTTAAACCACGCAAGATCCTTTTTTGAAAAGTCGATAACATTTCAGCTTTAGGGATTTTTACAGCAGGGCTTTTTAGCCATTGTTTGTAAAGGTTTTTATATTTTTTTTGGATATCTTTAAAAGTTAAGTTTTCCCAAAGGCCAAAATTTCTTTCGGCAAGATCTTTTAATGAACGTACCTTCAAGCGATGTGGTTTAGCGAGTACTTCAGCTGTTTTTTTTGCTCTTTTAAGATTGCTAGTATAGATCCTGTTAAAGTGTATTTTCTGGAGGTCTTTTGCCAAAAGAGCTGCTTGTTTGAGACCAGTACTATTTAAAGGAGTATCAGTCTGGCCTTGATATTTGAGCTGGGAATTCGCTTCTGTTTTTCCGTGGCGGACCAGAAATATGCGGGCCATTATTCTTCAAGTTCCAGGGCTTTTTTCAGGTCAATCTTATGTTCATAAAGAGCCTTGCCGACTATACAACCTGTGATATTTGGTATCTTTTTTAAATTCTCGATATCGCTTAAGGAAGTGACCCCGCCGGAAGCGATAATGTTGATATTGGGGTGTTTGGAGAATTTCTGGTAAAGGTCCAGATTAGGCCCCCTGAGCAAGCCATCCATGGCGATATCCGTGATCACAAAAGTGGAAAGGCCAAAATCGATAAGTTGTATAATGACCCGCAGGCCGTCTTTCCTCGTATTTTCCAGCCAGCCTGATACTTTAGCCTGGCCTTGATCCAGATCTATGCCGGCTATTATTTTATGTCCATAGGTTTTTAAGGCTTCCAGAAGCATGTTCAGATCCTTAAAAAGGACGCTGCCTAAGATAACATTATTAACTCCTGCTTCCAGATAAGTTTTTATGGCAGAAATAGAGCGGATGCCGCCGCCGACCTGGATCTGACAAGCTGTCTTTTTAGCTATCTCAATTATGATCTCAGAATTTACAGGGTGGCCTAGCTTTGCGCCATCCAGATCGACTATGTGGATCTTCTTGGCTCCGAGTTTTTCCCATATTTTTGCCTGTTCCAGGGGGGTCATATCATAAGTTGTTTCCTGGGTATAATCTCCTTTAGTAAGCCGCACACAATTACCGCTTAAAATATCAATGGCAGGTATTACTTTAAACATGAATAGAATCGTAGCATGATAGTTCTGGCTCAGTCCATAGATGTTTAAGTATTTAAAATGTTAATGTATATTTAAACCTAAAAAAACAATTTTCTAGACAACAAGATTCGAATTAACTATACTTCAGACTAATTAATGCGCATCCGTGTGTTAAGTAAAGCTTATGCTTAAGTGATACATAACAGTGGGTGTTGTATCTATTTGGGGGATAAATGCGTATAAAACACGTTATTTTCTTTATAGTTTTCTCAATAACAATTTCATTGCTACATGATATTTATGCCTTTTCTGCAAAACCAGATATTGTTAAAAATGATCGCGTAGATCAGCAAAGAGTAACTATGGTCAATCTGGAATATGATCTTGGAGAAGTCATAGAAGGCCGCATAGTCACGGCAGATATAGCATTAGAAGATACTATTAAAAAGATCATTTCAAGCTGTGATTGTATATCAGCTTCATCTTCGGGTAATATAGTGAGCTTGAAGATAAGGACCGTGGGTGAACGTGGTGCTTTTCATAAAATAATTCTAGTAGAATGTGCAAGAAAGAATTATAGGATCGCTATTGTGGGCGATATCCAGCCAAAAAGAAAGCAAATATTAAATTACATGGAGGATCGTTAATGAAGCTTATTAAATTGATTGGATCTTATCTGCTAGTCTGTATGGCATTAAGTTTAAATAGCTATGCTTATCAATTAGTTACTGCGTCAGCCACTACCAGTACTCCCAAGCCCCAGGTAGCGACCAGCAATTCATACAGAAGTGAGTCGACGGGGATCATAGATCCCAATGATTCGCCTCAAATATCCAAGGGAAAGAAATACAGAGTAAGCTCTAGGATGTCATTTCAACAAGGCCAGGTATCTACCGGGAATACGGAAATAGAGCTGTTCGTCAGTAGTCATTCTCCGGAGAGCGTAGCAATGATCACCAATATTTTAAATCTGGTAGGACAGCGCAAGCTGGATAGAGAAGATATTTCTTTTGTATATCTATGCCGCAAGGATCAGGATGGAGAGTGGGAATTTCCTTTTGAAGAGATAGGGTATAAGGAAGATGTTCGGCGCATGGTCTTGGCAAAACATTGGCCGCGGGAGTTCATATCCTATCTCAAGCTAAGAAATATTAATGTAATGGATAATGAATACGAACAATATCTGGTTTTAGCAGGGATCGATCCTGTCGAGGTAGATAGAAAGGTCGAAGAAGAAAAAGAAAAGTTATTGGAAGAAAATTATGCAAAATTAAAAGCAAGAGATGTTCACAAGGTCCCGGAAGTGTTCTATAAGGGTGAAAGAAAAGCCTTAAAAGAAGGATATCTGACAGAGCTGATCAGGGCTATCGGGCTTTCGGCCAGATTGCAGGAACAAGCGACCTTGAACGTGCTGGTGATCACAGCGGATGTCTATGGCATGAAAAGAGCTATAGATAGCTTTAAAGATATTTTTAAGCTGAGCCTCTCGGGGCTTACTTTTGAGGAGATCGATCACAAAAGCTCTGAAGCTAGAAAGCTTATCAATCTTTTTGATATCGATCGTCTACCGGTTTATATATTTCCCGAAGAATTTTCCGGGACGAATTTATATGCAGAATTTGAAAAAGAGGATTTTCTGGTCCGGGAGAACGATCTTTTAATGATCAGCCAGAACGCAGTTGAGACCGTATACTTTTTTAAGCGGCCGAAATATATCAACGAGCTGGATCTGTTCGTAATGAGCCAATGTCCTTTTGGGACAGTGGCAGAGAACAAGATATTGGAAAAAGTGGATCTTAATAAGATCAGATTAAAAATACGTTATATTGTGTCTAAAGATGATGAGGGTAATTTCCAGTCTCTTCACGGGCCGGCAGAGCTGGAAGAGGATCTGCGGCAGATCTGTGTCGCAGAAAATTATCCAAAAAAATTAGGGGCATATTTAATAGAGCGTAATGAGAATATATATAGCACATATTGGAATTTGGCTTTAGAAAAGGCCGGTATTCCGACAGCAAAGATCATGGATTGTGTAATAGGTTCAGGTAAGGCCAGGGCAGAAAAAACGTTGAAAAAGGATAATGAACTGGCTGAAGAATTAGGGATCGGAGCATCGCCATCATTTTTATGGCAGAACCAGATACTTTTAAATAGTGAGAGCATCCAGGAAGTGCCGGAATTTAAGGATATCAAGATCAATCCCGGCAGCTGTAATTGATAGAGCTTTGAGTTTGGCATAATACCCCCATAGTAAATAACTGCTCAAAAGGGCTGTTTTAAGCCCTTATATAGTAGGATTGTGCAAAATACAACGGTATTAATCAATACATTTTGAGGGTGCCGGGAATCGATATTTATAGTGAGTCTAAAGGATAACAGTAAAAAGCATGTATAAAAAATGGCTTAACTGGGAAGAAAAAAGATAGGAACTCTTGGGGGAGTTAGGCATGAATTGTAATGTGCGTATAAAATTTTATATAAGAACAATTCTAATAGTTGTTTTTCTATTACTGGGCAGCATGTCCTTGGTAGTTTCCAATGCGCTTTTCCCATCCAGTTTGCGATATGTTCAATCAAATTACTTTTTCGGATCAGCAGGCGGCCAAGCATATACAGCTAATTTTAATTTAGTCTATACAGGAATGGGCAGCCCGGCAGCTTCAGCCGGGGATAATAGGCCGGGGTTCACGCAATCGGGGCCGATATCCTATGTCGCTGAAGGTTATCATGTGGCTTCCAAATTTGGGAAAACCGCGATCTATGATCTGTATCCCGGCAATACTTATTCAGCGCCACAAGATACGCTCATTGATTTTAAATTAGCCGGTGGTAAAAGGTGGGTAACTCAATATAATCCTGGATTAGTATTGGATGGTACTGGAGATTATTTAGAAGTAGGAACAGTAGATCCTGGCATTCTAAATCCAACCAGTGCAATTACTGTAGAGGCCTGGGTTAAATCGGCAAGTGCTGGTGGTTATAGCGGGAGCCAGCAAATCATTAGCAAGTTCGATGCCTATGCGCTGGGTTCATTGACCGCCAGCGATAATGATATGGGCTTTTCGATCCACAGAGCTGAAGGTGCCTGGGAAGATGTGGGCAGTTCAAGTTTTTCTAATTTGGCTGCCAGGAATATTTCCTTGCAGATAAATAACAATAGACCCATGGTTGCTTTTACAGATATTGCGCATATGAGCAAAGCAACTGTAATGTCTTATAACGGTACCGATTGGGTTGCTGAAGGAAGTACAGGCTTTTCTGATTCCTATGCTTATTATATAGATCTCGATTATCCCTATGTAGCATATAGCGACGGTTCTTTAAATAACGCCGTAACGGTAATGGAGTTCAATGGTGTTGATTGGGAGTTGAAAGGAAGTAAGGGATTTTCTCCAGGTGGAGCAGAATCCCTGACCATTCGTGAAGCTCCCGTTGCATTATACGCCTATGTCGCATTTATAGATGCAGCAAATGATTATAAGGCATCAGTTATGGGATACGATGGTGCGTCGTGGGGGCCGATAGGTGGCTATGGATTTTCTGCTGGGCAGGTCAGTGACTTAACTATGGAAATCGATAGTACAGGAAATATTTATGTTGCTTTTAGAGATAATACCCTGGGAGGTAAGGCAACTGTAATGAAGTTCGACGCCTCAAGCTTGGGATCAATCTTTAGTTCAAGCTGGGAAACTGTTGGTAGTGCTGGCTTTTCTACTTCAGCAGCTTTTTATACGAAAATAGCTTTAGACAGCAGTGGTGTTCCTTATGTTGCTTTTGCTGATAACTCGAACGGGACGAGAACAACAGTAATGAAATTCAATGGTACTAGCTGGGACATAGTAGGTTCGGCCGGATTCTCTGCTAGTTTTTCCGAAGCAGTAGTACTGAGTATGCATAATGACGTTCCTTATGTTGCCTATAAAGATTATGGGAACAGCCTGGGTGCAACCACGATGAAGTTCAACGGAACGAGCTGGGAGAACGTAGGAAGTGTTGATATCTCAGGAGGCCAAGCTTCTTATATCTCCTTAGATATTGATAGTGCCGGCAAGCCCTATGTTGCTTATAGTGATTACTCTGACGGAGAAAAAGGTTTCGTCAAGAGCTATGAAGCTTGGGAGGATGTTAGTTATAGCGTTTCAACCCCTGGGGATTGGCACCATTTCGTTGGAGCGTATGACAGCTCAGCCAGTTCTTTGAAATTGTATGTTGATGGTGTGCTCAGGAGTACAAGCAATGTTTCAGGGGAGATCTCTTTCGATGCGGGTACTATTTTCGTTGGAAAGAACGAATCCGGAGTTGGCGATGATTTTCATGGTTGGGTTGACGGTATCCGGATCTATAATAGGGCGATCTCTGCTGAGGAAGTGAATCTTAATTATCGAGAAGGTTTAGTTAATTATGCAACAGATGGGCTGGTCGGTTACTGGCCTTTTGAATTAAATATTTTTGATTGGACAAGTGCCATTGATCAGTCCGGCAATGGCAATGATGGGATCTATCACGGGAATGCTTATAATGGTCAATATCTCCGTACTTTTGATGGCGAGGTTCAGATAGCGATCGTCGACAATGTAACTATCACGGATATAAGAAATGGCAGTGATGTTACTGCAGAATTTGATAGGGCTCAGATCCCGCTAGCAGAAGGTGGCTATAGAATTTTATATTGGCCAAAGCTTTCATATTATTCAGAAGAGCCTGGCAGCTATCCTCCTGGCGATCATTTAAGAGTAAGGATGGAAATGGATAATGATTACGGCAATTTTGTCCGCAATATGGAATTCTTTATTTCCGGCAGTCCTTATTTCAGTGAGTGGTTCAATAACGGGATCACCGGTGAAAATACTGTTTCCTATGGCAAGGGTATTGGTACCGGAGGCGATGTGAATAGAGATAGTTATCCGGATATGTTGATAGGGGATCCGGATTTTGAGTTCGGCAGAGGTAAAGTATTCCTATATTACGGTAGCCCTGATCGATCAGAAGAAGCCAAGAGTGTCTTTTACGGTGAACAAGATACTATGGATGAATTCGGCAGATCGGCCATGATCGGAAATTTTAACGGAGATGAATACGGAGATATAGTTATCGGTGCTCCCGGATATAATGATAATGAAGGCCGATTGTTCGTTTACTATGGTTCAAAATCCATATACGGAGCTTCGGCTTTTGATGTGGAAAATCCCAATGTAGTCCTCACTATTCCTCCCGGTGCAGGTCAAATAAGAATGGGCGAATTTATCGATATCGGTGATTTTAATAGTGATGGCAAGGATGATATTTTGGTCGGAGCTCCATCTCGTATCGGTGGTTTGGGCCAGGTGTTCGTATACAATGGCGGCGATCTAGAAGGTCATTTTGTAGAGCTTGTCGGTGGTGGGGATCTTTATGCTAAAGCTGTGGCAGTATTGGGTGATATTGATAGGGATGGTTTCGATGATTTTGCCGTTGGTGTTCCTTCGGCAAGTATCAGCGGAGAGACAGCTGCCGGTCAGGTTAATATTTTCTTTGGCGATGCAGAGTTCTTTGATACCGGCCGGGTACACCAGGTCGGTGCAGTATTAAAAGCGCCAAATCCTTTAGCCAACGATATGTTCGGTTATTCTATAGCCCGTGGCGGCGACGTCAATCACGATACTTATAAGGATATCCTGGTAGGCAAGAGAACCGTTGGCAATACGCAGGAAGGTAGGGCTTGGGTATTCTATGGAGGTGTGCGGGCAGAGGTCGGCAATCCTTATAATACTATAACACTTCCCCAGCCAAAAGATCTGATCGACCGAGATACGATCCTTGAAGAAAAACCGCAGCAATTCGGATTAACGATCGCTTCTGCCGGTGATCTGGATGGCGATGATCATGATGATATCGTGATCGGTGCTCCTGATGCAGGTACTAATGGACAAGGTGCTGTATACGTTTATATGGGCGGAGAAATTATCGATTGGAATTTCGACGGATATAATTTCAACGGATATGTGATCAATGGTCGTGATGAGGAAGCGCATCTAGGCACCAAGCTGCTAAATCTTGGGGATTACAATGCAGATAGTTATTCAGAAATTGCTTTTAATGATGTTTCCGGTGATGTTAATGTAGTAAGGGTCTTTTTTAATTCATATGCTACCGATATGACCGCTCCGATGATCACAGATGCTACTCCTTTTGATGAAATGGTAGGAGTCCCAGTAAATCCAACTTGTAGTTTTAAGATATTTGACCGAGGCAAGAGCGGGTTAAATCTTGCTTCCCTGCAGTTGGATTTTTATTTGCGTGGTATGAAACAAAACGCGATCGAATTGATCAGAAAAGGCGGGATCGTAGCCAATCAGCCGGGGAATACAAAGTTCGTTTGGCCGAATGCTGTCATAGAAAGTGCTAAGTTGACGGTTCATACTCCAACGACCTCGGTAACTTACTACGATGGAGAAAATATTCCTCCCTATGCGCAAGCCGGAATGGTACGTGGAGTGGATATAGAATTTAAACTGTTCCCGGAAGCGCTGAAGTATTCTGAAGGCTATGTTTTCGAATTCTCTTTGCGTGATTGGGGACCGGTGCCCCCTCAGTATCAAGTATTGGAATTTGTGGGAAATGTGACCTCGCCTAACCTAATGAAATTCTCAACGGATCAGGATATTTTGGTCGACGGGCTGCCTCAGCCAGCTTATGGTAGAGAATGTAATCGTATTAAGAATATCGGCGATTTTAATGGAGATGGTATTGATGATTTGGCCGTATATCATGTGGGCGATGCCGGGCAGAGTAACGGACGCTTAAAGGACCTTGAAGATCATCTGGATTATAGAAATTGGTTCGTAGAATTACCCAGTGATACTACCTATTATAATGTAGATGAAGATGCGGGATATGTACTGATCTATTTTGGTGGCCCGGGTATCAAGCTGGGGACGCCAAATGTTGTGATAATCGAACCGGAGCAATATTCGGGTGGAATGAACAGGTTTGCTGAAGATGTCACCGGCGTAGGTATGTTAACTAAAGATCTTACTAAAGGTGGAATATATTATAGCGATCTAGTGATCGTAGACGGTAGTGAAGGTTATATATATAGGTATCCGGGGCAGGGGCTGCAGCAAAGAGAAAGACCAACCGTAATTTTCAGATACGATAAGCGTATATATATAGGTAATAATCCCGGTGAAAATCCGTTATCAAAGGTCGCTGGCTTGGGAGATGTTAATAATGATGAATATCCTGATTTTGCGGTCAGCGATACCGGCAGTCGCAACGTGGTCTATGTTCTATATGGTTCTGAAGCAGAAGCTATCCAAACAAATTATACTACTATTATAGATACTGTAGATTCTGGTTTTGGTTATGATATTTCCAGGGCCGGAGATGTTGATGGTGATGGAGTGAACGATATCATCGTTGGTGCTCCTTATTATGACGATGTTGCTGCTGGAAAAGCTGAAGTAGGCGCAGTTTATTGTATTAAGGGCCTATCACTGACGCCGGGGGATCCCAAACTTATATATGAATTAGATGATCTGGCCAAAGGCATTCGAGCCTACGCCCACTTTGGTTCATCTGTTGCCGGCGGCGGATATTTAGGTGATCGGGATATTGAAGAGTATGGTTATGATGGGACAGTCACTGGGGGTTATCCTGATATTGTTGTAGGTGCTCCCGATGATAATCAGTTCGGGCCGCTTGCCGGAAGTGTTACTATTTTTTATGGTGGGCCGACTCCTCTTGGTGAAGATTTTAACTTAGCAGGTGCAGCAAATAGAGTCTTGGTCCCTGAAAGTATTAATGCCCATTTTGGTCATAAAGTTGCCTTTTCTAAATTCATAAGTTCAACAGCTCATTACTCTAAGTGGAGCGAAGGCAGGATCCATTATAATGCTAATCGTATATATTTTGATGATTTTGATGATGTAGCTGTAGCTGCTTATGGCTATCAGGATAGGCCTACCCGGGAAGATAATCGAGGAAAAATCTTCATATATCCAGGCGGACCTGATATGGAAGATAAAGCCGGTGCTGGATTTGAAGGACCACTGGTCGGTGGGAAGCTGGGCTTATATTTGGAAACCGCTGGGGATCTGCTGAACCTGGGTTCAGAACAACTGATGGCTCTAGGTGAGCATGGTTCGTCCTTTAAGTTATTAAGAAATAGAGATGTCCCGGACACTACTCCTCCAGTATTTACATATATGACACCTGACAATAACTCTT
Organism: Candidatus Margulisiibacteriota bacterium; assembly: GCA_042562495.1. Taxonomy (GTDB): domain Bacteria; phylum Margulisbacteria; class Termititenacia; order CAZZFK01; family CAZZFK01; genus JBHPMC01. Next base: position 27,787 of record JBHPMC010000008.1, read on the forward strand.
ACGATGTGCCGACCGATGCGGCAATAGTATTTCAGGTAGCTGATGCTTCAGGTATCGATCCCAATACTTTAGAAGTGATGAGGTTCCGCAGGGATTATACTACAAATGACCGCTGGGTGATCATTCATGGTTTGCCTCAGGCAAAATCTGCTGAAGTGCCAACTTCAGAATATGAATTATTGGTCCAGGATGTTGCAGGCTCAGGTGGTACGGAGAAGAGATTTACAATTGCGGTCAGTGACGAGTATGAGCCTTTACCTTTAGAGTATCGCGCTGGTGAATGGACAGAAAGTGATCCTGTAAATCTATTTATTATGATCGGTGATGCCAGGCTGGTTTGGACACAGGATGATAAACGTGAACAGCAATCGTTATATCAGGAGCTGAATTACGGTTTTATGACCAAGTTCAAGCCGAATGAAGAAACAAAATATGAAATATTCGGTCAAAAGACACCAAATAGCTATTTTGGTTCATCTGTGGCACAGGTCGGAGATATCGATGGCGACGGAATGGATGATTTTGTTGTTGGTGAATATGGCAATAGCGAGAGAGGCGTTGATGCAGGCAAGGTCCATTTGTTCTTAGGCAGCGGCGATCCTTTCCAATTAGCAATATCAGATAAAGAGATCGATCTAGGTCCGGGATCTGGTTCTTCAAAGTTTGGCTACCGTGTAGCTCCTGCGGGAGATATGAACGGAGATGGTTATGCAGATGTGGCGATCACAGGTTTTAATTCCGGATTATCTGGCGGAGAAGTATTTATCCTATATGGCAATCCGGATCCTATAGGTGGCCTTGATGGATCTATATGGGATGAAACATATTTGAACGTGGAAGCAACAGTAGTGCAGGCCGAAGCTCCGCAGGATGGCTTTGGGGCAGCTATCCATGGTGGCGGAGATATTAACGGAGATGGATTTGATGACCTGGTGATAGGCGCTCCATACAAAGATATTTCCGGAATGGAAGAGGCAGGCAGGGCCTATGTAATTCTAGGAAGACAGATCTTAAAGCCAGAAGGATTGAGAAATTTAAATAATCCAACTGCTTTACAGGGTTCACATGGCCCTATCAGGATATCTGATCTGGAAGATATCTCTGTGGTAAATCTTGACGGTTATGAGCCTACGAATCTGAATGAGACTTTATATGGGTTTTATATCAATGGTTCTGAGGAATTTGAAAGATTTGGCCTGGTTGTACTTACAGGCTTAAATATCAATGGAGATCTGGCTGTGGTCAATGCAAATAATCCGGCAAATCCATCAGCGACAAAGAATTCGGATGTTTCAGAATTCATTATTGGTGCTCCAGGCTGGAATGATTCCAGGGGTAAGGCTTATATTTATTCTTATAATAAGGAAGGGAATACTTTTGCTCTAAGAGAATTAATAGGGGAAGAAGAGGGTGAGCAATTTGGTTTTGCTATGGTCTCAATGGGAGATATCTCCAATGATGATAATGGCGGAGAAAATCCTGAGAATCCGGTCCTTTCTGATTTTGCGATCAGTGCTCCTTATAATAATAATTCTGGTATCAATTCAGGGATCGTGCAGGTCTATCTGGGCAATACTTCATTAACGAATATAGCTGAACCTTATCTGACACTTTATGGAGAGAAAGCCGGTGATCTTTTTGGGTATGCTTTAGCCAATGTTGGTAACGTAGATAATGATGAACGTAATAATAACGATCTGGCTGTAGCTTCGGTTTATAATGATAAAAAAGGCGAGAATGGCGGCAGAGTATATGTTTTTGCTTCTGCTTTAGGTGAAGATGATTTCAAAAATCTTATCTTAGTAATGGATCGTTTTGCAGATTTTGCCAATGAAGGTAATGCCGGCGAGCTATTTGGTTTTTCAATAGCCGGGCTGGGTGATATTGATGGAGATTTTGTTCCTGAATATGTAGTTGGTGCTCCATCATTCTCTCAAAACAACGATGAAAATATCGGGAAAGTATTCTTGTTCACTAATCCGGATATGCTTGGGCCGATGATCAACAACGCCATGACCTTGCCTTTTCCGGATTCAACGGGCAATATCAAGCTATATTCTTATTGGGATACGCCTAACGCTGTTACTGTCAATGAACCGTTATTGATCAGAGTATGGATACAGGATAATAGAGTAGTAAATGTAGGCGGAGCAAATATTGAATTAAAAGGTGAGGATGAGAACCAGGCCTATACATATCGTTTTGATGTGCCGACAAATCGTGCGTTCTATACTTTACATAATCGCAAGATCGTAGAATTTTTCTTGATCCATCCTTATTATCGTTTTGATGAATGGGTAGATGTTACTGTTAATGTAACTGATATGCGGGGGAATTTGATCAATTCTAATTTTAATCTTGGCGAATTGGGCGGCCCTTATCATTATAGATTTAAAGTTGAACCAAATCCTTGGGGCGGCCCAAGCAGGATCATATGCAAAGTGAATGCCGGGGCAGGAATGCAGCATGCTGGTGTCGGTGATTCCAAGCAGTATACAGATAGTAGATTCATTCAATTATCATTTGGAGCAATAGATCCTCAGGGTGTTTCCAGCATTAATGTCGGCATGGGAAGTGTGGATATAATGCAGACCGCAGGAGGGATCCCCTTAAATACTTGGGTAGATGCCTGGCTATATGATGATAATTATAATCCAGCAAATCCGGGAATGGGGACAACTCCAACATTTAACTTAGGTCTTTCCGAGAGCTATGCATCTTATACAAATAGTGATTATGGTTTAGTAGAATTGTCCGAAGGGGATGGTATAAAGACATTTGCTTTTCAGGCCAGGGATAAATTATATGATAAAGATCCGAGCGGAAATGCCAGCGAAGTAGTTACCGTTAGTGTTATCTTAGATACAGGGCCTCCTGTTGTTTCCAAGCGTGTGCCGGCCAGGAATAGCTTAGGCAATGCAGATGATACCGAAATTTCGTTCCGTATCGCAGACAGCGGTACCGGAATTAATCTGGAAAATCTATCTGTCTTGTTGGAACGCGGACCTGATCAATTTGAATATTTCGTTAAATACGGGACACAGCCCACTGTTTTTGGCGAATTTTATGAGGATTTTACGAACAGAACAAAGGTCCTGACAAACTTTATTATAGAAAACAACGGCGGTTCATATCTGATAGATACTCCCAATGCGCAATTAGAACTAAGGAACGGCGCAATAGCTCGTACAGGTTCCGAAGCCTATACCGATCTATCATTAAAACTTGTTCTTAAAGATTTTGATCCTCTTTGGACATTTGGCACGATAGGTGTTCGGTCTCGAGAAAACAACTCGATCTTTATGGGCTATGAGGTAGTTTTAGCCAAGGATGTAGATAATTATAAAATTACGTTGCAGAGAAGGAAGCCTGATAATGCTGTGGTTGAATTAGGTGTAAAGAGTTTTGTGGCGGCAAATTTAATTAAAACTGAATATCCATTAAAGATAATAATGAATGGTGGATTTATTAGGGTATATTGGGATGAGGAAGTTGTTATTACAGCAAGGGATGATACCTATATTCGAGGCGGCATAAGATTTGTTACTGTTCCTGGGCCAGGGCTCAGAGGACTAAATATAGGAGATGTTGCAGTGGTACGTTTGCCGGAGATCGTTGTGGAGACGGATCTTTCCTCAGTACATAATGTTCATAATAATAGCTTCCCTGATGCTGATCCGTTAATTGAATTTGAATCAGGCTCTCTTGTTGGTGATATTTCTGTGGCAGATGATCCGAAAGACCCGACTTTTGTAAACAAGTCCTTACGTCTTACGGAAATGCCAACTTCATTTAATTGCTTTACTTCCGATAGCACTTTGCCAGACCTGGGTGATGACTATGTGCTGGAATTCGATTGCTTGATCGATCAAGGCTCAGATGCTTATGTTTATTTCAGGATTCAAGATAATGAGAATGGATATGTTCTGAGATTGGGGGCAGGGGATCTAAGTTGGAGCAAGTGGGTGAACGGTGTGCAGGTAAGTGAATTAGGAACTCAATCTTATTCCGGACCTTTTGGGGAATGGAAGCGCTACAAGCTAGTAGTGAACGGTACGAGATTCCAGATTTTTGAAGGCGCAGAGGATATTCCTTTTAGTGATGTTATAGATTCCCAAGGAGTACCGTTTATAACAGGAGGATTCGGTTTTGGCGGGACAGGCATCAATATAATATATATCGATGATGTTTCAGCGGGCAATATATTAAAGAACGTAGTAAATGCGATATTGCAGCCTCCTCAGTTCAATTATGAGGATTGGGTATCGGTAAATATATTTGTTGAGGATTATACTGTTGAAGATTATGCAGATCATAGGATCACAGAAAGTTATCTATTTAGGGTATCCCCGGATTATAGAGCGCCAGTTAATCCATATCTTTCCATAAATGAGGGGGCTTTGCGTTGTACGCTTAATGTGGACCTTTCCATAAGTGCGACGGATGATGTGGGAATTACAGAAATATATGTTGCTGGTGATGTTACTAATAGTGCAGCTTTAACAGGATCGCTACACGGTTTGCCTTTGATAACCGGGGAGACAATATCAGTTAATGAATGGATCCCGGCACCTATCAATGGTTTGCAGAAGTTTGCGGTTGCTATTGATCCGGCCCCTGAGCATGCAGTTGGAGATAGGCTGATCAATATCTCTGTTAAGTTCCGGGATGCCCAAGGCAATGTGAGCGCTATAGCCACGGATGATATTTTCTTACTGTATTTTACTACTGGCGGCAAACCTGTACCGACAAAATTCTTCATTAATTCTACAAGTTATGATAGCCGTCCTAAGTATACTTCGCAAAACATCGTTTGGTTGGCCTTGGATGCTTTTGATGTGGTCGGCTCTGGCAAGGTAGCTGCCATGAAAGTGCTGAGTACTACCACCGATGGTAAACATATAATAGAAGATCATGATGATGATAGATATCTAACCTATAAATGGGTGACTTTTAATAACTATGCCCAGACTAAATTAACAGATGCAGAGGGTACTAAGAATATAAGTGCATATTTTCTTGATCAAGATACCTTAGGCATCGATGCGACTTTGGTTAGTATTAGTGAAGTAATAAGTGAAATAAATGCTGGCAATGTCACTCCCGGGGCTCTAGGGAAAGAAAGTGTTATAGAGAAAACCTTTATAATATTAGATACTAGCATTCCAAATATAATTAATGTGCAAAATGTTCCGGGAACTTTATATAAATCATATTATTATGCCCGAGAAGGCGGTGCGCTGGAAGGGCGCTGGTCAGCTACAGATTATTGGTCTGATATCGATAGGTATGAGTATAGGATAATGACGATCTCAGAGGCCACAGTAACGTATGATTCAATAGAAGAATATGATTATTGGAATGAGGATGCCGTTCCTACTCCGCAATGGGAGACAAGAACAAGGCCAGTTACTGTGGAAGAAGTGGTGGTAACAAGCAATCCTGTAACTGCCTGGATCGCAGTACCAAATGATACGGTCACAATAAATCGTTTTGAAGATAATGCTGTCCAGGTCTTTACCGATACGCAGTTATCTCAAAGCAGTGACGGATATTATTTTGAGGTTAAAGCTTATGATGGTGCCGGTAATTATGCTATTTCTACTTCGAATTTATTGGGAGTAGATCTGCAACAGCCCGATGCTCCGACCTTGAATTATTATGAGAATATTAAATTAAACAGGCCGGTCTTTGATATAGATTTTAGCGATAATTTGGCAGGTATTTATAAAGTAGAGATATCCACTTCCAATCCAAATGCCAGGCGGACCGAAATAGAAGATATTACTAATTACAGTATTATTAGTGTTGGTGATTATCGTAGGAATTATGATAAGAATTGGAGATTGAGCGAGGGTACTTGGCAAGGGATCCCTTCGGGGCAAAATACTATGTATTTTAAGATCACTGATGCAGCGGGGAATGTCAGCTATCCGGGGATAAATTATAATAATTTTAGTTTTATAAAAGATATTGATCCGCCTCAAGGCAATGTGCGTTTTAATGATGGCGTGGGGTATACAAATGATCTGGATACAACGACCAATGTTAATTTTTCCAGTGCGAGTGATTTTGGCCTGGTTTGCTTAACTCGTTACGGTGTTTCTATCAATGAATTTATCGAAGATTATAGTTTTGAGGATGTAGGGGATGCCGGAGGGATACCTAGTGATTGGCACTGGAAATTGGATGGCTTGCCTGGGCTGAATGGTCTTGATCGTATCACTATGAGTGTTGAGATAATCTCGGACCAAGCGTTCACAAAAGGTATTCAATTGCCGGGCAAGGAAGGCCTTTATGGATTATTAGTAAGCTTCAATGTCAATCCTATGAATAAGCTAATTTATCCAATTTCTATAGATGGTTTCTCACCATGGGAAGGATTGACGAGAGAGATAGCTGTTACTTCTGGTAATGTTACATATAACGTCACTGGTTTTATTAATATGAGCGGATTCTTGACCGGGCAAGGGGGGATTGGTGGGCTTTCGATCGATGGCCCTTATTTCCAATTTAAGATCACCGGTAAATATAGTGTAACTCAGAGCGTTTCTGTATATTCTGAACCTTTCTGGGGTCAGAGTTCGGATTGGATGATGTTCCATGAAGATATATATATGCCGCCTAATAGCACCATAAATATTTCCTTGGTATTGAGTGAAGTGCCAACATGGAATGATACAGATTTCTTCAGAGGATATATTCTGTTGGATGGCATAAATGCTATTCCCGGAGGCGAGCTATTAGTCACTGAAAATTCTATCTCGGAATTTCCTTATAAGTTGCTTCCAGGAAGCGATGGTAGCCGTCAGATACATGTTTTAGCTAGAGATGATGTAGGTAACTGGGTGAGCGATAGTCAATTTATTACTTTGGATACTACACCACCTACTTGGTCAGGAACCCATGATAATATTTTTGGAGCAACAGTCACCCATGGTGTTTGGGTGGAGTCGGTCTCAGATGATGATGATTTTCAGACGGTAACCAATAAACTGCGAGCAGCTTGGCGTTCATACGATGTGGGCTCAGGCATTGATCATTATATGTATAGAGTAGAAAAGAGGATACCTACTTCAGATAGTTCTACATGGTATCCATCTTATCCTATAGTGCCTTCAACAAGTAATTATAAACTTACAACTCAGACGGAGGTAGATTATATACTTCCGTTAGCCCGCAATGGTGCTTATCGTTTTGTGCTTAGATCTGTTGATAAGTTGGGTTATGTAAGCGAGGAGGCCTATAGTAATGAGATCAGAATTGATATTGATGAACCGGAAAGTACTATCGTTATACAGTCAACTCCGATAGTGACCTTCAATATACCGATCGCCGATGATACGGATGATGGTCTGCAAGACGGCTTTATAACTCAAAATTCAGGCTGGTACATCGATGGTCCGATCATGATCAGTATCTCAGCTACGGATATTTCCGGGCCTGGTCCGGAAGATAATTTCTTAGTTAGTGGCAGCGGAGTGACCACGATAAATTATATAACCGGATATTCACGTCAGACTGGAGAAGGTGAACATGATGTTATGTATTACTACAGTCCGACCCGAACGGTAACTATCTCAACTTATAACCAAGTCGTATCGGTTTCGTTAAATGTAGAAGGTCAGAATATCTTTGGTTACTGGTCTCAGGATAGAGTGGGTTATGCAGAAGATATTCGTTGGGTGACCAGAGATCTAAACATTGATAGAAGCCCGCCTACTGTTTCTTCAAATCTACATATATATAGGTATACAGATTATGAATATCTTGATGGTTCAACTTATGATAAATCTATCTATTCCGGTGGTGAGCCGGGTGCGTATACCAGGAATGGTTCAGGGTGGTTTGGATCAGATGATATTATTTGGGAATTGACAGTTGATGATGGCTTGCGCGCAGCCTTGTATCAATATGAAGATGGTAGATTACTCAAACATCGTTATGATCGATTGGGTGATGGTACAAGTACTTTAAATTGGCGTGTAGATGATAATCCTTCCGGGAGCATGTTGCTTGATGCCAGAGAGTCTGGTTCAAGAACACCTTTTGGAATACCTCCTACAATAGATCCTTCTGCTATTGAAGGATGGTCAACTTCTTTGAATCCATATATAGAACCATATAGTGTTAAATATGCAGATGGAGTACTTCCTCCGGTGACCACGGAAGGTATCCATAAGATATATTTCTGGGCTGAAGATAAATACGGACATGTATCAACAGTAAATTATGTGGATGATATACGTATCGATACCGGCAAACCATTATTGAGCGTGAACCTTGGCGGCAGTTTTCAGACTATTTGGTGTACAGATCCAAATGGTATAAATGCTACTTTAGAAGCAATGGATGTATATGCTTATGAATTGCCATTAGACAAGAGTTGGTATCATCCGTTGGTAAAGTATCCCGCAGATGTATATGTCGATGGCTATATGACCGCGCGACCGGGCTCAGGTATTAAATCATTATGGTATCAAATAAATGACAGAGCTCCCGTAATAATGGGGCCTTCTGATCCCGAACGTAGAGATCGATTTGGCTTCACTACAACAGCGAGAATTAGAGACAATGGTTACAATGTTATCAGATACAAGGTAACTGATAATGCGCTGAACTTTACCAGAGTATTTGATGGCGGGATCAGTTGGTGGCCGGAGCTTAAGAGCTGGATCGGTGATGTTGATGAGGGTATGATCCGTTTTATAAGGATCGATAATCTTCCGCCATCTGCCGGAGTGATCAGCTTAGATAAGTATGAGCAGCCAGTAGAGGAAAGGATATATACCAATTCAAGATTGGTTTCCTGTAATCTAAGAGCTCAAGATAATGGTATAGGTGTTAAATATGCTTATTTAGATGGTTATGATCTGGAAACACCATCTTCTTGGAATGCTTTAGAGAATTATGATGTGCCTGGCAAGGTCCTTTATAATGTTAATACTTGGAATAATGTCTTAGATGATCAGGATGCTGATCTGCACTGGTTCGATGATGGCGATGCCAAGAAAGGGCCTAGAGCTTTAGTAGAAATTAATAGATATATCTGGTTGCATGATAAGGACGGCACAAAGAATGTTCGTGTAGTATTTGCTGATGATTTTGGGCGGCCATTTGAACAAGCTTCTGCGAATGAATCACTTGAGAAGTTTGATTTTGATAATATTAAGTTAAATGATCCTGCTTTAGGTCAATATCCTTATTTTATTGATAAGGAAAGAGAGCGACTGGAAGGCTATATTAAGAAAGATGTATTCAGGAATATCACCGGTCAAGAATCAGAAACAACCGAGATCTGGACGAAATTGATAGGTGATAATTTTATAGGTAATGTTGATGCCAGTGGTGATTATGGGCAGGTAAAAGAAACTCTGCCCAAAGACAGAGCATCTTTTGAAAGCGAAGATTTTATGCTGGCGAGCGGAGTAACTCTTTCTGCGAGCCAGAAAACCAGAGTATATGATATTTTAGAAGAAGCAATAACCTGGCCACGCAGAGCTGTTTATACGATACTTGCCGATGCTATACCAAATCATACCGGTGCTACAGCAAATACAATCATTGTTCTGGACCGTACTGTAAATACCGGTTCAGCAGTGGTGACAAATCTGATCCAGGCCGGAGCAGATTCCTTTGTGGGTACCAGGGATGTAGCTCTTGCTATTACTCACTATGATCCTACAGAGCTAAGCGGCATCAGATATATGTATGTCTATGGTGATCCTCGCTATGTTGAGAACAACGGCAATAATAATAAGTGGGTGGCTTTTGATCCGACTACTGCCAACAGGATAGTGATAAGGGTAACCGAGCTTAATGAGACCAAAAAAATACTTATCAAGTTCAAGGATAGGGCAGGGAATATCGGCGGAGTAACTACTGTAAATGTTTATTACGAAGCTGTGATGGAATATAATAATCCGCAATTTAGGATCAGCTTCCCTAATGGTGCCTGGTACACTGATACTCAAAATATTGTAGTGAAACTGAATTTCCCTGGGGCAAATACGTTCCACGTTACAGGCGATGTTGCCGAACCGATCACTATGAGCAATGGCATACAATATGATACGTTAGTCGATTTTGATCTTAGTGCAGGAGATGGATTGAAGAATGTTGGTATATGGCTGGAAGATAGAATCGCTTCAACAGATATTCTTGATAATCCCTTCTTGCTGGACACAACTGACCCGGTTTGCACAGATAATATTGACACGACAGATTTCTATTATGATCCGGGAGGCGCTGCTGTTCGCCTGAAATTCAACGATAATCCTGCTGGTATTCCTTATGTATCAGGGCTGAAGAAATATTATTATCAGATAAATGGCGGCGTTGTTGTTGCTAAGGATATAGTTGATACCTATGGTCATTATTCAGCTCCAGATAAGTGGGGAGTAACAGTGAATATAAGAAAAGATGGAGTTAATAATGAGATAAAGTACTGGGCTCAAGATATGGCGGGCAATATAAGTGCTCCCGTCGAGGTTGGCGGAATAAAGATAAATATGACTCCTCCGGATGTTGCCGGGGTGGTAGTTGTTAACGGCAAGATTTATAACGATGAGCCTGGGATCTATTATGTAAATAGCACGACCGTAACCTTTGATTGTTATCTCATCAATGTTAATCTAATGAGGGCAGACGGAGATATCGCACTGAACGATAAATTGGAACACGGTGTTGTGGGTAATCCATACAAGAAAGTAGTGACTTTAACTGGCGGGGACGGGTTAAAGACAGTGACCTTGTATTTTGGCGATGAACTGTCCGATAGCGGAGGCTATTGGGTTGAGCGCAAGATTGAACTTAAACTGGATACAACTCCTCCGGAGACACCTACTATCATAACTCCTGTAAATCCTTTATCGACCAATACAATACCTGTATTGCTACAGGTACTAAGGACCGGCAGCGATGCGCCTTCTTCAACTGTCCTGGTTACTAATCTTCCTACCAAGTTGAACGGATCAGTTATGAGCAATATTTCTGGTGATAGATCAGAGCTATTGCTTTTAAAGGACAGGACCTTGATCAAGCTTGGTGTTACATATGACTTTGAGATAAAAGCCAAGGACAGGGCAGGGAATTTAAGCACTCCGGTTGTTCTGAAGATCTATATTAATCAATTGGGAGCATTGAACATAATGGCCGGAAGTTTATCTGTGGAGGTAAGTGATATAGCTATTGCTTCGGTCAATGCTTTGCACGAGAGATTTGAAAGAGCCAATAGTGCTATCCAGGGTGTAAAAGCAAATCCTTTATTGGATAACACTGTTCGTGAATTTAATGCAGTTGATGCCGGCGGAACTACCCTGCATGATGATAATATATATGCTGGATGTGATATGGAACTGGTCTTACCAATACCCGGGAACCTTAGCCTTGATAGTAAAGCTAATCCTTATGATCTGAGGATATATACTCTAAATGAAATGACCGGTCAATGGGAGCTGGTCCCAGGTGAGCATAGGGTAGATGTTGAAAATGGTACTGTCTCCGTTGCAGTGCCCCATCTTTCATATTATCGTTTGTTCGAGATCATACCTTTTGCCACGAATCTAAGCAGTTTGAAAGTATATCCTAATCCATATCGGCCGGATGATGGAGATGCTAGTACCGGAGATGATATTTCTAAGTTCATAACTTTTGAAGGATTAACAGCAACTTCAGTGATAAAGATCTATACAATATCGGGAGAATTGGTAAATACCCTGGATTACGGCAATCCTGTAGTATCGTGGGAAGCTGATAATTTCGATGGAGAAAAGGTAGCAAGTGGTATATATATCTATCTGATCACTGATCAGGATAATAACAAGAAGATCGGCAGGATCACTATTATTAGAGGAGAAGATTGATAAAGTAATAACCTCAATTATCCATATTTTGACAATATGACCGGCTTTTAGGGCCGGTTTTTTTTATTGTTTCTGCACAGCTGTCCCTGCGTTTGGTTAACGCAGGGATTTCGAGAATCGCAAGGAAAGTATGCGATTCTCTCAAAAATACAACGGATAATATCGATACATTTTTCCCCTTAACAACAACGATAATTATAGTGTAAGGGTAAAAGCTCTTACAGAATTGTTTATAGATTTCTTAGTGGGGGAGAGAAATGATTCGAAGCGGCGGAAGAATCTTTATCTCGATTTTAATTCTCATTGTATTTAGCATACAAGGTTTTGCACTGGGCGTTGGCACCACTGGAGCGAACTATCTTAAGATCGATACCGGAGCAAGGTCTTCGGCATTAGGCAGTGCATATGTTGGTTTGGCCGATGATCTAAATGCTCTATATTGGAATCCCGCAGGAATTGCTCATTTCCCTTACGCAGCTATAGATACCATGCAGCTTAATTGGCTGGCGGGGATTTCTCAGCAACAGATTTCAGGTGTTTATCCTCTTGGTAATTTTGGTGTTATTGGTGGATATTATTCAAGCTTGACCACTCCTTATGACAGAGAGACCACTTATTCCGGGAATAATTATTATGTGACCGGCAAAAGTTTTAATAGCGAGATTAAGCTGATCAATCTGACCTATGCTAAAAAACTGAGTTCGAAATTAAGCATAGGGCTTGGATTAAAGCGTATAGAAGAAAGGCTTTTCGATGTAAAAAAAGAAGGCTTGGGCTTAGATGCCGGATTATTATACCAAGGATTGATATTGCCAGATCTTTCATTAGGTTTAGTACTTCAAAATTATTCTTTAACCCCTCTTAGATCAGACGAGCCTTTGCCTCAAACAGTTATCTTGGGAGCAGCTTATTCCTTTAAGTTGCTAGGCAGTCAAAGACTTACTGTTTTAGGGGATATTAGTTTTCCTGTAGATAATGATAAATATTATGGTATTGGTGTTGAATATGAATTGAACCGATATCTGGCTTTTAGAATAGGCTATAAAGATAAGGTCGGCACTACTTTGGGTGGCGGCCTAAGTTTTGGTCAGCTGAAATTAAATTATGCCTATGTTCCTTATGGAGATCTGGGATCCACTTATCGGGTGTCTGTTGGGTATGATTTTGGCAATGATGAGGCGATATTTAGAGAAGCTGATAAAAAGGAAGAAGAAAAAATTGAAATGCCTAAGACCGATGCGGAATTATTTGAAGAAAAGAAAGAAGAGATCATAGAAACAACCCAGAATATTGAAGTGGAAGTTAAAGAAGAAAATATTGAAGAAGTAGACATTGAAGAAGAGGAGGAGGTCACTGGTTCTGTAAACGAAGAATTAGATGATCTTTTTGCTGATAAATAAATCGCCAGGGCTGAGTTTATAAAATCTCCGCCGCTTACCTCAGCCCTGGTGATAACATTAAAAAATATCCCGGATCAAATTATTTAATTGTAGATACGAAGTTCTGGAGCACTTTTAAGCCCCAGGGGCTGCTTTTTTCTGGGTGAAATTGAGTGGCCATGATATTATCTTTTTCGATCATGACTGTAAAATCCAAGCCGTAATTACTGATCCCGGTACTGAGCTGCTTATCTTTGGGTTCTACATAATAAGAGTGCACAAAATAAAAGTATGCTTCTTTTGGGATGCCTTTTAATAATTTTGTCCCAACTTTACCAGCTATCTGATTCCAGCCCATATGAGGGATGGTCAGTTCTTTTTTAGGGAATTTTTTATCTGAATAGAAATGTTTTACAGAGCCTTTGAAGATACCCAGGCCTTTAGTGCTTGGTGATTCCTCGCTATTCTCAAACAAGATCTGTAATCCTAAACAAATGCCAAGGTAAGGTGTGCCAGAGTTTAGCTTTTCCTTAAGTACATTAATAATTTTTAATTTCTGAAGATTTGTCATGGCAGCGCCAAAAGCCCCAACTCCCGGAAGGACTATTGCCTGGGCTTTTTCTATCTCTTGTGGATCGTGGGTTAGCTGAGCTTCAATATTCATTTTTTCAAAGCTCTTTTGAACACTGCGTAAATTCCCCATGCCATAGTCAATAATTGTGATCATTTTGATCCAGACATCGCCAAAGCTATAGCCCCGTATAATCCGCTATGCTTTTTAAGTTTTGCAGGGAGGATCTTTATTTTTTTATCAGTGGTCATTAATTCAAAATGCTTCAGACCTTTCTTGATCGAATCAAAGAAAGGATGACCATTGTTGGCCATTCCGCCTCCTATGATTATCACTTCCGGGTCCAGAATGTTGGCTATATTGACCATGGTAGCCGCTAGAAATTCACCGTTTTCACGGATCAAAGATTTGGCCAATTTATCACCTTTTTTAGCAGCTTCGAATACAAGCTGGGCATCAATATTATTCCGTTTACCATGACATAGTTTATATATATAGGAAGAAACTTTACATTTTTTTGCTGCGATCTTAGATAATGCTGTCCCTGAAGCTAAATTTTCAACTGTTCCGCTATTTTTTAATGCCATTCCCTTAGCAGTTTCGATGATAGTATGGCCGATTTCTCCAGCTGTATTATGGCTGCCGTAATAGATCTGTTTGTGAATAATAATGCCACCACCTATGCCAGTACTTACGGTTAAATAAACAAAATTATGGTACTTTTTTCCTGCACCGAACAAGTTTTCAGCTAGGGCAGCAGCATTAGCATCATTATCAAGCTTGATAGGTATTTTATAATCTTTCTTCAGTTTTTTTAGCAGTTCGAATCCATTCCATAATTTTAGGTTGGGAGCATTTATTACTTTGCCTTTTTTAAGGTCATATATGCCTGGAATACCGAAGCCAATGCATGATATTTTGCTTTTGTTATAAGGATATTGGACTTTTTTTATAGCCTTTTTTATAGCCTTGTAGATATCGTTTGCCGAGGTTTTGGGTGTAGGCAAAAAGATATCTTTAATGATCTTGCCTTGCTGGGTAGCAAGCGCTACAGCTATTTTTGTGCCTCCGAGATCTACTCCAATTATATATTTACTCATAAATACTCCAGTTGTGAGAGCCAAGTATATCATAAATATTAATAGACAAAAATCACGAAAATGCTATAATTAAGCCATATTTTGATCATAAGGGGGGCGTATTATGTCTCATCCCGTTATTGGGAAGAGGTATTTATTTCCCATATTTATTATAAGTTTTTTACTGCTGTTAAGTAGCAGTGCTTTTGCTACGGTTATAATCTCTGGTATCACTGTGCAGAGTAACCAAGCTTTTCAGGGAACTACCGGCAATAACGTTCTTAAGATAAACCTTGTTGTCGGGGCTGGCGATAGTATAGACCAAATTACTATCGATAATGACAGCTCAGATATTCCATTTGGTTCATCCAGTATCGAGAGGATTGCTATATATAATAATAGTACTTTTATTCCTGCGAATAATAGAGGCGAAGCTTTCCCTCCAGATGGATCTCCCCAGGCTTATCAAGTACCTGTAACAGGAATTGCGCCGGGCGCTCATACTTTATATGTAATTTACGATGTAGATTCCAGGGCCAATGCAAGTGAAGTTGGGGGTACAGAGCGTCATGCTGGAGTTGAGTTAGGCTCGGTAAGAGGTACTCTTAGTGGAGAAACTGTTCCTACTATTAATGTGGTAAATAATGTAAAGATCCTACCTTCTGGGCTTTCTTATGATCAGAGCTTTGTACAATCTATGGTTCCTGTTACTTCTGTAGGCGCAGGATTTACGGATGTGCCCATGATGAAATTACGTTTGAGGGCTAATAATCAAGTCATTACGGTCAATTCTATTACGATCATGAGCGGAGATGGGATCAGTTTGCCGGGGAATTTTGCACCGAATACTTTTAATGCCGAGCAATATGTAAAAAAGATCCAGATCTATGAAGATACTAATAATAATTCTTTCTTTGATGGTTTCGGTAGTGTTGATACTTTGGTCGGTACCCGTAATCTGGGGAATGGTAATTCTCCCTGGAAAGCTGCTGTTACGATCAATGGTTCAACATATATAGAATATAATAATGTGGATACAGATAAAAATACCAGGATGTTCTTTGTGTTTTATGATATGGGCAATGGTATGGCAAATGATACTCAAGTTTATGCTGATCTAGGAGATGCTGCAGGCGATGGCTTCTTATCAGGAGCTCTGCAGTTAAATGGTGTGTTGCCAGCCAGCGCCAATATTTTCTTAACTATTGTGAGCGTTAATGCCTATATAGTTTCTGCTTCGGTGAATCTGCCTAGTTATGCGCCAGCAGCTTTTTATGGTATAGCCGGAGAGCGTCAGATACCGATGATCGCATTTACTTTGAACAATAATTTTGATTATTCCGGGGCCAAGGTCGTTATTTCAAATGCCGGAGGTACATTTCTCTCTACTGGAGAAGGAGTCTCCAAGGTCACCTTGTATAGGGATATTGCCGGGACCTTATACTTGGTCGGAGCGACCTCGACCTTTTTAAACAATAATACAGCAGAGATCGAAAATGTATTTCTGCCGGCAGGCAGCAATATCGATTATTATGTATATTACGATATGAACGTTGGAGCATCGACGGGCAGTGGTATTCAATGCCAGCTGGAAACTATTGAAGGGAATGGCTTGTTCTTTGGAGGTAGTTTGCCGGCACCTCAGCCGGCTGCTTCTTTTCAGGTAAGCCCGGCTCCATTGGTAGTGCTCAGTGTCAGTGAAAATGTGAATAGTGTTTCTGCGGGGCAATCATTTCCCTTAGAGATCACCGTGCGCAATATTGATAATTCTAATCATATGATCATCCATTCCTTAAGGCCTGCTTTTTATTTTCAGGCGATCGGCGGTACAGATATTTCATCAGAATATTCTTATCAAGTGGTCTCTTCGAGCCATTGGGCGCCCGGGCCGACTATTACAAACTATACTCCGCCAAGCTATGTGGTTACGGCGAATAATATCGTTACCTATAATGTCATTGTAAGTGCAGCTAATCTTAGGACCAGAGGGCCGGTGCTCGTGGATGGCTTTGTTGATTATGGTGTTAATACATTGATATTTGCCAAGCCCGGAGGGCAAAGTATATATATGAGCCGCTATCGATCAGGTGGGACCTATGTGCCTGCGGCGCTGAACAATCATTACGGTTCATTTGTAGCTTTTAGCGGCAGTAGTACTCCGGAGTTTAGTTACAGCTTACCTGATTATATAGCCAGCATGAACGTTGTTCCTTATGGCACTTTTCCTGAAGAGCCTTTCTTGAATGGGGATATGGTGGCCATTAATTCGAAATTAATAATATATTTTATAAACAATGGGGATATTTTGGATATGAGCTCTCTGATGGTCCGCAAGGATGGAGTATTGCTGTCCAAGGGAAGTGATTATCTGGTCGATGAAAGTAACGGGATCGTTACTATCCAGGATATGGGTGGGCAATCAGGCACGATCACGATCGACGGCTATTCCGGAGATACTGCTATAGAAACCGCTTCTATAAGATATTCTATTGAGACAGGTTTTGCCGTAAAAGATGTGATGGCAGGGCCTTCTCCATATAAGCCATCCGAGGGAAGTATGTATTTTAGTTTTCAATTATCTGAAGCAGCTTCTGCAAAAGTATATGTTTATGATTCTGCCGGCAAGCTTGTTTATCTTTCCGAAGAAGCTAATTTTAGTATCGGCTATAACGAGATCGCCTGGGATGGCACTATGGATATTGGGGGAATTGTCGGGCGCGGAGTTTATTTAGTGCGTATCGTAGCCAAGAGCTTGGATGATGATACGGAAAAGGTTGTTAAAACTAAATTCGCTGTTTTTTAAAGAGCTAAATTTGAGCTATAAAAGACAGTTATAAAGAAAATATGGGGGATATATTGAAAAATAAGTTTATCCTACTAATATATATAGCTATAGTAATCCTTGCTGTAGGGGCTACTTCTGTCTGTGCACGCCGCACTACGGATCCTTTAACTACGATCACTAGTGTTCGCGCCATGGGTATGGGACGCGCTGGCTTGGCAACCATGGGTGGCAGTAGTTCGCTATATAGCAATCCTGCAGGTTTGACCAAGATCAAGAATATAGAAGCTTCGACATATTCAACGAAACTATTTGATGAATTCAATTACTTTGGCATGAGCGGTGCCATGCGTTTAGGCACAGAATGGTGGGGTGTTGGCTATGGTTCTATGAGCGTTGATGGGATACCCGAAACATTTCGGTTTACTCAAGGTGATGGCGTTAGGAACTATAAATTATCAGAGTACGGTGCAGGCAGCAATTTTCTTGGTGTAGGCTATGCTACCAAATTCATGTTCTTAGGTGATATGTCCGTTGGTATATTTTTTAAACGGGCTACGGAATATTTGGAAGCAAGTGATGATTCAACTTTCGAGAGCTCATCTGAATCTGGGATCGGATTAGACGCAGGTATGATGATGCCTTTTGAGTTCTTTGATAGAGATTATGAATTTGGCCTGGCTTTGCAGAATTTACTGGCGCCTACTTTTGAATACGAAGAAGAGGATCCTTCCAGTTATGAAATGAATGTCAGGTTGGGGATCTCTACTATGTTCGATCTTTGGGACCAGAATTTCTTAGTGGCCTTTGATTTTGATAACTTAGGCATCCATTTAGGAACAGAGTGGCAAGGACCAGGTGGAGTGGCAGTGAGGGGTGGGCTTGATGCAGATAATATCGCTTTAGGTGTTGGGCTTAAGATATTTTCAATCACCGGTTTTGATAATAAACCGCACACCATCGCGATCGATTATGCTTATCGCATGTATGAAACCCCTTTGCAGAATACAAATTATCTGGGAATTTCTTATTTAGGGGTTTCTCAGACAGAAAAGCCGACTATCTTAAATCCTATTTCCGGCAAGACTTTAAGCGTGCCGACAATTACCGTAGAGGGGACAGCAGGTAAGGGAGATGAGGTCACTGTTTATATCAATGAAATTCCTAGAAAAGTAATCCGTGCAGATGAAAAATCAGGTATTTGGTCAGCTAAGGAAGTATTTTTATCGGAAGGAAAAAATGAGATCAAAGTCCAAGCCGAGCAATTGGATTTTGCAGCAAGTGAATTTTCAGAGCCGGTCATGATCAATGCCGATCTTACTCCTGTAGAGATCAGGACCACGATCGAAAAAATGGGCAATGAAATAATCGTTAAAGCAAGAGCTTCTAAGAAAATGAACCGCGTGGCGACACGTTTGCCTAATAATCAAACCTTGGCCCTGACCTATGATGCAGATAATGCGATCTGGGTAGGGACCTGGAAGGTGCCGTTGAAATTCATGGATAGGCCGATCACCCTGCAGACCAGAGGTGTTGATGAGAGCGGTAATAAAACAGATATTATGAAGTCCAAAGTTTCTGTGCAGATGGTCAAGGAACCAAGAGATCGCACAGTAACAACCCAAGATTTCCTGAATGTTCGTGGCTATGCTCCGCTTGATGCAAAAACAGTTATGGTAGGTGATCAGATCCTTACGCCGAACGAAGAAGGTGTATTCGAGACGACAGTGGCGCTGGGCGAGATCGGTAAACAATTAGTTGAAGTTCAGGTAGTCGATGCCAAGGGAGTTACAGTTTCTTCTAAAGTTCGTGTATTGCGTAAGGCTTCGGCTACAGATGTGCCCCAAGATTCTTTTGCTTATGCAGCTATTAATGATCTTTTAACCATTGGTGCTATTCAGACCGATGATCAGAATAGCTTTCGACCGCAGGATCCTATAAAGCGCGGAGAGTTAGCGGGACTGATTGCTAAAGTAAAAGGTGCTGCGCCCGTAGCAGGCAGTCCATTTGCCGATGTGCCGGCCAATAATCCTCAGGCAAGGGCTATTGCTGCCGTTGCTCAATCCGGTTGGATGCAGCCGTTAGCTGAAGGACAATTCAGGCCAGAGGATACTGTATCTCGAGGTGATGCGGTAGCGATACTGCTTAAAGTAAATAATGTGCCAATACCTGAAGGTACTCCGGAAGAAGTATTTAATGATGTCACTTTATCCCATCCGGCAGCAGATGTGATCAATGCGGCGGTTATCGCCGGGTTAATAGGTGCTGATCAAGAGAATTTCTATCCTGATGAACCGCTTAGCCGCGAAACAGCAGCGTTGTGGTTCTCTCAAACACCTGAGGCTCAGCAGGATATGCGGGAATTAATGGATTGGAACCAGGGATTTGGTCTGCCAACGGAAGTTTCTGGTGAGATCCCCTGGGAAAGCCAGCTCGTTGTTGATTTTGCTGATGTGGAATGGACCCCTGAAGAGCAAAGCGAAGGATTGAAAGTGATCTCTCCGATCGATCAAAGCACTGTCTATGATAAACATGCGATCGTCAGAGGTTTGGTAAAAGATGAAAAGATGGTGACGATCAATGGTCAAAAGATACAAGTTGATGCTCAGGGAGCCTTTATAGCTGCGATACCTTTGGATCCAGGACCGAATGTCATAATTGTTGAGGCCACTAAGGAGAAAAAAATGATCAGGATCTTCCGGGAGGCCAGTTTTGAAGATGTGCCAAAAGGTGATGTCGGTAAAAATATGAGATTGATGGGTTCATTGGGCTATCTGGATACGGACCAAGCATTTTATCCGGAGCAAACGATCTCTCGCCGCGAATTGGCTACAGTACTGGTGCGCTTAAAAGAAGAAAAACCTGCTGATTCTTCCACAAAGATCAGTGATATTACAGCTGATGATCCGCAGCTGCCTTGGGTGAAAAGAGCAGTAGATCTTAAATATTTTAAATTAGGACCAAATAATAGTTTCGATCCAGGTAAAGAAGTAAACAGGGGCGAGGCGATAGAGATCATCAATGAATTCGAAGGAGTTCAGGTGCCGGGTGGCGATCTTTCCCGTAAACCTTTTGCGGATGTTCCAGTCGATCATAAATATGCCAAGGAACTTGGCGCAGCCTTGCAGGCGAAGTTGATACCGCAGACAGAGAGTTTTTATCCAGATACTCCGATCAGCAGAGAAGAATTGGTGGATATTTTGATGAATACTAAAGTTATGCAGGAGCAGGTCAATAAATTATTAGATTGGGATAAATATGATCAAAATAAATTAAATGCTCCTCTAAAACCAAAAAAACAACGCAAAAGATCATTAGTGATAGATACGCCAAGTTATGCGCGTGGTCGAAGTGCGGGTGGAAGTGGGGCAGATGGTGAGCTGCTAGGATTTGCTCCACCAATGGAGCGTCAGATGAAAAAAGGGATGATCTACCCGCGAACTGCGGATTCGGTCGGCTCTGGTGCGCAGCCGCTAACGGTACTTTCTCCCAAGGATCTTCTGGTAACAGATAAAATAAATGTGAATGTGGCAGGAGTTGTTAAAGAAAAGATCTCAGTTTTAATAAATGGTAAAACTGTCGCACCTAATGCTAAAGGTGCTTTTCAGACAGAGATCGGCTTAAGGCCGGGGAAGAATATAGTTAATATTGAAGCAGGAAATAATACTGAAAAAAGAAGAGTCTTAAGGCTGTTGACCTATGGAGATATTGGAAGAGTAGCTCAAAAAAGAGTTATCGAGTATTTAGCAACTTTGGGCTATTTTGCCGCCGGGAGTACTTTTCAACCAAGTAAAGCTGTTGCTAGAGATGAACTAGCAACTTTAGCGGTAAAACTTGCGGGATTAAGAACTCCAGCTGTGCGCCAAGCCACATTTTCAGATGTGCCGGCAGGATATTGGGCAGCACCTTCGATATATGCAGCTGCTAATGCAGGGATCGTAGAAAAAAAAACTTCATTTAAGCCCCAAGAATCTGTTTCCCGCGGCGAAGCTATCGCTGTCCTAGTAAGAGCTTTAAAAAAAAAGATACCTAGTGGACGCTTGAAAAGCCCGCCCTTGCCTGATGTTCCGGTAGATAATCCCTACGCTAATGCTATTGCAACCGCGATGTCCATTGATCTGGTACCACAAGGTTCTAATTTTAAGCCTGATGCCAAGCTGACCAGAACTGAGCTGGCTGTTTGGCTGGTTAAAACGGCTCCAGTGAAAAAGCAGATCATTCAGTTAAGGGATTTTAAAACTACAAGCTAGCTAGATATCCTATTGAATTATTCATAGTATCAAGGTACCAAATTAGCACTCTTGACAAAAGAGTGCTAATTAATTAAAATTCGCATCTGTGTAACATAAGTAAATTTGTTGATTTGTTAATAAATAATAATATGAAAGGAGGAAAGAAATGTCTACAAAATCCAAAATTAAAATTCAGCCTTTAGCTGACCGAGTAGTTATTGTCCCTGTTGAAGAAGAAGTTAAAACAAAAAGCGGAATAGTACTTCCAGATAATGCTAAAGAAAAACCTCAGCAGGGTAAAGTTGTTGCTGTAGGTTCCGGGCGTGTTTTAGATAGTGGCGAGAGAGTTGCTCCTGAAGTTAAAGCGGGAGATATCGTTGTTTTCTCAAAATACAGCGGTGATGAAGTGAAGGTCGATGGTGTTGAATACAAGATCATCGAAGAGAGGAATGTATTAGCGATCATATAATATAGAAAGGTGGATCAGAGTTATGGCTAAACAGTTATTATTTGACGACAGTGCCTGGAGAAGCTTAGAAGCCGGGGTCAAGAAAGTGGCAGACGCAGTACGTATCACTTTAGGGCCTAGAGGGCATAATGTCGTATTGGAAAAGAAATGGGGTTCTCCGACAATTACCAACGACGGAGTAACTATCGCAAAAGAGATCGAATTAGAAGATCCTTTTGAAAATATGGGAGCTCAGCTTCTAAAGGAAGTAGCCTCTAAGACCAACGATATCGCAGGGGATGGGACAACTACTGCTACGATACTTGGTCACGCGATCTTTAAAGAGGGCCTGAAGAACGTTATTTCAGGTGCTAATTCTATGGGAATTAAACGCGGTATCCAAAAAGGTATCGAAGCTGTTGTAGAGTCCTTAAAGAAAGGCAAGCAGGATGTAGGTACGAAGGAGTCTATTGCTCAGGTTGCAGCTATTTCGGCTAACAATGATAATGAGATTGGTAATCTTATTGCAGAAGCTATGTCTAAGGTAAGTAGTAAAGATGGCAAAATCACTGCTGATGGTGTAATTACCGTTGAAGAATCTAAAGGTATTGATACAACTTTAGAAGTTGTAGAAGGTATGCAATTCGACAAAGGTTATGTTTCTCCTTATATGGTCACAGAGAAAGATACAATGAAGGCGAGCTTGGAGGACGCGATGATCTTGTTGACCGATAAAAAGATCTCAGCGATCAAAGATCTGCTGCCAATTCTTGAAAAAGTCGTGCAGTCTGCTAAACCATTACTCATCATTGCTGATGATCTGGAAGGCGAAGCTTTGGCTACTCTGGTAGTTAATAAACTGCGCGGTACTATTAATGTTGTTGCAGTTAAGGCTCCCGGATTCGGTGATCGTCGCAAGGCCATGTTAGAAGATATCGCTATTCTTACAGGCGGCGAAGTGATCGCTGAAGATCGAGGGATGACCCTGGAGAATGTGGATCTTCCTTCTTTAGGAAAAGCCAAAATGATCAAGGTAGATAAAGATAATACTACGATCGTTGAAGGCGCCGGAAAGAAGAAAGATATTGATGAGCGCATTGCTCAGATCAAAAAAGAGATCGAAGCCTCAGATTCTTCTTACGATAAAGAAAAGTTACAGGAGCGCCTGGCAAAATTGTCTGGTGGCGTAGCCATCATTCGGGCCGGGGCTGCTACTGAAACTGAATTAAAAGAAAAGAAGCACCGCATTGAAGATGCTCTGCAAGCTACGCGTGCTGCTGTTGAAGAAGGTATTGTGGCCGGCGGTGGAGTTGCTTTAGTTAGAGCTATTCCTGTCATCGATAAGCTGGAAGGCAATACTGACGGCGATGAAAAGATCGGTGTCAGAATAGTTAAGAACGCTTTGCATTATCCATTAAAACAACTTGCTGATAATGCAGGCCAAGAAGGTTCTGTTGTTGTTGAGAAAGTTAAAGCCGGGAAAAACGGTATTGGCTTCAATGCGCAGACCTTTGAATATGAAGATATGGTAAAAGCCGGGATCATCGATCCTGTGAAAGTTACCAGATCTGCAATTCAAAATGCCGGATCTATTGCTTCAATGCTGCTTACCACAGGTGCTTTAGTTGCTGATATTCCTGAAAAGGAACCTGCAGCTTCGGCAATGCCTGGAGGCGGAATGGGTATGGGTGGTGGAATGCCTGGTATGGGCATGATGTAAGGTTTATCTGACTGTTTAAGTTTGAACTAAAGCCCTGGATGAAGATCCGGGGCTTTTTTGTGTGGGATAAAAAAATGAAACTTACGATATCTTAATAGAAAGAAAAATAACTTTTAGAGGAATGCAGGCGATTTTAAATGTATAAAAAAATAATTTTTGTTGGAAATATGAATGGTCGTGTACATGATCTTATAAGAATGCTGCGCAATAGAGATTATCAGGATACAAAATCTTTAACTCAAATATGTAGAAATGATAGTACTCTTGCATCTCAAGTAAAAGACTTGCTGTATAGTAAAGATGAGTATCTTCGAGAATCCGCAGCCATATTGCTTCAAGATAGTGTATATCAAGGTCTCGTGAGAAGATTGACGGCTGAGTGGGGTGTACAGATAGAAGGGGATAGAGTAATTCATTGGAAAACAAAAGAAATTGAAGAAAAACAAGAAGCTGGATATAAATTGGTAGGTGATAGGTTTGTATCTTTTAAGGTTTCAACTGATCCTATTTGCGGATTACAATTACAGTTGATGAATAACCTTATGAAGAAACATGGCATATCTACTAAAAGGGAATTTTATAAGAGATTTAACGAAATAATTGAAAAAGAAAAGAAAGAACATGCAATATTGAGTGCCAAGACTATTGATTTTACTAAGAAGAAAAAGCCATAGGATTTAATTATTTATCTTTTTTCTTCCCTTTATCTTTTTTGTCAGGGTTTGCTGTTTCGTCTTTTTCTGGCTTAACTTTCAACGAGCTTCTAGAAGTAAGGCTGCTTAATCTATTATTCTTAGTCAGATCTTTCTTGGAAAGCCCAGGAGCCTTTCGAGGACCAATGGCGACAGTTTTTGCCCCAATAAATAGATCTACTTTTTCATTTAAATGGTTCTTAATAGATGGACCTTTGATATAGGGAAGGATCTTTTTGAACATTTTTATGCCTCCGCTAGTTTTTTACAGTAATATATCGTAAGTCAGTAATAAGAATTTCAGGTAATCACCTTGTTTTTTTAGACTTTCTTTAGCTAAAAAATAGTGTTGACACTATTCTCTAAAACGTGCTAAATTTACGGCTCGTATTTTGCACTGTTCAACGAAAAAATTAAACAATTAACGTTTAATAATGTTGAATTAGTGCGTTTATGTGTGTAAGGGGTCAAATAAATGGCAAGAGAAACAATAACTTTAGCCTGTCAGAAATGTAAAAGACGTAACTATACGACTACGAAAGAAAAGCGTAATACGCCGGATCGTGTTGTTTTGAAAAAATATTGTCCGTGGGAGCGCAAGCACACGGAGCATAAGGAAACGAAATAAGTTTGAGGACTGTAGCCTACGAAGGTGGGTAGCTCAATTGGTAGAGCAACGGTCTCCAAAACCGTAGGTTGCAGGTTCGATTCCTGTCCCACCTGCCAAGCAGAGGCCGCTTTGCGTCTTGGATAAAGTGAGCAGAATAAGTGAGAGGATAAAATGACAGAGGTTGCTGAGAAAAAAGGATTGGT
>JBHPMC010000009.1:0-50412 GCA_042562495.1 Candidatus Margulisiibacteriota bacterium
CCCGGCTACGATCAATGCAACGTCCTATGCCGTAACCGGGACTGCCGAAGTTAATTCACTCGTAAAAGTTTATATTGGCGGATCTCTAAAAGGTTCTGACACTGCAACAGGCGGCACCTTCTCGGTAAATGTTGCAGGTCTTGCTCAAGGTTCTAACTTGGTTGAAGCTACTGCTGCAGATATTTACGGCCAGATCAGCGCTACCTCTTCTTCAACCATCTTCGTTGATAGCCTTGCGCCGGATGCGCCAACATTAAATTCTGTTCCGGCTACTATAAATACTACTTCTTATGCTGTTGCCGGCACTGCTGAAACGGACTCAGTTGTTCGCATATACATCGGCGGAGCTTTCTCTGCTTCTGCTGATGCAACCGGCGGCAACTTCTCAATAACAGTTAATAGCCTTGCTCAAGGTTCTAACTTGGTTGAAGCAACGGCTGCTGATACTTATGGTCAGATCAGCGCTACTTCTTCTTCTACTATATTCGTTGATTCATTGCCACCAGCTACTCCAACATATAGCAACTTGCCGGCATCAATAAATTCAACTTCTTATACTGTGACTGGTACAGCTGAAACCGGCACCACTGTTAAGGTTTATCTTGGTGGAACGCTTAAAGGATCAGACACTGTTGCCGGTGGCACTTTCTCTGTAAATATAACCGGCTTAGCCCAAGGCTCTAATATTATCAATGCTACTGCTACTGATAATTTAGGCAACATAAGTGCAACAGCTTCTTCAACCATCTTTGTTGATTCTACCCCTCCGGCCACACCGATCATTACAACTAATGGCGGAGCAGATTTTACAACTCAGAATCCTTCGGTGACCATAGAAGGTATTTGTTCGGCAGATACTCAAACTATTTTAGTTAATAGCAGCTTCACCAATGTTACTTACACACCGGGCAATACAAATTGGAGCTTCTTAGCCAACTCAATGAGCGTAGGACCTAATACCTTCAATGTGGTCGCAGTCGATGCTTATAATAATTATAGTGGTACGGACAGCATTAATGTTTCTTATGATTCCAATGTACCTGCTGATCCTGCAATAAATGCGGTAGATACTCCTACATCCAGCAAGACCCAGTTGATCACTGGAGCCAAAGCAACTGATGCCACAACGATCAATGTAACCTGCATTACAGCTACTGTTGGTTCGGTCAGCTATCCGACAACAACGACCTGGAGAGTAACTCTAACTGCAATGTCTGAAGGCAATAACAACATCACTGTTAATGCTCAAAACATCAACGGTTATAGCAACGATGTGACTACTGTGATCTTTGTTGATTCGATCGCGCCGAATCCTCCGGTGCTAACATCGCTACCGGTAACGACCAGCAGCACATCTTTTACCGTGACCGGTACAGCCGAAGTAAATACTACGGTAAAAATATATGTTGGAGGATCATTAAAGAATACCGGAAATGCTACAGGCGGAAATTTCTCTATCAGTGTAACCGGCTTGGTACAAGGCCCGAATAATGTTGATGCTGTTGTTGAAGATATTGTAGGCAATTTAAGCACCACATCTTCTTCAACGATCTATGTTCTGACCACACCAAATATCGGTATCACTGCTAATGTCAGCGTACAGGCTCCGGCAACTTATATTGGTGCCGGCGGCGGAGCAACAGATGCTGTTCCTGGGGCAACGCTCACCTATGTCTTTGATTACTACAATTATGATTCAGTAACCGTAAATGCTGTTGAGATCACTGATGATATTCCGACCAATTCTGCCTACGCCAGCGCTTTGGGTGGTGCTGCGATCCTCTGGGATTATGGCTCCGGCTGGTCTGCAACAACACCTGCTGTCCCGGTCGATAATAATGTCCAAAAAGTTAAGTGGACCATTGGTTCCGTCCCTCCGACTTCAGGCGGCTCGGTAACTCTTAATGTCGTCATAAAATAACCATACAGATCATTAAAGCTATTGGATCCCCTGTAATATGCAGGCGGCTAGTATTGTTCAATTTTAACCACCCCTGCTCATTTTAAGCCTAAATAGCTCTCATATAAGCCATTTCTGAGCTTATTTCTTGGCATATTTCTTGTATTTATCTCTATGAATAAAAAAACAACAGAAAAAATCTATGTATAAAAATTGTGAAATGTGGGTATAAGAATAGTAAGAGAGAGCGGTCAATATCTAAGTGATAGTGGGTCACGAAAAGGAAAAGAGAGATGAGACGTTCAATAAATATATCTAAAATATTTCTAAGCTTAATACTAATAGTATTACTTCAAGCCGGTTCTTGGGCCGGTTCTTCTGCTGATATCTCTCAGATAGGGATCGGCGCCCGCCCAATGGGTATGGGTAAAGCTTATGTTGCTTTAGCTGATGACCCTTCGGCAATGTTCATGAATCCTGCAGGTATTGCTCAGATCGAAAAGCCTCAATTGCTCAGCATGCAGGCCAGCTTACTCGGTGATATTAATTATCTAACCTTTGGAGGAATTGCACCATTTGGCCCGGGAAGCATAGGCCTTGGGCTGGTGCAAGCCAATGTCGACGGTATCACCCTAACTGAATTGGATAGTAATAACCGCCCACGTGCTGTTGAAGATGTCACTTATTATGACGGTATCTGGAATCTTACTTATGCTCTGCCGATAACTCACTTGGCCAGATCTGCTTTCAAGATGAAATTACCCGGCAAGCTTTTCGGAGGAATGAGCCTTAAATATTTCCACAAAGGGATCACCGGTTATTCTACCGGCAGCGGCACAAATCTTGATCTTGGTTTACTTTATATTCCAAATAGTAAATGGCGTTTTGGGATCACTCAGAAAAATGCTGTTCCTTCTTTAGGAGTGATCGGTTCCATAAATTGGGATACAGGCGCTCAAGATTATCTGCTTTCCTATACGACCTTGGGCGTAGGCTACTATGTAGATCCAAATTGGCTGGTCTTGGTCGATTATGATATTGCTTTTTCCGGCGGCCGCAAAGCTTTGATCCATTTAGGCACTGAATATACTCTGCAAAAGAGCATGGTCCTGCGTACCGGTTATGAACAATTACACGATACTACAGGCGGCAATACTTTGGGCAATTTCACTATGGGATTAACTTTGTACATGGAAGATTGGAAGATCGACTATGCCTATCATCCCTATTACAACGAGGTCGACAACACAACTCATTTCCTTTCGTTCGGTTACCGTTTTAACGAAGTAAGCATCGCTATCTTTCAGCGTCAAAAAGATAATGACGAAGCTTTAGCAAATGTTGATGAGGCAAAAGAGAGTGAATAAAATGTATAACAGAAAACTTACAGCAATTTTAATAATAGTGAATATCCTGGTCCTGTGCTTGGCACATTATGCTTTGGCTGCCACACCTTCTGGAACAAATATTCAAAATTACGCCAAACTGCTTTCTTTCGATGGGAACTTTTCAGAAGATTCTAATGTAGTTAACAAGAGCGTGACAACGATCCGCGGCTTGGATATTAACGATAATTCACCTGCGACAATATTACCGGGCGGAACACTTTACTTCCCAAAGAACCTGACCAATGTCGGCAATATCGCTGAAAATGTAGATGTCGCTCTTTCTGCGATCTCTCCTAGCTGGAGTGTCCAGTTAATAAAAGATGATAATAATGATGGCGTGCGCCAAGCTGGAGAGACCACTCCTGTTCCGGCAAACATTAACGTTCCTGCTGGCTCAATATATAAATTCTTTGTAGCTATGACGGCGCCGAACATCTCCGGATCTACCGGTACAGTAAATCTGACCTGCAGTGCTAATAACGTAAGCTTGGGCAGCTATACCGGCAATAATAATATTACTTACGGCGGACCTGCTTTAGTCGCTACTCTACAAACCGGGAATACCTCACAAGGGGTCGGCAATCCTACCTTCTCAGATATCACTTTTGACGGTGCTCCTATGGCCGATAGGGATTACATCGGTAAGAGCCCGTTGATCATCGCCAAGATCCTGGATGTTGATAGCATAGCCACTGCCTCGATCAAATTGACCATCGACGGCGTACAGATAACCGCTGGTATCACTTTCGACGGAACTTATATGAGCTATCAAGTAACAACTCAACTAAGTAACGGTGATCATACTTTTGAATTCGAAGCAAAAGATCTGATCGGCAATACTGGGACCAGAACTCTAATAGGTCGCATTACAACTAAAGCAAAGATCGTTGGCAGAGTGCTGCCTTATCCAAATCCATATGATCCGAACGAAGGCGATGCCAAGATCACTTATCAATTGACCAATCAAGCCAAAGTTAGGATCTATATCTACAACATCATGGGTGAAAGAATTAAGAAATTCGAAATTGACGAAGGCGAAGAGGGCGGCCATGAAGGATATAACGAAGTACTTTGGAACGGTAAGAACGGATTCTTTGAACAAGTAGGTAACGGCGTGTACATCGTACACATCGTAGATAGCAAAGGTAGAACGTTAGCAAAAACGAAGATACTTGTAATTAGATAAAAATGATTTCTGGGGGGTCCTGATCCACGAAAAGCTCTCTCTTTTCCGGGGCCCCTCCGATCTTTTATAATCACAATTAAGCCTCTTAAGCACAAATTATCCCCTTTTTATGACATACAACTGATATCTATGTTATAATTCAAACCCATTTTTACAGCTTTGGAGCTTGTAGCGCCAAAAACAAGGTTTATAATTGTGTTTCGACGAATTTCCTCTACATTCCGTTGCGGAGATCCGCCGAAGCATAATTTTTATATTAGCTATGCATAAATTATGCGAAGGCGGAGAGAAAAATGAGTAAAAAACTTACTTTATTTGATACTACTTTACGTGACGGGGAACAAAGTGAAGGAATTTCCTTTACTGTCCACGATAAAGTTAAAATTGTTAAGCTTTTAGACGATATCGGTATCGACTATATCGAAGGCGGCTGGCCGGCTGCCAATCCTAAAGCTATGGAATTCTTTAATGAGATCAAAAAAACAAAGCTTAAAAATGCAAAAATAGTCGCTTTTGGCAGTACTTGCCGTGCAGATAATCCTCCGGTTAAAGATAAGAATCTGCAGGGTCTTTTGGCCGTAAAAACACCGACAGTATGCATCTTTGGCAAAACTTGGGACCTGCATGTCACTCATGCTTTGAATATCTCTTTAGAAAAGAATCTCAAGATAATTGAGGATTCGATCCTTTTCTTAAAATCCAAAAAAAAAGAGGTCTTCTATGATGCTGAGCACTTTTTTGACGGCTATAAGGCTGATCCAGAATATGCCTTAAAAACAATATTAGCTGCTCAAAAAGCGGGAGCAGATGTTATCATTTTATGTGATACAAATGGCGGTACCCTGCCTCAGGAGCTACCAGCGATCATCAAATTCGTTAAGCAGAATATTATTGTCCCCTTAGGTATTCATGCCCATAATGATAGTGAAACAGCTGTAGCAAATTCTGTAATGGCTGTTGAACATGGGATCACGCATGTCCAAGGAACGATCAACGGCTATGGAGAACGCTGTGGCAATGCTAATCTTTGTTCGATAATTCCGGCTTTGAACCTTAAAATGGGGACTAAAGCCTTGACCGACAAACAACTAACCAAGCTAACAGAGCTCTCCCACCATATCAGCGAGATCGCTAATCTTGTCCCAAATGATCACCAGGCCTATGTGGGGCGTAGTGCTTTTACACACAAAGGTGGCATCCATGTCAGCGCAGTATTAAAAGAAAGCTCTACCTACGAACATATTATCCCGGAAAAAGTGGGCAATAAGCAGCGTGTACTTATCTCAGAAATGGCCGGAGTAAGCAATTTGATCTACAAGGCCAAAGAATTTGGTGTAGATCTAAAAAAAGATAATCCGCACATTCGTGAGCTTTTAAATAAGATCAAGAAGCTGGAACATGCCGGCTATCAATTTGAAGAAGGCGAGGCTTCCTTTGAATTGCTCATGAAAAAAGCTTTAGGTAAATATAAACCATTATTCACCCTAGAAGGCTTTCGTGTCGTGAATGAAAAACTAGGTGGGAACAATATTATTGTTGAAGCCACTATTAAAGTTGATGTGAAAGGCCAGAAGATCATCACTGCCGCTGAAGGTAATGGTCCGGTCAGTGCTTTAGATAATGCTCTGCGCAAAGCTTTAGAGAAATATTTTCCGGATATCAAGAAGATCCATTTAAGCGATTATAAGGTCCGCGTATTGGATAGCAAAGACGGCACCGAAGCAAAAGTACGCGTTTTGATCGAATCAACAGATGAACATGGCAATAGTTGGGGCACTGTCGGCGTTTCAGCAAACATTATCGAAGCTAGCTGGGAGGCACTTGTGGATAGCATCGAATACAAGCTTTTACAATGATCTACCAAAGAGATATAAAAAATATGCCTGCTACGGCAGAGATCAATACCAAAGGCCATTTAACCGTGGGCGGATGCGATACTTGTGAATTAGCAGAAAAATACGGCACTCCTTTATATATTATGGATGAAGAGACAATTCGCAATAATTGCCGCAATTATCTTGAGGCCTTTGAAAAAACAATGCCTGGCACTCGCGTGATCTATGCCAGCAAAGCCCTTTCCGTGCTTTCAATCTTACAGATAATCAAAGAAGAGAACCTGGAGCTGGATGTGGTTTCGGGTGGTGAATTATTCCTGGCCAAACAAGCCGGTTTCCCGGGCGAAAAGATCTGGTTCCATGGAAATAACAAGCAGGAAAAAGAGCTGAACGAAGCTTTGGAATATAATGTTGGCCAATATGTAGTGGATAATCTTTATGAACTGGATCTGCTGAATAGAGCCGCTAAAAAAGCTGATAAAAAAGTTAATATACTGTTTCGGATCACTCCGGGCATCGAAGCTCATACTCATGAATACATACAGACAGGGCAGCTCGATTCAAAGTTCGGCCTTCCTCCGGATCAATTGATCTCAGCACTGCAGCTTGCTTTTGAAAAGAAGAACGTGGTCTTTAAAGGATTGCATGTTCATATCGGCTCCCAGATCCTGGAGACAAAGCCTTACTCTGTGCTCATCGAGATACTTTTTGATGCTCTTCAAAAGATCAAACAAAAATTAAAGATCGATGTAGAGATACTGAATCTTGGCGGAGGTTTGGGCATAAATTATATATCCAAAGATAATGCGCCTACTCCGGAAAACCTGGCCCAAACTATATACAACTCTTTAAAATTTATGGCCAAAGAAACTAAGCTGAATATTCCAAAGCTGGCCATAGAGCCGGGGCGTTCTATTGTCGGCAATGCCGGGATCACCCTTTATCAAGTGGGTGCGACCAAGGAATTAAAAGGGATCCGCAATTTCATTTTTGTAGATGGCGGCATGGCCGATAATATCCGCCCTGCCCTTTATAATGCTGAATATGATGCCGTGATAGCCAATAAGATCGGTGAAAAGAAAAAAGAATTCGTGACGATCGCCGGTAAATTCTGCGAATCCGGGGATATCCTGATCAAGGATCTCCACCTACAACATCCTGATCCAAAAGATTTTCTTGCGGTTTTAGGCACTGGTGCCTACAATTATTCTATGGCCAGCAACTACAATCAGGCTTTAAAAGCCACTATGCTGTTAGTAGGCAAAGGCAAGGCCAAAGAGATCGTCTCTCGCCAGATCTATGAAGATCTAATAAAAGGGCAAACACCGCTGAGGTAATATATGAAATTCAATCTACCCATCCCGTTTAGCACCGTCGACATAGTTGATATCATTATCGTGGCCTTTCTGGTCTACCATATCCTGCTCTGGTTCAAAGGCACCCGCACCCTGCAATTAATGCGCGGCCTGGTCTTGATCTTTGCTTTTTACATAATCAGTCAATTAACAGGATTGACGACCATCAACTGGTTGATGCAAAGCTTGGCCACAATCGTTGCAATAACCTTGATAATTGTTTTTCAGCCGGAATTGCGTAAGGCACTAGAACGTTTAGGTCGCGGCAAGTTCTTAAGTGGCCTGATCTTCCCCAGCGAAGGTAAAAGCCTGGGCTTTTTGAACCAGGTCATTAAAGCAACCGAAGAGCTTTCGAAGAATAAAGAAGGGGCTATAATCGCTATTGAAAGAAATACCGGATTAAATGAATTTATTGAATCCGGCATTGTGATCGATGCTAAGGTGAATAGTGATCTTATTGTATCCACTTTTAATAGGACATCCCCCCTACATGATGGGGCCATGATAATCCAAGGCAGCAGATTAACTGCCGCCAGCTGTCTTTTTCCTTTAAGTGAAAGCTCTTTAATAGATAAACGCTTAGGCACACGGCATCGGGCAGCTTTAGGATTATCCGAAATATCAGATGCAGTGATCATTGTGGTCTCTGAAGAGACCGGGGCTATTTCTTTGGCTGAGAACGGTATTTTAACCCGCTTTTTAACTAAAGAAACTTTGGAAGAAAGAATGCTTAATATCTATAAGAACGATTTCCGCAGAGAAGGCCTTAATTTCATCAATTGGTTCAGCTCGCAAAGTGCAAAAATAAAAGAAGAACCTGTTTCCATCAAAAAGAAAAAAAGCCCGAAATAACTAATGGGTATCACTATTTCCACGCTGCAAAAGAAAAAACAAAGCGGTGAAAAAATCACCATGCTCACTGCTTATGACTATCCCACTGCCAAGCTGGTAGATAAAGCCGGCATTGATGTAGTACTGGTTGGTGATTCTCTTGGCAATGTGATCTTAGGATATAAAGATACTCTACCTGTGACAGTTGAAGACATGCTGCATCATACTAAAGCAGTTGCCAAAGGAGTTGAGAACGCACTGGTCGTGGCCGACATGCCTTTTATGAGCTACCAAGTAAGCCTGGAAGATACAATTAAGAACGCAGGTAAGCTTGTTAAGGAAGGTAAGGCTCAGGCAATTAAGCTTGAAGGAACTGCCCCTAAAACAATTGAAGCTATCAAAGAAATTGGGATCCCCGTTATGGGGCATATTGGCTTCACGCCACAAAGTGTAAATGAACTTGGTGGCTATAAGATCCAGGGCAAAGATAAAGAAGCTGCCGATAAGCTTATTGAACAAGCAAAGAAACTAGAAACTGCTGGTGTTTTTGCGATCGTACTGGAAATGGTCCCGGCAAAATTAGCCAAGGAAATAACTAAAGAACTTAATATACCGACGATAGGAATAGGCGCCGGGCCTGATTGCGACGGCCAAGTTCTGGTATTGAACGATCTATTGGGGCTGACCGAAAAACCACCCAAGTTCGTAAAGAAATATGCAGACCTGAACAAGTCCATCAGCGCTGCTCTGACTAGTTTTAAAACAGAAGTTGAAAAAGGGACCTATCCTTCTTCTAAACATTCTTTCTAGACTATATACGTCTATATACTTCTTGGTCGCAACCATAAGGGGAATAAGTGCCTAAATATTTACGTCTATACTTTTTTACAGCTTCTAAGGAATATTCTTTAATTTGATCTGTAACGTTTTTTAACCCTAATTCTTTTGTTGCTGGAGAAAGATCCTCTTGTAATAATTCTTTATACCCCTTTGTATCTATTAACATATATCCGGAAGGCAAGATCCTTTCAGCAAATGGCCTAATATAATTTCTAAAATATCTGGGCAACTTAAGAGCTGCTTTCATATATATGCCTAAAAACTTATCTAGACCATGCTGTCTTAATAAATGATCTATCTCTCCATCAAGATTTATGGCCTCTCTCCACTCTTCTTTACTTTCAGGAAATCTGAACTGCAAGTATTTAATAGAATATTCTCTGACTTTTCGTTTATAAGCCCACTTAAATTTTATTGTAACGCCTTGTTTATCATCGATTATTTTAATCATATCAGGAGAAATCCCTAACGCCTTTAATTCAACAGCGATCTTAAGCGCGGGCATATGCATTGCTCTATCTGCCTTAGCATATCCATGCTGCTTTTTAAAACAAAGATAATCCCCAAGAAGAATATGGTTTTCTATTGAATTCCACTCTTTTCTTATATATTTTTTTAACAAATGCGCACTCACCCGTGCCTTATCTATAAAGACCGCTTTAGTGGCATTCGTTGAGAGTAAAAATTCCGAAATGCTTGGACCACCTAATATATTTACTACCAGACCATCTTTGTTGTTTGGATTAACAATATTTTTATAATGTTGATACAAATAAACATAAATTGGATGCAGCAATCCGAAGCTGACTGGACGCATATCTATTAGAAGGTCTCTCAAGAGATCTTCCTTCTTTCTGAATTCTTCTGGTTCATTGAGCGAGCCAATGATATCCAGCTTGTATTTATATTCAGAAGCTTCAACACTTATAATTTTTTTCGAAAATTTCATTACGATAATATATCGTAAGCTGTTTAATGTATTCTCATTTTTTACATAATTGACAACTTCTCTATACCTGTCGATAATTAACTATTATGTGGATCATAGATGACATCAGAGCTGTTTTTCATGGAGATCCTGCTGCCAGGAATATTATAGAAGTATTCATGTACCAGGGATTGTATGCTATTTGGCTGCATCGCATCGCCCATGTGCTCTATATTCTGCATATTCCCTTTCTCCCCCGTCTTATTTCTCAGGTCAACCGTTTCCTGACAGGCATTGAGATACATCCTGGAGCTAAGATCAGTAAGCGCTTTTTTATCGATCACGGCATGGGCACTGTGATCGGTGAAACTGCCGAGATCGGCGAATGCTGCATTATGTATCACCAGGTAACACTTGGCGGTACCGGCTTAGAAAAAGGCAAACGTCATCCGACCATCGGCAAACACTGTGTGATCGGGGCCGGAGCAAAAATATTAGGCAATATTACTATCGGAGATAATTGTAAGATCGGCGCGGGCGCGGTCGTCACTAAAAATATACCGGAGAACTCAACAGTTGTGGGCAATCCGGCCCGCTTTGTCCAGCGCGAAGGCAAACGGGTGCCTGAT
Source organism: Candidatus Margulisiibacteriota bacterium (assembly GCA_042562495.1). GTDB lineage: Bacteria > Margulisbacteria > Termititenacia > CAZZFK01 > CAZZFK01 > JBHPMC01. The sequence goes on from JBHPMC010000009.1 coordinate 10,893, forward strand.
GATGAATTAAATTGGATCGATCTGCCGGATCCCATGGGCAAAACCATAGAAGAGCTAAAAAAGCGTATTGAGAAACTAGAACAAAAATGACCCTCAAAGTTTATAATACTCTTTCCAGGAACAAAGAGGAGTTCAAGCCCTTAAAACCACCCAAAGTGAATATGTACGTTTGCGGAGTGACTGTCTATGACTACTGCCATATCGGACATGCTCGTGCTTATGTTGTTTTCGATATGATCCGCCGCTATCTGGAATACAAGAAATATAAAGTTAATTATATCCAGAACTTTACCGATATCGATGACAAGATCATTAAAAGAGCTAATGAGGCCAAGACAGATATTAATGAGATAACCAAAAAGTTCACTCAATCTTATTATGAAGATATCGGTTCACTAAATGTAGAAAAAGCCACTTCCTATCCTAAAGCAACTGAAAATATCCCCGAAATGATCAAGCTCATCGAAGATCTTATTAAAAAAGATTATGCCTATGAAATAGACGGAGAAGTATTTTTCAGTGTCTCCAAATTCAAAGAATATGGGAAATTATCCGGTCGCAAACTGGACGATATGGAAGCTGGTTCACGTGTTGAAGTGAACAAAAAGAAAGCAAATCCGCATGATTTTACGCTCTGGAAACCTTCTAAAGATAATGAGCCCTCCTGGGATTCCCCTTGGGGCAAAGGCCGCCCAGGCTGGCATATTGAATGCTCGGTAATGTCGCTCAAAGAAGCAGGTATAGAAACTCTGGACATACACGGCGGCGGACAGGACCTGATCTTCCCCCATCATGAGAACGAAATAGCACAAACAGAAGCCTCAACCGGCAAACCTTTTGCTAAATACTGGTTGCATAATGGTTTTGTTACTATTAATAAGGAAAAGATGTCTAAATCTCTAGGAAACTTTTTTACTGTCCGTGACGTTCTTAAGAAATATTCCCCTGAAGTCATCCGCTTCTTTTTATTATCCACACATTATCGCAATCCTATTAACTATAGCGATAAAGAATTAGATGAAGCAAAAAAACGCTTAGATTATTTATGCCAAACCATCTATGAGAACGATAGTGCAGATAAAAATGATTATTCTAAATATAATAAAGAGTTCGAGAAATTCATGGATGATGATTTTAATTCGGCCGGAGCAATAGGCGCCCTGTTCTCCTTAGCAACTGAGACAAATAAGGATAAAAGCGGAAGCGGAGCTAAGCTATTAAAAGAACTTGGTGGTATTTTAGGTATATTGCAAAAAGAAAAAGAAACAGATCAATTTCCAATTCCTCCTGAAATTCAAAAATTGATGGACGAAAGACTTGTTGCTAGAAAAAATAAGGATTTTAAACTTGCTGACAAATTACGAGATGAACTGCTAAAAAAAGGTGTTTCCATTAAGGATACAGCAGATGGCGGCTTTAAGTGGGGAAGGGCATTATGACCGTAGATAAAAAAAAGATCGAAAAAGCTATTAAAGATATCCTTGAAGCCATCGGCGAAGATCCTAAGCGTGCTGGGATTGTCGATACGCCAAAACGCGTAGCAGAAATGTACTCAGATCTTTTGGGCAACGTTAATCAAAATGCTGCTGAGGAATTGACCGTCATCCATAAAGAGACCCACGAAGAGATGGTCATCATTAAAGATATTACTTTCCACTCTATTTGCGAACATCACCTCCTGCCTTTCTTCGGCAAGGTCCATGTTATTTATATACCTAAAAAAGGCAGGATCACCGGCATCAGTAAGATCAACAGAGTGATCGAAAACCTGGCCAAGCGCCCTCAGATACAAGAGAGAATGACCACCCAGATAGCAGATATCATGGTCGAAAAGCTCTTGCCGCAAGGGGTCATGGTCATCATGGAAGCCGAACACTTATGCATGAGCATGCGCGGCATTAAAAAGCCGGGCGCAAAAGTAATGACCTCTGCCGTGCGCGGTATTTTAGAAAAGAATTCTTCGACCAGAGCCGAAGCATTGGCGCTTATCAACAATAAATAATTTTTTGAAATTTTCCGACTTTGCTTACGATATATCTATGACCGAGGAAAACCAGTATTAGTTAACAAAATATGATGTTTTATTTGATTTTTTTCCTCAGGTATTTATAATGAGTTTAGGCTAAGTACAACACCGTAGTAATATCCAGTAAAAGTGTTGAAAACTTAAAGGGGGGTGCTCAAAGGAGAATTGTTGTTAAATGTATACCTTTAAGATAACCCCGAGTAAGAAAAGCAAAAATCAATCTGTGGAAAATTTAAAACCACAATTAAATATTGAGCACACCAGCATAGTTAATAAAACCGAGAACGATGATTTTCATCAGATCTTTACCGCCAAGCTCGGCGAACGCTTTCATAAGCCTTAGTTTCTATCACCATTGACAATAATTCACAGCTAATGCTAAATTAGGCGTTCAATTACACATGCTTTTTTTATCTTGTTAGGTGTGCCGTGATTTTGCCAGATCAGGGTCCTCTCAAAAGAAAAAGCAGAGGTCTTTCCGGCAAGTTTCCTTGCCGAAAGAAAATAACAATAAAAAGGAGAAAATCTATGGCAGTTATCACTATGAGAGAATTATTGGAAGCAGGGGTACATTTCGGTCACCAGACCAAGCGCTGGGATCCGCGCATGAAAAAATATATTTATACATCGCGCAATGATATCCACGTTATCGACCTTCAGCAATCTTTAAAGCTGCTGACAGATGCTTACCAATTCATTAAAGACGCCGTAGCCAAAGGCGGTAAAGTATTGTTCGTGGGGACCAAGAAACAAGCTCAAGATTCCATTGCCGAAGAAGCTAATCGTTGTGGCATGTACTATGTTAATAATCGCTGGCTGGGTGGTATGTTGACCAATCTGGAAACGATCCGCCGCAGCATCCGTAAAATGAAAAAATTGCAGAAACAAAAGGAAGATGGTATTTGGGAAAAGCTGCCTACCAAAGAAGTGACTATGCTATCCAAACAGCTGCGTAAGCTTGAATTCAATCTCTCCGGAATTGAGAATATGAAGAAATTACCAAGCGTTGTGTTCATCGTAGATACCCTAAGAGAACAGATCGCAGTCAATGAGGCAAATATCTTGAAGACACCTATCGTAGGCATAGTGGATACTAATTGTGATCCCACCCGGATCGATCATCCTGTTCCCGCCAATGATGATGCTATCCGCGCTATTAAATTACTTTGCCATGTGGTCGCCAATGCCTGTGTTGAAGGCAACAAGATCTTCGTGGGCAAGACCGAGCCCGAGGCCGCTGAAGAAGTAACAGAGCAGGCAGAAACGGATGAAGCGATCGCAGCTATTGAAAAAGAAGAAGAGATCTTAGAAAAAGAAAAAGTTAAGCTGGAGAAGGAGACTACGGTATGACCAAAATAACCAGTCAAATGGTTCAAAGCTTGCGTGAAAAAACATCAGCTGGAATGATGGATTGTAAAAAAGCTTTGGTAGATGCTAAGGGGGATATGGAAAATGCTCTTAAGCTTTTAAGAGAAAAAGGCTTGGCTTCTGCAGCAAAAAGAAGCGGGCGCACTGCTTCCAAAGGTGTTATTGAATCCTATATCCATATGAACGGGGCCATTGGAGTAATCGTGGAAGTAAATTGTGAGACGGATTTCGTGGCCAAAACCGCGGAATTCAAAGCCTTAGCTAAGGATATCGCCATGCATGTTGCGGCTTCCAATCCCCAATATGTATCTCGCGAAGAAGTCCCGGCTGAGATAATTACTAAAGAAAAAGATATCATCAAGCAACAGCTTCTGCATGATGAAAAGAACCAGAAGAAACCGGAAAGTATCATTGATAAGATAATCGAAGGCCGCTTAGAAAAATTCTATAGCGAGGTCTGTTTATTGGATCAACCTTTTATTAGAGATACGGATAAGACCGTAGTTGATCTGACCAAAGAAGCGATCGCTAAGATCGGTGAAAATATCGTTATCCGGCGTTTTGCCAGGTTCCAACTAGGTTCAGATTCTTAAAATTCTCCCCCTAAACCTACGTTAAGAGGTGTAAATTGTCTCGTCCTAAGTTTATCTTGATCGATGGTCACAGCCTCTCCTACCGAGCCTTTTATGCATTACCCACCAGCATGATCAATACCAAAGGGCAGATCACTAATGCCGTCTTTGGTTTTACCCGCATGCTGCTTAAGATCATCGAAGATATGAAGCCGGCCGCGATCGGAGTGGCCTTCGATCTGCCCCAGCCTACTTTTCGTCATAAAGCATATAAAGAATATAAAGCACACCGCCCCCCCTCACCAGAAGAATTCCGTTCGCAATTACCGCTGATAAAAAATGTGCTTAAGGCCATGGATATCCCTATTCTAGAACAAGCTGGCTATGAAGCTGATGATCTGTTGGGGACCTTGGCTAGAAAAGCATCTCAAGAAGATTTTGATACTATTATAATCACCGGAGATACAGATGCCCTGCAGCTGGTCTCTCCACATGTTAAAGTGGTGGTCCCGAAAAAAGGCTTTTCAGAGGTCATTAACTATGATGAGGAAAAGGTGGTTGAAAGATATTCTTTATTACCCAAACAGCTGATCGACTACAAAGGCCTTAAAGGTGATCCTTCGGATAACATCCCAGGAGTTCCCGGCATAGGCGATAAAACTGCTGTGGCCTTGCTCCAAGAATATGGTTCTCTGGATAATATCCTGGAAAAGATTGATGAGTTGCCCAAGACCTCGGTGCAGAAAAAGCTGCAAGAGAATATCGAGCAATTAAAGCTCAGCAAAAAACTGGCTACGATAGATATAAATGTGCCGTATAAATTCATTCCGGAATCATTTAAATTCAAAGAGATCCATTGGGAAAAACTGATCCCGTTCTTAAAAGAGCTAGAGCTGCATTCCTTGGCCAAAAAGCATGAAGCTGCTTATCAGGAAGGCTTATTCAGCACTGCTTCCGGAGAACATGATGAGCTGGATAAACAGAAGATCAAAGAAGTCCGCTTGATGAAATATCTTTTAAATCCAGAGAGAGCCCTTTTTGATAAAGATATTCTCCAGGAAGATATACTTGCTCAAGATGAGCTAAAAAAAGAACTAAAAGCTAAAGGCTTATTGGAACTTTACACAGATATCGAGCTGCCCCTAAGCGATATCTTAGAAGAAATGTCTAAAACAGGGATCAAGTTGGATATCCCCTACTTACTTAAAATGTCTAAAGATCTGTCTAAAACCCTAAAAAGCACGGAAAAGGAGATCTTTACGGTTGCCGGAGAAAAATTCAATCTAAATTCTCCTAAGCAATTATCCGTTATTCTTTTTGAGAAATTGAATTTACCGGTGATCAAGAAAACTAAGACCGGATTTTCCACAAATGCCGAGGTCTTAGAAACTCTGGCAGAAAAATATGATATCGCTTCTAAGATCATCGTCTTTCGCCAGATAGCCAAGCTTAAGAACACTTACGTGGATACTTTGCCAGCTCTGGCTGAAAAGAATTCTAAAGGTCGCATTCATACTTCTTTTAACCAGACAGCCACCGCGACCGGGCGTTTATCCAGCAGCGATCCAAATTTACAAAATATACCGATCCGTACCGAGCTTGGTAAAAAGATCAGAGCTGCTTTTATTCCAGGCTTCAAAGATTGGAAATTACTGGCTGCAGATTATTCTCAGATAGAGCTGCGGATCTTGGCCCATATCTCTCAAGATAAGAACCTAATAAAAGCATTTAAGAGCGGTGAAGATATTCACAAAAATACGGCCTCTGAGATCTTTGAGATCCCCTTAGCCAAGGTAACTCCCGAGATTAGAAGCAGAGCCAAGGCAGTGAATTTTGGTATTGTCTATGGGATCAGCCCCTTAGGCCTTGCCAAGAACACCGGGGTCAGCCCTGAAGAAGCAAATCTATATATCCAAGCTTATTTTAAGCGTTACCCGGCGATCAAAGAATATATGGAGCAGACTCTAAAAAAAGCAAAAGAACAAGGATATGTGGAGACCCTCTTGGGCCGACGTCGTTATGTACATGATATCCGTAATCCCAACAAGCGCATCCAAGCTTTTGCAGAAAGAGCAGCTATTAATGCCCCCATTCAAGGGACAGCCGCTGATGTGATCAAGCTGGCCATGCTTGCTGTTGAAAAAGATTTACGTAAAGAAAAATTAAAATGCACGATGCTTTTACAAGTTCATGACGAATTGGTCTTTGAATTGCCGGAATCCGAGGTAGAACAAGCCTCCAGCTTGATCAAAAACTCTATGCAGAACGCATATCAGCTTTCCGTACCCCTGATAATTGATGTGAACATTGGCAACAATTGGCTGGAGGCCAAGTAGATCTCTTCCTTAATACGGCCCATAGGCCAAGCAAATTTCTTCCTTACCTTGGCCCATAGGCCAAGCAAATTTCTTCCTTACCTTGGCCCATAGGCCAAGCAAATTTCTTCCTTACCTTGGCCCATAGGCCAAGTAGATCTCTTCCTTAATTCGGCCCACTAAGGCTAAGTAATTCATACAAAATCTCGCATCTGTATTCTTGATTTTTAAAAGACAATCATCTAAAGTTAATTTCATATGCGCCCACCTAAAATGATCAGAATTGGCATGCTTTTTAGAAATTCCTGGCAATTGATCCGGGCAGATTATGTGGTGATCCTGCCCTATCTTATCTCTTCCTTTATCTTAATGATCACCAGTCGCTCGCTCATCGGAGAACAACCGCTCGATCCGTCTGGTAAACTCACTAAAGAGCTCTTGATCTTTTATTCTCTGGGTTGGTTAATAACCCTGCTAGCTCAAGCCACAACAATCTTCATGGCAAATAAGCTTTCGAAAAAAGTGATCCCAGATATTGCCAGCTCTTTTATTGATACTTTGAAACATTTTCCACTGCTGAGCTTTTTAATGATCTTTTCTATGCTTATCCTGATATCCTTGGGAGTAATACTTAGTCAATTCTTGAAGAATTATTTTGTTTACGCGGCTATTCCCCTGGTCATGTTCACCCTGGTCTTTTTCCAGCTTTTCCCGGTAATAATACTTTTAGAACGGACCACTTTATGGAACTATTTTAAACTCACTATCAACTTCATAAAAAATAATATCAGCAATACAATCCGTTTTTTCTTAAGCATTTCGATCATCTCCTTATTTACCCTCTTGTTAATAGCCCTGCTCGATTCCTCCGGTGCTTTTAGCAAAGATATCTTGGCACCCCTGCTTCAAGGCTTAAGCGGAGCTTCCATCACTTTAATTTCAGTAGTTTTTTATCAGGAAGCAAAATCTACTTTTTCCGTAAATGCTTAAATTCCCCTTGGCTAAACAACAGCTCCAAGACATCCTAAGCGCCTCCCTGGCCAAAGGCGGGGATTGGTCCGAACTATTCTTAGAACATACTTCTCAGAATTCCATCTTGGCTGAAGATAATAAGATCGAAAAGATACTCTCTGGGACTGACCAAGGCGCAGGAATTCGTATCATCAGCTCACCGCATACTTATTATGCTTCTACAAATGATCTTGCTTATGATAATCTCCTAAAGATCGCCAAAGAATTGGCTAGCTCTATTGCTCAAAGCAAAAATGACCTTTCTTTGAATTTAAAGGCTGATAATAAAATCTCCAGTAATTTTATACAATTCCCCGAGGATATAGCTATCGCTAATAAAACAAAGAACGTCCTGCGTGCCAATGTGGCCGCGCGTAAAATTGATCCACGCATCAAACAGGTCACTATCGGCTACCGCGATACTACCCAAGATGTGTTGATCGCAAATTCAACCGGATTTATCAAAGAAGATAAGCGTATCCGTACCCGGTTTACTACTCAAATAGTTGCTCAGAAGAACGCTGTTCTGCAAACTGGCTACGAAGGACCGGGGACTCTCCAAGGATTTGAATTCTTTGATAAATATAAACCGGAAGAAATTGCCACTGAAGCAGCAGAAAGAGCTTTATTGATGCTGGAAGCGCTCCCTGCTCCTGCAGGCAAAATGCCTGTTGTGCTTGCCGGTGAGGCAGGCGGAACTTTGATCCATGAAGCATGCGGGCATGCCTTTGAAGGGGATTTTATTTACAAAAAAAACCTCTGTCTTTCACGATAAATTAGGTCAACAGATCTTATCTCCTATTGTGACCATTATAGATGATGGCAGCATCCCGGGCCATTTTGGCTCAGCTCAATATGATGACGAGGGAACTCCTTGCCAAAAGAATATCCTGGTCGAGAACGGCAAAATAGTAAGATTTATGCAAGATAGGCTACATGCCTCGTTGCTCAAGATGCCCCTGACCGGCAATGGTCGCCGAGAATCCTTTCGTAATCGCCCAATCCCGCGCATGACCAACACCTACATCGCCCCCGGGCAGCATGATCCCAACGAGATCATCGCCTCGATCCAAAATGGCTTGCTGGTGCGTAAGATGGGCGGAGGTCAAGTTGATATAACCAGCGGTGATTTTGTCTTTGAAGTAACCGAGAGTTTCCTGATCAAGAATGGCCGGATCGCTCATCCGGTAAGAGGTGCTACTCTTGTCGGAAACGGCCCGCAAGTCTTAGCCTCTGTTGATATGGTCGGCAATGATCTTTTCTTTATTCCCGGAGTCTGCGGCAAAGGAGATCATGCTCCGGTCACTGATGGACAGCCTACTCTGCGTATCCCTGAAATTACTGTGGGAGGGCTCATCTGATGGATCTCGAGCAGCTTGGCCTTTCTATACTGAAAAAAACTCAAAAAAGAACGACCGCAGATGCTGAAGTATATCTGACCCATAGCAAAGATACTTCGATCAGTGTCTTAAATCAGAACATCGAAGAGATCAAAACTTCTGAAGAACAAGGTTTTTCTTTGAGGATAGTCAGCAAAGATAAGATGGGATTTGCCTACAGCTCGGATATAGGAACAGAAGCAATTGAAACATGCATCAACAAGGCCCTCGCCAATCACGATTATAATGCTAAAGATAGCAATTGGGCTCTGGCCACAAAAGTAGCTACTGCACAAAAAGATTTAAATATCTATGATCCTGCGATCGAAAAATTATCATTAGACGAAAAGATCCCGCTTGCCTTAACTATAGAAAAGGCGGCACATGATTTTGATAAGCGTATTTCAAAAACTGAACAAGCCGGCTATCAAGATAATATTTCAACTACTTACCTGCTCAATACCCTGGGGATAAACAATAAATATTCCGCCACTTATTGCGGAGGAATGGCAGATATGATCGCAGAAGAAAAAAAACAAATGGAATCCGGCAATGATCTTGATTTTGCTACTCATTTGAACGAATTCCAGTCAAAGCTTGTCGGCGAACGAGCTGCCCAGCAAGCTTGCCAAATGCTGGGCGCTAGAATACCTGATACTCAGAAATGCAATATTGTCCTATCTGCAGAAGTCGGGATCCAATTCTTAGCACTTTTATCTTCTCTCTTCCTTGCTAGTAATGTTCAAAAAGGGAAATCTCTCTTTGCTCATAAACTGGGGCAAACCCTGGCTTCAACAAAACTCACTTTGATCGACGACGGTCTTCTGCCAAAACATTTAGGGACCGCCCCCTTTGATGGCGAAGGAACCTCTGCTAAAAATACCGTTTTATTGGATAAAGGCGTTCTCAAGGATTATTTATATAATATTTATACTGCGAACAAAGAAAAGAAGAGCTCCACAGGCAATGCAATACGCGCTAATTTCACCACGCTCCCGGAAGTAGCTCCTTCAAATATATATCTTGAACCAGGTGAAATACCTTTGGATAGCTTGCTCAATAAGGCTGGCCGGGGAGTATTTATTACCAAAGTAATGGGCATGCATACTGCTAATCCAATTTCCGGTGATTTTTCCATAGGCATAGCTGGCTTGACTATAGAAAACGGCAAGCTCAATAAACCGGTCCGCGGCGGTGCCATAGCCGGCAATCTTATTGAGCTTATAAAATCTGTTACAGAGCTAGGCAATGATATCCGTTTCTTGCCGTTTTTCGGCAATATCGGCTCTCCCTCACTTTTGATCTCCAAGATTTCCCTCAGTGGCGCCTAAAACGGCTGCAACTATTTTCTGAAACTTTCGATATCTTAGTGAAGGGGGGAATTGAACATGTTTGTAGAAATATTTATTTTATCTATTTTATATCTAGAAGCATTTCTGCCTTTCCTAACTGGTAAACGCTTTAATTTCTCAAGTACTTTTTATTGGAGCAGGCTCAGAAAAGACAAGTTTAAAACTAATTTCAATACATTTGCTGCCTTAGAAAACAATCATATCATTAAAAAAATATTTATTTTGATCACGGATAATTGGTTCTTTAAATGGTTCAAAAAACAGGCTTCAGAACCTGTGAGCTTACATAGAAAATCCGGAAAATCCAAGCTACTGCTTAACAATGATCTTTCTCAGACGAAAGTATCTTATGTGAACAATAACAATAGCTATACTGGCCAAGCCCAGAAAAGAACGATCTGTTGATCTGCCTCAAATAAATGAAATTTTAGCTGAAAACTCACGATATCATATAGGTTTAAGCCGTTTCCTATCTTGCTATAAAAGAAGCATTTCTTTATAATAGTCCGGCTTATTCAAAGAGGTTAATGATGACGCATAAAAGAACTTTAACTAGTGAAAAAACCGCTAAAAAGCTGATCAAATTGATCAAGAACAAGAATATTGCTCAGATCAGTATCAGTGAAGGCAGCACACATATTACTGTTAAACAAAAAACCGAACCTGCAAAAGTAATAGCTTCTGCGCCACAAAAGGCTGATCCTTTGCCAAAACCAGAACTTGTACAGGAAGCCCTTCCAAAACTTCAAGCTTCTACAAAACAGATCTGCTCAGAGAACATCGGCACTCTACATTTAAAACATAAAGGCAAAACGCTCACTAAGCTCGGCCAAATACATGCTAAAGGCGAAAAAATAGCTATAGTGACAGCAATGAAGATCGACAATGAGATCAAGGCTCCGTATAAATGTAAGCTGATTAAGCTCCTTTCTCCAGAGAACAGTATTATCGAATACGGCTCCCCACTTTTTGAAATAGAAGCCCTTTAATTTTCATGCCCACTTTTGCTACTTATACACTGGGCTGCAAAGTCAATCAGTCTGAGACCAGCCAGATCGAGAATTTCTTACAAAAACAAGGTTATTATTTAGTTGATCAATCCCAAGCCCCGGATTTTACGATCATCAATACTTGTTCGGTAACTCATGTTGCTGATCGGAAATCTCGTCAGATGATACGCCGCGCGAAAAATAATAATCCTCAGACTAAAGTGATAATTACTGGATGTTTTACTGTTAAAAACAAAGGCATTTTAAGCTCATTTAATATCGATCATGTAATTAATAATGATAAGAAACTAGATTTTCTGTTATGGCAAAGTGTTTTCCCTAAACAAAATAAGGCCAAGCAGCTGCCTCAAGTAAAAATTCGCCGCATGCTCAAGATCCAAGATGGCTGCTCAACTCACTGCGCTTATTGTATTGTTCCATATCTGCGTCAAAATAAAACAAGCTTGCCCTTCCCTGAGATTCAAAAGATCGCAAAAGAATGGGTAGCTCAGGGCACCAGGGAGATCGTCTTAACCGGTGTAAATCTTGGCAATTACCGTTGGCAAAAGTACAGCTTGCTCGAAGTTATTAAAGAACTCTCCCCGATAGAAGATCTCTACAGGATACGCATTAGCTCATTAGAATTACCTGATCTTGATCCAGAGCTAGTTACTGAGCTTAATAATAATCCTAAGCTATGCAAACACCTGCATCTTCCGCTGCAATCCGGCAGTGATCCTATCCTAAAAAAAATGAATCGGCCATATAGCACTGCTGAATTCCTGGAAAAAGCTCTCCAGCTAAAAGAAACCATTCCTGATATTGCTTTGACCACGGATGTTATTGTTGGCTTCCCCGGAGAAACAGAAGCTGATTTTCAAAATACTTTAAAAACCATAAAAAAAGCCGGTTTTTCTCGGCTACATGTTTTCAAGTATTCCCTGCGGCCCGGAACGCCTGCTGCAGGTTTTAAAGACCAGATCCCGGCAAAAATAACCGATCAACGCAGCAAACAACTGCTTAGCTTGAGCAAAAAGCTGGAGAAAGAATTCGCTAATAAATATTTAAATGCTCCGCTAATGGTCTTGTTTGAAGAAGAAAATCCAAAGTTCTCCCAAGGGCTGACCAGCAATTATCTGAGGGTTTTTTCAAAAAAACACGATCTTCTCGGCCAGCTTGTAAGCATGATCCCCTCCAAACTAGATCAAAAAGACCACCTGGTAGCGAAATAGAGAGAGCTCTTTAGAATATTATCCGGCCTTTTAGATAAAGAGCATTGACCGAATAATTATTATTAGCGTTAGTGCGATCCACCAAGCGGATCAAGGTCCAGGTTGCCACGACCTCAGTACCTTCCACGACCAAAGAGTTGATATTATTTAATATCTGTAGATCTAAGCTGCCGGTCATTCTTTCGTTCTTAACTCTGCCGACAGTAGTGGCAATAAATCCTGTTTGATTTTTTTGTGCGATCAGCTGATCCACTTCGTTCAGGCCAAATCCACTATTGTGTACATATTCATAATTAAAGATAAAAGTACCTAGCGCCCAATCAAAAGGCTGGTATTTTGCCTTAATGGTCGATCTCTCACCAGAGCCTTCTTGAAATTGCTTATTATCCCAATCATAGCTGACACTGAAACCAGAAAATGGCCGGTACTCAGCACCAGCTGAATATATCTTAGAATTAATATATACATCATCATCTTTCTGATTTGTTCCCGAGATCACACCAGAGATCTCCTCCTGGAAGATATCGTTGTTGGTATAGGAAGAACGCAAGGTCAACTGAGCAAAAGGTGTATAAGCTAATCCGTAATTTTGCCTTTCATCCAAACGTTTCAATCTGCTCTCAAAATCATCCTGTAATTCCTCAACGGTCCTGTCCAAAGAAGGAGCCGTATGTTGTATGGATTGATCTCCGGTAAAATAACCGATCAATTGCACTTCCGACCAAGGAGTATCATATACCCAGTTCAGGTCATGATAGAGACGTGTGCTTTCCCTGGTTCCCGTACCTGTTTGAACCGTGTAATCATTGTTATCCTTGCGCTTAAAATTCAAGGATAGGTCTGATAAGGGATTTACTCTCAGGTTCTGATTATCTTCATAATACTTAGTATTTTTCTTGGTCACGGTAGTTGTTGGAGCATCTGAACGATATTTTGTTGTCTCATCATTAATAGTGGAATAGGTACGATCTGCCCAAAAACCGACCTTGGTAAGCCCCACCGGAGATAAGAACGGGAACGCCAAACTAAAATCACCCGGGGTATAAGCCAGGCCATATGTACGTTTATTTTTTGGCCGATCCGTAAAGGAATTATCTATATACGCTGGATAATAGGTCTCATAGGATGTTTGTTTATTACTGTCATCATAAGTATATTTTAATTCTGTATCTTCGATTGGCAGCATTCTTAAGCCTACGTTGTAATCATAGGCTTCTTCAAAAGTAGAATTACCAGAAGTAGTGCTTGTACTCAACTTATTTTTACGATTATAGATACTATCCCCATAAGCCAAGCGATCAATAATGAAGAAATCCTGCGCCACCGGTGCTCCAGCCCATAATTTTAAAGGCCTAAATTCTTCTAATGTGGTCTTGTGTGTATTTTTCTCCGATATATCCAATTCATTCCCTTTTAATGAATCTAAACGGCTGGCATCCCTGGTAAGCTTGAATAAGTCCCACGGCCTAAAAGAAAAATTCAAATTATCTTTATCTTCTGTATTCGGCGCTTGTTCCAACAACGGATTCTCGTCTTGTGTATAGTTCTTATTAAAATGTAAATAAAATTCATTATAAAAAGGATCGGTCCAAACTGAAGGGCGAGTTAAGGTAGTGGAATAAAAGTAATTGGTCAGCACGGTCTCGTTCGCAGAAGACACTCTCGGTGCTACCTGGGCCAATTTATGTGTATATTTCTTGGATACATCTATTTTGTTGCGCCAAGTGGGAAAAGGCAAATAATCAATGATCTCCTGGTAACGATTTATGGTCTGCACATACCAGGGATTTAGATCCGCATCCGTATTATCGTATTGATAATCAGTAGTAAAAGAAAGTGTGTTCCAAGGTTTATAGGTATTTCTCAAATGCCGAAACGTACCCAAGGTGGTCGTAAGATTTGTCCTATCCAAAAAATCCGAATATTTTTCGGATCTTTTTTCTTCCCACAAAGTTCGAAAGAATGAAGGACCAAAATTTAATCTGGCACCATAGATACGGTCTAAAGTATCTATAGTATTATCCTGAGAGACCACCGTAGCGCTTTCCTGTACAACATCTGTCTGTTGATAATCAATGTCGAGAGTTTGCTGGGTCATGAACTCCCAGTGCCCATCATGTTTTTGTAGATAGGAACTTTTATATAACGGCTCATTATTGTCGCGGCTGCCTATATACAAATGCCTATTCTCAACAAAAGATCTGATCTTTAAACGAGTATCCGGAACATAGGCTACAGTAATATCGCCGAGCTTTGTTCCCGGCTGTTGGCGCATTGCCCCTATTGTCTCAAAATCTTTATCGATGGCCATATAGGAAGTATCTACCGTGAAATCTCCGGCCTGCACACTTGAATTAGCTTTATATGCGGTACCCTCTCTTATTTGTTTATTCAATACACCTTCTTGGCTGTAATATGAATAATTAACGAGTATATTATCGCTGACCCCTGGATTGATACCGCTTTTAAAACGTAATATTCCTGTGGAATATTGAATAACATAATCGTCGTTCCTGGTTTGCAGAACATCATTTAAATAGACATCTTCACTATCTTCTACGACCTCGACCGCTGCTCCACCTTGCTTTAATTCATATTTGTGCCCGTATACTCCGGTTCCACTATCAACATAGCTGCCTTCCAAAACTGCCCGGTTAAAACTTTTTTCGCTTTTCATTGCTTCTAAACCAACGCTCCAGTTAGAATTTATTAAATATTGAGTGTTAACACCGTATACTTGATGAGAAACCTGACCAAAATCCGGTTGTTCTCCCGGGGCATACTGATACTTGATCTTGATCTGCTCACCGCTCTTGATCTCCCAAGTGTCATAAACATTAGATATATTTTTAGTAACAAAGGTTATATAGCCTCGTGCCCAATATTCTTCTAAGTCTTCCTGTACCAGAATGGTCCCCCCAGCGGTCGTAATTAATGGACCCCAAACATAGTTCTCTCCGGGATGCAAAATATCCTCTCGCCATAAACCTGTAGTTTCATCAAACCAGCGGCGGTAAACCTCTTCACTGTGATAGACCACCGGCAAATACCTGGCCCCTCTATCTTCCATTATCAATTCGCTCATCCCGCTGCCTGCAGAATAGGTCTGAAAAGGGATAACGTTCGTTTTATAGTATTCGTAGGTGACCTTTACCGAGGCTGTAACAGGAACAAGCCCTGAAGGTGTGGGGATTATATAACCCCGATAAGTTTCTACGTTATAACTTGCCGGGATTAACAACACGCCATCTACTTGTACAGAAATAACGCCTTTTAGCGGCAGAGTAGCTTCGCTTAAGATAATATCGCCGTTCGCGCTAACCTCTATTCCCCCGGCTGTATCATCTGAAACTTGTACTATTTGCTCGGCCCTATCACCGGAATCAGCACTTTCTCTTAAGAATGTGGTCTGCAAATAGAAAGCTTCTTTAGGCTTCTGCGATTTCGGAGGCTCTTTCATCAGCATGTAGGCATATTCCACAGTGATCTTTTTGAGCTTATCTATCTTTAAGGAGAACTGGATCTCACCTTTTTGATAATCTAAATAATAATCCTTGCCTTCCCACTGCAATCCTTCTTGCAGCAGCTTGCCATCAACAAAGACCCGCACGCTCTTGCGAATTAACGGAGCAAATTTCAATTTATATGGACCCTGTGAATCTTTTCCATTAAATGTCTCGGCGATCTTCTTGTTTTCTATATATCTATAATTCACCTTAAAATCATCCGTCGTTGATACTTCAATCTTTTGGAGCTTCAGCTCCCCGGTAGAATAATCCAAAGTATAATCTTCATAGGGAACCAATTCCTTGCCGTTGAGAAATACATCTTCACTCCCGAACACGACCGGCACTCCTTCCAGAATAAATACGGATTGCTTTGCTACTATTGGTAGCGGTAATACTTGTAGCTTAAATAATAAAGGTGATGCAATTTCCGGAGGTGTTGGTACCAAAACCAGTGCTTTATTCCCTGGCCTTTCACCCTCTGCGCATAGCAATTCTCCGCGCCACAGATCCCCTTCCCTCTTAAAAGAAACCAGCTTAAAACCTTCGGTCTGTTTCAAGGTAGCGTTCTCCCATTCTTTAGCAGCATAAACATAAAAAACGATCTTTTCCCCCGGCAGTAGCCTTGTTTTTGACAGAACGAGCCTTGAATTTTCTTCATTCTCAAATACTGCCCCTTGCTCCCCGGCTTTGGCAAATATCTCTGTACCTGAAAGAACACCTGCCGGTAATTGAACATTATCTGTGCTAACAATATCCTGAACTGCCGGAGTAGCTATTTGTTCGATCTCTAGAAGATCCAAAGAAATAAGTTTGGCAAATGAAGTATCTGACGTATAAAAGACCACCACTGCCTGCTTAAGCACAAACCCAGGCGGCAATATCTTCTCTCCCCTCCAGATATTATTTTGGATATGTGAATTGGCATATAGAGTTTGGATGATCTCATCAGTATACTTGATCTCTACTTTTTGGATCGCCTGGGGCAATTCTCCCTGGAAATTGATAGCAATGCCTTCGGTCACGACCTTCGCACCAAATCTAGTTTTAATATTTTGATCCAACCATACCGGCAATGGTGCGGCCTGAACTTCCTGCTTGTTCTCAACTATAAATTTCTTATCAATGGCCTTCTCTGATCTTTCACTACGGGGCTCTTCGAAAGTACGCACTGCACCCTGGACACCAAAGAAATCCACCTTAGTCGCCACAGGTATCAATTCTTCTATAGGATCGGTGAATTCGTATTGGACCACTATCTGATCGCTTGCCGATTTTATCGTTCTAAATATTATCTTGCCGTCGAAATAATCGATTTCGTAATCCCCGCCCTCGCTCACTCTGATATCGTTCACGTACACCTTTACAGAGCCTTCTAAGATCGAAGTTTGACCTAGGCTATAAACGGTCTGACCGTTACCTACAAAGCTGATCTCCTTAGCTGTACTTCTCTCTTTAGCCATGACCAACTTAAAATCATACCAATCATCGTAGGAGGTCAGCATAAACCCGTTCATGGCCTTGTTGAAATTAATGAATTCTTTGGTCTTATACCCTGCGTCAAAATCGCCGAAGGTCAGCTCTGTTTTATCGTAACGTACTTTGATATCAAATTTATCCGGCAGGTCCGGCTCCTGTTCCAAATGGTAGCTTACCGAAAGCTTTTCGCTTAATTTACCCTCGATATCCAAACGCAAGCGTTCGCGTAATAATCCGGAGCTGCCGGCCGTAGGCAAGATCTTTGCCGACGCAGTTTTATATGAGGCTTCCCCTTCATATTGTAGCGGATCCCCGGATTTTTCCATCTTCATGAATTCATATTCTTTGTAACCTTCAATATTTAGTTTTGGGTATTTTCCATAGCTAGCGCCTTCTTTAGGCAAGTTCAGTGGTTCTGTCTTTTTCTCGATCTTCTCTTTTGTAAGATCTATAGTTGGGACCGTCGTAGATATACTGGAGGTTGCAACAGCATCCTGGGTAACCTCCTGCATGATAATAGCATCAAGCGTAGTCGTAACGTTTTCAGTTACTTCTGCACTGACAGAAGCAGAAAATATTCCTGTTAAAAATATTAATATTAAATATTTAAAGAACCTATCTTTCACAACGCTCCCCCAATGCGTAAGTTCGCTATACGAACTCTAGAAAAACTTGATTGGCCAAAAAGATACCTCTTTCGGTCAACCGTAAGTTTCCAGCACTAATATCTATTAGACCATTCTCTTTAAGACTTTGAATTTTGTGGGAGTAATGCTTAAGCAGGTCGATACCGTATCTTTCATAGAAAGACCGAAGATCTACCCCCACTAATCTTCGCAAGCCCAAAAAAATGGCTTCGCTGACCATAATTCTACCACTTTTTTGGCGTACATTTCCACTATTTTTTATATACTCTTCTATATTACCAACATTATGAAACCTTTCACCCATTATTTGTGAGTGCGCCGCAGCTCCAAGCCCTAAATATTCTCCGTTATTCCAATAGTTCAAATTATGCTCACTTTCGAACGTTTTTCGACAAAAATTAGAGATTTCGTATTGAAAATAGCCGTTTTTGATCAAATACTGACGAATTTTGCTATACATTTCGCAATCAGTATCCTCATCCGGCATACTAACTTTTTTCTCTGCCACTCTGCGAAAAAGCGAAGTATTTTTTTCTAAGGTCAAACTATAGATCGAAACATGCTCAGGATTCAACTCAACTACCTTCTGTAAAGAATAAATTAACTTTTCTAAATTCTGTCCAGGCCTGCCCACCTTAGCGCTTGCGGAGGTGGGTATACGAAACATTAGATCGATATTAACGTTACTAAATTCATCCTCTTTAATTAAATTATATGAATTAATTGCTTCCTGTACATTGTGTATCCTCCCCAGCATTTTCAATTCTTGTTCATTAAATGACTGTACTCCCAAACTTATCCTGTTAATTCCCAGCTGCTTATATTGTTTTAACTTCTCTAAAGTTATCGTTGCCGGATTAACTTCTATAGTAACCTCCCTCGGATCAAAGCTGACCTGCTTGGCTATAAAATCAAATAGCTCTGACAATAGCTCTACTGGGAATAGAGAAGGTGTTCCTCCACCTAAATACACTGTTTTAATATCAAACTCAGGAAAATATTCTTTCCATTGCAACAGATCGTTCTTTAGCGCTTCTAAATACTGCTTGTAGACAGCGGCTGACTGTAAACCTTTTTCAATTGAATAAAAATCACAGTAATCACATTTTTTAAGACAAAATGGGAAATGAATATAGAGGTTATTCATCAATCTTCAAAACTGCCAAAAACGCTTCCTGGGGCAGCTCCACGCTCCCTATGTTCTTCATCTTACGCTTACCATCTTTTTGTTTCTCTAAAAGCTTTCTTTTACGCGTAATATCTCCGCCGTAACACTTTGCAGTAACATCTTTGCGCATTGCCCGGACGGTCTCACGGGCAATGACCTTGCTGCCGATCGCTGCTTGGATCGGGATCTCGAACATATGCCGGGGAATTATATCTTTTAGTTTTTCGGTAAGCTTGCGTCCAAAGTAATGGGCTTTATCCCGATGGACCATAGCAGATAGCGCATCTACTATCTCTCCATTTAAGAGGATATCCAGCTTGACCATATCCGATACCTGATAGCCTATTAATTCATAATCCAGAGAAGCATATCCCCTGGTCCTTGATTTGAGATGATTGAAAAAATCTATGATGATCTCAGAAAGCGGCATCTCATATATCAATAAAACACGTGTAGGATCGATATACTCCATATTCTTAAATACTCCCCTGCGATCTGTACAAAGCTCCATGACCTTGCCTACATAATCACTGGGCAGGATCATAGACGCCTTTACATAGGGCTCCTCTATCGTCTCTATCTCTCCGGGTGACGGCAAATGTACAGGATTATCTATTTCTATCGACTGCCCGCCATTTTTATTTATTTTATAAATTACCGAAGGCGTAGTTGCGATCAATCCTAAATTAAATTCACGCCGCAATCTTTCCTGAACTACCTCCAAATGCAACAATCCTAAAAAACCACAGCGAAAACCAAAACCTAAAGCTTGTGAAGTTTCCGGTTCATAGAATAAGGAAGAATCGTTGAGCTGTAATTTCCCAAGAGCATCCCGCAATAATGGATAATCATCATTATTTATCGGATATAATCCACAAAAGACCATTGGTTTGCAGGTCTTATACCCTGGCAATGGTTCCTTAGCTGGATCTTCAACCGAAGTAATAGTATCCCCAACTCTTGTATCTGCAATGTTGCGCACATTGGCAACTATGTAACCTACTTCGCCGGAGCTAAGACTTTTGGTCGGGGTCATTTTAGGCTTGAAGACCCCCAGCTCTAACACTTCAAACTCTCGGCCTGTGTTCATAAAACGGATATGATCTCCTTTTTTTACTTTGCCGCTAAATAAACGGGCATAAACGATAACTCCTTTATAATTGTCATAGATCGAATCATAGATCAGGGCCTTTAACGCACTTTCATCTGATATTTTCGGAGGAGGGATCCTCTCCACGATCGCTTCCAATACCTCCGTTATCCCGTTCCCATCTTTAGCGCTGGTTAAGATCGCTTCCTCTGACGGGAGCTGTAGTACATCTTCGATCTCTTTTTTTACTAACTCTGGATCTGCATTCGGCAGATCGATCTTGTTTATGATCGGAATGATCTTCAGCTCTTGGCCCATCGCCATATGCACATTGGCCAAAGTTTGAGCTTCAATACCCTGCGAGGCATCTATTACCAAAAGAACTCCTTCGCAGGCATTTAGGCTCCTGGATACTTCATATGTAAAATCCACATGCCCGGGTGTATCGATCAGATTTAACTCATATTCTTGGCCATCTTTTGCTTTATATTTCAAACGGGCAGTATTGAGCTTGATCGTGATCCCCCGCTCTCTTTCAATATCCATAGTATCCAAAAGTTGCTCTGACATTTCCCGCTTAGAAACAGTGCCTGTATCTTCTAAAAGCCTGTCGGCCAAGGTCGATTTCCCATGATCAATATGGGCAATGATCGAAAAATTTCTTATCTTTGATATGTCCATTAGAAGGCTATTTTAAAGGAAAAGCCTTTTTGTGTCACAGACTTGCTTTATGTTCTTCACTTGTTAGAATTATTGAATGGTCTATCATAGCCCTCGTTATTTTTGCCCTAATCGTTCCTGCCCTCAGCATAATCGTCTGCTTTTTGAGCCCGGGGTCTGTACGGTATGCCGCACGACCTTAGAGCGCATTCGCTATTGTCCTGATTGTGAGAAGATGGGCTCCCCGGCTCAGAATAGACTTTGTTATAAATGTAAAAGATATTTAGTGGATCTCTTTGAAGTACCTATGCCTAAGAATTATGGTGAACCGGAAATAGAATAAAAAAAGAACCATCTTTCTTGTCTAGATACTTTTAAGCTCTAAACTTGTCATTAAGCTTTGAAGTTAATGACACGCCCCCCACGAAAGATGGTCCTATTTAATTCATGCTCATGGTCACCTTGGCGAACAATGTGCCAAAATCCATTTTATATTCAAGCATTTTGATCTTCATCGCATCTTGTGCGGCAACTTTGCTTGCTTTACGAATGACCATTTTAAGATCTTGCTCATCCATAGCTATCAACTCTTTTCACTAAATATATCGCTACTTTTTTTAGTTAAAATGTACCGATATAACCTGTTCTATTTCCTACATCATTATCTTTCCCTTATTACGGGCATATATACATTGATTATTCTTGATATATTTTTTTAGGATAAAATGAAACCCCCGCAGTTAGCGAGGGTTTTATTTTTTTATTGAAAGAATGTTTTTTAATTGATACTAAAAGATAAAGCTAATGAATATTCCCCGAACTTTATCTGATATTCAAGATGTTTTATCTTCATATGTCTTTTTACACCCTGGTTGCGGGCCTTTGCTATCAATCTTTTCATTTCCTGTTTTTTCATAGTTCTCACACCTTTTAGCTGCCTTCATATATATAATCGTGTAAAATCAGGGCTATGCCCAGCAAAAAGGTGCTCTAACAGGCCAAATACACTTGATATTTTGTGTTATTTTAAGCATTAAAAAGGTGTTTTTTTGAGTCTAGATATTACTGTGGATATACTTATATTTTCTTGAAAATGATCTCTTTTTTATCGTTGAGGTCAACTTCAATATTATCACCTTCAGTGAAATTGCCTTTTAATAGCTCAGAAGATAAAGGATTTTCAATATAACGCTGAATTGCCCTGCGCAGCGGCCTTGCCCCAAAAGAAGGGTTGTAGCCCACCTCTACCAAATAATCTTGAACTTTAGATGATACTTTTAAGGTCATTTCTTTATTACTTACTTGTTCCTGAACTTTCTTCAACATTAGAGCAACTATTTCTTTGATCTGATCCTTTGTTAAAGCGTGGAAAACGATGATCTCATCCACACGGTTTAAAAATTCCGGACGAAAAGCATCTTTTACTTCTGTCTGTAATTTGGCTTTCATCTTTTCATAAGAAGTGAGTTCTTCTTTCTTGGATTCAAAACCGACAGCTCTTTCTGCCTGCCCCGTGCCGACATTAGAGGTCATGATCAATATTGTATTATTGAAATTAATCGTCCTGCCTTTAGCATCGGTCAAACGCCCATCTTCCATGACCTGCAATAAAATATTGAATACATCGGGATGCGCCTTCTCGATCTCATCCAGCAAGACCACACTATAAGGATTTCGCCGGACCGCATCGGTCAACTGGCCGCCCTCGTCATAACCGACATACCCGGGGGGAGAGCCGATCAATCTGGAAGTATTGAATTTTTCCATATATTCGGACATATCTAAACGGATAATTTTTTCATCGGATCCGAACATAAAATTCGCTAAAGCTCGGGCCAGCTCGGTTTTACCAACTCCTGTAGGGCCAACAAAAATAAAGACACCTATAGGCCTATCCGGATTAGTGATCCCCGCCCGGGAACGCCTTATAGCCTCGGAAATTATTTTAACTGCTTCTTCCTGGCCAATTACCCTGCTATGCAATTCTTCTTCGAGCTTTAGAAGCCTTGCCGATTCTTTTTCTTCTATCCTGGTCACCGGGATCTTAGTAACATCGGCAACAACTTCGGCTATATCATCCACGGTCACTTTTGGCGTCTCTTTACCCTTTTGCTGCTGCCATTCTGTTTTGATCTTATTTAATTTTTCTTCCAAAGACTTGACCTTTTCCTGGACCTTTTTTAATTTCAGTTTAGATTTGGATTTACCTAAAGCTTCTTCCTCTTGCTTTTCTTTTTTTAATTGCCGCTCAAGCTTTTTTACTTCGGGCGGCATGGAGATCGAAGCAATACGCACCTTAGCCGCAGCCTCATCCATAAGATCGATGGCCTTATCCGGTAAGAATCTATCGGCGATAAAACGATCGGACATCTTGGCGGCAGCATCGATAGCTTCATCGGTGATACGCACTCTATGGTGGGCTTCGTATTTATCCCTTAATCCCTTCAAGATCTGTATTGTTTCTTCAACAGAAGGCTGCTCAATATCGATAGGCTGAAAACGACGCTCTAAAGCTGCGTCCTTTTCAATATACTTTCTATATTCATCCATTGTAGTGGCGCCGATACATTGCAATTCTCCGCGCGCCAAGGCCGGCTTTAAGATATTGGCAGCATCGATCGCTCCCTCGGCAGCTCCTGCCCCGACCAGATTATGTAATTCATCTATGAAAATTATAATTTTACCGGCAGATTTTTTTATCTCCTCCATCACAGCCTTGATCCGCTCTTCGAATTCTCCCCTATGTTTTGTTCCTGCCAACATCCCGCCCATATCCAGCTCGATCACCCTTTTATCTTTTAAGATCTCAGGCACTTCTCCTTTTATTATGGCTTGGGCCAACCCTTCAGCTATCGCCGTCTTCCCTACTCCTGGATCACCGACTAGCGCCGGATTATTCTTGGTCCTGCGGCTTAGCACACGGATCACTCTTTCGATCTCGGTTTCTCTTCCAATAACAGGATCCAAACGATTTTGTTTGGCCAGCATAGTTAAATCCCTACCAAATACAGTTAAAGCAGTACGAGGTTGTTCCTCAAGATCTTCAGAAGATACTTTCTTTTTAACTCCTAGTTCATCAAAAAGTGCCTTTAAAACCTTATCGACATTTACGCCGAATTTTTTAAGCACTTGAGCTGCGATCCCCTCATTCTCACGCATAAGCCCCAGCAATATATGCTCAGGTCCTACATACTTAAAGCCCAGTTCCATTGCCGTAAAATATGCTAATTCCAGGGCTTTTTTTGCCCGAGGATCCAGATATACTTGTTTGTTCTCTTTTTTTTCATCACCGCGCCCGGACATGTTCTCGGTTTCTGAAAAAAGCTTTACTACATCGATCTTTAATTTTTGGAGGACCTTATAAGCAACTCCCTCTTCTTTGATCAAGCCCAGTAAAAGATGCTCGGTGTTCAGGTTCTTCCTGCCCAATCTTTTTGCTTCTTGAGCGGCCAGAGATATGACCTTATGTGCGCTTTGTGAAAAATAATCAAAGATACGATCCGGCTTTGCACGACCGCCGAACAAATTGGCGATCATCTTATCAAATTCATTGAAAAAATCCCCTTCGCCTTGCGGCCCTCTAATATAATAGGTCGGTGCCATCTAAATGCTCTCCTCTTACAACTTAAATAGGGTAATATTTATACCTATTTTTTTTCCTTCGTCAACCCAAGACTGCTGCTTAGCCCTTTATAATTCTTCTGGCCGAAATCCCACTCCATAGAGGATCTCATAAGTAGCCTTGATCTTGGTTTCTATTCCGAATTTCTCCTTATAATACTCAAGCATAGCAGCCCATTCCCCCTTTGGTATCAAGCGTAAAGGACGTTTTATTGATGAATTTTGAGCTCCTATATTTTTCAAGGTCTTTAGCAAGTGTTCTACAGAATCATAGATCCTTTCTTTTATTGCGGAGTCGACTTTTATCATTTTAAAACTAGACCTATTCAGAATATTTGTTATTTCCTGGGTATCAGGAAAAGTCTGTTCGTAATTATATTTATTACCGTAAGCTTTTTTTGCTGCTTCTCTTAGCTCGCACAAGGACTTTTTTCCGAAGATCGAGAACAATAAACAACCTCCGGGATCTAACAACTTAAATAGCCTAGCAAAAACCAGCGGCAAGTGATTTGTCCATTGCAAGGCAGCGCTGGAAATGATCAGATCAAAAGATTCCTCCGGGAATGACAGTGTTTCCAGATCTTCGATACGCCAGGCTATATTATTTATTCCCAGCTCCACAGCTTTGCTTTCAGCGACCTTTATCATTCCCTCTGCAATATCCACGGCATGTATCTGAGCTTTGGGGAATTTTCTGGCCAAAGCCAAAGAGATGGCCCCTGTCCCGCAGCCCAGATCAAGGATCCTTTGCGGGATGATCGGGATCTTAGCTAAAAGCTCTTCTGCGATATCAAATTGCAGCGCAGCAAAACGATCATACTCTGCTGCGTGTCTGGAAAATTCTTTTTTTAATTTATCTTTATTTATCACTTTGCTTTAAGAACTCCTCGAGCTTTTGATTAAAAAGCGCTGGCTCATCAATAAAAGGAACATGCCCCCTGCCCACGCTAGCATACTTTGCTTTCTTTATATTTTCCGCCATGTATATCGAAGCTTCCGGCAAACAAACCTGGTCCCTTACTCCTGAAATTATATAGGTAGAGGTATCAATTTCCGACAGCCCTTCTCTTAGATCATTGTTCTCCAGCTCATGGAACATTTGTTCTGCACAAAGCAGATCCGTATTTTGCCCTGCCCGGACCAGAACAGCTTCCAGATCATTTGTTTTGTATGTTCTTAAAGCTTCCTCCCTGAATAAAGCAAAGGTCTCTTGCGGCTTCTTTTTTAGGCCCTTGCTGAACTTCTTGGCAACAGTCTTGGGCATGCCATGCGACCAATCGCCTCTCTCAACAAAACAAGGAGTGCTGCATAATAAGGTCAAAGACCTGGGATTTATATCCTGCTTGGCTAATAGGCTCAATAGTATTTCCCCGCCCATAGACCAGCCCACTAAATGAGAATCCTCTACGCAAGTCTTATCAACTAACTTTCTAATCACTTCTCTACTTAATGAAAAAGAGTATTTATCAAATCTATCTGAATTACCACAGCCGGGAGGATCAAATAATATTACATTGTATTTACTGGCAAAGTACTCCCTTTGTTTATTAAATACCTGATGATCCATGGTCCAACCGGGAACAAAGATCAACGGCTTGCCCTGGCCGGTGCTTTCGTAATATATCTTCTTTTCTGGAGATATCTCTAAGAACAAGATCTAGCTCTTTCTATATAGCTTTTGGCCTTTTTCAAAAAGGTCCTGACCAAGAGTATCGTTGGCAACAATGACCGGAAAATCTTCGACCTCCAATTCACGTATGGCTTCTGCACCCAGATCAGAATAAGCAATGATCTTTGCTTTTTTTATTTTTTGCTTCAAAAGAGCGGCTGTCCCTCCGGTAGCTACAAAATAAACCGCCTTATACTTAGCTAATCCTTTTTTCACTTCAGAGCTGCGCTGGCCTTTACCTATCATCCCCCGCAAACCCAAGCGCAATAAAGGAATGGTCAATTCATCCATCCTACCGGCGGTTGTCGGCCCTACTGCCCCGATCTCTTCTCCAGGCTTAGCAGGCGTAGGCCCTGCATAAAATATGATCTGCCCTTCAATATCCATAGGTAATTTCTTATGTTTTTTTATCAGAGCTATCAAACGTTTATGCGCAGCATCTCGCGCTGTAAAGACCTTGCCTGAAAGGAACACTTTATCTCCGGCCCTTAAAGCCTTGATGTTTTCTTCTGAAATAGGAGTAGCTAGCTTGATTATTTTTTCGCTCATAGATCTCCTTAAAATATCTCTTCCGCAATTATTTGTAAACCACTTAAAGTGAGCTCCGGCATTATATGTATTTTTCGTTTCATCATTTTACTTATTAACGGCGCATAGCCTCCGGTTGCAATGATCTTGATATTTTTTTGCTTATACTTATTTTTTAGTTCTTTTTCCAGCCGCATCAACAATCCTTCCACCATGCCTGTATAACCCAGGACCAAGCCTGAGCGCATAGCTGATGTCGTATCTTTGCCGATCACTTGTATTGGCTTTTTCAGCTTGATCAAAGGCAACTTTGCTGTCTTTTCATGGAGAACATGCCTGGAAAGCTCAATGCCAGGAGCAATGATCCCTCCCAAGTACTCCCCCCGAGCTGTGATCGCACACAAAGTCGTCGCTGTCCCAAAATCTATGATCATCAGTGGGCTTTTATATAATTTATAGCCGGCTACGGCATTGACCAGCCGATCGGCACCAACTTCATTGATATTCTTGGTTTTTATTTTCAAAATAGGCAAATTGGACGCTCTAACGAATTTAATAGGACATTTGACCAACTTCTTTATTTTATTATCCAAAGCAGGAACTACTGAGGATACTATGGCCTTATCTATCTTTGCCCAGTTCAGCTTTGCTAATTTAGTATATTCTTTTGTCTTGAACCGCAGCTCTTGTTTCAGATGTTTACCGAAAAAAAGGCCGCAATGAATATTCGTATTGCCGATATCGATCGTAAGTAACATTTTAGTTCCAATCATATCTGTAACTTAATTTCACGCCGTCTTCTGTCGACCAAGATATTTTTCTTTCTTCTTCTTCTAAACGACGATTGTTCTCGATAGCAATACTTGTCGCATCAAAGATACTCCATAACCAGATCAGCCCGCCGATAACAGTTAAGGTTTCTCGCTGTTGATAAATAGTATCTTGAGTGGCTTCTGAAGTGTTCTCATATTTGGTTGGATCAGAATTAATTATACCAACTAATAAAAGTGCTTCTGTCCCGGCTATTAGTACGGCTCGATTATAATTCTCAACATAAAAATGCCCCCAGCTGGGCACCAGGGTCGCCTTAGCTCCTGCTTCCCACACAGATTTTCGCCGAGGTAATTCTAAGGGCTTTTTTATAATCTTCGGAGCATCAACCATGTCTTTTATTTCTTCCGGTACTTTTTCAACATTTTTTGTTGCCGGAGTGCCTTCTTCTGACCAATACGTTGAAAGCTCGCTTTCGGCACACAAAGGATTGATCATTATCAACATGATTATTATTATAATAAAACTGCGCATTATCGGCATATTATAGCTCAATTTTTAAAATGATCGATTAAAACGGAGGCGTGATCTCAAATTCTAAAGCTTTGCCTGTCCGCGGATGGTTGAATTGCAGATAATAAGCACAAAGCTTCTGCCCCTCTCCTTTTTTTCTTGCATATACTGGCTCACCCACAAGTGGATAGCCAAGAAAAGCTAGGTGTACTCGGATCTGATGTGTCCGCCCGGTCTCTAAGGTCAGCTCCAATCTTGTGCAGTTCTTTTTTTTATCTCTTTCTAATACTTTATAGTGAGTAATTGCTGCTCTGGACTGCTTTCTGGTCACAGCCATCTTCTTGCGGTACTTTGGATGTCTGCCGATCGGCGCAGAAATAGTCCCTTCGTTATTAACAACTATCCCTCGCACTAAGGCTATATACTTGCGCTTTACCTCTCTGGCTTTTATCTGCTCGGATAATTTCTGATGCGCCAGATCGTTCTTGGCAACGATTAAAAGCCCGTCTGTATATTTATCCAAACGATGGATGATCCCCGGGCGCTCGATCCCACCTATGCCGGAAAGCCCTTTGATCTTATATAAAAGTGCATGCACTAAAGTGCCAGTATAATTACCATAAGCAGGGTGCGTGACCATTCCCGAAGGCTTATGGACAACGACCAGATCATCATCCTCATATAAAATATCCAGAGGAATATCCTCTGCTTTTATTTCCATTTTTTCTACAGGAGGGATATTTACTTCCAGGACATCAGTTTCTCGGAGCATATGGCCTGTCTTTACTTTTTCCCCATTGATCTTGATATGCCCGGCCTTGATCAGCTTTTGAGCCCTTGATCTGGAAAGATTGTACTTGGTAACGATATGTTGATCTAAGCGTTCCTTCAAGAAAATACTACCTTAAGAAAATAAAAACTAACGCGGCTAAAAGATCGACTATTCTCCACACTTCTTGATCTAAATTTATGCTGACAAAAGGATTAAATAGCACAGCGATCGCTAAAAAAGGCCAAAGATACCATTCTTTTTTATTTATATATGCTAAAGATGCTATATATACCGAAGCAATGAATACGATCGAGCGACGATAAACATAGAACTTATACGACCAAGTACCTTCGATAAAGCTGATCAAGATAACGATAGCCGCTACCACCGCCAGCACATTTGCCAAATGATCTAAAATTGTTTTGTTCTTTTTATCTACCATAAATATCCTTTCGAATTATATCATTCGTTATTTTATCTTATCAATTTATTATACGTTTTTTAGCAAGTTGCCAATAAAAACATCCTCCAACTATTAAGATCAGGATCGAGATCCACTGGGCCTGAGAAAATGGCCCATAATAAGGATTGATCCGCAGGATCTCAACTAAAAAGCGCTCAACCGCATAAGCTCCTACTCCTAATAAAAATGTCTGGCCAGAGAATGTTTTTTTATTTTCATTCCAATACTTTAATAATAAAAAAAGACCGATCCCAAAGAGGACTTCATAGATCTGTGTCGGGTGCCGCAATTCGCCTGGATGATGAGGAAAAACCACAGCCCAAGGCACTTTCGAAGGCATACCATAACAACACCCGTTAAAAAAACAGCCCAGGCGCCCAATGGCATAGCCTAATGCTCCTGCAGGCATAATAAAATCCATGAATTTCCAAAGATCTATCTTATAATGCCCGCAATACCATATAAGATAAGCCATCCCCGAAATAAATCCCCCATAAAACACAAAGCCTTCTCTTTGTTTGATCAAAAGTATTGCCAGCCAATCCCCCTGAAAATTATTCCAGTATTGGATGACATAGAACAATCTGGCGCCCAACATGGAAAAAATAATTAAAAAAGTGGCAATACTTAAGATCTGGTCCTGGCTTATGTTCAAGCCGCTTTTCTTGCTGTTTTTATAACAATATAAGATCGCCGTACCAAAAGCCAAGGCCATCAGCAAGCCATAGCTATGGATCTTTAAAAATGGTAGGTCTATCAGGATTGGATGCATTATTTCTTCCTGTTGTACTTCTTTTTGGCTTTTCTTTTTTTATTCTTCCTAGGCTTTTCTGCTTTAAAAATGATCTGATAAATGATCAAGGCCACTCCCACATTAATAGCAATATCGGCAATATTAAAAGTGGGCCAAAAGCTGAAATCTATAAAATCAATGACATAACGCTGGAAGATCCTATTATAAAGATTCCCTAAGGTACCTCCCAACAACAGGCCTAAGCCGCTTAACCAAAAAACATCTCGGGGCTTTTCGTTCTGCATGAACCATATGATAAAAGCAATGACTGCAATACTGACCGCGATCAAGAACGTTTGCCTGCCAGGAAAGATCCCGAATGCCGCACCTTGGTTCTGAACATAAGTAAATTTCAGAAAATTCCCTATAAGAGAAAATGATTGAAAAGGTAATAATAATTTTACGGTTAAATATTTTGTAAGCAGATCAGCAATAAGCGTGCTTAAAAGAGTGATATAAAAAATATTCATTATTAGAATTTCGCCGAGACCGCTGCTCTAAAAAAGGAAAATATTGTCCCAAAATATTCGCCGATATACGGCAGGGTGACCAATTTCCCCAATAAATAAAGGAACAGCGCTACCATCACCGAAGCTCCGATCAAAAAACCAAAACCACGAGCTAAGCCGATCAAGAAATTAAAGAACAATAAACGCAACGGACGCTCGGACATCTGTACATATTCTGATATCTTGGCCCTCTCCAACAAATGAGCCAGACGGACCATTAAAGCATCTGCTTTTTTTGATTGAGAAGTTTCAATGCTCTCAAATTCATCTTCTTTTTTTTCTTCTTTTCTGACGACCTTGGTTAAAGGACGCAGGGCAGATTCTTTCGCAGAAACTGCGTCGATTATATCCTTTAAGCTTTCCTTCTTCTTTATATTTTTCTTGGCGATCATCATTTGCTTTGCAGAACTGCGATACCTGGCAGCTCTTTCCCTTCTAAGAACTCTAAAGAAGCTCCGCCTCCAGTTGAGATATGCGAGATCTTATCTGCAACTCCAGAACGTTCAATAGCTAAAGCACTATCCCCGCCACCGATTATAGTTATCGCCTTAGTGGAAGCTAATGCTTTGGCGATCCTATTGGTCCCTTCGGCAAAACGAGGAAATTCAAATACACCCATTGGGCCGTTCCAGACTATGGTCTTCGCTTTTTTGATTATCTCAACGAATTTTTTGACCGAATCCGGACCGATATCCAGGCCCATCCAATCTTCTGGGATATTATTGTCTTTAATGATCTTGCTATCCGTATCTGCTTTAAATTCCTTGCCGATAACATTATCTATCGGCAACACAACTTCTGTCTTGCTGTTCTTGGCTTGTTCCAAAAATAATTTTGCTTCATCTAAAAATTTATCTTCAAATAAAGATCTGCCTATCGTATAACCCTGCGCTTTAAAGAAAGTATAGGTCATTCCGCCTCCGATAATTATATGATCTACTTTATTCAAAAGGTTCTTTAGAACGCCGATCTTGGAAGATACTTTAGCCCCGCCGATGATGGCCACAAAAGGCCTTTCCGGATCAGCCAAGGCTTTACCCATAAAATCCAGCTCTTTTTTGATCAATAGACCGGAATAAGCCGGGATGAACTCGGCAACACCTGCTGTAGATGCATGTGCCCTGTGTGCGGTACCAAAAGCATCATTGACGAAAAGATCGGCTAATTTTGCCAATTTTTCCGCGAATTTTTCATCATTATCCGTCTCTTCTTTATAAAAACGAACGTTCTCTAAAAGGATCACTTCTCCAGGTTTCATTTCAGCAACTGCCTTTTCAACATCAGCGCCGATACAATCATCGAGCTTTTTAACCGGCTTTTTTAGCAGCTCGCTGAGCCGTACACCGATCGGGGTCAAGCGAAATTCATCTTTCACTTTCCCTTTAGGCCTACCCAGGTGAGAGACCAAGATGACCTTGGAATTATTTTCTATGAGATATTTTATAGTAGGCAAAGCTGCTCTGATCCGCACATCATCTGTAATATTCTGTTGTTCATCCATCGGGACATTAAAATCTACTCTTACTAATACTTTCTTCCCGTCCAACTCGCTGTTTTCCAGGTCCTTAATGGATTTTTTATTCAGCATTCTTTTCCTCCTGCTTTTCTTCAATAATGGAATGTAAGCATAACATAAAATATTTTTTAAAAAAAGTTACAAGTTCTGAAAGTCGAAAATAGTTGATATTACTTAGCAAATAACCTTATAATGTATTTTATTATTATGAGTAAAACTAAAGACCAATATACATTAGTATTGATCAAGCCGGATGGCATAAAAAAATCCTTAACAGGCAACATTCTGACCAGATTATCTGAGACCAAGCTACGTATTTTGGGCGCAAAAGTTGTGAAAGTATCCAGAAAATTGGCCGAAGAGCATTATAAACATTTAAAAAACAAACCTTTCTTTGAAGATGTTATCAACTATATCTGCGGAGATCATTATGGCGATGATTACCGTCGGGTCTTGGCTTTGGCTTATGCTGGAGAAGATGCTATTCAAAAAGTACGCACACTAGCCGGTGTGACCAACCCTGAAGATGCCGATCCAACCTCGATCCGAGGGCAATACGGCAGGATAACAACAAAGGGTATTTTCGAGAACGTTGTTCATTGCTCTGCAAAGGCAGATGAGGCTGAGGCTGAAATAAAACTCTGGTTTGATCCAGATGAACTTGTCGGCAATCCATATCCTACTATCGAAAAAAAAGCCACAAAGAAGATAACTGCCTGGAAATAAGCATAAATAGACAATAAAAAAACCCCGGATCTCTCCGGGGTTTTCTTTATTTAAATGGAATTTATTCTATTTAACTAATTTCCCTGCCAGATCAACAACGCGGCTGGAATAGCCCCATTCGTTGTCATACCAGGAAACAACTTTAACTAAATTACCTTCTATGACCATTGTTGAAGGCGCATCAAAGATAGAAGAATGAGGATTGCCGATAACATCAATTGATACGATCGGGTCTTCAGTATATTCTAAAATACCTTTCATCGGGCCATCAGCAGCTTTTTTAATAGCAGCATTGATCTCTTCTTTAGTAGCAGGCTTTTCTAATTCAGCAACTAGATCTACTACTGAACCATCTTTAGTAGGAACTCTCATTGCCATGCCATCCAATTTGCCTTTCAGCTTAGGAATGATCTTTCCTACAGCTTTAGCAGCACCGGTCGTGGTCGGGATTATTGACTCACAAGCAGCTCTTGCACGACGCAGATCAGAATGAGGAAGATCCTGTAATCTTTGATCACTAGTATATGCATGAACCGTTGTCATCAAGCCTCTCTTTAAACCAAAAGCATCATCCAATACTTTAGCAACAGGTGCCAAGCAGTTGGTCGTACAAGAAGCGTTAGAAACGATCTTATCGCTGTCTTTTAACACATCATCGTTAACTCCAAGAACGACCATGTTGTCGATCTCGTCTTTTGGAGGAACGGTCAGAATAACTTTCTTTGCTCCGGCCTTTAAGTGCAGTTCACATTGCTCTTTTTTACGGAAAACACCGGTAGATTCAATAACAACATCGACCTTTAAGCTTCCCCAAGGAAGCTTTGCAGGGTCCTTTTCTTTATAGATCTTGATGGTCTTGCCGTTAACTGTGATGGAATCACTTCCGGCCTTGACCTCTCCTTTGAATTTCCCGTGAACAGAATCATACTTTAGCAAGTGAGCTAAAGTCTTAGGATCTGTAAGATCGTTAATTGCTACGACCTCCAAACCCTTCCTTTCCAACGCAATTTTGAACACATTGCGGCCGATCCTTCCAAACCCGTTGATAGCTATTTTTACTGACATAACCTGCACCTCTTTCTTAAAAAATTAATTTTGAAGGGAGATTATAACTTTGTTCTCATGTTCCGACAAGAGCCTACATTAAGCTTTGGGAATAGCGTTTTTTATATGATAAAATCTTCATCAAATGACCACAACAGCAAATCATCTTAAACCGGGCCTCGTAATTAAATGGAACGGGAATCTTTATAAAGTATTGGATATGGAATTCCGCGGGACCGGCAAGAGCGCCAAGATGGTCCAGACCAAGCTTCACGACATCGTGAAAGATACGAACCTGGATCACCGTTTCGACGGTAGTGAAAAGATCGAGGATATACACTTAGATCACGCTGATTATCAATATCTTTATAACGATGAAGATATGTACTTTTTCATGGAACCAAAATCTTTTGAACAAATATCGATCAATGCCAAGATAATCGGCCCCGCCAAGGATTTTCTAAAACCCGAGACCATGATCAAGATCGAATTCTATGAAGGAAATCCGGTCAATGTGGCCCTGCCCGAATCCCTGGAATTAGAGGTCACCACTGCCCCTCCGCCGATCAAAGAACAAGGGACAACAACTTATAAAGAAGTTACACTTGAGAATGGCATGAAGATCCTGGTCCCGCAATTCATCGTCGAGGGAGATAAGATCAGGGTAGATTGGGCCCGCAAGAAATATGTTGATCGCGTCAAAGAAGAGAAAGGGAAAAAATGAAAAAACTAGCGATACTTTTGGCCTTATTATTATTGACCGGCTGTGGGCTTACCTCCAAAGATACCAAGCCTGCCCAGGGCGATTTTACAAAATTAAAGGTCTATGCGGCTACCGGCCGGGGATTGGCTTTTAGTACTGATAGCGGAGCATCCTGGGTGCATTATCAAAAGACCAAGAAGACCGAATTAGCAGATGATCATCTGCTTTCATTATTTATAGTTGATGATAAAACATTCTGGGCCGGTACCTACCGCGGCTTATCGATCACTACCGATAATGCCAAGACCTGGGTATCTTATACAGTTCAAAACGGCCTGGGCGGCAACGAGATAAATGATCTGGCTATATACAACAAAGTTCTTTATGCAGGGACCAATGGCGGGCTATCTGTTTCAACAGATAATGCCAAAACCTGGCAGAACATCTCTATAAATGATGGTCTTAATTCCAATAAAATAAATGATGTACTCATTGATAATAATATTATTTACCTTGCTACTACAAAAGGTCTTTGTGTTTCTACAGACAATGCCAAGACTTGGAAATCTTTTGTGATCACGAATAATGTAAATATAGCCAACAAGATATTCGTCGATAAAGATAATTTATATATTTCCACTGAAAAAGGCCTATTCATTTCCGAAAAGAAAGCAATTTCCTTTAAAAAACTAATGACCGACGGTTTTGAGGATTTCTTGAGCAAAAGGATCAATACTTTTTATATCGACAATGAAGGCAATTGGTGGCTGGGCACCAATGAAGGCCTCGCGCGCAGCAATAACCAAGGAAAAGGTTGGCGTGTCTATGATGTTTCAGATGGCATAAATGCGTCTACGATCAACGATATATCCGTAAATGGATTGATGGTCTTCGCAGCTACCAATAAAGGCTTGGCCGTCAGCAATGATGGCGGGGAATCCTGGGTGACTTATAATAAGGATGAAGGTTTAAAGAGTTTGACGCTGAAAAAGATCATTATTCGCTAATTTCATATATTCCATAACTTGCCAGCTGAAGCTTTAGCGAAAGCTGGGTTTCTTGCAATCTCACGGCCCTTGCCCTATGGGCCAGCTGGAAAGATAGCTTGGCTTTGGGCTACGATGGGCAGGGGGGAATAAATGAAATCCCCGCTGAAAGCTTACGATATATTAATAAGGAGACTAAATTATGCATAAGAAAATATTAGCCACAAGAAAACCAATTAATAACCATGAAAACAATGTGCTTGAATTAGAGGAAAAACTTGCTTATTTATCAAAAGTAAATCCAGCTTTTAAAAAAATGCCTAACAAACCGAATGCAATTCTTGTATTTGGCAGTCCACGAACAGAAACGCCACAAAAAGTCGTGGAATTAATTGAACAAAATTCGGATTGGGAAGATGTTCCTATAATAATTTCTGGCAAAGGCAAAGATGAAAAAATAACAGAAGCCGAAAGCTTTTTAGAAATAATAAAGAACAAAGGAATTAAAAATCCAATTTTTTTAGATAAAGAAGCGACACGAACAGGTGAAAATGTAATCAATATGAAAAAAATACTTGTTGAGCAAAAAATATCCCCAGAAAATCTATTGGTTGTAAACTTTGCTATTTTAAGCAGATCAAGTTACAACAGATTGCGTGAAGCTGGAATTAATGATATTTATGTTGTTTCAGCCGATATAAATTTTGAAGAAAATAAAACAATATTGGATTACGAAGAATGGATAGATTTCCACTATAAAAAACAAAAAGAATATGACCAGAACAACTTACCAGCTACTCAATAAAAGCAAAAAGAACCTAGGAAACTGATTGGCCTGCCAATGGTGGACCAAGAAGTAATTCTCTGCTCTTGGCCAGCCAAGAAGTTTCGAGTGCTTTAGCACGAGAATACTTTATAGTGGACCACGAAGTAATTCGCTTAGATGTTTTTAATAATGATAAAGGTAATATAACGGATTGGCCTGCCACGAAGTTTCGCGAAGTGAATACGGTTATTAGTGGACCATGAAGTAATTTGCTGAAGAATGGCCTGCCATGAAGTTTTGCTAGCGTAAGCGCAGCAAATACTTCATGGTGGAGGTGGCGGCCTGCGTTCGTTTCGCCGCTGCGAAACTTCACTAGGCACTAACCTCCATTTTTGCGCTTGGCTTGCGCCAAAGAAGCGCAAAAGCAGCTCTCGTTTCACTCGATCTGCCCAAAGCCTCGCTTCGCTCAGCTTTGGTGGAGGTGGCGGGAATCGAACCCGCGTCCGAAGAAGTACTAATATAAGTCGCTACGAGTGTAGCCTCCTTATGATGTCACCAGATTTGTCCAGGAGACAGGAAACAACCTGATTGAGTCTCTGTAAGTCTTAACTTCCTACCCAGGAACACGATAGGAAGAGCAGTCAACTAAACGACACCAACAAAAGCTACGCTGACAATAACTTAAGTGGCGTAGCCGCGTTTATTAGGCAGCTAGTGCAAGTTCCCGTTGAAACGGAATTACGTTTGCGATTGTGTTTTTGCCGGTTTTTACAAGGCCTCCGGCACCTTGACCCGCAACTTATAAAAATACATTCCTCGTCGAAGCCAAATCACCCCCGGAATGCTATTACAAAGAACCTTCAGCGGATATATATCGTAAGGTATTTAGTGAAAATTGCAAGGAATTTGTTAACGTCGTGAACAAAAAGCCCCGCGCTATTGCACGGGGCCTTTCTTAGGTCTAATTGTTTTTAGCCTCTAACCTCTGAAGTTCGCTACTACTCCATCAATATACTTCTCAGTGCGCTCTTCCTGACCGCTTTCTACTTTCGGCTCACTAGATGATTCTGCCATTACAGCTAAGTCCTCCAAAGATAATTCACCTGATCTATACACCTGTGCTACTTTTTCATTCATAGAGCTATAGCCGCCCATGGTCAGTTTTTTAAAGACATCATCAGTCCTTAACTGATCTGCGATCAATAAAGCCTTGGCAGCAGCATCTATTCCTCCAATAAAAGCATAAAACAGATCGAGATCTCCCGTTGATTCACGGCGTAATTTTGCATCAAAATTGAGCCCGCCTGCTAATCCGCCGTTCTTAAGTAATACCAGCATAGGATTGATCAAGCTGCGTGAATTCAAATTAAAATGATCTGTATCCCAGCCAAGCAAAGGATCACCAGTATTAAGATCTATGCTTCCCAGCATATTATTTATCCTGGAAATCTCTAATTCATGTGCAAAAGTATGCCCTGCTAAAGTTGCATGGTTGGCTTCGATATTCATCTTAAAATCACCCTGCAATCCATGACGGTTCAAAAATCCAATAGCAGTAGATGCATCAAAATCATACTGATGCGTCATCGGCTCTTTTGGTTTAGGTTCAATAAAAAAGCTCCCCTTGAACCCTTGCTTCCTGGCATAATCTACAGCCATTGTTAACATGATCGCCAGATTATTTAATTCTAATTCCATATTAGTGTTATTAAAATAAGCATAGCCTTCTCTGCCGCCCCAAAACACATGTCCCTTGCCGCCAAGCGCGATCGTTGCATCTATCGCATTCTTAATTTGTGCTCCGGCATAGGCCACAACATCAAAATTCGGGCTGGTCGCCGCACCTCTGCGATACCGAGGATTTGAGAAACAGTTTTGTGTACCCCACAGACAATTAACACCATATTCTTTTTGCAATGCCTTAAGATATTCCACAGCATATTGAAGACGCTTTGTAGATTCCAGATAGGTCACGCCTTCATCTATAAGATCAAAATCATGGAAACAGTAGTAACCGACACCTGTTTTATGTGCAAATTCCAGCATGGCATGCATTCTGGACCTAGCCGCAGCATAAGCATTGGCTTCCTGCCCCCAGGGGACAACTCTGCTACCAGGGCCGAACATATCCTTACTATCTCCGCGTAAATGATGCCAAAAAGCTATGGAAAATCTTAATAATTCTCCCATGGTCTTACCATCAGATAATTTTCGATTTGGATCAAAATATTTAAAAGCTAATTCATTTTTTGTATTTGGACCTTCGAATTGAATTATATTTTTTACTCCCGGGAAATACTCCTTATCAACATAATTATGAACTCCGACCGGATTCCCTCCTAAATTTTTTATTTTTGCCTCAGCATATTCTTTTCCGCTGAGCTCTAATCCTGCCATTATTTTCTTTTCCATAAAATTCTTTCTCCTTTTTGTATTCAAATTCCTTGTAAATATCGTAAGGTGATTTTTGAAATGCCATTTTCTTGCAGATGCGTTAAGGTACCCTATACACAGGGACGTGCAATACATTCGGTTGGAAAAAATTAATTTGTAAATTATCCCCTGAAAAAGAACGACCTGTTGATCTCCCTATCCACCTGCTTCTTCTTAAGCTCCTTGCGTTTATCATATAGTTTCTTCTGTTTACAAAGGCCCAATTCAACTTTGAACACATGTCCTCTTAAGTAAACTTTTAATGGGATCAACGTCAGGCCTTTTTCCTGAACACGACCGATCAATTTCTTGATCTCTAGCTTTTTTAATAACAACTTTCTGGGCCTCTTCGGATCATCCGGATTATTGTGGCTGCCCTGCTGATAAGGGCTGATGTGCATATTATAAAGCCATACTTCTTCGTTCTTTACAAAAGCAAAGCTATCCCGCAAATTGCCTTGGCCGTCACGCAATGATTTAACTTCACACCCCTGCAAAGCGATGCCTGCCTGGAACTTTTCCAGAATATGATAATCATGCCATGCTTTTCTATTTTCTATACTCTTCATTTTTCACCCACGACCCAATTATCGATCAATCTTGCCTTCCCCACAAACACAGCCAGAGCTATAAGATCTCCTTTTTTAACTTCTTTTACCGGCTCTAAGCCCTCAGTATCAACAATTTCTATATAATCAACTTTCGCCAACGGTTCCTTTTCTATCAAAGCCTTTATTTCGTTTATAACGTCTTGGGTACTTGGGTACTTGGGTATTTTGGTATTTCTTACAATTTCTTTCGCTTTATTAAGTGCCTCAGATAATATTAACGCCGCTGCTCTTTCTTTTTTCGATAGATACGTGTTCCTTGAGCTCATCGCCAGGCCATCCGGCTCATGAACGATCGGACAACC